>NZ_JBITGT010000006.1:0-508463 GCF_044457285.1 Streptomyces sp. NPDC050560
CACCCGCTACGACAAACGCGCCCGCCACTACCAAGCCCTGGTCACCCTCGCCTGCCTACGACTGTGGCTACCCTGACTTTGCGGACACGCCCTAGTCCCGGGTCCGCCGGGGGCGCCCCGCGGGGGCGTTCCTAGGGCGGTTTCCCGATTACGGCGCGGGGGCCTTAGCCACACGATGGGGCGCCATGGCATGGACAGTGGGGCGGGTCCTGAGGGACCGGAACGCGGGTCTTTATCTGGGCGCCGTGGTGGTGTCGCAGTTCGGCTCGTCATCGATGTGGCTGGTGTCGGGAATCTGGGTGAAGGAGCTGACGGGCTCGAACGGGCTCGCCGCGCTGTGCACCTTCGCGCTGTGGCTGCCGACGCTCGCGGGCCCGCTGCTGGGCACGCTGGCCGACCGCACCCGCCGCGGCCCGCTCCTCGTCGCCCTCAACCTCGGCATGGCCGCCCTGATGACGTCGCTGCTCACGGTGGACTCGGAGGGGCGGCTGTGGGTCCTCTTCGGGGTCCTCGTGGTGTACGGGGCGGTGAACGCGGTGAGCGACGCGGCGGAGGCCGCGCTGGTGACGGCGGCGGTCGGCAAGGAGCTGCTGGGCGACTTCAACGGGCTGCGGATGTCGGCCAACGAGGGCATGAAGCTGGTGGCGCCGCTGGCGGGCGCCGGGCTCTACGCGGCATCCGGGGGTTCGAGCGTGGCGCTGCTCGACGCGGTCACGTTCGTGCTCGCGGCGGCGATGTACCGGGCGGTGCGGGCCCCTGAGGCCCCTCCCGCGCCGCCCGCCGAGGGATGGCGGCGGCGCACCGCGGAGGGGGCGCGCGAGCTGTGGCGGCACCGGGGGGCGCGGGCGCTTGTGGTGGCGGGCGCGGTGACGCTCGGCCTGTCGTCGCTGGCGAGTGCGCTCCAGTACGCGGTGCTCGACCGCATCCACCGCCCGCCGGAGTTCCTCGCGGTCCTCTCCATGGTGCAGGGGGCGGGCTCGGTGCTGGTGGGCGCGGCGTCGGGGGCGCTGATGCGGCGTCTCGGCGCCCGGCGGTTCGGCGCGTACGGGATCGCGCTCGCCGGGCTCGCGGCGGCCTCGCGGGCGCTGCCGTACGAGTGGGTGGTGGTCGCGGCGAGCCTGGCGAACGGGCTCGGGCTACCGTGCGTGCTGATCGCGGCGCTGACCGAGGTGCAGCGCCGGGTGCGCGGGGAGCTGCTCGGGCGGGCGGCGGCGACCGCGAACACGCTGGTCTTCGGGCCGAACGCGGTCGCGCTCGCGGTGGGCGCGGGCCTGGCAGCCTTCGCCGACCTGCGGTACGCGCTGCCCGCGGTGGGGCTCGCGGGACTCGTCACGGCGGGCGCGCTGCTGCGGGCGCGTACGGACGAGGCGCGTACGGCTCCCGCGGCCGAGGAGGCCGTGTAACGCGCGCGCGGCCCGGGACGGGCGGCGGTTCTCAGCCGCCGAGGCGGCCGAGGGCGGCGGTGACGGCGTCCAGGTCGGCGTCGGAGGCGAGGCCCGCGTGGTAGAGCCGCAGTTGGTTCGCACCGTCGTCGGCGGCGCGCGCGGCGTCGGCGGCGAGGGTGGCGGGGCTGCCGCCCATGCCGGAGACCACGGTGAAGTTGGCGGCGACGACGGTGTGCGGCGCGGCGTGCGGGGCGAAGGGGCGCAGCAGTGCCGTGCCCGAGGCGCAGGGGACGACGACGCCGTCGGCGTGGGCGAGCACGTCCGCGGGGTCCACCCCGGCGTTGGCGCCGCAGTGGTAGGCGGCCGGGTCGGCGTGCAGCAGGATCTGGAAGCCGTCGGGGGCGGCGGCCCGCACGGCTGCCACGGCGGCCCGCTGGAGGTCGCGCGCGGCGCCGTCGCGCCATGCGCGCGTGGCGGCGGCGCGCGCGGCGCCGAGCAGCTTCTCCACCGCGGGCCAGCCGTCCTCGGGCGGCGCGCCGCGCCAGAGGGGTTCGAGCGCGGCGCGCACCGCGGCGGCCAGCTCGTCCGGGTCCTGTCCCACGCCCGCGTACCCCTCGCGGCACGTGGGGCAGAAGCAGAGCGACATCAGGTACTGCCCGGCCTCCCCGAGCGGGACGCCGCCGGTCTTGTCGTGGGCGTGCAGATGCGCGAGGCCGTACCAGCCCAGGGACTCCAGCTCCGTGCCCGCGGCGCCGGGGCGCACGGCGGCCTCGGCGGCGAGGTCGCAGAGGTACGCGCGGATGTCGGGCACGGCGATGCAGGGCGCGTAGGGGTAGCGGTCGCCGTAGGCGTTGACGACGCAGACGCCGGGGTGCTCGGCGCCGAGCCGGGAGTTGTGCGCGAGGACCACCCAACTGTGCACGGCGAGCCCGGCGTCCGCGAGGGCCGCCGCCGCCTCGCCGTAGGCGTCGCCCGGCGCCCAGTCACCGGCGGGGTGGGGCCGCAGTTCCCGGCCGCGCCACCGCTCGCCCGGCGGGTAGAGCACCGCGGAGTGCTCGGCCACGACGACCCGGTGCCGGGGGTGGCGCGGGGTGAGGGCGCGGGTGGAGTGGTAGGCGGCGGCGAGGGTGGCCTGCCGGACGCCGAGGGCCGCGACGCGGTCGGGGGCCGCCGGGTCGCCGACGATGTCCCAGGGGTAGACGAACGCGGAGGTCTTCACCGTGGCTCCAGGCGGGGGTGGGAGGGGCGGTCGCGGTGCGACGGGGGCGCGGTCAGCCCTCGGTGAGCAGGGCGCGGCCGCGGCGTACCAGCTCGGCCAGCTCCGCGACGTGCTCCGCGGGCGGCTCGTGCAGCGGGGGCCGCACCTCGCCGACGTCGAGCCCGCCGAGCCGTACGCCCGCCTTGACCAGGGCGACCGCGTAGCCGCGGCCCTTGGCGCGCAGCTCCACCAGGGGGCGGTAGAAGCCGTCGAGGAGGCGTTCCACGGTGGCGTCGGCGCCGGAGTGGAGCGCCTTGTGGAAGGCGAGGGCGATGTCGGGCGCGAAGCAGAACACGGCCGAGGAGTAGAGGCCGACGCCGAGGCCGCGGTAGGCGAGCCCGGTCAGCTCGGCGGTGGGGAGCCCGTTGAAGTACAGGAACTCGCGCTCCGGCGCGCCGGTGCGCACCGCGCTGATGGTCCGCTGGAGCAGGTCGAGGTCCCCGAGCCCGTCCTTGAGCCCGATGATCCCGTCAGTAAGGGCGAGTTCGACGACAGTCCCAGGATCGAAGACAGCATTGTCGCGCTGGTAGACGATCATGTCGAGGCCGGTGGCGGCGGCCAGCTCCCGGTAGTGCCGCAGCAGCCCCTCCTGCCCCGCGACCACCAGGTAGGGCGGCATGGCGAGCAGCCCGTCGGCGCCCGCCTCCTCGGCGAGGCGCGCGTAGCGCACGGCGAGCGCGGTGCCGTATCCGACCCCGGCCACCACGGGCACCCGCCCCGCGGCCTCCGCCACCGCGGCGGCGACGCACTCCTGGTACTCCTCGGGGGTGAGCGCGTGGAACTCGCCGGTGCCGCAGCAGGCGAACACCGCCCCGGCACCGGCCTCGACGCCACGCCGCACATGGGTGCGGTAGGTGGCGAGGTCGACGGCGCCCCCGGCGTCGTAGGCGGTGACCGGGAAGAACAGCAGTCCTTCGAGGCGGGCGGCGAGGGGGGCTGACGGCACGGGCTCTCTCCCTGGACACACGACTGGTCGTGCATGCTTATGACCTACGTCTACATTTCTGAACAGCACCTACGCTAGATGCCGCCGCCGGGCCGGTCAAGTGCGGAAAGGGGTGGCGAGAGCGGTATCCGGCCTCCCGCCCGGGTACTTGACCGGGGGTCGGGCCGCTCCATAAGTTGTCCATGGATGTGAATCCTATACATGAATATGTCCCGCCGTCGGGCTTTTGCGCGTTCCCGCGCCCGCTCGCCCGCGCCACCCGGCGGCCCCGGGACCCGCGCCGGCCGCGACCGCGGCCCCGTCCTGAGGAGAGCCCCCTATGCCCGCACCGCGCACCGTCCTGCTCACCGGCGCCGCAGGCGGCGTCGGCACCCTGATGCGGGAGCTGCTGCCGGAGTACGGCTACGCGCTGCGGCTGTTCGACGCGGTCCCGGTGCCGGGCGCGCCCGACGCGATCACGGCCGACCTCGGGGACGTGGCCGCGCTCAGGGCCGCGGTGCGCGGCACGGACGCCGTACTCCATCTCGCCGGGATCTCCCTGGAGTCCACCTTCGACAAGATCCTCGACGCCAATGTACGGGGCACGTACAACCTCTACGAGGCCGCACGCGAAGAGGGCGTGCGGCGCGTGGTGTTCGCCTCCTCCAACCACGCGGTCGGCTTCACCCCGTACCCGCGGGGCGCGGCACCGCACCCGCGGGAGGCGCTGGTGCCGGTCGGGACCCCGCACAGGCCCGACACCTTCTACGGCCTGTCCAAGGCGTTCGGCGAGGACCTGGCACAGCTCTACTGGGACAAGCACGGCATCGAGACGGTGTCCGTGCGCATCGGCTCCTGCTTCCCCGAGCCCACCAGCGTGCGGATGCTCTCGATCTGGATGAGCCCCGCCGACGGCGCCCGGCTCTTCCACGCCGCCCTCACCGCCGAGGGCGTCGGGCACACGGTGGTGTACGGCTCCTCCGCCAACACCCGGCTGTGGTGGGACCTCTCCAGCGCGCGTGCGCTCGGTTACGAGCCCCGGGACGACTCCGAGCGCTACGCGGGGCCGCTGCTCGCGCGGCACGGCGAACTCGACCCGGAGAAGGCGGGCCAGTCCACGCTGGGCGGCGAGTTCACCACCGACCCCCCGCGCTGGAACAGGTGACGGCGCGGGCGGCGGGCAAACGGGCACCGGGTAAGGGAACGGTAAAGCGACCTTCGTCGTTGGACCCCACATGACCGCTATGACCCCCGGCTCGAACATCCCGCTGACCGCGGCCCGCGTCGCCGTGGACGTCGCCGCGCCCGTGCGCCTCGACGTATCGGGGCTGCTGCTCACCGCGGCGGGCAAGGTGCGCTCCGACGACGACTTCATCTTCTACAACCAGCCGTCGGGCCCCGGCGTCGCCCACCACGCGGGCGGCGGCACGGCGCCCGACTCGGTCTCCGTGGACACCGCCGCGGTGCCCGCGGAGATCGAGAAGATCGTCATCACCGCGAGCCCGGACGCCGCAGGCCAGACGTTCCAGGGCGTCGAGCCCACCGCCACGATCAGGGACGCCGACGGCTCCGCCGTGCTCGCCACGTTCACCCCGCCACGGCTCGGCGGGGAGACGGCGCTGGTGGTCGTGGAGATCTACCGCAGGGGCGACGCCTGGAAGGCGCGCGCGGTCGGCCAGGGGTATGCGGACGGACTCGCGGGCATCGCCACCGACTTCGGGGTGACGGTGGACGACAGCGCGCCCGCCCCCGCCCAGGCGGCCCCCGCCGCCATGGCGCCGCCCGCGCCGCCCGCTCCCCCGGCGCCGCCCGCGCCCGCCGCCGACCCCCGTATCAGCGCCCCGCCCGCACCGGCGGCACCGCCCGCCGCCGCGCCGCCCGCCCCCGCGGCCGGGAAGGTCAACCTGGACAAGGGCCGGGTGAACCTGCGCAAGAACGAGACGGTGTCCCTGGTCAAGGCGGGCCGCCCGCTGTTCTCCGTGGTCAGGATGGGGCTCGGCTGGGAGCCCGCGTACCGCGGCAAGGACATCGACCTGGACGCCTCGGTCATCGCCTTCGGACCCGAGCGCAACCACCTGGAGAGCTGCTACTTCGGCCGCCTCACCATCCTCGGCGGCGCGGTCAAGCACTCGGGCGACAATCTGACCGGCGAGGGCGCGGGCGACGACGAGACGATCACCGTCGACCTCGGCCGCCTCCCCCAGGAGGCCACCGGGCTGGTCTTCACCGTGAACTCCTTCTCAGGACAGAAGTTCACCGAGGTCGCCAAGGCGTACTGCCGCCTGCTCGACGCGGCCACCGGCGAGGAGCTGGTCCGCTTCGACCTCACCAACGCCGAGCCGCAGACCGGCGTCCTGATGTGCAAGCTCATCCGGCAGTACTCGGGCGAGTGGGACATGACGGCGATGGGCGAGTTCATCAAGGCGCGCACGGTACGCGGGATGGTGAAACCGGCGGCGAAGGCACTCTAGCGGGTGTCCGCGGGGCGCCCGTCCCGCGCGGGTGTCACGCGGGACGGGCGCCCGGCCGCCGGGGTGGGTGCCGGAGCCCGCCAGGACGGCGTCAGTGCTGCCAGGGCCACCCCGCCGCCTGCCCCGCCTCAAGCAGCGGTACCACGCGGAACGCGGCGTCGCCGAGGCCGCCGAAGGTGTGGCGGCCCGGCACCCCCGAGACCCCGTGCCCGACCCGGTACCCGGCCAGGTTCCAGGTGTAGACGGGCACGTCCGCCGGGACCTGGTCGGCCGGGGTGCCGCGGTGGTGGTGCGCGGCCTGCTCGTCGGTGACGATCAGCACCCGGTCATGGCCCCGGTAGTGCTTGCGTACGGCCGCGGTGGTGTGGGTGCCGCCGAGGTCGCCGAAGCGGTCGAGCGCCTTCAGCACCGAGTCGCCGCGCGCCAGCGGCACCGGGTGGCTCTCCGAGCCGAACTGCACCAGGTCCGCGTCCTCGGCCCGCAGCGCGAGCGCCGTGCCGAAGACCGCCGCCGCGTCCGCCCTGGTCAGCTCGGAGCGGTCGGAGACCCTGCTGAAGAACATCGAGCCCGAGCGGTCCACCAGCACCAGGGTGCGCCCCCGCAGCCTCGGCACCTCGGACAGCGAGTGGCCGAGCGCGCGCTCCAGCGCGTACGCCCAGCGCAGCGAGGGCGCGTTGCGGTACGCGGACAGGTAGCGGAAGGGCAGTTGGCGCGAGCGCGCCACGTTCTCCGGGTCGGCGATGGCGTCGGCGACCCGGGCCGCGACGTCGTCACCGACCCCGGCCTCGTCGAAGTTGCGCAGGTTGCGCACCAGCGCCATGGTGCCCATGGAGGGGATGACGGCCTCCCAGGCGGCCCGGTCGAGCGGCCCCTGGAGCCAGCCCGCCAGCGCCTCCCAGGACATGCCCGCGGCGGCGAGACGCTCCGCGCCGCCCTCGCCGACGACCACCTCGCGCCGCCGCGCCACCGGCAGTTCCATCAGCTCCCGGTGCGCGGTGAGCATCCGGCTGGACGCCGGGGGCACCGCGGTCTCCGGGTGGTGGCGGCGGTCGAGCGCGTACCGGAACAGGTCGGACTGCCAGGGCCGCGCCGGATCGGGCGCCGCGTGCACCAGGTTGAGGATGTCGCCGAAGCGGTAGCCCTTGGACGCGGTGTCGTAGCGCAGCAGCGCGCGCTCGGTGAACAGCCGCCGCACCGCGTCGGCGATGCCCCGCTTGACCGGCTTGGGCACGGCGCGCCCGTACCGCGACGTCCAGTAGCCCAGCAGCTCGCCCGGCTCGTCGGCGCGCTGGAGCACCGACGCCACGACCCGCCGCCCGGTGGGTCCCTCTGCGGCGCCCGCGTCGAGCCGCGCCTTCACGTACTCGGCGGCGCCGACCAGGGACGCGGTGCGCAGCGCGCCGGGACCGCGCAGCCAGCCGAGCAGGCCCGCGGTCCACTCCGGGTCCTCGACCGCGAGGGTGCGCACCAGCGCCGTGAAGCGGTCGTCGCGCGCGCCCCCGGACTCGTAGAACGTCTGCTGGGAGACCATGTGGGTGACGGCGAGCAGGAACAGCTCACCGCGCTCGTCGCGCAGGCGGCCGGAGCCACCCTCGTGGGTGTCCGCGTGGCCGGTGCCGCGGACCGCGGAGACCGCGGGCGGCCGGTGGATACGGCTGTTGAAACGCGCCATGTGAATTCCCCCGAATTCGGTGTGCCCTGAGGCACGGGACGGGGAAGCACACGGCGGGGCGCACGCCCCTGGGGGCATGGCGGGCCGCGGCCCCCCGAGATCGTGGACCGGCCGCGGTGCCCGCGTGCGCGGGGGGCCGCGGCCGCGCACCGGGAGGTGCGCGCCCGGCGGCTCTGGCGGCGTCTGCCGCGCCGCCGCCGGACATGTCCACGGTAGGGAAGCGGGCGTCGGCGCCGCCACGGCTTTTCGCCCGGCGCTCCTGCCCGCGCCGTCCGCGGCGGCCTCCCCGTCCTGCCGCCGCGGGTGCGGGGTCAGTGGCCCTTGGGGTGCCGCTTCCAGGGGCCGGTGATGGCGAGCATGATGCCGGGGGTCTGGATGTTGGCGTAGAGGGTCCTGCCGTCGGGCGAGAAGGTGACGCCGGTGAACTCGCTGTACGACGGCTCCTCCGCGGTGCCGATGTTCAGCTCGTTGCGGGCGATCGGGTAGGTGCGGCCGCTGTCGGTGGCGCCGAACAGGTGCGAGACGCCCTCGCCGTCCTCGGCGAGCACGATGCCGCCGTACGGGGAGACGGTGATGTTGTCCGGGCCGTCGAAGGCGCCTTCCTTGCCGGGGTCGGGGTTGACCTTGAGCAGCACCTTGAGGGTGAGGGTGCGGCGGCGCGGGTCGTAGAACCAGACCTGCCCGTCGTGCTGCACCGGGCTCTCCTCGCGGGCGAACGAGGAGACGACGTAGGTGCCGCCGTCCGCCCACCACATGCCCTCCAGCTTGCGGGCGCGGGTGACCTCGCCGTCCTCGAACTGCTTGCGCACCGAGGTGGAGGCGGCGTCGCGGTCGGGGACCTCCACCCAGTCCACGCCGTACACCGTGCCGATCCTGGTGGCGCGGGAGAGGTCGTCGACGAAGTGGCCGCCGGAGTCGAAGCACTTGAACGCCTCGAAGGTGCCGGCCTCGTCGGCCAGGCCGCGCAGCCTGCCGCGGCCGTGGTGGAAGCCGTGCGGCGGGGTCCAGCGGTAGAAGAGGCCGTTGGGGCTGTCGGCGTCCTCGGTCAGGTAGACGTGGCCGTGTGCCGGGTCGACGACGGCGGCCTCGTGGGCGAAGCGGCCGAGCGCCTTGACCGGCTTCGGGTGGCGGTTGGCGCGGCGGTCGTCGGGGTCGACCTCGAAGACATAGCCGTGGTCCTTGGCCATGCCGTTCTGCCCGGCCTTGTCCTCGGTCTCCTCGCAGGTGAGCCAGGTGTCCCAGGGGGTCGCGCCGCCCGCGCAGTTGGTGGAGGTGCCGGCGATGCCGACCCACTCCGCGACCTGGCCGCCGTGCCGCACCTCGACGACCGTGCAGCCGCCGGATGCCGCCTCGTCGTAGACCAGGCCCTCGGGCAGCGGCACCGGGTACTCCCAGTCGGAGCGCGGGCCGCCGAGTTCGTGGTTGTTGACCAGCAGGGTGGTGCCGCGGGGGCCCGGGAAGGCGGCGGTGCCGTCGTGGTTGGAGGGGGTGGACTCGCCCGACTCAAGCGTCGTCCTGCCGGTGTAGGTGATGACGCGGTACGAGAAGCCCTCGGGCAGCGCCAGCAGGCCCTCGGGGTCGTCCCGCAGGGGGCCGTAGCCCACCCCGTCGTCATGGCCGTGGCCATGGCCGTGCCCGTGGTCGTCCCCGTGTCCGTGCCCGTCGTGGCCGTCGTGTCCGTGGCGCGAGGAGGCCAGGGCGCCCGGGGCGGTGGCGAGCACCCCGGCGCTGCCGACCAGCGCCACCCCGGCCCCGGTGGCCGCGGTGCGACTGGTGAACTCCCTGCGGGTGAACGTCATGGTTTCTCCTGTGAGGTCGGGACCCGAACCGTGAGGGGCGGCACTGAGCTGGATTCGGCCCTCACGGTTGCGCCCGACGGAGAACTTCGGCTGAACGGCTGCCGACGTCCCGGCGCTGTCCGGGCGACTTCGAAGGTAAATGCGACCCCAGCACGGACCAAAGCACACTTCAGCCCTTGGAAAAGGATCACTCAAGCAGGGTAAAGAGAGTGAATGGTGAGGGCACCTATCCCCACCTGCGTGCGCGGGCACATGGACATGCGGGCACACAGGCACACAGGCACACAGGCACACAGGCATGCGGGCATGCGGGCGTACGGGCATGCGGCAGCCGTCACACCGCCCCGCCGCAGGTCCCTCCCGTGCGGACCTGCGGACCTGCGGCAGCGGCAGCGGCGCGCGGACAACGGGCGCGCCCCCCTGGAGGCGGTCTCAGTCCTCCTGCCGCGAGCGCGCCTTGAACGCCGCCTTGCGTGCCTCCTTGGCCACCCGCTTGTCGGGGTGCAGCCGCCCCATCGCGTCGAGGACGTCGGCGGTCGCCGGGTGCCGTACCCGCCACGCGGTGTCGAAGAAGCCGCTGTGCTGGCGGGCCAGGCCCTCCACGAGGCCCTGGAGTTCCGGCGAGTTGCCCTCCGCGTCGAGCTGGGCGGCGAGGGTGTCGATGGTCAGCCAGAAGATCATGGTCTCGCCCGGCGGCGGCACGTCGGCGGCGCCGCGCTCGGAGAGCCAGACCCGGGCGAGGCCGCCGAGTTCGGGGTCGTCGAGCACCTCGCGCAGCGCGGGCTCGGCGGCGGGGCCGACCAGGGACAGCGCCTGCTGGCAGCGGAGCCTGCGCAGCGGCGCCCCGGGGTCCTCGCCACGGGCGGCGGCGAGGAGTTCGCGGGCGCCTGACAGCGGCTCGTGGCGTTCGAGCCAGCCCTCGATCTCCTCCTGCGCGGCGTCCTGAGGGTAGTCCGCGGTGCCCCGCAGCAGCCCGGCCGCGTCCAGGGACGCGAGGTCGCCGACCGCGGGCGCCTCGTACCCGGCATCGAGCAGCCTACGGCGCAGCCCGTGGCGGCCGAGCGGGGTCAGCCTGACGAGGCCGTAGCGCGCGACGTCCGAGGGGTCGATGCCCGCGGCCGTCACGGCGGGGTCGGCGTCCGCCTCGACCTCCGCCATCAGCGCCTCGTCGACGGGGCTGAACTCGACCAGCCCCACCGTCTCCAGCAGCCGGAACTGGCCGTCGAGCCGGACCATCGCCTCCGAGACCCGCTCCAGCACATCGTCGCTCGGCTCGCCCATGCCCTCCGGCATGATCACGGAAGCGGCGAGCGCGGGCAGCGGCACCCGGCCCTCGTCCTGCCTCTCGGCGCCCCCGGGGTGCCCGTCGGCGCCCGCGGGCGCCGCCGCGGCGCTCTCCGCGTCCGCCGAGAGCAGATAGAGATTGCCCAGGACGCCATCGAGGAAGGCGGCCTCGTCGCCCGCCGCCGACCCGCCCCCTGTGGCCGCGTCCGCGACGGCCACGTCGAGCGCCGCGAGCCAGAGCCGGAGCACGTCGGCCGGGGAGCCCGAGGCGATCGCCGCGAGGGCGGCGCCACCGACCACGCCCGGCTCGGGGTCAGCCGCGTCCGGCACCTCCACGAGCCCGGCGCCGAGCGCCACCCGCCACGCCGCCGCGGTGGCCGCGCCGTCCGCGCCGTCGCCGAGCCGCGCGGTGGCGGCGGCCAGCTCCTCCTCGCCCAGCTCGCCGTCCGCGCCGACCTTGAGCCCGGGTTCCGCCCAGCGGGCGAGCCGCACGGCGCGGGCGAGCAGCGGGGCGGCGAGCGCGTCCCTGGCAAGCTCAGCCTCGGGGCGCAACCGCACCGGAGGCAGGACAGAGCTGTCTGACATCGACCGAGTCTCCTTGAGGCGGTACGGCAGGGCGACCCGGTACTGCGGATACCGCGGTACGGGGCGACGGCTCAGCCTAGACGGATTTCGCCCCATGCCGCCCGGTTCATCTCCCCGACCACCCTCGTACACCGGCCAAACCTTGACAACTCCCCGCCGACAGAAGAGATTGACGCGCGTAGAAGCGCTGGCGACCCCGGCGGAGGGCACCCCGCCGACCCGCGCGGCGGCCCCCGCCCCGTCCCGGTGCCGGCACCCGTTCCCGGGAGGACTCCCCTTGCCGAGCAAGACCTCGTCGCGGCTCGCCGCGCTCACCGTCGCCGCCGTCTGCTCCACCCTGCTGCCGATGGCGCTCACCGCCCCCGCGTCCGCGAGCGCGGGCGGCAAGATCCGCATCCACGACATCCAGGGCGACACCAGGACCTCCCCGCTCGCCGGCATGCCGGTCACGGACGTGCCCGGGATCGTCACCGGGGTGCGCGCCTACGGCTCCTCGCAGGGCTTCTGGTACCAGGACCCGCACCCGGACGACTCGGCCGCCACCAGCGAGGGCGTGTTCGTCTACACCGGGAGCGCCCCCACCGTGAAGCCGGGTGACGCGGTACGGGTGTCGGGCACCGTGTCCGAGTACACCCCCGGCGGTGTCGCGGCGGGCGGCCAGTCGGTCACCGAGCTGACGGGCCCCAAGGTGACCGTCGACTCCTCGGGCAACGCGCTGCCGAAGGCGGTCACCCTCGACGACCGCTCCGTGCCGGACGCGTACACCCCCGCGGGCGACCCGCACGCCGCGGGCTCCATCGCCCAACTGCCGCTGCGCCCGCGCGCGTACGCCCTCGACCTGTACGAGTCGCTCGAAGGCATGAACGTCAGGATCGGCACCTCCCGGGTGATCACCGGCACCGACCCCTACGCGGAGCTGTGGGTGACGGTGAAGCCGCGCCAGAACCAGGACCGGCGCGGCGGCGCCGTCTACGGCTCGTACACGCAGCAGAACTCGGGGCGCCTCGAAGTCCAGTCCCTGGTGCCGGTCGACGACCAGCCGTTCCCCGTGGCCGACGTCGGCGACCGGCTCGCGGGCACCACCGAGGGGCCGCTCGACTACAACCAGTTCGGCGGCTACACCCTCTCCGCGCGCACCCTGGGGCGGGTCGTGGACGGCGGCATCGAGAAGGAGACCACCAGGCGGCAGAAGCCGGGTGAGCTGGCGGTGGCCACGTACAACGTGGAGAACCTGGCCGCGACGGACCCGCAGGACAAGTTCGACCGGCTCGCCGAGGGCGTGGTGACGCATCTGGCGACGCCCGACATCGTGGCCCTGGAGGAGATCCAGGACAACAACGGCGCCACCGACGACGGCACGGTCGCCGCGGACGAGACGGTGGCCAGGTTCGTCGACGCGGTGGTGGCCGCGGGCGGCCCCCGCTACGAGTGGCGCTCCATCGACCCGGTCGACAAGGCGGACGGCGGCGAGCCCGGCGGCAACATCCGGCAGGGCTTCCTGTTCAACCCCGACCGGGTCTCGTTCACCGACCGCCCCGGCGGCGACGCCACCACCGCGGTCGGGGTGGCCGAGGACCACGGCAGGCCCGCGCTGACCGCCTCCCCGGGGCGTGTCGACCCGGGCAGCGACGCGTGGAAGGACAGCCGCAAGCCGCTCGCCGGCGAGTTCGTCTTCCGCGGCCGCACCGTCTTCGTCATCGCCAACCACTTCGCCTCCAAGGGCGGCGACTACCCGCTGACCTCGAACTTCCAGCCGCCCACGCGCGGTTCTGAAGCGCAGCGGCAGCAGCAGGCCGCGGAGGTGAACGACTTCGCGGCGAAGCTGCTCAAGGTGGACAGGAGGGCGTCCGTCCTCGCGATCGGCGACATCAACGACTTCGAGTTCTCCGCGACCACCGCGCGCCTGGAGAAGGGCGGTGCGCTCTGGTCGGCGATCAAGTCGCTGCCGAAGAAGGAGCGTTACACATACGACTACCAGGGCAACAGCCAGGTGCTCGACCAGATGCTGATCAGCCCGGCGCTGCGCGGGGGCCGCTTCGACTACGACAGCGTCCACATCAACGCCGAGTTCGCCGACCAGAACAGCGACCACGACCCGCAGATCATCCGGCTGGGCTCGCTCTAGCCGCCGCACGGGGGCCGGGGGCCGGGGGCCGGGGGCCGGGCGTCAGCGGCCGTCCGGCTCCTCGGGCACCAGCCGCACCGCGAGGCGGTTCCGGGTGAGCCGGTCGGACTCCACGAGGTGCCCGGGGAAGTCGCGGGTCCTCTCCCATGCGGGGGTGGGCGAGCCGATGCCCTCGCCGTGGGCCGCGAGCCGGTCCCTGTGGGCCTGCTCGCTGTCCCACACCGAGTAGTTGAACACCGTGGCGCCGTCGAGGCCGAGATGGAAGTCGGCGCTGCGGGCGCCGGTCATGGGCTCGGGCTCGGTGGCGAGGGCCTGGATCAGGGCGTCGGTCCAGGCCCGCTGCCGCTCCTCGTCAGGGCCCTCGAAGACGATCTTCACCAGGACCGCGATGCCGCTGTCCGGCGTGGGCTGCGGCCCGGTGCGCGGGGTGAAGACGCCGTCGCGGAAGGTGCCGCCGCGGTAGTGGCGGGTGCGCGCGAGGCCGATCCGCTCGATGCCGGGCGCCGCCCGGTCGACCTCGGCGTTGCGCTCGTCGCGGCCGTTGCTCGCGAGGCGTACGAACTCCTGGTGGGCGCGCTGGTCGCGCCAGAGCGACTGGTGCATGAGGTGGTCGCCGTCGGTGTTCGCGAACACCGCGTACGACAGCAGCCCCGGATGGGGCCACTCCCGCTTCTCCCAGGCTTCGGCGACCGCCTCCGCCACCCGTCGCTGCCGCTCGGGGCTCCCCACCCGCCAGGTGCTGAAGAATGCGGGGCCGCCGTGGCTCCCCGACAGGTCGGGCAGGGTGTCGGTACGCAGCGTCCGCATGGCGCCTCCACGGTTCTCGGTGCTCGGCTGTGCCTGCCGCCACCCTCCGACCTGAACCGCACTTGAGGTCAAGCGGGGGGGCGGCCACCGACACGGGGCCGCCCCTGGGGAGGGTCAGTTGTGGCTGTGCAGCACGTCGTTGAGACCCGTCCAGACCGCGTTGTTCGGGCGGGCCTCGACCGTGCCCGTGGTGGAGTTGCGGCGGAAGAGGATGTGGGAGGCGCCGGAGAGGTCTCTGGCCTTGGTGACCTGGCCGTCGGGCATGGTGACCCGGGTGCCCGCGGTCAGGTAGAGGCCCGCCTCGACGACACACTCGTCGCCCAGCGCGATGCCCACCCCGGCCTCGGCGCCGATGAGGCACCGCTCGCCGATGGTGATGACCACGTTGCCGCCGCCGGAGAGCGTGCCCATGGTGGAGGCGCCGCCGCCGATGTCGGAGCCGTCGCCGACGACGACGCCCGCGGAGATCCGGCCCTCCACCATCGAGGTGCCGAGGGTGCCCGCGTTGTAGTTGACGAAGCCCTCGTGCATCACGGTGGTGCCCTCGGCGAGGTGGGCGCCGAGGCGGACCCGGTCGGCGTCGCCGATGCGCACCCCGCGGGGCGCCACGTAGTCCGTCATGCGGGGGAACTTGTCGACCGACGTGACCTGGAGGTGCAGCCCCTCGGCGCGGGCCGCCAGGCGCACCCGCTCCAGCTCTGCGACGGCGACCGGGCCGAGGGACGTCCAGGCGACGTTGGTGAGGAGGCCGAAGACGCCCTCCAGGTTCTGCCCGTGCGGGCGCACCAGGCGGTGGCTGAGGAGGTGCAGCCGCAGATAGACGTCGTGCGCGTCGACCGGCTTGTCGTCGAGGGAGGCGATCACCGTGCGCACGGCGACGGTCTCCACACCGCGGCGGGGGTCGGAGCGCACCGCCCGCGCGGCGTCCGCGCCGAGGAGCCGTACCGCGCTCTGCTCGTCGAGCCGCTCGGTGCCGCTCTCACCGGGCTCGGGGGACAGCTCGGGGGCGGGGTACCAGGTGTCGAGGACGGTGCCGTCCGCGGTGACGGTGGCGAGGCCGCTGGCTACGGCGCCGCCCTTGCGAGGCGCGTTCGTGTCGGTCATGGCAGCAACCTAACCGCCCCGCCCGCACCGGTGCGAACCGGTGCCGCTCCCGTCTCAGGTGCCGGTCACGGGCCCGCCCGGCCGTCACCGCCGGTGCGGGGAAGGAGCCGTGCCAGCATCTCGCGCGCGTACGCCTCGTCGTAGCGGGCGCCGGTGAGCAGCACCTGGAGGCAGATGCCGTCGGTGAGGGCGGCGAGGGCGCGGGCGGTGACCGGGTCCGTGCGGGCGCGCAGCAGCCCGGTGAGCGCGGCGCACCACTCCTCGGCGACGGGGCGCAGCGCGGGGCGGCGCAGGGCGGCGAGGTACACCTCGTACTCAAGCTCGACCCTGGTGGGCTCGCCGGAGAGCCAGAAGCCGATGGCGGCGGCGAGTTGGTCGGCCAAGTCGCCGCCCGGGTCGTGGACCACCGGGCTCCGCCGCACCTGCGCCGCGAACTGGTCGTTCAGCTCCCGCAGCGCCGCGGCCAGCAGGTCGTCGAGGGTCGCGAAGTGGTACGTGGTGGAGCCGAGGGGGACGTCGGCCGCCGCGGCGACGGTGCGGTGGGTGAGCCCCGCGACGCCGTGCGCGCCGATAACGTCGAGGGCGGCGGCGACGATACGGGCGCGGCGCCCGGGGTCGTGGCGCCGCGGCATCAGTGCGCCCCGCCGAGGTTGAGCAGGACGACGCCGCCGATGATGAGGACGATCCCGGCCGCCTTCATCAGGTTCATGCTCTCGCCGAGGAAGAGGGCGGCGATCACCGCCATGGCGGCGGTTCCCGCGCCCGACCAGATGGCGTAGGCGGTGCCCACGCCAATGGTCTTGAGGGTCTGCGCGAGCAGCACGAACGAGATCAGGTATCCGGCGGCGGTGACAAGCGAGGGCAGCAGGCGGCTGAAGCCCTCGCTGTACTTCATCGAGCTGGTGGCCGCTATCTCGGCGGCGATGGCCCCGGCGAGCGTCAGATATCCCATGCGGGGCACCTTAGCGACGCTATGTACGGGCGTACGTATCGGGGTGCCCTCGTACGTCGGGGGCGCCCCGTGCGCATCGCGGTGCCCGAGCGCCCCTCCCCCGGCGCCGCCCGGCCGCGGACCCCGGACAGGCCCCACGCAACGGAGGCGGGGCCGTCCGCGGAGGTGTGGAAGAACCTCCGCGGGCGGCCCCGCCTCGGGTGTCACGTCGCTCAGACGTTGAACCCCAGGGCGCGCAGTTGCTCGCGCCCGTCGTCGGTGATCTTGTCGGGGCCCCACGGCGGCATCCAGACCCAGTTGATCTTCAGGTCGTTGACGATGCCCTCGGTCGCGGAGCGCGCCTGGTCCTCGATGACGTCGGTCAGCGGGCAGGCCGCGGACGTCAGCGTCATGTCCACGGTGGCGACATTGCTGTCGTCGATGTGCAGCCCGTAGATCAGGCCGAGGTTGACGACGTCGATGCCCAGCTCGGGGTCGACGACGTCCATCAGGGCCTCGCGCAGCTCCTCCTCCGAAGCCGAGGCTCCGGGGACCATCTGGGCCGTCTCGTTCTCGCTCATGCGGTCTTCGCCTCCTCCGCGAGCGCCTGCGCGGTCGCGTCCTTCCAGGCCATCCAGCTCAACAGGGCGCACTTCACCCGGGCGGGGTACTTGGAGACACCGGCGAAGGCGACGGCGTCCTCCAGCACCTCCTCCATGGCGTCGTCCGGCTCGATCCGGCCCTTCGACTGCATCAGTTCCAGGAAGACGTCCTGGATGTGCCGGGCCTCGGCGACGTCCTTGCCGACGAGCAGCTCGTTCAGCACGGACGCGCTCGCCTGGCTGATGGAACAGCCCTGGCCCTCGTACGACACGTCTGCGATGCGCGAGCCGTCGTACTTGACCCGCAGCGTGATCTCGTCGCCGCAGGTCGGGTTGACGTGGTGCACCTCGGCGTCGCCCTCCCTGAGACCACGACCGTGCGGGTGCTTGTAGTGGTCCAGGATGACGTCCTGGTACATCGAATCAAGCTTCACAGCGTTTGACCTCGCGTCCTCTCGGTCGTCGCGCACCACCGCGGGCGGGCCCGCCGACGCCGTCCCCCGCCTTCGGGTTCCGGTGCAGGCGCCGGTGAAACCGCCCCGGTGGTGCGCACGCCCAGCCTCTTCTCAGCCGAAGAAATTCCGTACGTGTTCCAGGCCCTCGACCAGCGCGTCGATCTCGGAGGGCGTGGAGTACAGATAGAAAGACGCTCTGGTGGTCGCGGGAATTCCGTACCGCAGGCAGACCGGGCGGGCGCAGTGGTGGCCCACCCGGACGGCGATGCCCAGCTCGTCGAGGACCTGCCCCACGTCGTGGGGGTGGATGTCACCGAGCGTGAAGGAGATCGCGGCGCCGCGGTCCTCGGCGGTGGCGGGTCCGACGATCCTCAGGTCGGGCACGGCCCGCAGCCGCTGCACGGCGTACTCGGTGAGGGCGTGCTCGTGCCGCGCGATCCGGTCCATGCCGATCGAGGTCAGGTAGTCCACCGCCGCGCCGAGGCCGATGGCCTGGGAGATGGGGGGCGTGCCCGCCTCGAACTTGTGGGGCGCGGGGGCGTAGGTCGAGGAGTGCATGGACACCGTCTCGATCATCTCGCCGCCGCCGAGGAAGGGCGGCAGGTCCTCCAGCAGCTCCTGGCGGCCCCAGAGCACCCCGATGCCGGTGGGGCCCAGCATCTTGTGCCCGGTGAACGCCACGAAGTCGGCCTGGAGGGCCTGGACGTCGAGCGGCATGTGCGGGGCGGCCTGGGAGGCGTCGATCAGGACGAGCGCGCCGACCTCCTGGGCGCGGCGCACGATGTCCTCGACGGGGTTGAGCGTGCCCAGCACGTTGGAGACGAGGACGAAGGAGACGACCTTGGTCTTCTCGTTGATGACCTTGTCCAGGTCGGACAGGTCGAGTCTGCCCTCGTCGGTGAGGCCGAACCACCTCAGCTTCGCGCCCGTGCGCTGCGAGAGGAGCTGCCACGGGACGATGTTGGAGTGGTGCTCCATCTCCGTGATGACGATCTCGGTGTCCTCGTCGACCCGGTAGGGGTCGTCGGCCCACCCCAGCATGTTGGCGACGAGGTTCAGCGACTCCGAGGCGTTCTTGGTGAAGACGACCTCGTCCCTGCTGGGGGCGTTGATGAACGAGGCGACCGTGTCGCGGGCGCCCTCGTAGAGCGCGGTGGCCTCCTCCGCGAGGACGTGCACCCCGCGGTGGACGTTGGCGTTGTGCTGCTCGTAGTACTCGTTCAGCACGTCGAGCACCTGGCGCGGTGTCTGGGACGTCGCCGCGTTGTCCAGGTAGACGAGCTTGCGGTCGTCGTGGACCAGGCGGTCGAGCACCGGGAAGTCCTTGCGGATCGTCTCGGTGTCGAGCAGGCCGGAAAGCCCCTGATGGGCCGCTGTCACGCGGATGCGCCTCCCTTCACATATGCCTCGTAGCCCTCGTTCTCCAGCTTGTCGGCGAGTTCGGCGCCGCCGGACTCGACGACGCGGCCCTGGGCGAAGACATGGACGTAGTCGGGCTTGATGTAGCGGAGAATCCGCGTGTAGTGGGTGATCAGCAGGGTGCCGACGTCGCCCGACTCACGGACCCGGTTGACGCCCTCGGAGACCACCCGCAGCGCGTCCACGTCGAGCCCCGAGTCGGTCTCGTCGAGGACCGCGATGTGCGGCTTCAGCAGTTCGAGCTGGAGGATCTCGTGGCGCTTCTTCTCACCGCCGGAGAAGCCCTCGTTGACGTTGCGCTCGGCGAACGAGGGGTCGATCTGGAGCCGTTCCATGGTCTCCTTGACCTCCTTCACCCAGGTGCGCAGCTTGGGTGCCTCGCCGCGGATGGCGGTGGCGGAGGTGCGCAGGAAGTTGGAGACGGAGACGCCGGGGACCTCGACCGGGTACTGCATGGCGAGGAAGACGCCGGCCCTGGCGCGCTCGTCGACGCTCATCGCGAGGACGTCCTCGCCGTCGAGGGTGACGGAGCCGCCGGTGACGGTGTACTTGGGGTGCCCCGCGAGGGAGTAGGCGAGGGTGGACTTGCCGGAGCCGTTGGGGCCCATGATGGCGTGCGTCTCGCCCTGCTTCACGGTGAGATCGACGCCTTTGAGGATCTCCTTCGTGGCGTTGTCGGCCTCGACGGTGACGTGCAGGTCTCGGATTTCAAGCGTTGCCATGGGTGCCTCAGGACTCCTGGGTGAGGGAGACGAGCACGTCGTCCCCTTCGATCTTTACGGGGTAGACGGGGACGGGGCGGGTCGCCGGCAGCCCCGAGGGCTTGCCGGTGCGCAGGTCGAAGCTGGAACCGTGCAGCCAGCACTCGATCTGGCAGTCCTCGACCTCGCCCTCGGACAGCGAGACGTTCGCGTGCGAGCAGATGTCGTTGATCGCGAAGACCTCGCCCTCGGTGCGGACCACCGAGACGGGGGTGCCATCGATCTCGACCAGCTTGGGGGCGTCGTCCTCCAGGTCGCCGACGGAGCAGACCCGCCGGAATCCGGCGGCGCCTTCCGCGCCGGTCGGTGTGGGGTTCCCGGTGGTCATGCGACCGATGCCTCCAGTTCCTCCTCGATGCGGGAGATCAGCCGCTCCTCAAGGTCCGGCAGGCCGATCTGTTGGACGAGTTCGGCGAAGAAGCCGCGGACCACGAGCCTGCGCGCCTCCCGCTCGGAGATGCCCCTGGCCATCAGGTAGAAGAGCTGCTCGTCGTCGAAGCGGCCGGTCGCGGAGGCGTGTCCGGCGCCGACGATCTCGCCGGTCTCGATCTCCAGGTTGGGCACGGAGTCGACGCGGGCGCCGTCGGTGAGGACCAGGTTGCGGTTCATCTCGTACGTGTCCGTGCCCTCGGCGGCGGCCTCGATGAGGACGTCGCCGATCCACACCGCGTGCGCGTCGTCGCCCTGGAGGGCGCCCTTGTAGACCACGTTGGACTTGCAGTGCGGGGTGTTGTGGTCGACGAAGAGGCGGTGCTCCTGGTGCTGGCCGCGGTCGGTGAAGTAGAGGCCGAACAGCTCGGCCTCGCCGCCGGGGCCCGCGTAGCTGACCCGGGGGTTGAGCCGTACGACGTCGCCGCCGAAGGTGACGACCACCGACTTGAACTGGGCGTCCCGGCCGACGAGCGCGTTGTGCTGGCCGATGTGGACGGCCTCGTCGTCCCAGTCCTGGACGCTGACGACGGTGAGCCTGGCGCCGTCGCCGAGGACGTAGTCGACGTTCGCGGCGAGCACCGCGTCGCCGGTGTGGTCGATGACGACGACGGCCTCCGCGAAGGCGCCGAGTTCGATCACCTGCTGGCCGTAGACCACGGCGGGCCTGCCGCCCTCGGCCTCGCCGTGGACCGTGATCCTGATCGGCTCGGTGAGGGCGGTCTCCCGGGGCACGCTGACGACGGTCGCCTTCTCGAAGGCGGAGTACGCCTGGGCGGAGACCCGGTCGACGGGGGTGCCGGCCCGGCCGAGCCGCTCGTCGTCACGGCCGACGGTCTCGACCGCGACCTGGTCGGGGGCGGTGATCTCGACCTTCAGCCCTGACCCGGTGGCGGCGGCGGTGCCGTCGTGCAGCCCGCGCAGCCGCTCCAGCGGGGTGAACCGCCACTCCTCCTCCCGGCCGTGCGGCACCGGGAAGTCCGCCACGTCGAAGGACGGGGGCGCGCTCATGCGCGTGGCGAGTGTCGACTCCGCCGCCACGGCGATCGATCCGGCGGTGGTCGACCCCACCGGGATGTTCTGGCTGTCGGCCATGGGTGTCGTTCTGCTCTCTTTCGTCATCGGATCGGTGGGGTGCGGGGGCGCGTTGCGCGGGGCGGGCCGTCCGACCGCTCGCGGTGGGCGGTCGGACGGCGCCGGCCGGCGGTCAGCCGACCGCGCCCTCCATCTGAAGCTCGATCAGCCGGTTCAGCTCCAGCGCGTACTCCATCGGCAGCTCCTTCGCGATCGGCTCGACGAAGCCGCGCACGATCATCGCCATCGCCTCGTCCTCGGACAGGCCGCGGCTCATCAGGTAGAAGAGCTGGTCCTCGGAGACCTTGGACACGGTGGCCTCATGACCCATCGAGACGTCGTCCTCGCGGACGTCGACGTACGGGTAGGTGTCCGAGCGCGAGACGGTGTCCACCAGCAGCGCGTCGCACAGCACGTTGGACTTGGCGCCCGGGGCGCCCTCGCCGATCTCGATGAGGCCGCGGTACGAGGTCCGCCCGCCGCCCCTCGCCACCGACTTGGAGACGATGTTCGAGGAGGTGTGGGGGGCCATGTGGACCATCTTGGCGCCCGCGTCCTGGTGCTGGCCCTCGCCGGCGAAGGCGATGGACAGGGTCTCGCCCCTGGCGTGCTCGCCCATCAGGTAGACGGCCGGGTACTTCATGGTGACCTTGGAGCCGATGTTGCCGTCGACCCACTCCATGGTGGCGCCCTCGTAGGCCACGGCCCGCTTGGTGACCAGGTTGTACACGTTGTTCGACCAGTTCTGGATGGTCGTGTAGCGGCAGCGGGCGCCCTTCTTCACGATGATCTCGACGACCGCGGAGTGCAGCGAGTCCGACTTGTAGATCGGCGCCGTGCAGCCCTCGACGTAGTGGACGTAGGCGTCCTCGTCGACGATGATCAGGGTCCGCTCGAACTGGCCCATGTTCTCGGTGTTGATGCGGAAGTACGCCTGGAGCGGGATCTCCACGTGCACGCCCTTCGGCACGTAGATGAAGGAGCCGCCGGACCAGACGGCGGTGTTCAGCGCGGCGAACTTGTTGTCCCCCGCGGGGATCACCGTGCCGAAGTACTCCTTGAACAGCTCCGGGTGCTCCCTGAGGGCGGTGTCGGTGTCCAGGAAGATGACGCCCTGCTCCTCCAGGTCCTCACGGATCTGGTGGTAGACGACCTCGGACTCGTACTGCGCGGCGACACCGGCGACCAGGCGCTGCTTCTCGGCCTCGGGGATGCCGAGCTTGTCGTAGGTGGCCTTGATGTCCTCCGGCAGGTCCTCCCAGCTCTCGGCCTGCTTCTCGGTGGAGCGCACGAAGTACTTGATGTTGTCGAAGTCGATGCCCGACAGGTCGGAGCCCCAGTTGGGCATGGGCTTCTTCTCGAAGAGCCTGAGGCCCTTGAGCCGGAGCTTGGTCATCCACTCGGGCTCGTCCTTCTTGGCGGAGATGTCCCGGACGACGTCGTCGCTCAGACCGCGCTTGGCCGCGGCGCCCGCCGCGTCCGAGTCGGCCCAGCCGTATTCGTACTTGCCCAGGCCCTCGAGTTCGGGGTGGGCAGTCTCCGTGGGGAGAGTCATGCGGGGTTCCTCCCGGACCTGCTGTCGGTTGGCGGGCCTTCGGCCCGCGTCTGCTGTGGTGGCTCTGCTGTCCCGGGGGGTGGTGCCTCGGGGGCGCGCGGCGGCGGTGGGTCGCCGCGCGGGATGAATGTCGTGCAGACGCCGTCGCCGTGGGCGATCGTGGCGAGGCGCTGCACATGCGTGCCGAGGAGCCGTGAGAAGAACTCGGTCTCGGCCTCGCACAGCTGGGGGTACTGCTCCGCCACGTGCACGACGGGGCAGTGGTGCTGGCACAACTGCTCGCCCTGGCGGCGGCCCGGCGCGGTGCGGGCCGTGGCAGCGTAGCCGTCGGCGCTCAAAGCCCGGGCGAGGGCCTCGGTGCGCCGCTCGGGCGGCGCGTTCTCGACGACCGCCCGGTAGGCTTCGGCGAGCTGGTCGACGCGGTCGCGTGCGAACGCGGCGACGGCCGCCTCGCCCGCCGTGCCGCCGCCCGCGATCCGGGCGATCCAGCGCAGCGCGTCCGCCGCGAGCTTGTCATACGACTGGTCGAAGGCGTCACGGCCGCCGTCCGTCAGCGCGAAGACCTTGGCGGGGCGCCCGCGCGAGCGTGTCCCGTAGACCCGCTTCTCGCGGGGCTCCACGACGTCGTCCGCGACCAGGGCGTCCAGGTGCCTGCGCACCGCGGCCTGGGTGAGACCGAGCCGTCCCGCCAGGTCGGCGACCGTCGAGGGACCGTGGTCCAGGATGGACCGCGCGACGCGGTTGCGCGTGGAGTGGTCGGCGCGCAGCCCCGCCGCGAGATCTTCCTGCGGAGCCTCGCCGACGTTTTTCACAACGCCATTGTTGCGTAATTCCGCTGAGCGTGACAAGCCACGCCGGGGCGACCCGCGGTGCCGTGCGTCACTTAGGTATACCTAACCTGACCTGCGGAATTGCCCCCTCCTTCGCCCGGCTCCCGGAGCCGCCGGGGCCCCGTCGCAGGTGGTCACGGGCGGTGCCGGTGCCTCCCCGGCGGGCGCGCGGGTCACCCGCGCGGCCCCCGCGCGTACCGCCCTCGGCGGCTCCTTAGACTTCCCCGCATGGAACGCGAGGCGGTGGTCCGTACGGCGGATCTGACGATGCGGTACGGCGCGAAGGCCGCGCTCGACGGCCTCACGCTGACGGCCGCCGCCGGCATCACGGCCGTGCTCGGCCCGAACGGCGCGGGCAAGACCACCACGGTCGAGATCTGCGAGGGCTACCGCCGCCAGGACTCGGGCA
The DNA here is from genome assembly GCF_044457285.1 of Streptomyces sp. NPDC050560. Lineage (NCBI taxonomy): Bacteria > Bacillati > Actinomycetota > Actinomycetes > Kitasatosporales > Streptomycetaceae > Streptomyces > Streptomyces sp. NPDC050560. The sequence continues at coordinate 23,881 of NZ_JBITGT010000006.1, forward strand.
CCGTACGCGTCCTCGGCCTCGACCCGTACCGCGAGGGGCGCGAGCTGCGCCCCAGGATCGGCGTGATGCTCCAGTCGGGCGGCATCTACCCGGGCGCGCGCGCCGAGGAGATGCTGCGGCACGTCGCGGGCCTGCACGCCCACCCGCTCGACGTCGGCGCGCTGGTCGAAAGGCTCGGCCTCGGCGGCTGCGGCCGCACCCCCTACCGGCGGCTCTCCGGCGGCCAGCGGCAGCGGCTCGCGCTGGCCATGGCCGTGGTCGGCCGCCCAGAGCTCGTCTTCCTCGACGAGCCGACCGCGGGCCTCGACCCGCAGGCCAGGCACGCCACCTGGGACCTGGTGCGCGAGCTGCGCGCCGACGGGGTCAGCGCCCTCCTCACCACGCACTTCATGGACGAGGCCGAGCAGCTCGCCGACGACGTCGCGATCATCGACGCGGGCCGGGTCATCGCCCAGGGCTCCCCCGAGCAGCTCTGCCGCGGCGGCGCCGAGAACAGCCTGCGCTTCACCGGCCGCCCCGCGCTCGACGTCGGCTCCCTGCTGAAGGCGCTGCCCCCCGACTCCACCGCCGCGGAGACCACCCCGGGCGGCTACCGCGTCACCGGCACCGTCGACCCCCAGCTCCTGGCCACCGTCACCTCCTGGTGCGCCCAGCACGGCGTCCTCCCGGAGCGGATCTCCGTGGAGCGCCACACCTTGGAGGACGTCTTCTTGGAGTTGACCGGGAAGGAGCTGCGCGCGTGAGTGCCGGTACGTACGCGCCGATGCCGGGGGCCGCGCCCCTGCCGCGGATGATCGTGTCGCAGGCGCTCCTGGAGACCAGGATGCTGCTGCGCAACGGCGAGCAACTGCTGCTGACCGTGGTGATCCCGGCGCTGCTGCTCGTGCTGTTCGGCTCCGTCGACATCGTGGACACGGGCCCCGGCGACCCGGTGGACTTCCTCACCCCCGGCGTCCTGGCGCTCGCGGTGCTGTCCACCGCGTTCACCGGGCAGGCGATCGCGACCGGTTTCGAGCGGCGTTACGGGGTGCTGAAGCGGCTCGGCGCCTCCCCGCTGCCGCGCTGGGGCCTGATGGCGGCGAAGACGCTTTCCGTGCTGGTCACCGAGGTGCTCCAGGTGGTGCTGCTGACGGTGATCGCGTTCGCGCTCGGCTGGTCGCCGCACGGCAACCCGGGCGCCGTCCTGCTGCTGCTCGTGCTCGGCACCGCGGCCTGCTCGGGGCTCGGGCTGCTGATGGCCGGGACCCTCAGGGCGGAGGCCACGCTCGCCGCGGCCAACCTGGTCTTCCTGCTGCTGCTCGTCGGCTGCGGGGTGCTTGCGCCGCTCGACAAGTTCCCCGACGGGGCGCAGTCCGTGCTGCGGCTGCTGCCGCTGTCCGCGCTCTGCGACGGGCTGCGCGACGTGCTCCAGCACGGCGCGGGGACGCCCTGGGGCGACCTCGCGATCCTGCTGGTGTGGGCGGCCGTCGGGCTCGGCGCCGCGGCCCGCTTCTTCCGCTGGGAGTGACCCCGTACACCCCGGCCCGGCCCCGTACCTGCCGTGCGCGGTCCTGCCGCAGCGCGCCGCGGCGACCCTCGTGAAGCCGTGCACAAGCGGGCCCTTACGATGGCACCCGTGCCCAAAGTGACCCGGAACGACATCGACCGAGCCGTGCGCAACCCGCTCGCGTTCATCGCCGAGCGCTGGATGCCGGCGGACCGCACGGTCACCAGGGCCGCCCTCGCCTCGCTGGTGATGACGGTGGTCATCGTGGGCACGGGCGGCGCCGTCCGGCTCACCGGCTCCGGGCTCGGCTGCCCGACCTGGCCCAAGTGCACCGACGACTCGCTGACCGCCACCGGCGCCATGGGCCTCCACGGCGCCGTGGAGTTCGGCAACCGCATGCTCACCTACGTGCTGTGCGCCGCCGTCGGCTGGGCGATCATCGCGGCGCGCTCCCACAAGCCGCGGCGGCGCAGCCTGACCAGGCTCGGCTGGACGCAGTTCTGGCTAGTCATGGGGAACGCCGTGCTCGGCGGCATCGTCGTGCTCGTGGGCCTCAACCCGTACACCGTCTCGGCGCACTTCATGCTCTCCGTGGCCCTGATCACCGTGGCCACGGTGATGTGGCAGCGCACCCGCGAGGGCGACGCGCCGGTACGGCCGCTGGCGGGCAAGGCCGTGCGGCAGCTCGTGGACGTGCTGGTGGTCGCCGCCGTACTGCTGATCGCCGTGGGCACGGTGGTGACGGGCGCGGGGCCGCACGCGGGCGACTCAAGCGACGTGGACAGGATGCCGCTCGACTGGGAGAGCGTGGCCAAGCTGCACTCGGTGTTCGCCTGGATCGTGGTCTCGCTGACCTTCGCGCTCTGGTTCGTGCTGAAGGCGGTGGACGCGCCGCCGGGGCCGCTGCGCCGCACCCGCGACCTCTTCCTGATCCTGCTCGCCCAGGGCGTCATCGGCTACGTCCAGTACTTCACGCACCTGCCGGAGGTCCTGGTGGGCCTGCACATGGTGGGCGCGGCGCTGGTGTGGATCGGCACCCTGCGGGTACGGCTCGCGCTGCGCGAGCGCCCCGACGCGGTGCCGGACGCGCCCGCGAGGGCCGAGGCCGCGCGCCTGCCGTCGGTGTCATCGGCGTAAGGCGCGCGGCCCGGCGTCAGTTGCCGCCGCCTCCGTCGCCACCGCCGTGGTGGCCACCGCCGCCGTGGTGCCCGCCGCCGTGATGGCCCCAGCCGCCGTGGTGGCCGTGGTGGCCGCCGTCACCTGACGATCCGTACACCCAGGTGCCGCGCCTGCCGCGCTCTCTTCTGCCCGCCCGGTACACGGCCACGAAGAAGAGAACGACCACGATCATGATCACTATTGCCGTCACGGCGCCGCCTTTCGTCGCCGGGCGTATGCGCTCCGGAGTGTCGGTGGCCAACCCCGCCCGTGGTGGCGGAACTTGGCCGGTGCGTCCATCCGACTACCCCGGTCCCGGCGGGCGATGCCTGCGCGCCCCGCGCTCAGACCCGGCCGCCGCCGAGCTGGATTCCGGCCATCCGCTTCCACTCGTAGGGGCCCGTGCGGACCCTGGCCGCCAGCTCCCCGTCGAAGTCCTCCCGGGTGCCGACGCCCGCACGCTCCAGCGCGCGCCGGGCGAGCGCGGCGGTGGGGGCCACCAGGTCGCCCCAGCGGCCGTCCTCGCCGACCAGCACGATCCGTGAGCCCCTGCGGCCCAGGTGCGCTATCTGGGCCTCGGCGCCGCCGTGCGCCCGCGCGAAGGCGCCTGCCTCGCGGGCCAGCCTCGCCACCGTGCGCTCCTCGCGGCGTGCCGCCCTGCGCTCCTCGGGCGTCGCCGCTCCCCCGCCCGCACCGACGGCGGTCCCGGGGTCCTCGGCCTGCTCGTCGGTGTGCTCCGTATCAGCCATGACCGGATGCTACCTGGCGGTAGTAAAGACGGCACGAGACCCCGACCCGCGGGGGGACGGGGCCTCGTGGAAGCCGGTGGTGCGGGCGGTCAGCGCAGGAACGGGTCGACCGCCACCGCCACGAACAGCAGCGACACATAGGTGATCGACCAGTGGAAGAGCCGCATCTCCTTGAGCTTGCTCCCCGGGACACCGCTGCCCGCGCGCCTGAGCAGGCCGTGCGCCTCCCAGAGCCACCAGCCGCCGGTGGCCAGCGCCACCGCCGTGTAGAACCAGCCGGTGTAGCCGAGCGGCGTCAGCAGCAGCGAGACGACGACCATCACCCAGCTGTAGACGACGATCTGCTTGGCGACGACCTTGTTGCTGGCGAGCACGGGGAGCATCGGCACGCCCACGCGCGCGTAGTCCTCCTTCACCCGCATCGACAGCGGCCAGTAGTGCGGCGGCGTCCAGAAGAACATCACGAGGAACAGGACGACCGCGGCCCACGACAGCGAGCCGGTCACCGCGGACCAGCCGATGAACACCGGCATACAGCCCGCGATGCCGCCCCACACGATGTTCTGCGCGGTGCGCCGCTTCAGGATCATCGTGTAGACGACCACGTAGAAGAGGAGCGCGCCGAGCGCGAGCCACGCGGAGAGCCAGTTGACGAGGAGGCCGAACCAGACGGTGGAGACGGCGGCGAGCGCGAGCCCGAACACCAGGCCCTCGCGCGGCGAGACCATGCCGGTGACCAGCGGGCGGCGCGCGGTGCGGTCCATCAGCGCGTCGATGTCGCGGTCGATGTACATGTTGAGCGCGTTGGCACCGCCGGCCGAGAGATAACCACCGACACAGGTGGTCAGCACCAGCCACAGATCGGGCACGCCCTGCTGTGCGAGGAACATCACCGGCACGGTGGTGATCAGCAGCAGCTCGATGATCCGCGGCTTGGTCAGCGCCACGAACGCCTTGGCACGGGCCCCGAACGGCCGGTGGGCTTGGCTCGGTTCGAGCGCTCCCGCTGGACGGGATTCGACGGCCGTCACGCACACCCCTGACAGAGACTCCCAGCGGGCCCTTCGGCTGGTGAATCCCCGGTCAGGGCCCGCGCGTACCACGCCACTCTAGACGCTGCCCCCACCTCGCCCTCCGGTGGGGTGGGCCGTGTTGACCACCGCCCCCCGGGGCGACGCGCCGCCCCGAAATGGCGCCCTCGGGCACGCGGATACGGCAGCGTGGCGCCCTGCGGGAACTCTCCCGCGCGGCCCGCGCCGCGGCCCGGTGAACAGTGGTCGCGGGCCGGGTGAATTCTCCTGGTCACGCGCCGTGAGAAGGAACCGGCCGTACCCCGGCAGTCTGTGGCGAACACGAAAGAACGCGCGTTCTGGCAGCGGTAGGCTCAACAGCGGCCGGTGAGCGGGCAGCGCACCGGCATTCGACATGTGGAGAGGAGCCCTGAGCCAGGGTGAGCACCAAGCCGACCACGACTGACCTTGAGTGGACCGATGTGGACCAGCGGGCCGTTGACACCGTACGTGTCCTCGCCGCGGACGCCGTACAGAAGGTCGGGAACGGCCATCCGGGTACGGCCATGAGCCTGGCTCCCGCCGCCTACACCCTCTTCCAGAGGGTGCTGCGGCACGACCCGGCCGACGCCGACTGGACAGGACGCGACCGCTTCGTGCTGTCCGTGGGCCACTCCTCACTGACCCTCTACATCCAGCTCTACCTGGCCGGTTTCGGCCTTGAGCTGGACGACTTGGAGGCGTTCCGCACCTGGGGCTCCAAGACCCCAGGGCACCCGGAGTACGGCCACACCACGGGTGTGGAGACGACCACGGGCCCGCTCGGCCAGGGCGTCGCGAACGCGGTCGGGATGGCGATGGCCGCCCGCTACGAGCGCGGCCTCTTCGACCCGGACGCCGCCCCCGGCGCCTCCCCCTTCGACCACCACGTCTACGCGATCGCCGGCGACGGCTGCCTCCAGGAGGGCATCTCGGCCGAGGCGTCCTCGATGGCGGCCCACCAGCGGCTCGGCAATCTGATCCTGCTCTGGGACGACAACCACATCTCGATCGAGGGCGACACCGAGACGGCCGTGTCCGAGGACACCGTCGCGCGCTACGAGGCGTACGGCTGGCACGTCCAGCGGGTGGAGCCGAAGGAGAACGGCGACCTCGACCCGCACGCCCTCTACACGGCGCTCCAGGCCGCGAAGGCGGAGACGGAGCGCCCGTCCTTCATCGCGATGCGCTCGATCATCGCCTGGCCCGCGCCGCACGCCCAGAACACCGAGGCCGCCCACGGCTCCGCGCTCGGCGCCGACGAGGTCGCCGCGACCAAGCGGGTCCTCGGCTTCGACCCGGAGAAGTCCTTCGTCGTCGAGGACGAGGTACTGGCCCACACCCGCCGGGCCCTCGACCGCGGCCGTGACGCGCGCGCCGAGTGGGAGAAGGGCTTCGCCGCCTGGCGCACCGCCAACCCGGAGCGCGCCGCCGAGTTCGACCGCATGCGGGCGCAGGAGCTGCCCGAGGGCTGGGAGGACACGGTGCCGGTGTTCGAGGCCGGCAAGGCGCTCGCCACCCGCGCGGCCTCCCAGAAGACGCTTCAGGCGCTCGGCGCGGTGCTGCCGGAGCTGTGGGGCGGCTCCGCCGACCTCGCCGGTTCGAACAACACCACGATCGACAAGAACTCGTCGTTCCTGCCGACGGGCAACCCGCTGCCGAGCGCCGACCCGTACGGCCGCACCGTGCACTTCGGCATCCGCGAGCACTCCATGGCCGCGGAGATGAACGGCATCACCCTGCACGGGAACACCCGCGTCTACGGCGGCACCTTCCTGGTGTTCTCCGACTACATGCGCAACGCGGTGCGGCTGTCCGCGCTGATGCACCTGCCGGTGACGTACGTCTACACCCACGACTCGATCGGCCTCGGCGAGGACGGCCCGACCCACCAGCCGGTGGAGCACCTGGCCTCGCTGCGCGCGATCCCGGGGCTCAACGTCGTGCGCCCCGCGGACGCCAACGAGACCGCGCTCGTCTGGCGCGAGATCCAGCGCCGCTGGACCAAGGTGTACGGCAAGGGCGCCCCGCACGCGCTGGCGCTGACCCGGCAGGGCGTGCCCACGTACGAGCCGAACGAGGACACCGCGCGCGGCGGCTATGTGCTGGCCGACGCGGACGGCGGCGCCCCCGAGGCGGTGCTGGTCGCCACCGGCTCCGAGGTGCAGCTCGCGCTCGGCGCCAGGGAGCTGCTCCAGGGCGAGGGCGTGCCGACCAGGGTCGTGTCGATGCCGTGCGTGGAGTGGTTCGAGGAGCAGGACCAGGGGTACCGGGACTCGGTGCTGCCTCCGTCGGTGCGCGCGCGCGTCGCGGTCGAGGCCGGGGTCGGCCTGACCTGGTACCGCTTCGTCGGCGACGCGGGCCGCATCGTCTCGCTTGAGCACTTCGGGGCCTCGGCCGACGCCAAGACCCTCTTCAAGGAATACGGGTTCACCGCCGACGCGGTGGCCGCCGCCGCCCGGGAATCCCTGGCCGCCGCGCGGCGCTGACCAGAAGGGGCGGCCGGGCCCCGGCCGCCCCGGGCAGGACAGCCGGAACAGCGAACGCCGTACCACCGACGAGACATCAGAAACAGGAGATGGATTTCCATGACAGACGCACTGAAGCGCCTCTCCGACGAAGGCGTGGCGATCTGGCTGGACGACCTGTCGCGGCAGCGGATCACGTCCGGCACCCTCGCCGAGCTGATCGATCAGCAGCACGTCGTGGGCGTCACCACCAATCCCACGATCTTCCAGAAGGCGATCTCCGCGGGTGAGGGCTACGAGACCCAGGTGACCGACCTCGCGGCCCGGCGGGTCACCGTCGAGGAAGCGGTACGGATGATCACGACCTCGGACGTACGGGACGCGGCCGACGTGCTGCGCCCGGTGTTCGACGCGACCGGCGGCCAGGACGGCCGGGTGTCGATCGAGGTCGACCCGAGGCTCGCGCACCACACCAGGGCGACGGTCGCCGAGGCCAAGCAGCTCGCCTGGCTCGTGGACCGGCCGAACACCTTCATCAAGATCCCGGCGACCGAGGCGGGCCTGCCCGCGATCACCGAGGTCATCGGGCTCGGCATCAGCGTCAACGTAACCCTGATCTTCTCCATCGAGCGCTACCGCAAGGTCATGGACGCCTACCTGGCCGGCCTGGAGAAGGCCAAGGCCGCGGGCCTCGACCTGGACAGGATTCGCTCGGTGGCGTCCTTCTTCGTCTCCCGCGTGGACACCGAGATCGACAAGCGCCTGGAGAAGCTGGGCTCGGACGACGCCTCGAAGCTGCGCGGCAAGGCCGCCGTGGCCAACGCGCGCCTCGCGTACGAGGCGTACGAGGAGGTCTTCTCCTCGGACCGCTGGGCCGCGCTCGACCGGGCGGGCGCGCACCGCCAGCGCCCGCTGTGGGCGTCGACGGGCGTGAAGAACCCCGACTACAAGGACACCCTGTACGTCGAGGACCTGGTCGCCCCCGGCATCGTCAACACCATGCCGGAGTCCACCCTCGACGCGGTCGCCGACCACGCCACGGTCCCCGGGAACACCATCGCGGGCACCTACGACCAGGCCCGCGCCGACCTGGACGCGCTGGCGGGCGTGGGCATCTCGTACGACGATGTCGTGCAGGTGCTGGAGGACGAGGGCGTGGAGAAGTTCGCCAAGTCCTGGACCGACCTGCTGGCCTCGACCGAGGCGGAACTCAAGCGCCTCGCTCCCTCGGAGGGCTGAACCAGTGACTCCCGTCATCGGGGCCAACCCGCTCCGTGACACCACCGACCGGCGGCTGCCGCGTATCGCGGGCCCGTCCGGCCTGGTGATCTTCGGTGTCACGGGCGACCTGTCGCGCCGCAAGCTGATGCCCGCCGTGTACGACCTGGCCAACCGCGGCCTGCTGCCGCCCGGCTTCTCGCTGGTCGGCTTCGCGCGCCGGGAGTGGGACCACGAGGACTTCGCCCAGGAGGTCCACGACGCCGTCAAGCAGCACTCCCGCACGCCGTTCCGCGAGGAGGTCTGGCAGCAGCTCATCCAGGGGATGCGCTTCGTCCAGGGCAACTTCGACGACGACGCGGCGTTCGAGACGCTGCGGGCCACCATCAAGGAGCTGGACCAGGCACAGGGCACCGGGGGCAACTTCGCCTTCTACCTGTCGGTCCCGCCGAAGTTCTTCCCGCAGGTCGTGCAGCAGCTCAAGAAGCACGGGCTCGCCGACCAGGAGAACGGCTCGTGGCGGCGCGCGGTCATCGAGAAGCCCTTCGGGCACGACCTCGCCTCGGCCAAGGACCTGAACGCGATCGTCCACGAGGTGTTCGCGCCCGAGCAGGTCTTCAGGATCGACCACTACCTGGGCAAGGAGACCGTCCAGAACATCCTGGCGCTGCGCTTCGCCAACACCCTCTTCGAGCCGCTCTGGAACAGGTCGTACGTCGACCACGTCCAGATCACCATGGCGGAGGACATCGGCATCGGCGGCAGGGCCGGGTACTACGACGGCATCGGCGCCGCCCGCGACGTCATCCAGAACCACCTGCTCCAGCTTCTCGCGCTGACCGCGATGGAGGAGCCCGCGTCCTTCGACGCGGACGCGCTCGCCGCCGAGAAGACCAAGGTGCTCGGGGCCGTGCGGCTGCCCCACGACCTCGGCGCCGACACCGTCTTCGCGCAGTACGCGGCGGGCTGGCAGGGCGGCGAGAAGGTCATCGGCTACCTGGAGGAGGAGGGCATCGACCGCAGGTCGAAGACCGACACCTACGCGGCCGTGAAGCTCTCCATCGACAACCGCCGCTGGGCGGGCGTCCCCTTCTACCTGCGCACCGGCAAGCGCCTCGGCCGCCGGGTCACCGAGATCGCGGTGGTCTTCCAGCGCGCCCCGCACTCCCCCTTCGACCACACCGCGACGGAGGAGCTGACACAGAACGCCCTGGTCATCCGGGTGCAGCCGGACGAGGGCGTGACACTGCGCTTCGGCTCCAAGGTGCCGGGCACCTCGATGGAGGTACGGGACGTGTCGATGGACTTCGCCTACGGCGAGTCCTTCACCGAGTCGAGCCCCGAGGCGTACGAGCGGCTGATCCTCGACGTGCTGCTCGGGGACTCCAATCTGTTCCCGCGCACCGAGGAGGTCGAGCTGTCCTGGAAGATCCTCGACCCGGTCGAGGAGTACTGGGACAAGCACGGCAGGCCCGCGCAGTACACGTCGGGCACCTGGGGCCCGGCCGAGGCGGACGAAATGCTCGAACGAGACGGACGGAGCTGGCGTCGGCCATGAACATCGACCTGACGGACACCACGGCCAGCAAGATCAACAAGGCGCTTGTGCAGGGCCGCAGGGCCATCGGCACGCCCGCCGTCGGCATGGTGCTCACCCTGGTCATCGTCACCGACGAGGAGAACGCGTACGACGCCCTGAAGGCCGCGAGCGAGGCGTCGCGCGAGCACCCGTCGCGCACCCTCGTGGTGATCAAGCGCGTCTCGCGCTCGCCCAGGGACCGCACGAGCTCCCGGCTCGACGCCGAGGTGCGGGTCGGCGCCGACGCGGGCAGTACCGGCGAGACGGTCGTGCTGCGGCTGCACGGCGAGGTGCTCAACCACGCCCAGTCCGTGGTGCTGCCGCTGCTGCTGCCGGACGCCCCCGTCGTGGTCTGGTGGCCGGTGAACGCGCCGCTCGACCCGGCCAAGGACCCCCTCGGGGCGCTGGCCAAGCGGCGGGTCACCGACAGCTACACGGCCGAGCAGCCCGTGAAGGACCTGAGCGCCCGCGCCGCCACCTACACCCCGGGCGACACGGACCTCGCATGGACCAGGATCACCCCCTGGCGCTCCATGCTGGCCGCCGCGCTCGACCAGATCTCCTGCGAGGTCTCCGGGGTCGAGGTGGAGGGCGAGGAGTTCAACCCGAGTGTGGAACTGCTCGCCATGTGGCTCGCCGACCGGCTCGGGGTGCCGGTCGGCCGCAGGGGCTCCAAGGGGCCCGGGCTCACCGCGGTCCGCATGGAGACCAACTGCGGGCCGCTGGTCCTCGACCGGCCCGACGGCTCGCTCGCCACGCTCTCCATCGAGGGCCAGCCCGACCGCGCGGTCGCGCTCCAGCGCCGTGAGACCTCGGAGCTGATCGCGGAGGAGCTGCGCAGGCTCGACCCGGACGAGACGTACGCGGCGGCACTCCAGTTCGGCGTCGACAAGCTGGGCGCCCCCGCGGCGAACGGCGCGGGCGAGGGCGCAGGGGAGTCAGGCAAGGCGCCCGCGAAGAAGGCCGCCGCCAAGAAGGCGGCCTCGAAGTGAGCGACACCGCCCAGCTCGTCGTGCACCACGGCAAGGAGCTGATGGCGCAGGCCGCGGCGGCCCGGCTGATCACGCGGGTCGTGGACGCCCAGGCCGCGCGCGGCAGCGCCTCCGTGGTCCTCACCGGCGGGCGCAACGGCAACGGGCTGCTCGCGGCCCTCGCCGCCTCGCCCGCCAGGGACGCGGTCGACTGGGCGCGTATCGACCTGTGGTGGGGCGACGAGCGCTTCCTGCCCGAGGGCCACGAGGACCGCAATGTGACCCAGGCGCGCGCGGCGCTGCTCGACGCGGTGCCGCTCGACCCGGCGCGGGTGCACCCGATGCCCGCGTCGGACGGCCCGTGGGGCTCCGACGTGGACGGGGCGGCCGCCGCGTACGCGGAGGAGCTGGCGACGGCGGCGCGCCCGGAGGACCACGGCCGGGTGCCGACGTTCGACGTGCTGATGCTGGGCGTCGGGCCCGACACCCATGTGGCGTCGCTCTTCCCCGAGCTGCCCGCGGTGCGCGAGACGGAGCGCACCGTGGTGGGGGTGCACGGGGCGCCCAAGCCGCCGCCGGTCAGGATCAGCCTGACCCTGCCCGCGATCCGCGCCGCCCGCGAGGTGTGGCTGCTGGCCGCCGGGGAGGACAAGGCGAGGGCGGCGGAGATCGCGCTGTCCGGCGCGGGCGAGGTCCAGGCACCGGCGGCGGGGGCCAGGGGCAGGGCCCGCACCCTGTGGCTGCTGGACTCGGCGGCGGCCTCCCGGCTGCCCCGCGAGCTGTATCCCCCGGCGTCGTTCTAGGAAGTGCCGTCAGGGACGGTGTGCCGGTTTCGGGCCCCGCGGGTGACCGCGGGGCCCGAACGGGTCTCTCAGCCCCCGGGCAGGTAGACGTCGAGTACGCGCCTGAGCTGGCTGCGCCAGCGGGCGGTGTCCGCGGGCTCCCCGCGGAGCTGGCAGGTGTACGGGACGTCGTCCTCGCGGAAGTGGACCACCAGCTCGAACCGCCTGCCGAGGCCGGTCACCCGGTGTCCGACGTCCCTGATCTCGTGCCAGGCGAAGTCGAGTTCGATGTCCTTGACCATGGCGTGGAAGCCCTCGGCGTCGATCTCGACGGCGTAGTCGGCGTCGGCGGCGACGAACTCGGCCGGGGCGGTCTGTGCCGCGCAGGCGGCGTCCTCCGGGGTGCCCGCCGGGCCGCCGGTGGCCTCGGGGTCCGCGCCCCCGTGGGCGTTCCGGGGCGCGGGAGTGGCGTCCCTGGGCTCCTCGGTGCTGTCGATGGCGTCGGTGCTGTCGGGGCCGTCGGTGCTGTTGCCGTCGGCAGCGTGGCCGGGGTCGGCGGGGATGCCGAAGGAGGAGCGCCCGGTGCCGCGTACGCCCGTCGTGGGGCCCCCGGTCCCGAAGCCGGTCGGGTCACCGCCCTCCGTGCCCCCTCCCCCGCCGCTCGCCGCGCCCGCGCTCCGCGCGCCGTCCCTCGCCGGGGCGCGGCCACCACCGGGATCGGGGTCGCGGTCGTGGTCGGGGGCGGGCTGCCGGGGGAAGAGGCCCCTCAGGTACGGGCCGTGGTCTCCTGGCACGACCGTGGGCGCGCCGCGCGGCGGGACGAACAGGTCGAGCAGTTCCTCGGGGGTGGGGCGGGCCGAAGGCCGCTTCTCCAGGCAGCCCTCGATGGCGGCGCGCAGCCCCTCGGGCACCCGGCTCAGGTCGGCCTCCTCGTGGACCGAGCGGTAGATGAGCGCCATCGGGGTGCCGTCGCCGAAGGCACTGCCGCCGAGCACGGTCACCAGGACGGCGCCCAGCGCGAACACGTCGGCCGAGCTGCCCACGTGCTCCCCCAGCGCCTGCTCGGGGGCGAGGTAGCCGGGGGTGCCGAAGGTGGCCCCCGTGACCGTCAGGGCGGTGGCCTCGACGGCGCGCGCGATACCGAAGTCGACGACCCGGGGCCCGTCGTCCGCCATCAGGATGTTGCCCGGCTTGAGGTCGCGGTGGATGATCCCGCAGGCGTGGATGGCGCTCAGGGCCTCGGCGAGCGCGGCGCCCAGCATCCGGGCCCCGTCCTCGTCCATCGGGCCGCTCTCCTCCAGCAGCCTGGTGAGCGTGGGCCCCTTGATGTACGCGGTCGCCAGCCAGGGCGGGCTCGCCTCCGGGTCGGCGTCCACCACGGGCGCCGTGTGGAAGCCGCCGACCCGCCGGGCCGCCTCGACCTCGATGCGGAACCGCTCCCTGAACACCGCGTCCTCGGCCAGCTCGGACCTGGCCACCTTCACCGCGACCTGGCGCCCGCCCCGGGAGCGCGCCAGGTACACCGTCCCCATGCCGCCAGAGCCGAGCCTGCACTCGACCGTGTACGGCCCGATCTTCTCCATGCCCTCGTCAGGCCCCCTCGTCCTCCCGCCGTGCCCCGGCGGCCACGGAGAGTGCACCAGAGCGTACGGGAGGGATCAAGCCCCCAGGACATTCCAAAAAAACCGGAATAATCAAGGGGGATTGATTCACTCTGCGTCGCCGCGCGGGCGGTTCAACGCCCCCGCAGCTCCCGGTACTTGCCGACGAGCGCCGAGGTGGACGCGTCGAGCCCCGGGACCTGGGCGCCCTCGGTGAGCGCCGGCTCCACCTTCCTGGCGAGCACCTTGCCCAGCTCGACGCCCCACTGGTCGAAGGAGTCGATGTTCCACACCGCGCCCTGGACGAACACCTTGTGCTCGTAGAGCGCGATGAGCTGGCCGAGCACGGACGGGGTCAGCTCACCGGCCAGGAGGGTGGTGGTGGGGTGGTTGCCCTGGAAGGTCTTGTGCGGCACCAGGGCCTCGGGGACCCCCTCGGCGCGCACCTCGTCCGCGGTCTTGCCGAAGGCGAGTGCCTGGGTCTGGGCGAAGAAGTTGGCCATCAGCAGGTCGTGCTGGGCGACCAGGGCGGGCCTGAGGTCGCCGACGGGCCGGGCGAAGCCGATGAAGTCCGCGGGGATCAGCTTGGTGCCCTGGTGGATGAGCTGGTAATAGGCGTGCTGGCCGTTGGTGCCCGGGGTGCCCCACACGATGGGCCCGGTCTCCCAGTCGACCTCGACGCCGTCCCGGTCCACGTGCTTGCCGTTGGACTCCATGTCCAACTGCTGGAGGTACGCGGTGAACTTGGAGAGGTAGTGCGAGTAGGGCAGGACCGCGTGCGACTGGGCGCCGTGGAAGTTGTCGTACCAGATGCCGAGGAGGCCGAGGAGCAGCGGGACGTTGTGCTCGGCGGGCGCGGCGCGGAAGTGCTTGTCGACCAGGTGGAAGCCGTCGAGCATCTCGCGGAAGCGGTCGGGGCCGATGGCGGTCATCAGCGAGAGGCCGATGGCGGAGTCGTACGAGTAGCGCCCGCCGACCCAGTCCCAGAACTCGAACATGTTCTGGGTGTCGATGCCGAACTCGGCGACCTTCTCCGCGTTGGTGGAGAGGGCCACGAAGTGCCGGGCGACAGCCTCCTGCCCCGCCTTCAGCTCGTCGAGCAGCCATTCGCGCGCCGAGGTGGCGTTGGTGACGGTCTCGATGGTGGTGAAGGTCTTGGAGGCGATAACGAACAGGGTCTCGGCGGCGTCCAGGTCGCGGACCGCCTCGTGGAGGTCGGCGCCGTCGACGTTCGACACGAAACGCAGCGTCAGGTCGCGGTCGGCGAAGGACCGCAGGGCCTCATAGGCCATGGCGGGGCCGAGGTCGGAGCCGCCGATGCCGACGTTGACGATGTTCTTGATGCGCTTGCCGGTGTGCCCCGTCCACTCGCCCGAGCGCACCCGGTCGGCGAAGCGGCTCATCTTGTCGAGGACGGCGTGGACGTCGGGCACGACGTTGTGACCGTCGACCTCGATCACGGCGTCCCTGGGGGCGCGCAGCGCGGTGTGCAGCACGGCGCGGTCCTCGGTGGTGTTGATCTTCTCGCCGCGGAACATGGCGTCGCGCAGCGCGGCGACGCCGGTGGCCTCCGCGAGCGCGTACAGCAGGCGGAGGGTCTCGTCGGTGATCAGGTGCTTGGAGTAGTCGATGTGGAGGTCGCCGACCTCCAGGGTGTAGCGCGTGGCCCGTCCCGGGTCGGCGGCGAACAGATCACGGAGCCTGACCTCGCCGAGATCCTCGCGGTGGCGGGCCAGGGCCGCCCACTCGGGTGTCTGGTCGAGCCTGACGCGGCTGTCTGCGTTCATGGCGTACTTCAGCCTTCTCTCGTACCGGCGTACGTACCGTGCCCTCCGGGCCACTGCCGCCCGTGCCCCCAACCTAATTGATCAGGGGCCCCGTGGAGCCGCCTCCCGGGCCGTCGGGGGATCGCGCGGCGGGTATCAGCGCGAGCACCGCGGGCAGGAACAGCGCGGCGGCGAACAGCGGGGGAACATTGGCCCCCGAGGCGCCCGCCAGTGCCCCTCCGACGAGTGCCCCGAGGGGCGCGCCGGACACCGACACGGTGCGGAACGCGGCGCTGATCCTGCCGAGCATCGCCGTGGGGCTGCGCTGCTGCATGAGGGTGCGGGTGCCGATGTTCCACACCATGCCCATGAAGCCGAAGCAGGCCATCGCGGCGACAAGCGCGGGCAGGCTGCGCAGGGTGCCCATGGCCGTCAGGGCGGCGGTCTGGACCGCCCCGGCGGCGAGTATCGCGCGTAGCGGCCGCCGGGCGAGGAGGCGGCGCCCGGCAAGGCCGCCCGCGACGCCGCCCACGGTGTAGGCGGCGAGGGCCGCCGCATAGCCGCCGGGGCCCGCGGCGAGCCACCGGGTGACCAGGACGACGAGGGTGGCGATGAGGGCGCCCATGCCGATGTTGCACAGCGCGGTGGCGGTGCACAGGCCGCGCAGCGCGCGGTCGCGCCACAGGGCGCGCAGGCCCTCGGCGGTCTCCCGGCGCAGGGTGCTGCCCGGGGCCCGTGGGGCGCGCTCGGGCGGCGCCGTCCGCAGCGAGGCCACGAGCGCCGCGGCGGCCAGGAAGGTGAGCGCGTCGACCGCGAACGGCGCGCCCGCGCCCACGGCCGCGAGCGCGGGCACCAGCGGCGCCCCGAGCAGCCCGCCCGCCATCTGCTGCCCGGTGAGCAGGCGGGCGTTGGCCCCGGCCAGCTCGGCGGGGGCGACGAGGCCGGGCAGGAGCGCGGTGGCGGCGTTGTCGAAGAGGGTCTGGAGGGTGGTGAGCGCGAAGGCGAGCGCGATCAGCAGGGCGATGGCGGCGTGCCCGAGGGCCACGGCCGCGGCGAACGCCGCCATCAGGGCGCCGCGCAGCAGGTCGACGCCCCACATGGCGCGCCGCTGGTCGACCCGGTCGGCCACGGCGCCGCCGAGCAGGCCGAACAGCAGCCAGGGCAGATAGCCGCAGGCGGACACGGCGGCGATCAGCAGCGGCCTGTCGGTGAGCGAGGCGGCGAGCAGCGGCAGCGCGGCGCCGCGCAGGCCGTCCCCGAGGCGGGAGAGCACCGCGGCGCTCCACAGCCGCCCGAAGCCGCCCCGCCAGGCCGGGGCCACCGCCCCCGTCGCCTCCGCCGTCGCCATGTGTCCCCCGTCGAGAACCGGCGCTCCGCCGCCCGGCGCGGCGGAGATCACCGGATGGGGGAAACCGTAGGCGGTGGCACTGACAACGGGCCCGGACCGCGGCCCTGCCGACTGCGGCGCCCCGCCGGGTGCCGTACGAGCGAGGGCGGCCCCGACTCCCGTGCGCCACCAGGGGTGTGGGCGTGCGGGGCGGGGCCGGAAGAGGGGGCGTGAAGGGCGCGCGTTGGGGCGTGCGGCGGCCGGGTGCACCGAGATCGTCGGCGGCTCCGGGGCGCGGAGGGGTGCTTCTTCGGGGCGTGGCCGTCCCCGGGCCGCGCCCGCCATGGGCGTGCCCTGGAGCCACGGGCCGGCGCCCCGGTCCGTGGGCCTCGGCCCCCGGTCGGGCTCTGTGGCCGGTCAGCCCTCGGGGACCGGTCGGTCCCGGGTGCCGGTCAGGTCGTGCGGCCGGTCAGATCTCGCCGCGCAGCTTCGCCAGGGCCTCGGCGAGGATCGCCTCGCCGTCGGCGTCGCTGCGGCGCTCGCGCACATAGGCGAGGTGGGTCTTGTACGGCTCGGTGCGCGGCGGGTCAGGGGGGTTGTCCTGGTCCTGCCCGGCCGGAAAGCCACAGCGCGGGCAGTCCCAGGTGTCGGGGACCTGCGCGTCGCTGGCGAAACTCGGCTGGGTCTCGTGCCCGTTGGAGCACCAGAAGGAGATGCGCAGCCGTGGCGCGGACTCACCGCGCTCGGCCTCACCCATCGGCCCCGCCCCGACCCGGCTTCCACGGATCGCGTTGCCACTTGCCACGGTCGTAACTCCCTGCGTCATGGTGCCGCGGAGCGGGACGACAGACTGCTCCGCTGCGGGGCCACAAGTCTACGTAAGGCCCAACGCGCGTCCAGTAAGGGGAGTTACCCCTTCAGCGGGACGACGCAGGCCCCATGATAGGCCGCGTCCGGGGGACGCGGACCCGCCATGGGGCCCGGTGGTGGTGGCGCGTTCGACGCGCGGGCGTGGATCGGGGATCGAGCTACATGAGCACGCCGAGCGCGACGATGCAGGCCACCCAGAGCAGACCGATCACGACCGTGATGCGGTCCAGGTTGCGCTCGGCCACCGACGATCCGCCGACGGAGGACTGCATACCGCCGCCGAACATGTCGGAGAGGCCGCCGCCCTTGCCCTTGTGCATCAGCACCAGCAGCATCAGCAGCAGGCTGAAGATGATCAGGGCGATCTTGAACCCCAAAACCACGGCTGGACCAACTTCCTCGGATCTGGATGGACTTTCGCGGGGGCCGACGGCATGCTGCGCCACGGCCCCCGCAAGGGTACGACGGATCTGTGCCGACGCCTACTCACCGCCCTCGACGAGGGACGACGTCGCAGGTCAGCGGGGGTGCTCCCGGTTCTTTACCGACGATCCTACTGGTCGCGGAAGCGGACGATCTTGACGAACTCGTCCGCGTCGAGGGAGGCCCCTCCGACCAGGGCGCCGTCCACGTCGGGCTGGGCCATGATCGCGGCGACGTTGCCGGACTTCACGGAGCCGCCGTACTGGATGCGTACCGCGTCGGCCAGCTCCTGGCTGTACAGCTCGGCGAGGCGGCCCCGGATCGCGGCGCAGACCTCCTGTGCGTCCTCGGGCGTGGCGACCTCCCCGGTGCCGATGGCCCACACCGGCTCGTAGGCGATCACCAGCGACTCGGCCTGCTCGGCGGGGAGGTCCTTCAGGGCGCCGTCGAGCTGTCCGAGGGTGTACGCGACCTGGTCGCCCGCCTTGCGGACGTCCAGGCCCTCGCCGATGCAGAGGATCGGGGTCAGGCCGTGCTTGAAGGCGGCCTTCACCTTGGCGTTGCACTGCTCGTCGGTCTCGTCGTGGTACTGGCGGCGCTCGGAGTGCCCCACGGTGACGTAGGAGCACTTCAGCTTGGCCAGCATCGGCCCTGAGATCTCGCCCGTATAGGCGCCCGAGTCGTGCGCCGAGATGTCCTGGGCGCCGTACCTGATCTTGAGTTTGTCGCCGTCGACGAGGGTCTGGACCGATCGCAGATCGGTGAAGGGCGCGAGGACGGCGACCTCGACGGCCTCGTAGTCCTTGTCGGCGAGCGCGAAGGCGAGCTTCTGGACGTGGGCGATGGCCTCAAGGTGGTTGAGGTTCATCTTCCAGTTGCCCGCCATCAGCGGGGTGCGGCTGGTCTGGTTCGTCATGAGAGGTGTCAGTTCTCCAGTGCGGCGAGGCCGGGGAGCGTCTTGCCCTCAAGGTATTCGAGGGAGGCGCCGCCGCCGGTCGAAATATGGCCGAAAGCATTCTCGTCGAAGCCCAGAATGCGGACTGCGGCGGCCGAGTCGCCCCCTCCGACGACGGTGAAGGCGGGCGAGTCGAGGAGCGCCTGGGCGACCGCCCTGGTGCCCTCGGCGTAGTCGGGGTGCTCGAAGACGCCCATGGGGCCGTTCCAGAACACGGTGGCGGCGTCGGCGAGCTTGGCCGCGTACAGCTCCTGGGAGGCGGGGCCGATGTCGAGGCCCATGCGGCCCTCGGGGATGGCGTCGGCGGCCACGGTCTCCGGGTGCGTCGGCGCCTTGGCCTTCAGGTCGGGGAACTCCGGGGCGACCAGCACGTCGACCGGGAGCACGAACTCCACGCCGCGCTCTTGCGCCCGCTTCAGGTACTCCTGCACGGCGGGCAGTTGGTCGTCCTGCAACAGGGAGCTGCCGGTGTCGTGGCCCTGCGCCTTGAGGAAGGTGAAGAGCATGCCACCGCCGATGACGATGCGGTCGGCCTTCTCCAGGAGGTGCCCGATGACGCCGAGCTTGTCGGAGACCTTGGCGCCGCCGAGGACCACGGTGTACGGGCGCTTGACGTCCTCGGTGAGCTTGCGCAGGACACCGACCTCGGTGGCGATCAGGTACCCGGCGTAGTGCGGGAGCCGGGCCGGCAGGTCGTACACGGAGGCGTGCCCCCGGTGCACGGCGCCGAAGCCGTCGCCCACGTAGACGTCGGCGAGGGCGGCGAGCCGGTCGGCGAACTCGCCGCGCTCGGTGTCGTCCTTGCTGATCTCGCCGGGGTTGAAGCGGAGGTTCTCGATCACGGCGACCTGGCCGGGCTGGAGGCCGTCCACGGCGTCGTGCGCGGCGGGACCCACGGTGTCCTGGGCGAACGCCACGGGGGCGCCGAGCAGTTCACCGAGCCGCTCGGCGGCGGGCAGCAGCGAGAAGGCCGGGTCGGGTGCGCCCTTGGGGCGTCCCAGATGCGAGGCGACGATCACCTTGGCGCCGGCGTCGACGAGGGCCCTGACGGTCGGCAGGACGGCGCGGATACGGCCGTCGTCGGTGATGACGCCGTCGGCGAGGGGGACGTTGAGGTCGGCGCGGACGAACACCCTCCGGCCCTCGACGCCTTCGCCGATGAGTTCATCGATGGTCTTCATTGCGTACGGCTCCTGAGTGGGGCGTGCGGTGGCTTGGGCGCCCGGCCGGTTCCCGCCGGGCGCGAAAAAGGGGTCCGGCGGCGCGGGGCGCGCCGTCGGACCCTCTCGTTCATACGGGCTGCCCGCCGTGGACGAACCGGGTCAGAGCTGGCCGCCGACGAAGACCGTCAGGTCCACGAGGCGGTTGGAGTAGCCCCACTCGTTGTCGTACCAGCCGATGATCTTCGCCTGGGTGCCCTCCGCCATGGTGAGCAGGGAGTCGAAGGTGCAGGAGGCCGGGGTGGAGACGATGTCCGAGGACACGATCGGGTCGGCGGTGTACACGAGCTGACCCTTCAGCTCGCCCTCGGCGGCCTTCTGGAACGCGGCGTTGACCTCGTCCTTGGTGACCTCGCGCTCCAGGGTGACGACCAGGTCGGTGACGGAGCCGGTCGGGACCGGGACGCGCATCGCGAGGCCGTCGAGCTTGCCCTTGAGCTGGGGCAGGACCAGCGCGGTGGCCTTGGCGGCGCCCGTGGTGGTCGGGATGATGTTCTCCGCGGCGGCGCGGGCGCGGCGCAGGTCCTTGTGCGGGAAGTCGAGGATGCGCTGATCGTTGGTGTACGCGTGCACCGTCGTCATCAGGCCCTTGACGATGCCGAAGTTCTCGTCGAGGACCTTGGCCATCGGCGCCACACAGTTGGTGGTGCAGGAGGCGTTGGAGATGACGTGGTGCTTGGCCGGGTCGTACTTGTCCTGGTTCACACCCATGACGATGGTGATGTCCTCCTCCTTGGCCGGAGCCGAGATGAGGACCTTCTTCGCGCCGCCCGCGAGGTGCTTGGCGGCGTCGTCGCGCTTGGTGAAGATGCCGGTGGACTCGACGACGATGTCGACGCCCAGGTCGCCCCAGGGGATGTCGGCCGGGTTGCGCTCGGCCAGCACCTTGAAGGTGCGCCCGCCCACCGAGATGGTGTCGGCGGTGTGCGACACCTCCTCCTTGAGCGTGCCGAGGATGGTGTCGTACTTCAGCAGATGCGCGGTGGTCGCGGTGTCACCCAGGTCGTTGACAGCCACGATCTCGATGTCTGCACCCTGCTCCAGCAGCGCGCGGAAGTAGTTACGACCGATGCGGCCAAAGCCGTTGATGCCTACGCGGATCGTCACGAACCGATCTCCTCGTTGGTACGCCGGGTTCGACGCCCGGCGAGTTCTATTGGGATGTCCCCGACCGTGTACGACCCTACCTCCCCGGGGCCTGCCGGGTGACACCGGAAGGGTCGCCCGTACCCCTGTATTCACGCCGTAGCGGGCCCCTGCCGCGGCGTGCCCCACCGGCGGCGGGGCACCTCACGGTCCTTCCATTCGACCTTTGCGGGGAGCCCCGCGCGGGGGTGGGCACCGCGCGTGCGGGTGCGCTCGGGGCGTGCGGCGGGGGCTCGCACGCCGGAGCCCGGCACACATGGGGGGCGGACCCGGGCCCGCCCCACCACCACCGCGGCTACACCGTCAGGTTGTCCGCCATCTCCTCGGTGAGGTTGGACTCGGTGCCGGGGATGCCGAGGTCCTGGGCCCGCTTGTCGGCCATGGCCAGCAGTCGGCGGATGCGGCCCGCCACCGCGTCCTTGGTGAGCGCCGGGTCGGCGAGCGCGCCCAGCTCCTCAAGGGACGCCTGCTTGTGCTCCATGCGCAGCCGCCCCGCGGCCGCCAGGTGCTCGGGCACCTCCTCGCCCAGGATCTCCAGCGCCCGCTGGACCCGGGCCCCTGCGGCCACCGCGGCCCGCGCGGACCTGCGGAGGTTGGCGTCGTCGAAGTTGGCGAGGCGGTTGGCGGTGGCCCGCACCTCGCGGCGCATCCTGCGCTCCTCCCAGGCGAGCACCGACTCATGGGCCCCGAGTCTGGTCAGCAGCGCGCCGATGGCGTCGCCGTCGCGCACCACGACCCGGTCCACGCCGCGCACCTCGCGGGCCTTCGCCGCGATCGACAGCCGCCGGGCGGCGCCGACGAGGGCGAGGGCCGCCTCGGGCCCCGGGCAGGTCACCTCAAGGGAGGAGGAGCGGCCCGGCTCGGTGAGCGAGCCATGGGCGAGGAACGCGCCCCGCCAGGCGGCCTCCGCGTCACAGGTGGCCCCCGAGACCACCTGCGGCGGAAGGCCCCGGATCGGGCGGCCCCTGCCGTCGACGAGCCCGGTCTGCCGGGCGAGCTGGTCGCCGCCCGCAACCACCCGTACGACGTAGCGCGAACCCCGGCGCAGCCCGCCGGGCGCCATGACGATCAGCTCGGAGTTGTGTCCGAAGATCTCCAGGATGTCCCGCTTGAGGCGGCGCGCCGCCATCGCCGTGTCCAGCTCCGCCTCGATCACGATGCGCCCGCTCACCAGGTGGAGCCCACCGGCGAACCGAAGGATCGACGAGACCTCCGCCTTCCTACAGCAGGTGCGGGTGACGGGGAGCCGGGAGATCTCGTCCTTCACCGCTGCCGTCATCGCCATGGGCCGATCCTTCCATGCATCCGGAAAATACGGTCGTACGCGGCGGCCAGCAGCTCGGGATCGTGCCTCGGGCTGCCGTCGGGCCTGGCCACGGGCGCCAGCTCGACCGTCGCGCCGAACCCCTGTGCGGCTTGGGCGAGCGAGTCGCTGTCGGGCACCGCGGCCTCGTCGGCCAGCACCACGTCCAGGGCGAGTTTAGGGGCGTGTCGTCCCAAAACCTCCAAATGACGCTGCGGTGAGAACCCGGGGGTTTCGCCCGCTTGCGGGGCGAGGTTCAGGGAGAGCACCAGGCGCGCCCTCGTCTCCATGAGCGCGTCGAGCAGGTGCGGTACGAGCAGGTGCGGGATCACCGAGGAGAACCAGGAGCCGGGGCCGAGCACCACCCAGTCGGCGTCCAGCACCGCGGCGACCGCCTCGGGCACGGCGGGCGGGTCGGCGGGCACCAGGTGCACCGACTGCACCTCGCCCGGGGTGAGGGCGACCGTTGCCTGGCCGCGCACGGTCTCGACGTCGGCCGGTCTGGCCGGGTCGTGGCCGCGGA
This sequence comes from Streptomyces sp. NPDC050560, assembly GCF_044457285.1. NCBI lineage: Bacteria > Bacillati > Actinomycetota > Actinomycetes > Kitasatosporales > Streptomycetaceae > Streptomyces > Streptomyces sp. NPDC050560. The sequence goes on from NZ_JBITGT010000006.1 coordinate 46,475, forward strand.
CCCTGGCCTGGAGTTCGAGCGGTACGGCCGACATCGGCAGCACCCGGCCGTGGGCGCCGAGCAGCTTGCCGACGAGGTCGAGGGCCTGGACGTGGTCGCCGAGCTGTTCCCAGAGGGCGACGATGAGCAGGTTGCCCACCGCGTGGCCGTGCATCTCGCCGCCCGACTTGAAGCGGTGCTGGATGACCCGGGCCCAGGTCTGGCCCCAGTCGTCGTCCCCGCAGAGCGCGGCGAGCGCCTTGCGCAGGTCGCCGGGCGGCAGCACGCCGAGTTCGTCGCGCAGCCGCCCGCTCGAACCGCCGTCGTCGGCGACGGTGACCACGGCGGTGAGGTCGCCCGTGATGCGGCGCAGCGCGGCGAGCGAGGCGGACAGGCCCATGCCGCCGCCGAGCGCGACCACCTTGGGCTGGGCGCCGCCCCGGGCCCTGGCCGCGAGGCCGGTGCGGGCGCTGCGCGGGGACGTGTCGCGGTGGCCGGGCAGTATGCCCCGGCGCAGCCGTCCGCGCCGCGATCTGGAGCCGCTCATTCGCGGCCCATGTCCCGGTGGACCACGACGGTCTCCACGCCCTCGGCCGAGAGCCTGGCGGCCAGCCGCTCCGAGACGGCGACGGAGCGGTGCTTGCCGCCGGTGCAGCCGACGGCGATGGTCACGTACCGCTTGCCCTCGCGCCGGTAGCCGGCCGCGATGAGCTGGAGGAGTTCGGCGTAGCGGTCGAGGAACTCCTTGGCGCCCGGCTGGTTGAAGACGTACGTGGCGACCTCCTCGTTGAGCCCGGTGAAGGGGCGCAGCTCGGGGACCCAGTGCGGGTTGGGCAGGAAGCGCATGTCGGCGACGAGGTCGGCGTCCACGGGCAGGCCGTACTTGAAGCCGAAGGACATGACGGTGGCCCGCAGCTCCGGCTCCTCGTCGCCCGCGAACTGGGCGTCCATCTTGGCGCGCAGCTCGTGGACGTTGAGGCTCGACGTGTCGATGACGAGGTCGGCGTCGCCGCGCAGCTCGCGCAGGAGCTGGCGCTCCGCGGCGATGCCGTCGACGATGCGGCCGTCGCCCTGGAGGGGGTGCGGGCGGCGCACCGACTCGAAGCGGCGGACGAGGGCGTCGTCGGAGGACTCCAGAAAGACGATTCTGCGCTTCACCTGGCGGGCGTCGAGGTCGGCCAGCGACTCCCGGAGGTTGTCGAAGAACCGGCCGCCGCGCACGTCGACGACGACGGCGATCCTGGCCACGTTGCCCTGGGAGCGCGCCCCCAGTTCGACCATGGTGGGGATCAGCGCGGGCGGCAGGTTGTCCACGACGAACCAGCCGAGGTCTTCGAGGTACTTCGCGGCGGTGGAGCGCCCCGCGCCGGACATCCCGGAGATGATCACCAACTCCGGGATCGGGGGTTCGGTGGTCTGGGGGCTGTCCGGGGGACTGGCGGTGCTCACGTGTGCTCCGTGTTCCTGCTGGTCGGGCGGCATGTCCGGGGAGGCGTCCATGGTCGGCGCCGGTGGCTGGTGCGGTCCTGCCCTGCCGTGCGCGCCGCCGGGCGCGCCGTCCCTCTCATTGTGCGCGCCGGGACCGCCGAGTGCGCCGCGAGTGCCCGGCGGCGGGGGGCGCTCGGGGGCGGCGGGGGATCGCGCGGGCCCGGGGGCGTGGGGCGTGCCGGTTCTCGGGGGGTCCTGGGGGTCCTGTGGGTCCTGGGCCCGGGCGTCGCTCATGTGTCGCGCTCCGCCCGCTCGTCGGGGCCGCCCGCGGGGACGCGCTCGTCGTCGTCCAGGATCTCCCCTGTCGCGGTGTTGACGGCCGGGGCGGCCGGGGCGGCGGTGGCGAAGGCGGCGGCGATGGACTCCGCGGTCTTGCGGCCCACCCCCGGCACCTCGCAGATGTCGTCGATGGTCGCCGCCCTGAGCTTCTTCACCGAGCCGAAGTGCTTGATCAGGGCCTGCTTGCGGGTCTCGCCGAGGCCCGGCACGTCGTCGAGCGGGCCCGCCCTGAAGCGCTTGGCCCTGCGGTTGCGCTGGTAGGTGATGGCGAAGCGGTGTGCCTCGTCGCGCACCCGCTGGAGCATGTAGAGGCCCTCGCTGCTGCGGGGCAGCACCACCGGGTCCTCCTCCCCCGGCACCCAGACCTCTTCGAGGCGCTTGGCGAGGCCGCAGACCGCGATGTCGTCTATGCCCAGCTCGTCGAGGGCCCGGCGGGCGGCCGCGACCTGCGGCTTCCCGCCGTCGACGACGACGAGCTGGGGCGGGTACGCGAACCGCCTGGGGCGGCCGTCCTCGTCGACGAGGCCGCCGGACGCCGTGTCCTCGGCGGTGTCCGCGGGGGGCGCGCCCGCGGTGTCGGCCGGTGGTGCGTCGGGGGTCTCCGGGCCGCCGTCGCCGTCCTCGCCGCCGGGCCACTCGCCGGTCTTCTCCTGCTCGGCGAGGTAGCGGCGGAAGCGGCGGGTGATGACCTCGTGCATGGAGCGCACGTCGTCCTGGCCCTGCCCGTGCCAGAGCTGGGTGTCGCCGGCCCGGCCCTTGATCTGGAAGCGGCGGTACTCGCCCTTGCGGGAGAGCCCGTCCTCGAAGACGACCATGGACGCCACGACGTCGTCGCCGTGGAGGTGGGAGATGTCGTAGCACTCGATGCGCAGCGGGGCGCTGTCCAGTTCGAGCGCGACGGCGATCTCCTCAAGGGCGCGGGAGCGTGTGGTCAGATCGGAGGCGCGCTTGGTCTTGTGCAGGGCGAGTGCCTGCTGGGCGTTGCGCTCGACGGTCTCCATCAGGGCGCGCTTGTCGCCGCGCTGCGGCACCCGCAGCGACACCTGGGAGCCCCTGCGCCCGCTGAGCCAGTCCTGTACGGGGGCGACGGGCTCGGGCAGCGCGGGCACCAGGACCTCCTTGGGCACCGCGTCCCCTGTCTCCTCCGCGTACAACTGCTGGAGGGCGAGTTCGACGAGGTCGCCGGTGGTGACGGCGGCGACCTTGTCGGTGACCCAGCCGCGCTGGCCGCGCACCCGGCCGCCGCGGACGTGGAAGATCTGCACCGCGGCCTCCAACTCGTCCTCGGCGAGCGCGATCAGATCGGCGTCGGTGGCGTCGGCGAGGACGACGGCGCTCTTCTCCATCGCCTTCCTGAGCGCCCCGATGTCGTCGCGCAGCCGGGCCGCCCGCTCGTACTCCATCTCCTCGGCCGCCTCGTTCATCCGCTGTTCGAGGCGGCGCAGATAGGTGCCGGTGCGCCCGGCCATGAAGTCGCAGAACTCCTCGGCGAGGTCGTGGTGGTCCTGCGCGGAGATCCGCTCGACGCAGGGCGCCGAGCACTTGCCGATGTAACCCAGCAGGCAGGGGCGGCCGGTGCGGGAGGCGTTCTTGAACACCCCGGCGGAGCAGGTGCGTACGGGGAAGACCCGCAGCAGCAGGTCGACGGTGTCCCGGATCGCCCAGGCGTGCCCGTAGGGGCCGAAGTACCGCACGCCCTTGCGCTTCTGGCCGCGCATCACCTGGACGCGGGGGAACTCCTCGTTCATGGTCACCGCGAGGTACGGATAGCTCTTGTCGTCGCGGTACTTGACGTTGAACCGGGGGTCGTACTCCTTGATCCAGGAGTATTCGAGCTGGAGCGCCTCGACCTCCGTGGTGACCACGGTCCACTCCACCGAGGCGGCCGTGGTGACCATGGTGCGGGTGCGCGGGTGGAGGCCCGCGAGGTCCTGGAAGTAGTTCGCGAGGCGCTGGCGCAGGCTCTTCGCCTTGCCGACGTAGATCACCCTGCGGTGCTCGTCACGGAACCTGTAGACCCCCGGCGAGTCGGGGATCTGTCCCGGCTTGGGGCGGTAGCTGGAGGGGTCTGCCATCGATAGTCAGGGGTGCGCCGTGCCTGCCACGGGCCCGACTCCCCATCCCCCTTTCGGTTCGTACGTGCCATTGTCCTGCATCCGGCGCGCCGGTGATCTCGTGACACGGCCCGCCGCTCACGCCCGACAAGATCGGATACGTCGCACCATCCCATCATGGCCGCCGGGCCCCGTACCCCCCGCGGCGGGCCGGTCACCCGGACCGCGCCGCCGCGTGTCCCGAAGTCGCCGCCCCCGGCGCCCGTGACGGACGGCCACCGGCCGAACACCCGGGCCGCGCCCGGAGGATGCGGCCCGCCCTGCCGGTGCGCGGAAGCGGCGCGGACCATGCCGTCGGGGCCGGTCACCCGGGCCGCGCGGTCCGGGGGAAGGGGCGTTCTCCGAACCCCGGAGCCTAGCACGGGCGGTCCCCAGGGCGGCCGTGTCCGCGGGCGCGGCGGGGCGGTGTTCCGGGGGTGCGCCGGGCGGTGTGCGGGGTGCGTCCCGGGGGCCTCGGGGGACGGCGCGCGGCGGTGCGCCGGGGTCGCGGTGGGGCTCCGCGCCGCCTCCGTGCGCCCCCTGGGGCCGGTGGCCCGGCGGGCGCCGCCCGTTTCCCCCGTGGGCCGTGGGTGAGCGGGGGGCGGGCGCGGGGCGGCCGGGCGCGTCTCGGCGGCGCCCCGGTGACGGTCTGCGGCAGGGGCATTGTCCCCCACGGGTGTACGCGATTGAATGCGGGGTCACCAGGGGCCACAGGCGAGCCGCCCGTCCCGCCGTCGGCCATGTCCACGTCCGCCCCGCACGGCCCGGGCCGCCGGTCACCCCGTGGCGGCATCGGGCGGGCCGAAACGTTACGGCCTGGCGGTGCGCTCCGCCGTGGAGGCCGCCCGCACCCCTCACAGAGAGGCTTCCGCATGCCGTACGGAACACCGGTCATGGCGGCCGCCCCCGCGGAACTCGCGGTGGCGCTGCGCCGCGGGCCTTTCCATGTCGCGCTGCGCGCGGCGATCGCCGCGCGCGGCCTCTCCCTCCAGCGGGTACAGCACCATCTGGCCAGACGGGGCGTCAACGTGGGCGTGACCAGCCTGAGTTACTGGCAGCAGGGGGCGAGGCGGCCGCGCCGTGACGAGTCGCTGCGGGCGGTGCGGGCGCTGGAGGAGATTTTGCAGCTCCCGGGCGAGTCCCTGATCAGGCTGCTGTCGGGGCCGCCCGCGGGGGCGGGTTTAAGACGCCCGATGGCGGCACGCTTCCCCAGCAGGATTCGCGGGCCGCTCGAAGAGCTGCTGACGGAGCTTGAGTCGCCGTTCGACGGGGCGCTCGGCAGCATCGGGCACCATGAGCGCGTCAGGATCGGGGCGCACCGCGAACTGCTCGCCGTGGACTCCCAGCTCGTCGTCCGCGCCCATACCCCGGGGGTGGACCGCTATGTGGCGGTGCACCACGGCGACCCCGGCTGCGCCCCCGAGCAGATGTCCGTGCACGCGCTGGAGAACTGCCGCACCGGGCGGGTGCGCAGGCACCGGGAGACGGGGGTGCTCGTCGCGGAGCTGCTTTTCGACACCCGGCTGCGCACGGGTGAGACCCATGTCTTCCGCTTCGCCTTCGAGGACGGCACCGCGGGCGCCACGGGCGAGTACAGCAGGGGCTTCGGCCTCGGCGGCGGCCAGTACGTGCTCCAGGTGAGGTTCGCCGAGGAGGCCGTGCCGCTGCGCTGCCACCGCTTCTCCCAGCGGCCCGCGGCCACGGCGCCGAGCGGGCTGCGGGAGCTGCGCCTGAGCCGTGGCCACCGCTGTGTCCATCTGGTGGAGCCCGAGGTGCGGGCGGGGCATCTGGGCATCCGCTGGGACTGGGTCTGACGCGGGGTTCCCGAGGGGCAGGGCAGGGATCTGCGGCCCGCCGCCGGGTGCCAGGAGTGCCGGGGCGCGGGACCCCGTGGTGGGGGCCCGGGCAGGCTCCGTATCTTGTGGGTCCGGTGGGCGTCCTCCGGGGCCGGTGGCTCCTTTCCCCGAGTGCCGCGAGGCGCCCGCCGTTTCCGTGCCGACGGGTGAGAGGAAGCGTGTGGTGATCGTCGTCGCAGGTGAGGCCCTGATCGATCTGGTGCCGGAGGCGGCCGGGGCGCTGGCCGCGCTGTCGCCGCGGCTGGGCGGTGGGCCGTACAACACGGCGGTGGCCCTGGGGCGTCTCGGCGTGCCGACGGCGTTCTGCTCCCGGGTCTCGGACGACGCGTTCGGCGCCGCCCTGCTGGCGGGGCTGCGGACGGAGGGGGTGGACGTGTCGGGGGTGCAGCGGGGGCCCGAGCCGACGACGCTGGCGGTGGCCACGCTCGACGAGGGGGGTTCCGCGGGCTACTCCTTCTATGTGGAGGGCACGGCCGACCGGCTCTTCTCGGTGCCCGCGAAGCTTCCCGACGCGGTGGGGGCGATCTCCTTCGGTACGTGTTCGCTGGTGCTGGAGCCGGGCGCGAGCGCCTACGAGGAGCTGATGCGCTCGGCCTCGGGCGAGGGTGTCTTCACGGCCCTCGATCCGAACATCCGCGCCGGGCTGATCGCGGACGCCGACGCCTACCGGGCCCGCTTCCGCGCCTGGCTGCCGTATGTGGCGCTGCTGAAGCTGTCCGAGGAGGACGCCGCCTGGCTCGGCGGCTCCCCCGAGGAGTGGCTGGCGTCCGGTCCCTCCGCGGTCGTGATGACGCATGGCGGGGAGGGCCTGAGCGTCACCACCGGGCGGGGCCGGTTCACGGTGCCAGGGGTGCCGGTGCGGGTGGCCGACACGATCGGCGCCGGGGACACCGTCAACGCGGCCCTGCTCGCCGCCCTCTCCCGCCGGGACGCGCTGTCACCCGCGGCGATGGCGGCGCTGGACGAGGCGGCCTGGTCGGACATCCTCGGCTACGCCGCCCGCGCCGCCGCCGTCACCTGCTCACGCCCCGGCGCCCAGCCCCCGTACGCCTCAGAGCTGGAGTGACGGCCGAGCCCCGACGGCCCGCCCCGGCGCCTCCCGACCGCGCCCCGGAGGTACGGAGCCGGGCGGGCCGGGGTCCGGGGCCGCCCGGCGCGGTGGACGGGCGGCTCCGGGGGGTCAGGCGCGGCGCCTGCCTCCCGCGGTGGCGCGGCTGCGCTGCTTCGGGGCACGGCGCTTGACCGGGGCCGCGTCGCTGATGCGGTCCGGGTCGAGGATGTCCCGCAGGAACTTGCCGGTGTGGCTGGCAGGAACCCCCGCGACCTGCTCTGGGGTGCCCTCGGCGATGACGAGCCCGCCGCCGTTGCCCCCCTCGGGGCCCATGTCGACGACCCAGTCGGCGGTCTTGATCACGTCGAGGTTGTGCTCGATGACGATGACCGTGTTGCCCTTGTCGACCAGCCCGGAGAGCACCGTGATCAGCTTGCTGATGTCCTCGAAGTGGAGCCCGGTGGTGGGCTCGTCGAGGACGTAGACGGTGCTTCCCGTGGAGCGCTTCTGCAACTCGCTGGCGAGCTTGACGCGCTGTGCCTCGCCGCCCGACAGGGTGGGCGCGGGCTGCCCGAGCCGCACATAGCCGAGGCCGACGTCGTTGAGCGTCCTGAGGTGGCGGGCGATGGCGGGGACCGCCTCGAAGAAGGCCAGGGCCTCCTCGATCGGCATGTCGAGCACCTCGGAGATGGACTTGCCCTTGTAGTGGACCTCCAGGGTCTCCCTGTTGTACCGCGCGCCGTGGCAGACCTCGCACGGGACGTAGACGTCGGGGAGGAAGTTCATCTCGATCTTGATCGTGCCGTCGCCCGAGCAGTTCTCGCAGCGGCCGCCCTTCACGTTGAAGGAGAACCGGCCCGGCTGGTAGCCGCGGACCTTGGCCTCGGTGGTCTCCGCGAAGAGCCTGCGTACGTGGTCGAAGACGCCCGTGTACGTGGCCGGGTTGGAGCGGGGGGTGCGGCCGATGGGCGACTGGTCGACATGGACGACCTTGTCCACGAGGTCGTCGCCTTCGACCCTGGTGTGCCTGCCGGGGACGTTGCGTGCGCCGTTCAGCTCCCTGGCCAGGTGGGTGTAGAGGATGTCGTTGACCAGGGTGGACTTGCCGGAGCCCGAGACCCCGGTGACGGCGGTGAGGACGCCGAGGGGGAACGAGACGTCGATGTCCTGGAGGTTGTTCTCCCGGGCGCCGTGCACGGTGAGCCTGCGCCCGGGGTCGCTCGGCCTGCGGGTGTCGGGCAGCGGGATGGCCCGCTTGCCCGCGAGGTACTGGCCGGTGATCGACTCCTCGTTGCCGATGAGTTCCTTCAGGGAGCCGCTGTGGACGACCTTGCCGCCGTGCTCACCGGCTCCGGGGCCGATGTCGACGACCCAGTCGGCGACCTTGATGGTGTCCTCGTCGTGCTCCACCACGATCAGGGTGTTGCCCATGTCGCGGAGCCTGACAAGGGTCTCGATAAGCCGGTGGTTGTCCCGCTGGTGCAGCCCGATCGAGGGCTCGTCCAGCACGTAGAGCACGCCGACGAGCCCGGAGCCGATCTGGGTGGCCAGCCGGATGCGCTGCGCCTCGCCGCCCGAGAGGGTGCCCGCTGCGCGGTTGAGGGAGAGGTAGTCGAGGCCGACGTCGACGAGGAAGCGCAGGCGTTCGTTGACCTCCTTGAGGACGCGCTCGGCGATCTTCTTGTCGCGGGCGCCCAGCCGCATGGCGCCGAGGAAGTCCGCGCAGTCGCTGATCGACATCGCGGAGACCTCCGCGATGGACCTGCCCTCGACCGTCACCGCAAGCACGATCGGCTTGAGCCTGGTGCCCTCGCAGGTGGGGCAGGGCACCTCGCGCATATAGCCCTCGAAGCGCTCGCGGCTCGCGTCGCTCTCCGCCTCGCTGTGGCGCCGCTTGACGAAGGGCACCGCGCCCTCGAAGGGGGTGGTGTAGACCCGCTCGCGGCCGTAGCGGTTGCGGTAGCGGACCTCGATCTGGGTCTTGTGGCCCTGGAGCAGGGCCTTCTTCGCGCGCTGCGGGAGTCCGGCGAAGGGGATGTCGGTACGGAAGCCGAGCGCGTCGGCGAGGGCGCCGACGAGGCGGCCGAAGTAGTCCTTGGTGTGCCCGTGGGACCAGGGGTGGATGGCGCCCTCGTCGAGGGACTTCTCCTGGTCGGGGACGATCAGCTCGGGGTCGACCTCCATACGCGTGCCGATGCCGGTGCAGTCGGGGCAGGCGCCGAAGGGAGAGTTGAAGGAGAAGGAGCGGGGCTCCAGCTCCTCGAAGGAGAGGTCGTCGTACGGGCAGTAGAGGTGCTCCGAGTACATGCGCTCGCGCTCGGGGTCGTCCTCCGCGAGGTCCACGAAGTCGAGCACGACCATGCCGCCGGAGAGCCCGAGCGCGGTCTCCACGGAGTCCGTCAGCCGGCGCTTGGCGCCGCTCTTCACGGTGAGGCGGTCGACGACCACCTCGACGGTGTGCTTCTCCTGTTTCTTCAGCTTCGGCGGCTCGGAGAGCTGAATCGTGTCGCCGTCGACCCGGGCGCGGCTGTAGCCCTTGGTCTGGAGGTCGGAGAACAGGTCGACGAACTCCCCCTTGCGCTCCCGCACCAGCGGGGAGAGCACCTGGAAGCGGCTGCCCTCGGGCAGCTCAAGCACCTTGTCGACGATGGCCTGCGGGGACTGCCGGGTGATGGGCCTGCCGCACTCCGGGCAGTGCGGCTTGCCGATGCGGGCGAAGAGCAGCCTCAGATAGTCGTAGACCTCGGTGATCGTGCCGACCGTGGAGCGCGGGTTGCGCGAGGTGGACTTCTGGTCGATGGAGACCGCAGGGGACAGTCCCTCGATGAAGTCGACGTCGGGCTTGTCCATCTGCCCGAGGAACTGGCGGGCGTACGAGGACAGGGACTCGACATAGCGCCGCTGGCCCTCGGCGAAGATCGTGTCGAAAGCGAGCGAGGACTTGCCCGAGCCCGAGAGACCCGTGAAGACGATGAGCGCGTCACGCGGAAGGTCGAGCGAGACATTTCGCAGGTTGTGCTCGCGCGCGCCACGGACGATGAGACGGTCGGCCACGCCGGTCCGCACCTTTCTTGAGAGAAGCGACAGGGGCGGGGCCCCCGTCGTCCTCAGACTATGGGGAGCCGCCGTCAGCGGTGGGCGGTTTTACCCGCGCGGGGCGCTGTGGGCGCACTGCCCTCCGCACACCCCGGACTGTCAATGATGCCCGATGCCGCCACCGACTCTATAGCACGTACATTCGATTACCGTCCTTGGTAAAGGAGCTTCACCCGAACGTGTGGCCCAGCTATCTTCGGCCCCATGGTTGATCACGTTCACGACCTGGAATCCCTCCGTACGGCGACGGAACGGCTGCTCAGCGCTGCCGAGGCACTGGGCGACGAGGATGTGGCGGGCGCCTCGCTGCTGCCCGGCTGGACCCGGGGCCATCTGCTGGCGCACCTGGCGAGGAACGCGGACGCGCTGGTGGAGGTGCTCGCCGGGCGCCCCATGTACGCGAGCCCCGAGGCCAGGGACTCGGACATCGCGCGCGACGCCCCGAGAGGCGCCGCCGCCCAGCTCCTGGACCTCCGGGAGAGCGCGGAGCGCTTCGCCGCGGCGGCCGCGGCGCCGGGCGACTGGTCGCGCACGGTGGAGCTGCGCAACGGCGTGCAGGACACCGCGGCCCGGGTGCCCTTCCGCCGGCTCGTCGAGGTCGAGCTGCACCATGTCGACCTCGGGACCGGGTACCGGCTCGAAGACCTTCCCGGGGAGTTCGTCCTGCGGGAGATCGCGTTCCTCACGGAGCGCTTCGCGGGGCATCCCGACGTGCCCCCGCTCACCGTCTCGGTGGCCGGGGCGGGCGAGTGGCGGACCGGCCGGAAGGACGGCGGCACCGTCACCGTCGCGGGGCCGCCCGCCGATGTCGTCGGCTGGCTCTCCGGGCGCCGCGACGGCGCGCTGCTGCACGTGTCCGCCGGGGCGCTGCCCGCGCTGCCGCCCCTGTAGGAGCGGGCGCCCCCGGCCGCCGCGGCGCCGTACGGCCGGGGCCGCTGAGTAGGCTGGGCCGCATGACGTACAGCGGAGCGGTGCGGGTCGGTGGTCCCGCGGATGTGCATGAGCTTCAGGAGCTGATGATCTCCAAGGTGGCCGTCGGCCCCATGGACAACAACGCCTATCTGCTGCGCTGTCGCGCCACGGGTGAGCAACTGCTGATCGACGCGGCGAACGACGCGGGCACGCTGCTCACCCTGATCGGCGACGACGGGATCGCCTCGGTGGTCACCACGCACCGGCACGGCGACCACTGGGCGGCGCTCGCGGACGTCGTGGCGGCCACCGGGGCGCGCACCCTGGCGGGGCGCCTGGACGCCGAGGGCATTCCCGTCCCCACCGATGTGGCGCTGGACGACGGGGACACCGTGGCGGTCGGCCGGGTGCCGCTCACCGCCCGCCACCTGGTGGGGCACACTCCGGGCTCGATCGCCCTCGTCTACGACGACCCACACGGCCATCCGCACGTCTTCACGGGCGACTGCCTCTTCCCCGGCGGGGTCGGCAACACGCACCAGGACCCCGAGGCGTTCGCCAGCCTGCTCGGGGACGTGGCGGCCAAGATCTTCGGGCCGCTGCCCGACGAGACCTGGGTCTATCCGGGGCACGGCGCCGACACCACGCTGGGCGACGAGCGCCCGCACCTCGACGAGTGGCGCGAGCGCGGCTGGTGAGCCCGCGGGGCGCCGCGCGCGTCCGCCGCCCCCGCCGTCTGCGGCGATCCCGGAAAGTGCCATGCCCCGATGGTGGCACCCACCACTGACAATGGGCCCCTACGCGGCCCCTGCACCCCCCGTGACCTGCGCGGCGAGGGTGACGACCCGCTCCACCGCGAAGGCGTAGCCCTGGACTCCGCAGCCCGCGATGACGCCGTCGGCACGCCGCGAGACGAAGGAGTGGTGCCGGAACTCCTCGCGCTGGTGGATGTTGGAGATGTGCACCTCGATCACGGGCATCCCGTCGCAGAGGTTCAGGGCGTCGAGGAGGGCGACGGAGGTGTGGGAGTAGGCGCCGGGGTTGATGACGATCCCCGCGTGCCGGTCGCGGGCCTCCTGGACCCAGTCGACGAGCCGGCCCTCGTGGTTCGACTGCCGGGCCTCCACGCTCGCGCCGTGCGCGGCGGCGGTGCGGGCGCACAGGGCCTCGATGTCGGCGAGGGTGTCGGTGCCGTAGATCTCGGGCTGGCGGGCGCCGAGGAGGTTCAGGTTCGGCCCGTTCAGGACGAGGATCGGCGCGGTCGCGAGCGAGCGGGGCACGGCTGTTACCTCCGGGGGTCGGCTGGCTGTCGCAGCCGGTCTATCACGCCCCGTACCGCCCGAGGACGGGTGTCCCGCCCGGCACCGCGGGCCCCGCTCAGGGGGTGACCGTCAGTTCGAGGTAGGCGGCGACGAGCACCAGGTGGACGCCGCCCTGGAGGGGGGTGGCGCGGCCGGGCCCCACGGTGAGGGTGGCGACGGCGACGGTGAGGGCGAGCAGGACGAGGTGGGTGGGGCTGAGCCCGAGGATCAGGGGCCCCGGCAGCCAGACGGAGGCGGCGGCGACCGCGGGGATGGTCAGTCCGATGCTGGCCATGGCGGAGCCAAGGCCGAGGTTGATGCTGGTCTGGACGCGGTCGCGGTGGGCGGCGCGCACCGCCGCGAGGGTCTCGGGCAGCAGCACGAGCAGGGCGATGACGACGCCGACGACGGCCTGGGGCAGCCCGGCGGCGTCGACGCCGGACTCGATGGTCGGCGAGACGCCCTTGGCGAGTCCGACGACGCCGATCAGCGCGAGGGCGAGCAGGGCCAGGCTCAACGCCGCGAGCCTCGCGGAGGGGCGGTCGGCGTGCTCCTCGCTGTCGATGACCTCTCCGTGGCGGGTCAGCGGGAGGAAGTAGTCGCGGTGCCTGACGGTCTGGGTGGCGACGAAGAGCCCGTAAAGGATGACGGAGGAGAGCGCCGCGAAGGTGAGCTGTGCGGGGCTGAACTCGGGTCCCGACTGGCTGGTGGTGAAGGTGGGCAGCGCGAGGCCGAGGGTGGCCAGGGTGGCGACGGTGGCGAGGGCGGCCCCCGCGCCCTCGCGGTTGAAGACCGCCACCCGGTGTCGCAGCGAGGCGATCAGCAGACTGAGCCCGACGATGCCGTTGCAGGTGATCATGACCGCCGCGAACACGGTGTCGCGGGCGAGGGTGGCACTCTTGCTGCCGCCGTCGACCATGAGGGTCACGATCAGGGCCACCTCGATGACGGTGACGGCGACCGCGAGGACCAGGGAGCCGTAGGGCTCGCCGATGCGGTGGGCGACGACCTCCGCGTGGTGGACGGCCGCGAGGACCGATCCGGCCAGGACGAGGGTGACGATGACGACGACGTACACCGGCATCTGCCGGCCCCAGGTGAAGACCAGCAGCACGATGGCGAGGACCGGCACGACAGCCGTCCAGTGGGTGGCCAGCGCCCGCAGTCGACCCGTCACGGAACTGATCGTTCCAGAGGGATCGGAATGTCGCATTTCCTACCGGCCGCGACCGCTTCCGGTCACCCCCGATCCCCCGGGCGCCCCCGCGGGGTGCGGGGGCGCGGGTGTCACCTCCTGGCCGGGTCCTTGTCGCGCTGCCCCGTCTTCCCGGTGCCCTCGCCTCCCCCGCCGCCCGCGCCCGCCTGCCGGGAGGAGGCGATCAGGCTGGTGACGGTGGTGACCGCCAGGACGCCGCAGATCACCCCGAGGGAGACGGGGATGGAGATCTCCGGCACATGGACCCCGGTCTCGTGCAGGGCGTGCAGCAGCAGCTTGACGCCGATGAAGCCGAGGATGACGGACAGCCCGTAGCTGAGGTGGACGAGCTTGCGCAGCAGCCCGCCGATGAGGAAGTAGAGCTGCCGCAGGCCCATCAGCGCGAAGGCGTTCGCGGTGAAGACGATGTACGGGTCCTGGGTGAGGCCGAAGATCGCGGGGATGGAGTCGAGGGCGAAGAGGACGTCGGTGGTGCCGATGGCGAGCATCACGACGAGCATGGGCGTCATGACGCGCTTGCCGCCCCGCCTGATCCACAGCCGGGTGCCGTGGTAGCGGTCGGCGACGCCGAAGCGCCGCTCGGCGGCCCTGAGGACCCGGTTCTCCTCGAACTCCTTGTTCTCGTCGCCCTTGTCGCCCGACCTGGCGTCCTGAATGAGCTTCCACGCCGTCCAGATGAGGAAGGCGCCGAAGATGAAGAACACCCAGGCGAAGCTGGCGATGACGGCGGCGCCCGCGGCGATGAACGCGGCCCGCAGCACCAGCGCTATCAGCACGCCGACGAGCAGGACCCGCTGCTGGTAGCGGGAGGGCACCGAGAACTTCGCCATGATCAGCACGAAGACGAAGAGGTTGTCGACGCTGAGGGACTTCTCGGTCACGTACCCGGCGAAGAACTCCCCGCCCGCCGTGCCGCCGCCGAACACCAGCAGCCCGACGCCGAAGAGCGCGGCGAGCGCGATCCAGACGCAGGTCCAGATCCCGGCTTCCCTGAGCGAGACGTCGTGGGGCTTGCGGCCGATGAAGAAGTCGGCCCCGATCAGGGCGCACAGGCCCGCGATCGTGAGCACCCACAGCGTCAGTGACACATCCATGGCGCCTCCGGCAGGTCGTAACGTCGCGGTTCAGCGTTGTCGCTGCTGGAGGTCTCTTCCGCCCCGCCACCGCCGGGGCTCCGAGGCGGTGGCGCGGACCGGCGCCCCGGGACCCCCTGGGTCCGTCCTGGCGGGCGCGCCGCTGGGGAGTACTCCCCTCCACACCAAGGAAAGGTACATGAATAACCAAGTGAAGGTAAAGAGATCTGTAAAAGGTTCACCAAAAATGCTGGTCAGGCCAGTTTACGACGGGGGTTCACGGGCCGCTCGTCGAGCGCCGGGGAGGAACCGCGAACGGCGGGGCCCGCACCGGTCACCGCCGGTGCGGGCCCCGCCGTCGGGTCGCGGGGGCTGTCAGCCGCCCCAGGAGCGCCGGGCCGCGCCGGCCTGCCCGAGCACCTGCCGCAGCACCTGGCTGCCGGAGGGCACGAGGGCGGGCTCGTAGGTCCAGGCGTGGCCGACCCAGGGGTCGGCGAGGTGGTCGTCCGGCACCGGGGTGACCCGCAGCAGGGCGCGCCACAGCGGGTCGAGCAGCGGGCCGTAGGCGGACGCGTCCTCCCGGGCGGCGACCATCATCACGTGGACGCCCACCCGGGGGCCCTCGTCGGCGAGGTAGCGCAGTTGGGTGACGGCGCGGTCGTCGAAGCCGTGCGGGAAGTCGTGGACGATCAGCAACTGCTGACCGGTGTCGACGTCGGGCGGCAGCGAGTCGGCGGCGCCGCTGCGCACCGCCATCTGTACGAGGTCGACCCGCCGGGTCAGGTGCGCGAGGACCGCCGTGACCCCCGCGGCCCCGGCGGCCGGGGGCCCGGCGAGCGCCCCGGAGGCGACCAGCGGTTCGAGCGCGGGCGCCGCGGCGCCCGCGGGGTCGATGACGTGCAGGGAGAACTCCCCCGCCGGATGCACGGCGAACAGCCGGGCGGCCAGCGCGACGGCGGTGTCCGCGGCACGGCGGCGCAGGTCGTCGGGGTCGGCGAGCGCGGCGGACTCGACGCTGCTCCTGCCGCTGTCGATCCACAGGCCGCGTTCCAGGGGGAGGCGGACCAGCATGGGTATCCGCAGCGCCGCGCTCTCGGGGACGTGGAGGTCGCCGAGGCGCACCGCCATCGGCATCTCCTTGGGCACCTCGTAGGCGTGCCAGACGGGGTTGTCCCAGCGGGCGTAGGCGGCGGGCAGTGCGGGCTCGACGACGGCGGACTCCTCGCCGAGCTGGGCGAGGTCCCGGTCGAGCGCCTGCCTGGCCTGGCCGACCAGGTCGGCGTACCGGCCCCTGGCGGCGTCACGGGCCGCGTCCCCGGCGCCGCTCATGCGGCTGCGGGGGTCGGAGAGCACCTTGTCCAGCTCCTGCTCCCTGCGGGACTCGGCGAAGTCGACCGCGCTGCGGTACGCGGCCACGCTCCTCGCCAGGTCCTCGAACATGCCCCAGACCTGGTTGTACAGCCGCTCTTCCATCGACCACCCGGCGGCGTCCCCGGCCACCGGCCGCGCGGGCGTGCCCGGCGGGGCCGGGGGCGCGGTGGGCGGCGGCGGGGGCGGTGTGTCGTTGCGACGGCGCGGGTGGGAGTAGTCGATGGGGCCCTGGCTCGCGTCCTGGACGCCCGCGGCGTCCGCTGTGCCCCCGGCGGGGGCCGCCGCCATCGGGGCCCCGGCGCGCTCGCGGGTGTCCCCCGGCGTCCGCGGCGGCGGCGCGGCGACGGTATGGGTGAGCCGCCTGGCCACAGCCTCGTGGATACGGGCCGACAGCTCCGTGGCGCCGGGGTGGCGCTGGTCGGCGAGGAGGTCGGCGAGGCCGCCCGCGTACCCCTGGCCGACGGCCCGCACCTTCCAGCCGCCCTGGCGGCGGTACAGCTCCACGGCGACGACGGCCGACTCCCTGTCGAGCCCCGTGACCGTGTAGGTGGCGACCTCGGTGCCGTCGAGTCCCGTGACCGCGACGAAGGGGGCGGCGACGGCGCCGAACCTGCTCGGCCCCCCGGTCCCGTCGGGCAGCGCGAGCACCACGCTGACCCGGTGCGCCGCCTCGGGCAGCGCGGCCAGGTCGACGGCGAGCCGGTGCTCGGCCGCCGCCTGCTGCGACACCTCAAGACCGGGCAGCGCGGGCGCGCCCGGATGCGCCACCTGGTCGGGGCCAAGCACCGCGCCGTCGGCGTCGGTGAGGCTCGCACCGGCGACGACGGGGCCGCCCACCGTCACCCGGATCTCAAGACGGGTCTGGGTGAGGGCGTGGTTCTGCCCTCTGACCAGCTCGACCGTCATCGCTCGTTGTCCCCCTCGTCGGGGCCGCGGCGGCCGTGCGGCCCGGCCACGGCCTGTTTCGATCGTCAGCGCCGGGGCCCGGCCGGGCCGGGTCCGGCTCTACAGGTACGGCAGGATGGTCGGCATCAGATCCTGGAACGTGCGGCCGTTGGCCGCGTTGCCCAGGGCCGTCATCTGCCAGCCGGTGCCCGCGCGGTGCACCTTCGCCATGATCTGGGCGGTGTAGGCGCCGCCGCCGTCGAGCGTGTACCGCGCCAGCTCCTGGCCGTTGGTCTCGTCCACGAGGCGGCAGAACGCGTTCTGCACCTCCTGGAAGGTCTGGCCGGTGAAGGAGTTCACGGTGAAGACGATCTGGTCGATGTGGACCGGGACGCGCTGGAGGTCGACGAGGATGGACTCGTCGTCGCCGCCCTGGCCCGCGCCGCCGACCAGGTTGTCGCCCGTGTGCCGCACCGAGCCGTCGTCGCTGACGAGGTGCTGGAAGAACACCACGTCGACCGGCTGCTTGTCGGCGAAGAGCACCGCCGACGCGTCGAGGTCGATCTCGCGGGTGCGTGAGCCGAAGAGACCGCGCCGCGGCGCCGCCTGCCAGCCGAGTCCCATGCGCACCGCGGTCAGAGTGCCCCCGTCGTTCTTCTGCAGGCTGATGGCCTGACCCTTGGTCATATTGACCGTCACGCGCTGATCCCCTCTCGGACTTTCCCCTGTTGCCGCGGTCTCCGCGGTTGTCTCCAAACCCTATGCAGAGCCACTGACAGGGCCGCACCGCGAGGGGGACATTGTGGCGGTCTTGCAACACATCGGCCCGGCGCCGTCAGGACAGCCCGGCCTCCTTCATCTGCCGCAGCTCCTTCTTCATCTCGGACACCTCGTCGCGCAGCCGGGCGGCGATCTCGAACTGGAGGTCGGCGGCGGCGGCCCGCATACGCTCCGTCAGGTCCTCGATCTGCTCGGCGAGATCGGCGGCCGGACGGTCGGTGGGGGTGGCCGCGCCCTTGGCCCTGCCCTTGGCGCCCTTCTTCGCGCCCGCCCCGCCCGCGGCGGAGCCCCCGGCGGCGGGCACCGGGGTCCTGGCGCCCTTGCCGTCCCTGGGCTTGCGGTAGCCGGTGCCGAGCAGCGCCTCGGTGTCGACCTCCTCGCGCACGATGGTGGCCACGATGTCGTTGATCTGCTTGCGGAGCGGCTGGGGGTCGATCCCGTGCTCCTTGTTGTACGCGAGCTGCTTCTCGCGGCGCCTGTTGGTCTCCTCGATGGCACGCTCCATGGCGGGGGTGACCTTGTCGGCGTACATGTGGACCTGGCCCGAGACGTTGCGCGCGGCGCGGCCGATGGTCTGGATCAGGGAGGTCCCGGAGCGCAGGAAGCCCTCCTTGTCGGCGTCCAGGATGGAGACGAGGGAGACCTCGGGCAGGTCCAGGCCCTCCCTGAGGAGGTTGATGCCGACGAGGACGTCGAACTCGCCGGAGCGCAGCTCGCGCAGCAGCTCGACACGGCGCAGGGTGTCGACGTCGCTGTGCAGGTAGCGGACCTGGATGCCCAGTTCGAGGAAGTAGTCGGTGAGGTCCTCGGCCATCTTCTTGGTGAGGGTGGTGACGAGGACGCGCTCGTCCTTCTCGCTGCGGGTGCGGATCTCGTGGACCAGGTCGTCGATCTGGCCCTCGGTGGGCTTCACCACGACCTGGGGGTCGATGAGCCCGGTGGGGCGGATGATCTGCTCGACATGGCCGTCGGCGCGGGACAGCTCGTACGCCCCCGGGGTGGCGGAGAGGTACACCGTCTGCCCGACGCGCTCCTGGAACTCCTCCCACTTCAGCGGGCGGTTGTCCAGCGCGGACGGCAGCCGGAAGCCGTGGTCGACGAGGGTGCGCTTGCGGGAGGCGTCGCCCTCGTACATGGCGCCGATCTGGGGCACGGTGTTGTGCGACTCGTCGATGACGAGGAGGAAGTCCTCGGGGAAGTAGTCGAGGAGGGTGTTCGGCGGGGAGCCGGGGAGGCGGCCGTCGAAGTGCATCGAGTAGTTCTCCACGCCGGAGCAGGAGCCGATCTGGCGCAGCATCTCGATGTCGTACGTGGTGCGCATCCGCAGCCGCTGGGCCTCAAGGAGCTTGCCCTGCTTCTCCATCTCGGCCAGGCGCTCGCCGAGTTCCTTCTCGATGTCGCGCACCGCGCGCTCCATGCGCTCGGGGCCCGCCACGTAGTGCGTCGCGGGGAAGACATGGGTCCTGCGGTCGTCGCTGATGACCTCGCCGGTGAGGGGGTGCAGCGTGGACAGGGCCTCGATCTCGTCGCCGAACATCTCGATCCTGACGGCCAGCTCCTCATAGACCGGGAAGATCTCGATGGTGTCGCCGCGGACGCGGAAGGTGCCGCGGGTGAAGGCGAGGTCGTTGCGCGTGTACTGGATGTCCACGAAGCGGCGCAGCAGCTCGTCCCTGTCGATCTCGTCGCCGACCTCCAGGGAGACCATGCGGTCGACGTACTCCTGGGGGGTACCGAGGCCGTAGATGCAGGAGACGGAGGCGACCACGACGACGTCACGCCGGGTGAGGAGGGAGTTCGTCGCGGAGTGCCGCAGCCGCTCGACCTCCTCGTTGACCGAGGAGTCCTTCTCGATGTAGGTGTCCGACTGCGGGACGTACGCCTCCGGCTGGTAGTAGTCGTAGTACGAGACGAAGTACTCGACCGCGTTGTTCGGCAGCAGTTCGCGGAACTCGTTGGCGAGCTGGGCGGCCAGGGTCTTGTTGGGCGCCATGACGAGGGTGGGCCGCTGAAGCTTCTCGATCATCCACGCCGTGGTGGCCGACTTGCCGGTGCCGGTGGCGCCGAGCAGGACGACGTCCTTCTCGCCCGCGCGCACGCGTCGCTCAAGATCGGCGATGGCGGTGGGCTGGTCACCGCTCGGCCGGTAGGGGCTGACGACCTCGAAGGGATGGTCGTTTTCCCGGCGTAGCTGTTCGATCTTCGGTACTGGCCGCATGGCATCCACCGTACGACCCTCCACTGACAACGCGGCCCTCGTGGAGAGATCCGCAGGTCACGGGAGTCAGGAGCCGGGCGGTCCGGTGCGGGAGGGCTCGCGGCGCTCGGTGCGGCGCCGGGGGCCGTGGCCGGGTCCAGGCAGCGAGGCGAGGCCGCGGTGGCCGAGCCTGCCGGGCAGCTCGTCGCGGCGCGGCCCGCCCTGCCGCTCGCGCCTGCCGCCGCGGCCGAGGACGAGCAGCGGGTCGACGAGGACGACGGCCGCGGCGAGCAGCAGGAAGCCGAGCGGGCCGATCAGCATGGGCGCGAGCATCTTGGCGGAGGAGGCGCCGCCGGTGGTCATGCCGTCGCCGTCCAGGTGCACGTGGACGGCGGCCATGGCGACGTAGTGCATGCCCGTGACCGCGAGCCCCATGGCCAGGCTGGCGCCCAGGCTCCACAGGAAGCCCCCGCGCTGTGCGGCCCAGAACGCGCCGACCGCGGCGACGACCGCGATCAGCACGGAGGCGGTGACCGTCAGCGTGTCGTACTCGAAGTGCCCGTCGAGCTGCATGCCCGCCATGCCGAGGAAGTGCATGGACGCGATGCCGAGCCCCGTGACGGTGCCGCCGGTGAAGAGGGCGGCGCCGCCCCTGCGGAAGCCGATCACGAAGATCCCGGCGCCGACCATGGCGATGGCGACGCCGAGGCCCGCGAACATGGTGTGTGCCTGGTAGTCGACGCCGCTGCGGTCGATCGAGAAGCCCATCATGGCGATGAAGTGGGTGGTCCAGATCCCGGCGCCGAGCGCGGCGGAGGCCAGCGTCAGCCAGAAGGCGCGGCGCTGCGGCGAGGTGTCGAACGAGAGGCTCAGGCAGCGCAGCCCGAGGGCGCCGCCGAGGCAGGCCATGACATACGCCGCCACGGGGGTGACGATTCCGTAGCTGAAGCCGTTGACTGTGCTGACCGCGCCGACCGTGCCCTCCATGCGTGACAGTCCTCCGCCCTGTCGTGCCGCTTCCCCCGCCGCGAGCGATCACGAGGTGCGCCGAGAGAGTATGGCTCATTCTGGAACAGACGAACGAAATTGCGGCAAAGAATCACAGGCACCACAGACGGGGTCCACATCTCGGCCGCCGTTCACCCGGCCGACACCGTTCCCCCGCACACGGTCGCCCCGGTGCTGTCAGGCTCGTACTGTCGCACGTCCCCGACGACAGGAGCCGTCCGTGTCAGCTCGTGCCGCAGCGGTCGCCACCGCGGCCCTGGTGGGCCTCTGCATCCCCGCCCTCACCGCGCCGCGGGCGTCCACCGCGCCCGCGCCGTCCCATGCCGCCACCGTGGTCGTCGCGCACCGCGGGGCCTCGGCCGAGGCCCCGGAGAATACCCTGGCCGCCGTGGACCGGGCGGCGGCGCTCGGCGCCGAGTGGGTCGAGAACGACGTGCAGCGCACCCGGGACGGCGTGCTGGTGGTGCTGCACGACACCGACCTGCGGCGCACCACGAACGCCGAGGAGGTCTACCCCGGCCGTTCCCCCTGGCGGGTGAAGGACTTCACGGCGGCGGAGATCGGCCGGCTCGACGCGGGCGCCTGGAAGGGCCCCGGCTGGGCGGGCACGCGCATCCCCACCCTGGACGCGTACCTGGACCGGGTGGAGGCGAACCGCCAGAGCCTGCTGCTGGAGATCAAGTCGCCCGCGCTCTACCCCGGCGTGGAGGGCGACATCCTGAAGCTGCTCGGCCGCAAGGGCTGGCTGGACACCGGCCACGTGGCGCACCGGCTGATCGTGCAGAGCTTCGACGCGGGCAGTGTGCGCGCGGTGCACAAGGCGCGCCCCGACATCAAGACCGGCCTCCTGGGCAGTCCCCCGGCCGACAAGATCGCCGACTACGCGTCGTTCGCCGACCAGGTCAACCCGGACGTCGGCACCCTCTCCGCCTCGTACGTGTCGGCCGTGCACGCGGTCAAGGGTGCGCACGGGCGGCCCCTTGAAGTGTTCACCTGGGCGGTGGACGACGCGCGTACGGCCCGGCGGGTCGCGGGGTACGGCGTGGACGGCATCATCACCGACCGGCCCGACGTGGTCGACCGGGCGCTGGGGAAGCAACCGGCCCCCACTGCGTGATCCCCTCGGAAGGGCGTACGCGCGCGGGCGGCGCCGCACCCGCGCGCAAGGGCGCCGCGCACCCGCGCGGGAGGGCGGGCGCCCGGGACGCCGGGGGCGGTGTCAGTGGTGGCCCGTACCGTGGCCGGTATGAGTACTCCTGGAGCGGAAGGGCGGCGGTCCGTGTGGACCGTCATGGACACAGGCATCGGGCCTCTGCTGCTCGCCGCCACCGAGGACGGCCTGGTCAACGTGGTCTTCCACGCCGACGCCGCGGTGCGGGACGCGGCCCTGGCCAGGATCGCCTCCCGGCTCGGGGCGCCGAGCGCCGAGGAGCCGGGCTCCCCGCTGCTCGCCGAGCCGCTGCGGCAGTTCGGTGAGTACTTCGCCGGTGTACGGCGCGACTTCGACCTGCCCCTCGACTGGTCCCTGAGCGCGGGTTTCCACCGCGAGGTGCTGCACGAGCTGGCCGCAGGGGTGCCGTACGGGGCCGTCGTCGGCTACGGGGACCTGGCGCGGCGCGTCGGCAGGCCGGAGGCGGCGCAGGCCGTGGGCATCGCCATGGGCTCGAATCCGCTGCCGGTGATCGTGGCGTGCCACCGGGTGGTCGAGAGCGGCGGCGGCCTCGGCGGCTTCGGGGGCGGCCTGGAGACCAAGCGGAAGCTGCTGGCGCTAGAGGGCGTGCTGCCCGAGCCGCTGTTCTGACACGCGCGCCTCCGCACCCCTCCCCCGCCCGTGCCCGTCCGCCGGGTGGCCGAGCCGCCCGCGCGGTAGCAGACTCCGTCATACGTACAGCCCAACGGGGACCCGATATGTCAACGGCACCGAAGGGACGGCGATGACAGTGAGTGGCAACCGGGCAGTCGCCTATGTGAAGCCGGGAACGGTCGAGGTCAGGACAATCGACGAACCCGGGCTCGAACTCAAGGACGGGCCAGGCGTGGCCCCCGCGAACGTCGGCCGCACATGCCGGCACGGGGTCATCGTCAAGGTGCTCGCCAGCAATATCTGCGGCAGCGACCAGCACATGGTGCGGGGGCGCACGACCGCCCCCGCGGGTCTCGTCCTCGGGCACGAGATCACCGGGGAGATCGTCGAACGCGGCCCCGACGTGGAGTTCGTCGAGGTCGGGGACATCGTGTCGGTGCCCTTCAACATCGCGTGCGGCCGCTGCCGCAACTGCAAGGAGCGCCAGACCGGCATCTGTCTCAATGTGAACCCGGCGCGCCCGGGCGCCGCGTACGGCTATGTCGACATGGGCGGCTGGGTCGGCGGCCAGGCGGAGTACGTGATGGTCCCCTACGCCGATTTCAACGTGCTGCGCTTCCCCGACCCCGACCAGGCGCGGGAGAAGCTGCTCGACCTGACGATGCTGTCCGACATCTTCCCGACGGGCTTCCACGGTGCCGTGACGGCGGGCGCCGGGGTCGGCTCCACCGTGTACGTCGCGGGCGCGGGCCCCGTGGGGCTGGCTGCCGCCGCGTCGGCCCAGTTGCTCGGCGCCGCCGTGGTGATCGTCGGCGACCTCAACGAGGAGCGGCTCGCGCAGGCGCGCAGCTTCGGATGCGAGACGGTCGACCTGACGCGCGGCAAGGAGGAGGACCAGATCGAGCAGATCCTCGGCGTGCCCGAGGTGGACGCCGCCGTCGACGCGGTCGGCTTCGAGGCGCGCGGTCACGGGAAGGACGCGGGCGAGGCGCCGGCGACGGTGCTCAACTCGCTGATGGGCGTGGTCCGCGCGGGCGGCGCGCTCGGCATCCCCGGCCTGTACGTCACGGACGACCCGGGCAGCTCCGACAGCGAGGCGCGGGTGGGCACCCTGAAGGTGCGGCTCGGCCTCGGCTGGGCGAAGAGCCACTCCTTCACGACGGGGCAGTGCCCGGTGATGAAGTACCACAGGGGCCTGATGATGGCGATCCTGCACGAGCGGGTGCACATCGCGAAGGCGGTCAACGCCACCGTCATCGGGCTCGACGACGCCCCGCGCGGCTACGCCGAGTTCGACCAGGGCGCGAGCCGCAAGTACGTACTCGACCCGCACGGCGCGCTGGCCGGGGTGCGGCCCGTCTGAGCCCCGAGAGCCATCACGCGCGCGTGCCGGTCCGGCCACCGGCACGCGCGTGTGTGCGTCACCCCTCGGTGGGCACCGGGTCGTAGTGCCGGACCTCGAAGACGTTGCCGTCGGGGTCGGGAAAGTAGAAGGAGCGGACCGCGTTGCCGCGGGCGCCGAAGGAGTTCTCGGAGACCTCGGACATCGGCACGTCCTGCTCGGTGAGCCGGGCGCGCAGCCGGTCGAACTCGGCGGCGGGGACCGCGAGGCAGATGTGGTTGACCGGGTGGCCCGCGCTGCGGTCGGCGCCCGGGACCATGTGCATGCGCGGCGCCATGTCCAGCGGGGCCAGGTCGAGGATGGTCTCGTCGTTGAGGCGCGCGGAGGGGAACGACACCTCCTGGGCGGTGTATTCGACCAGCCTGAGCGGGGTGCAGCCGAGCGCGTCGGAGTAGAACTCCGCGGCAGCGACCGGATCGCGCACCCAGAGGACGACATGGTCGAGACGCGCCGAGTTGTCCGTCATGGCTCCAGGGTTCCGCCCTGAGAGGCCGTCCGCAAGGTGTGACGCAGGGTGGCGCCACGGCGGCGGGCCGCCGTGGGGGCGGGCGCCGTCGGGCCGTCCGGTGCCGGGGGGCCGCCCGGGCGCGTCGGGACGGTCAGGTCCCCTCCCCACGTACGGTGCGCGGCCGGCGCCCCCAGGCGGAGACGAGCGGGACCGCCGCCACGTCCATGGCGCCTGCGGCGACGTGGGTCAGGTGCAGGTCGACGTCCTCGTCGGTGGCGAGCCCCGCGGCGACGAGCGCGGGGCGCACATGCCGGATCGTGGCCGTCTCAAGGACGGAGCACGCCACGGAGGCCAGCGGCAGGTGCCCGTCGGCGTGCACATGGTGGAGCCCCGCGGCGCGCATCATCCGGGGCAGCGCCCGGCCGTGGGCCTGGGGCTCGCCGCGGTCGCCGGCGAGGGTGCGGACGGCCGCGCGCAGCCGGTTGGCGAGGCGCTGCGCGTCACCGTGCTCGTCCGGGCAGGTCAGCGGTTGCAGCCCGACATCGGCCTCCTCGATCAGCAGCCTGCCGCCGGGGCGCAGCGCGTCGGCCAGCGTGAACAGGGTCTTCTCCGGGTCGGGTACGGCGGCGAGCGCGAGCCTGGCGTGCACCAGGTCGAAGCCCTCCCCCGGCGGCAGGTCGACGGCCAGGTCGTGGCGGCGGACCTCGACGGGCGGCCGTGCGGAGGCGGTCCAGGCGGCGTCGCCCGGGCAGGTGGCGAGGACCCTGCCGGTGGGGCCGACCCGCTTGGCGAGCCAGTCGACGACGGAGCGTCCGCCCGCGGCGGCGGCCCAGCAGCGCCAGCCAGGCCCCACGCCCAACTCGTCCAGGTGCCGGAAGGTGACCGGGTCGAAGAGGGCCGCGAAGGCGTCGTGGTGCTCGCCGGGAGGGGCGGGGACGTGGGCGTCGACGGGGTGGGGCCCGGGGCGCGGGGATTCCTGGGCGGGGGTGGGGTCCTCGTTGCTCATCATGCACGAATC
This sequence comes from Streptomyces sp. NPDC050560, assembly GCF_044457285.1. Lineage (NCBI taxonomy): Bacteria > Bacillati > Actinomycetota > Actinomycetes > Kitasatosporales > Streptomycetaceae > Streptomyces > Streptomyces sp. NPDC050560. The sequence continues at coordinate 71,732 of NZ_JBITGT010000006.1, forward strand.
ATCCCATTTATTAGCTTTTCTGATGGTCATTAACGCCGGGAGCGGAGCGGAATCTTCCGTTCCCACAGGCCGCCCCGCATGTCGGACGCGGCTGGCAGACTCTCCCCCCGGGTCACCCTCCGCGGCAGGAGCGGCGGGCACCCGTCCGTCCACGCAGCCGTCAGTCCTCCAGCGCAAGGAGCCGCACATGGCCATGTCGGGCAATCTGCGAAAGGCCCGGGGCATCCACCCGGTGCGGGGCCTCCGCAGGGCGGCGCGCCTCGTCCCCGCGCGCCCCCGGGTCGACCTGAGCCACCACGCCAGATCGCCCCTGGGCTCGTCCGTGGTCCGGTGCCTCACCTACCGCGACGGCGCGCGCCACCCCGCGGGGGACGCCCTGGCGGACGCCGTCGACCGGGTCAGGAAGGGCGACGACGACTTCGTCTGGCTCGGTCTCCACGAGCCGTCGGAGGAGGAGTTCGCGGAGGTGGCGGATGTCTTCGACCTGCATCCGCTCGCCGTGGAGGACGCGGTGGAGGCGCATGAGCGCCCCAAGGTGGAGCGGTACGGCGACACCCTGTTCGCCGTGTTCAAGACGGTCTGCTACATCGAGCACAAGGAACTGACCTCCACCAGCGAGGTGGTGGACACCGGCGAGATCATGGTGTTCGCCGGCGAGGACTTCGTGGTCACCGTCCGGCACGGCAGGCACGGCTCGCTCGGTCCTGTCCGCGAGGCCCTGGAGGCCGACCCCCACCAGTTGGCCAAGGGGCCGGCCGCGGTGCTCCACGCCATCGCGGACCATGTCGTCGACGACTATCTGGAGGTCACCGACGCCATTCAGGCGGACATCGACCTGGTGGAGGGCGAGGTGTTCGCGGAGGGCGGGGCGCGCGTCGACCCGGGCCGCATCTACCAGCTCAAGCGCGAACTGCTGGAGCTGAAGCGCGCGGTGGTCCCCCTGGGCCGCCCCCTGCACGTGCTGTCCACCGAGCCGATACGGGTCATCGCCCCCGAGATACGCGCCTACTTCCGCGACGTCGACGACCATCTGCTGCGCGCGGTGGAGCAGGCCGCGGCCTTCGACGAGCTGCTGAACTCGATCCTCCAGGCGCACCTGGCCCAGGTGACCGTGGCGCAGAACGAGGACATGCGCAAGATCACGGCGTGGGCCGCCGTGATCGCGGTTCCGACGATGGTGTGCGGGGTGTACGGGATGAACTTCGAGCACATGCCGGAGCTGCACTGGCGGTTCGGCTACGGCCTGGTCTGGCTGGTCATCCTCGTGGTGTGCGCGGCGCTGTACCGGGGGTTCAGGCGCAACGGGTGGTTCTGAGCCGGGCCGCTCACCCCGTCCACGCGGGGCGGCGCGGGTCGTCCGCCCGTACCACCACGTCCGCGGCCTCGGCGGGCCCCGCCTCCGCGGCGTACCGCTCGTGGGCCGGGAGGGTCCACTGCTCCTCGGGGGCGGTGCGGCGGCGCAGTGCGCCGGGGGTCAGCAGCACATGGACGGCGAAGTCGAAGGGGAACCAGTTCTTCAGCAGGAGCGGCCCGTGCAGGAGCAGCAGCCCGCCGGGCGGCAGCGTGGTGTAGGGGCTGCGGGTGGCGCGGTCCACCGCGGGGTCCCAGAGGTCGGGGAGGACGCGCCCGGTGCCGTCCTTCTCCAGCGGTCCGAACACCTCACGCCACAGCGCCCCGGTGTCGAACCAGCCGTCGTAGTAGGCGTCGACGTCCCGTCTGCCGTGTTCCAGCCGCACGGAGGCCGGGCGCAGGAAGCCCTCGGCGCCGACGACGAGGGCTGCGCGGCCGCGCAGCCGCAGCGCCTGCGCGACCCGTTCCGCGAGGTCGCCCGGGCGCCCCGCCGGGGGCCCGTCGAAGGCGATCCGCGGCCAGGGGCTGCCGTCCGCGGGGCGCAGGGTGCTCATCCGCTCGGCCAGCGCGTCGGCGAGCCGCTCCCAGGTGATCGCTTCGAATCGCACCCGGCCATGATGCCTCCCGGCGCCCCGGGGCCTTCGCCGGGCTCCGCGGCGGCGCGGGGCGGCGCGGGGCGGCACGCGGCGGCGCGGGGCGGCCCCGGGCGGCAGGAGTGGCACGAGTGGCATCCCACGGCCGGGGAGCGGACCATGGGGAGTCACACGAGCGGAACGCGTTCCTCCGGTGGCCGGGCCGGAGAGCAGGCCGGTGCGTACCGCGCGCGGTACGCCCGGAGCGGCAGTCGGCGAGAAGGGAACGCCATGGCCGACCCCATGGGCTTTCTGAGCACCCCGCGGCGCGAGGCGCCCCGGCGGCCCGTGCGCGAGCGGGTCCGCGACTGGGGCGAGGTGTACACGCCGGGCGGGCTGCTGCCGATCGTGCGGGAGCAGGCCGGGCGGTGCATGGACTGCGGCATTCCGTTCTGTCACGAGGCGTGTCCGCTCGGCAATCTCATTCCGGAGTGGAACCAGTTGGTGGCCAGGGACGACTGGCGGGCCGCGGGCGAGCGGCTGCACGCCACGAACAACTTCCCCGAGTTCACCGGGCGGCTGTGCCCCGCCCCCTGCGAGCCCGCGTGCGTCCTCGCGATCAACCAGCCCGCGGTGACCATCGAGAACGTCGAGGCCGCGGTCGCGGACCGGATCTGGGAGGAGGGCCTGGCCGGGCCCAGGCCGCCCGAGCGGCTCTCCGGCAGGACGGTGGCGGTGATCGGCTCGGGCCCCGCGGGCCTCGCCGCGGCCCAGCAGCTCACCCGGGCGGGACACACGGTCGCGGTGTACGAGCGCGACGAGCGGGTCGGCGGCCTGCTGCGGTACGGGATTCCCGAGTACAAGCTGGCGAAGCGTCATCTGGACCGCCGCCTCGGGCAGATGGCGGCGGAGGGCACCAGGTTCCGTACGTCGGTGCGGGTGGGATCGGACGTGGACGCGGCCGAGCTGGCCGCGCGCTACGACGCGACGGTGATCGCGGTGGGGGCCGCAGCCTGGCGGGAGCTGGCCGTGCCGGGGCGGGAACTCGCCGGGGTGCACCAGGCGATGGAGTACCTGCCGCTGGCGAACCGGGTCCTGGAGGGCGGCCTGGACGCCTCTCCGCTGTCCGCGGCGGGCCGGCACGTGGTGATCGTGGGCGGCGGCGACACCGCGGCGGACTGCCTGGGGACCGCGGTGCGGGAGGGGGCGCTGTCGGTGACACAGCTCGACATCAGGGCGCGGCCCTCGGCGGGGCGCGACGACGTGGTGGAGCCCTGGCCGACCTTCCCGAGAATCCACCGTGTCTCGCCCGCGCACGAGGAGGCGGCCGAGCTGGGCCTCGCGGCGGTGGCGGACACGGACGTACGGGTGTTCTCGGCGGCGACGCTGCGGTTCACGGGCGACGAGCGGGGCCGGGTGCGCGCGCTGCGGCTGCGGGAGGTGGACGCCGAGCGGCACCCCAGGGCGGGCACCGACAGGGAGCTTCCGGCGGATCTGGTGCTGCTGGCGCTGGGCTTCCGTGGTCCCGTTCTGGACGACGGGGTGGTGGACGGCCTCGGGCTCGCGCTGGACGGGCGTGGCGCCCTCGCCCGGGACGAGGGCTTCGGCACCAATGTGCCGGGGGTGTTCGCGGCGGGGGACGCGGCCCGGGGGCAGTCGTTGATCGTGTGGGCGATCGCGGAGGGGCGCTCCGTGGCGGCCGCAGTGGACCGCCATCTCACGGGGCGCACCGGCCTGCACGCGCCCATCGGCCCGTACGACCGCCCGCTGACGGCCTGACGCCCGGTCCGCCGCCGTCCGCGCCGCGGCCCGAGGGACGAGCGCTCCGCCCGCCCCCGGAGGGCGGACGGGGCGGTGTCAGGGCTTTCTGCCCATGGCGCCGTAGCCGGGGATGGGGCCGTCGTGCTGCCCGGGGACGGGGTCGCCGAGTTCCGGGTGCCAGCGGTCGACGACGACCACGCCGGGCTCGACGAGGTCGAGGCCGTCGAAGAAGCGGGTGACCTCCTCGCGCGAGCGCAGGGCGAGGGGGACCTCGCGTGACCTGTAGAGGTCCCCCGCCTCCTTGGCGGTGTCGGGGGTGAAGTCCGCCGAGGCGTGGGACAGCACGAGGTGGCTGCCCGGGGGGAGTTCGGACATCAGCCGCCGCACCAGCGCGTACGCCCCGTCGTCGTCCGTGACGAAGTGGAGCAGCGCGATCAGCGACACGGCGACGGGCTCGCCGAAGTCGAGGACGAGCCGGGCCTGTTCCAGGATGGCGTCCGGGTCGCGGGCGTCGGCCTGGAGGTACTCGGTCACCCCGGGCGGCGTGCCGCGCAGCAGGGCCTCCGCGTGGGCCAGGACGATCGGGTCGTTGTCGCAGTAGACGACGCGCGACGCGGGCGCGATCCCCTGGGCCACCTGGTGGAGGTTCGGCTCCGTCGGTATGCCGGTGCCGACGTCGAGGAACTGCCGCACGCCCCGCCCGGCGAGCCAGCGGGTGGCCCGGTGCATGAACGCGCGGTTGACACGGGCCATCACCGGCAGGCGCGGCTCAAGGGCGAGAAGTTGCCTGCCCATCTCCTCGTCGACGGGGTAGTTGTCCTTGCCTCCGAGGAACCAGTCGTACATGCGGGCGGGATGCGGTTTGCCGGTGTCGATCCCCGGGAGTCCCCGGGGGCCGCTGTCATGACCGGTCATGGCGTTCTCCAGGGGCACACAGGGGGCGGGCGGGCGCGAGGGCGCAACGAGCCGTCGCGGGCGGTGATGTTAACAGCAGGAGCACGGGACCAATCGCCTTGGGAATCACGGGAGCTGAATCAGAAACAGAAATCGGACGAAGGATTTCCGGGGTGCGCCGGGCGTGCCGGGTTTCCCGGATCTGGGCCTCCTGGGGGCGGGCGGGGAATTCCGGCCGGGGTCTGGACGGGCCTCGGCCGATCGGGTACTGTCTCGTCACGAGGCGGTCACCCTGTGTGCTGGGTACGGGGGTTGCCCTGCTTGCCCCTGACCGGCGGTGACGAGGCGGGTGCGGGCTCGTGTCGTCCGGTCGCCCCATGGGTCGTGGGGTGCGAAGGGGTACGGGGTTGCTCTCCGGGTTGACCACGCCCGGTACACCGAGCACACTGCGATGAGTGGTCGAGCGGTCACGACAGCAGAAAATCCGCTTCCCCGGATTTCGCGCCGAGAATGAACGCGTTGATCTCGCTTGACGTGTAAATGAGGGCGGGTCCGTCCGGATCGGCCGACTGCCGGACGGCGATTCTTCCGTCGGCCAGTTTCATGGCCTCGACGCAGTTGCCGCCATTGCCTCCACTCCACGGTTTGTGCCATCCCTCGGCGCCCAGTTCCCGCGCAGGCATTCCGTTGTATATCCGAGCTCGATCCATTCACAGCTCCTTGCGGAGATCCCTGAGAATCTCCTTCGTGCGATGTGCTGTGGCGGCTTGTGCCGCCATGCGGTCCATGACCTCAAGGTGGGTCGCCACCTCGGCACGCGCGTCCAGATAGACGGCGCCGGTCAGGTACTCGCTGTAGACCATGTCCGGAAGCTCCGGCATGGCAAATCGGAACAGGACGAACGGGCCATACGTCCCCGGGTGCGGACCCGAGGAGAACGGGGCGACCTGAAGGGTCACGTTCGGCAGCGCACTGGACTCCAGCAGCCGGTCGATCTGAGCGCGCATCACGTCCGCGCCCCCGACCGGCCTGCGCAGCGCCGTCTCGTCCAGCACGGCCCAGAAACGCGGCGCGCCCTCGCGTGTCAGCAGCTCCTGCCGCTGCATCCGCAGCGCCACGTGCCGCTCGATGTCCTCGGGCCTCGTCTGGCCCACGGCCCCCGAGCGCAGCACCGCACGCGCATAGTCCTCGGTCTGCAACAGGCCGGGGACGAAGTGCGGTTCATAGGAGCGCACCAGGCTCGCGGCGCCCTCCAAGCTGACATACATCGAGAACCAGCCGGGCAGGATGTCATGGAACCGCTGCCACCAGCCCGGCCTGTTCGCCTCCTCCGCGAGGGTGACGAAGACCGACGCCTCCTCGTCGGAGACGCCGTACGCGCGCAGCAGCATCTGGAGGTACGGGATCTTGAGCGAGACCTCCGCCATCTCCATGCGCCGCACCGTCGCCGGGGCGACACGCAGCAGCCTGGCGGCCTCGTCCCGTTTGAGGCCCGCGCGTTCCCGCAGGTCCTGGAGGCGTCGGCCGAGCACGACCTGACCGACCGTCGGCGCGGACCGCGGCTCACTCACGTCCCACCTCCACCTGGTTCCTGACCGCTCGGGCGCAGCCCGACAGGGCCGCGCGAGGCGAGCTGATGCGAGCAGTGTGCCATGGCGCCGGACCAGGCACCGCACACTCTGCACTTTCCAGAGTGCTACTTGCCAAGTGTTCACGGCGGGGAGATAGTGGCAAGCGTGACTCCGCCCGCGTCGTTGGAAGCAGACGCCTCCGAAGCAGCCGGCCGCGCCGCCGGCGCCGAGCCCTGCCCGGCCGAGGAGGCGGTGCGCCGCTTCCGTTTCGAGTTGGCCGCCCAGCCGGGTTCGGCCGCTCAGGCCCGGAGAATGACGCGCGCCTGGCTGTCCGCCTGGGACATCGGAGCGGACACCTGCGACTCCGCCGAGCTGGTGGTGTCCGAGCTGGTCACCAACGCCATCGTGCACACCGACTCCCGGCAGATCGTCTGCGAGCTGCGGGAGGACCCCGAGAAGCTGCGGATAGCCGTGTGCGACGAGGGCCGCGCGCCGGGCGAGCCCCGGCCGTCCGCGGTGCGCGACGAGGAGGAGCACGGCCGGGGCCTCTTCCTGGTCTCGGCCGTGTGCAGCGCCTGGGGCGCGCACGAGACCGGCCCCGGTCTGCTGGTCTGGGCCGAACTGCCGAGCGCCGCGGGGGACGACCGCACCGCCACGGAAACCGATGCGGACGGCGTCCGCGGAACGGGGGCCGCATGGGTGTCATGACACCGAAGCTGCTGAGTCTCGACACGCTGGTGGGCCTGGCCCGCCGCAGAGAGACCAGCGCCGTGCCGTCCCGGCTGCCGGTGCCCGCGGGGATGAGCGTCCCGCTCGGCTGCGACGCGGTGGCGGTGCCCGCCGCCTACGGCCGCCGGGTGCTTGAGCGGCTTCCCCGGGTCGGCTGTGTCTACGAGGACGGCACCTTCTGGTGGTGGATCGTGCCGTCCGACTCTGATGTCGCGCTGGAGTGGCCCGCGCCCGCGCACTACGCCACCGGCGCGGTGGTCCCGGACGCGGCGCGCCCGCCCGGTCTGATCCACCGCCCCGAGGGCAGCCTCCCCTACACCCCGCCGATCCCGCTGTATCTGGCGCTCTGCGGCATCACCGGCACCACACCTCCCTGGTCGCGGGCGATCCCCGCGTAGGCGACCAAGAACGCTCGCGGGACCACCCCCCGGTCCCGCGGGCCCACCCGCCTCCGGCAGTCCCGGCCCCGCATCGCCGCAGCCGGGCGGGCTCCGCCACGTGGCAGCGGCGTGAGCCGCCGGAGGCGGGCTACTCGACCGGTTCGCGGCCCCGTACGACCACCAGGAAGGTGTCGGAGGCGAGGTCCATCACGACCTCGGCCTCCTGCCCCTCGTGGCACTTCTCCCGCGCGAACTCCTCCGCGGGCCGGGACCCGTGTGGCCCGCCCGCGGGGAAACTCGCCAGCACTGTCCGCCCCTGCACCGTCTCGTCTCTTCCGTTCCGGCGCCCGCTGCGGGCGCGTGCGCGACCGGCGGGCGCCGGTCCGCTGCCGCCGCGCCCGGCCCCGCGGTGCGGCGGCTCAGAAATGATGGCGGGCACCGACGAGGCACCGCTGTGACGTGTTTCACAACGTGATCGGACCGAGACCGTTTCGGCACACGGAACGGACATCCCCCGTTCACCCCGTGTGCCCCAGGCACCCCACCCGGATACGGCGGGAAAGAGAAGGCCACATGGGGAGCGGCCGAGGGCAACCGGCGGCGATCGGAGGCCCGTTGGCGGGGCGCCGCCGCAGCCGCGCGGCACCACGGTCGCGAGAGCGCCGAGGGCGGCGGGTACCAGTCGGACGACACGATGCCGGGCTGCCGCCCGGCGAGCGGGTGGCGGCGTTGCCGTCGAAGAGGACGAACCAGGGGCGCAGCGAGGGGTCGTGGCGCTCGCGCGGTTCCCCGGGCCGACGGGGGGACGACGCGTACCCGCGCGGGCGCCCGTGCCGTGACGTGCCGCGGGGCGCCCGCGCTGTTGTGGGGCGGGGGTGTCGCGGTGTCCAATGACCTCCACGGCCTTCCCCGCTCCCCCACGACCGGCGCGCCGTACGCGCCAGGAGAGGGCCGCGACAACTCCACAGGACACAACGGACCGAAGAGGACCCCCCACATGAGAACACCTCTCGTCGGCACCTTCACCGCCCTGCTGCTCCTCGGCGCCGCGGCCACCCCGGCCGCGGCCGTCGCCCTTCCCGACGGCTCGGCAGCGCCCTCCGGCGCCCCCGTGCGGGCCGTGGACTTCGCGGGCGCCGTGGCGCTCAGCAACTGCTCGGGCTCCGTGGTGCGGATGCCCGACTCGGAGCCCACCGACCCCGCGCTCGTGCTGTCCAACGGGCACTGTGTCGAGTCCGGTATGCCGGGCCCGGGCGAGGTCGTCCTCGACCAGCCCTCCAGCAGGACCTTCGACCTGCTCGACGCGGACGCCGGCTCGGTCGCCACCCTCCAGGCGGACAAGCTGGCGTACGCGACGATGACCGACACGGACATCTCGCTGTACGAACTCACCACCACCTACCAGGACATCGAGGACGACTACGGCATCGCGCCGCTCGACCTGTCCGACCAGCACCCGGCGCAGGGCAACGCGATCACCGTCGTCTCCGGCTACTGGAAGCAGACGTACAGCTGCTCCATAGACGGGTTCGTGCCGCAGCTCAAGGAGGCCGACTGGACCTGGAAGGACTCCGTCCGCTACACCCCGGAGTGCGACACCATCGGGGGCACCTCGGGCTCGCCCGTCGTGGACGAGGCCAGCGGCCAGGTCGTGGCCGTGAACAACACGGGCAACGACGACGGCGGGCGCTGCACCCTCAACAACCCCTGCGAGGTCGACGAGGACGGCAATGTGACGGTGCACCAGGGCACCAACTACGCCGAGGAGACCTACATCATCCCGGCATGCGTCGGCACCGGCAACAAGATCGACCTGTCCGCGCCCGACTGCACCCTCCCCAAGCCCGCGGACGGCTGACGGGGCGTTCCCCGCACGGCACCGGGCCCCGCGGGCGCTCAGTCCCGCGGGGCCGCCGCCTCGACCGCCGCCGTGCAGAGCGCCTCGGCGCGGTCGACGGCGGCGACGAGGGCGGCGGGCTCGGGCCGCAGCGCGCCGAGGATCGCGTCGGCCTCCCGCAGCCCCGCCGTGGCCAGCAGCGTCTTCTCGTTGGTGACCCAGGTGCCGCGGGCGGCGAGCACCGCGTGCGCGCTCTGGTGCACGGCGACCGAGACGGCCCCGGCGACCTCGGTGAGCGCGCCGCGCGGGGCGCTGCCCGTGCGCGCGTAGCCGAGGGTGGCGAGGGCCCTGCCGTGCCACTCCCCCGGCGCGGTGCGGCGCAGCGGCCCGGGGTAGCCGCCGGGGTGCGGGAGGGTGCCGCGCAGCGCGCGGTTGACGGCGAGTTCGGCCACCACCAGATAGCTGGGGATGCCCGCGAGGTGGAACATCAGCGGCTCCCAGTGCCAGCGGCCCGCGCGCGCCTCGGCCGACTCGTGCTCCACGGCCGTGAGGTCGCGGTAGTGGACGTCGGTCCTGTGGCCCGCCACGGTCAGCCAGGCCCCGCCGTTGAAGACGCCGCCGCCCCAGCCACCGACCGGGGAGACCTCGCCCGGCCAGCCGCGCCCGGCCGCGAGCGCCCGCAGCGCGGCGGGGTCGAACGCGCCCCGGTAGTAGACCGCGAGGTCCCAGTCGCTGTCGGGCCTGTGCGTGCCCTGGGCGCGCGAGCCGCCGAGGGCGACCGCCACGACCCCGGGCAGCGCGGCGAGATCGTCCGCCAGCGGCTCAAGGAACCCGTCGTCTCCGTACGGGCTGCGCTGCGAGGTCATACGGGCTCCGGGGCGGTCGGTGCGTGCGGTCCGCGGGGCACGCGCGCGTGCTCCACGGGCAGACCGTACGACGGCCCCGGGCGGGTGTCCCCGGTGACCCCGGAATTAGTCGGCCTGCCCGGCGGCGCGGTGCGGTGTGGTGGGCTGGTGGACGGTGCCGATGTGGCCCGCCTGGATGACGGGCTGGTTGAACACGCCGCCGTTGATGGTGTTGTGGATGCTGGCGTCGTCCCGCGAGGACGCCGGGTACATCTCGTCGAGCAGGGTGCGCAGCTCGCCGGCGAGCTGCGGGTCGGCCCGCAGGGTGCTGCGCAGCCGGGCCCGCCAGCCCGCCTGGACGTCGGCGACCGCCTCCTCGTCCCCCGCGTCCCGCGCCGCGATCAGCTCGTCGCGTGAGCGGTCAAGCTCCCTGCGGGTGCCGTCGCGCGGGGCGCCGTCCGCCGCGCCGTCGGCGCGGGAGAAGAAGGCGGCGACGCGGTCGCGCACATGGGCCCAGCCGTCTCCCACCATCTGCTGTACGAGCACCGTCGCGCCTGACGTCGCCAGCGCGGCCAACTCCGCCTCCATCGAACCCCCTTGATCACGACCGGTCACCACCCGTGCTGTCCGGTGTCCCACCGTAGCCGAGTGTGCGGCCCGGGACGGGGTGAACGGGGTGCCGTGGCCGTTTGCGTACGGTGGGGCGGCCGTGGGCGGCGTTCACAGCCCGGCCACGTGTGCCGCGTCACGGAGCACGTCGCGGAGCATGGCGGGGGTCAGCAGCCCCGTGAAGGTGTTGCGCTGGCTGACGTGGAAGCAGCCGAAGACGTCGAGCGGGGGCCCGCCGTCACTCGCGGGGAGCGTGCGGCGCACGCCGTGTCCGAAGGCGGGGCGCGGCTTCGGCACCGCCCAGCCGGCCTCGGCGAGCGCGGGCAGCGTGGCCTGCCAGCCGAAGCCGCCGAGCACGACGAGGGCGCGCGCGGTGGGGCGCAGCAGCCGCAGCTCGTCCAGCAGCCAGGGGCGGCAGTTGGCGCGTTCTGCCGGGGTGGGCTTGTTGGCGGGGGGCGCGCAGCGCACGGGCGCGGTGATGCGCACGCCGCGCAGGGTCAGTCCGTCGTCGGCGCTGACGGCGGTGGGCCGGGAGGCGAGCCCGACGGCGTGCAGCGCGGCGTAGAGGACGTCGCCCGAGCTGTCGCCGGTGAACATGCGCCCCGTGCGGTTGGCGCCGTGGGCGGCGGGCGCGAGCCCGACGATCAGCAGGGAGGCGTCGGCGGGCCCGAAGCCGGGCACCGGGCGGCCCCAGTAGGTCCAGTCGCGGAACGCGGCCCGTTTGGTACGGGCGACCTCCTCGCGCCACTCGACGAGGCGCGGGCACGCCCTGCACTCGGTCACGCGCGCGTCGAGGTCGGCGAGGGTCTCCATGGCGCCCACGGTACGGCTCCGCGCGCCGCGGGGGCGCCGGGGCCTCCGCGAGGTGGTACGGGGTAAAGGACTCGGGGATGTCGGTGGCGGGGGCTAGGGTCGGTGGCATGAGTGATGAGGCACCGGGGGCGGTGCGGGCGCAGGGCGGGGGCGCGGCGGGCTCGGTGCGGGTGGACAGTTGGATCTGGTCAGTGCGGCTCGTCAAGACGCGTTCGATGGGGGCGACGGCCTGCCGGGGCGGCCATGTGAAGGTCAACGGCGAGCGGGTGAAGCCCGCGTACGGCGTGCGCGTGGGCGACGAGGTGCGGCTGCGGCACGGCGGCAGGGAGCGGGTCGTGGTGGTGCGGCGGATCATCCGCAAGCGGGTGGGCGCCCCGGTGGCCGTGGAGTGCTACGCGGACAACAGCCCGCCGCCACCGCCCAGTGCCGCGGTGGCCCCCGCGGGCGTGCGCGACCGCGGCGCGGGCCGCCCGACGAAGCGGGACAGGCGTGAGATGGAGCGGCTGCGCGGGATGGCCGTGCCGCCGCCAGGCTGGCGCCCGCCGGGCGGCACGGCGGCCCGCGGGGTACGGCCGGAGGAGTCCACGGGGCCGGGCGGCACCCGGGGTGAGCCGCGGGAGCGGGGGCGGCGGGAGGCCGCGGACGAGCAGGGCTATCCGGAGGGTCTGGAGAACCCTGAGGGCTCGGAGGACTGAGCTGGCCCTCGGTGGCCGCGCGGCCGCGGCGCCCTCACCCCCCGGCCGCTCCTGGCGTCGCCGGAAGCGCGCGTACCCAGCAGCCGTCGTCGGTGAGGTAGCGGTCCACACGCAGTCCCGCCGCGGCCAGTGCCTCCTCGAAGTCTCCTCTGACGAGGGTGCGGGTGCGGTAGGTCTGGGTCCAGACGGCGTCGGGGAAGGCGTACTCCATCCGCATCACCGTGACGCCGCCGCCGATCGGCTCCTTCGGGCCCATGCGGACGGTGTAGCCGCCCGGGTCGTCGCGTTCGAAGGCGCCGCGGTCCTCCCAGCCGTCGCCCTCGCGCTGGAAGAGCACACAGCCGTCGTCGGCGACATGGCGGCGGCAGGTGGAGAGCAGTCCGCGCCGCACCTCGATGTCGCCCGTGTTCACCAGGTAAGAGGCCAGCATCACCACGTCGAAGGTCTCGCCGAGGTCCAGCTCCTCGATGCTGGAGCGCACGGTGCGGGCGCCGCGCACCCGGGCCAGCATCTCCGGGGACTCGTCGACCGCCGTGACGTCGAAGCCGCGCCCGACCAGGGGGTGGGTCACCCGGCCCGCGCCGCAGCCCAGCTCCAGGATGCGGGCGCCGGGCGGCACGGCGGCGGCGATGATGTCGGGCTCGCCGCCCACGGGCAGCCGGGCGTAGAAGTCCACCGCGCAGCCGTCAGGTGTGAAGGCCCCGGGGCCGGTGCCCGAGTGTCCCTCGCGTACGCGTGGTTCCATGGCGGTTTCCCTCCCGTGGCCGGTGATCATCTCCCACGATGCCACCAGCGGGGCCCCGCGGATAGGGGCATGCGCCGCGGTCCCGGGGTCCGGCGCGGCACACTGGAGAGGGGGCACGGGACCCCGGCGAGGTGAGGGTGATGCGTACCGGAAGTGAGCCTGCGACGGCGCGCAGCGCGCTGCGTATGCGTCTGTGGCTGAGCGTGTGGGGGCTGCTGTGGTTCGGCGGTGGCACGGCCGCCTTCGCGGTGGTCGGCCGCGTCGGCTGGGCCGCGCTCTGCGGGGCGCTGGCACTGGTGGCGCTGGTGAACCTGGCGGTGGTGGTGCACCGGATGCGCCAGGGCCCGCGCTTCCAGCCGGGACGCGACGTCCCCCCGTACCTTCCGCCGTCACGGCGCTGAGCCGGTCCGCTCCGCCGAGCGCGACCGGGCCCCGCTTGGGCGGGGCGCCGAGATCAGGCGTCGAAGCGGGCGGCCTTCAGATACTCCGGATTGGGATCGAGGGCGGCGGCCAGTCTGAAGTGCCGTATGGCCTGCTGGGGCCGCCCGGCGCGTTCGTAGGTGCGGGCGAGCGCGAAGTGCGCGAACGCGTTGTCCGGCTCACGCTCAAGGACGATGCTGAACTCCAGTTCGGCGGGCCGGAGCTGGGCTGCGGCGAAGAAGGCGCGGGCCCTCAGGAGCCGGGCCGCGGTGTTCTCGGGGTGGGCGGCGATGACGGGGTCGAGGAGCTTCACGGCGCCGCGCGGATCGCGGGCGGCGAGGAGTTGTTCGGCGGCTCGGAAGTCGATGACATGCGTCTCGGGGGTACGTCCTGTGGGTCCGCTGCTGTCGGGCACGCCTGAATCCTTTCCCTTTTTCTCGGGAGTTCCCCTTGTCCCCGGGATCGCGCCGGGGTCACCGTCCTTCGCCCTGGGCCTCGCGGCCGGTCAGTTCCGCCCAGACCTCGTCGACCCTGGCGCGGAGTTCGCCGAGGGGGACGTCGTTGTCGATGACGATGTCCGCGACCTTGAGGCGTTCCTCCCGGTCGGCCTGGGCGGCCATCCTGGCCCGCGCCTCGCCGGGGTCCATGCCGCGCAGCCGTACCAGCCGGTCGACCTGGGTCCCGGGGCTGACGTCGACGACGATCACGGTGTCGTACAGCGGCGCGAGCCCGTTCTCCGCGAGCAGCGGCACATCGTGGACGACAACGGCGCCGGGGGGCGCGGCGGCCGCCAGCTCGGCCGACCTGGCGCGCACGAGGGGGTGGACGATGCCGTTGAGAGCGGCGCGCTTGCCCTCGTCGCCGAAGACGATGGCGCCGAGCGCGGGGCGGTCGAGCGATCCGTCGGGGGCGAGGACGCCGGGGCCGAAGGTGTCGACGATCGCGGCGAGCCCGGGGGTGCCGGGCTCGACGACCTCCCGGGCGATCCGGTCGGAGTCCACGAGGACGGCGCCGTGCGCCACGAGCAGCCGGGACACCTCGCTCTTGCCGGCCCCGATACCGCCGGTCAGGCCCACGGACACCATGCCTGTTCCTCCTCTGGCACGCCCCTCGCGCCCGCCGGGCCGCCGGGTGTCAGCCGTCGCCCTCGCGCTCCGCGAGGAAGCGCTCGAATTCCTGGCCGATCTCGTCCGCCGAGGGGATGTCGACCGGCTCCGCGAGCATATTGCCACGGGTCTCGGCGCCCGCGGCTGCATCGTACTGGTGCTCAAGGCCCTGGATGAGCGCGACCAGTTCCTCGTCGCCCTGCTGGACCTGGCGGTCGATCTCGGTCTGGGTGCGGTGGGCCTCGGTGCGCAGGGCGTGCGCGATGCCGGGGAGTACGAGGCCGGTGGCGGCGGTGATGGACTCCAGGACCGTGAGCGCGGCGTCGGGGTAGGCGGAGCGGGCGATGTAGTGCGGCACGTGCGCCGCCACGCCGAGGACGTCGTGGCCCGCCTCGGAGAGCCGGTACTCCAGCAGGGATTCGGCGCTGCCGGGGACCTGGGCCTCGTCGAAGGGGCTGCGGTGCCCCGGTACGAGGTCGGTGCGGTTGCCGTGCGGGGTGATGCCGACGGGCCTGGTGTGGGGCACGCCCATGGGGATGCCGTGGAAGCTGACGGAGAGCCGCACGCCGAGGCGCTTGACGATCTGGGCGACGGCGGCGGCGAACCGCTCCCACTCCACGTCGGGTTCCGGACCCGACAGCAGCAGGAAGGGGGCGCCCGTGGCGTCCTGCACGAGCCGCACTTCGAGGGCCGGGACCTCGTAGTCCGTCCAACTGCCGCGGCGGAAGGTGAGGAGCGGGCGGCGGGCCCGGTAGTCCACGAGACGGTCGTGGTCGAAACGGGCCACGACCTGGTGCGGGAGGGAGTCGAGCAGCGACTCCACGAGCTGCCCGCCCGTCTCGCCCGCGTCGATGTAACCGTCGAAGTGGTAGAGCATGACGAGCCCCGCGGACTCCTGGGCCAGCGCCATGTCCACGACGGACAGACCCTTGGGCTCCCACGCGTACAAATCCTGCGGATCAAGCACGATGACCGCTCCTCCTCGTGTCTGGCACTGGGAAGAACGCCCCGTCGCGCCCCGGCATTCCCGCCGCGTCACACTCCGTCGCGCCGCCGCGGCGGCTGTGGCACGGTCCGCCGTGTCCGTACCCGGCCGCGGACGCGAGCGGGCCCGCGCTCCCCGGAGGGAACGCGGGCCCGTTCAGGAGTCCGTCAGTCGGCGGAGCCCACCCTGGGGGTCAGCTCTGGCCGCCCGCCAGCTTCTCCCGGAGCGCGGCGAGGGCCTCGTCGGACGCGAGCGCGCCCGACTGGTCCTGGGGCTCCGAGGTGTACGAACCGCCGGACGACGCCGGGGCCGCGGCCTCGCCGCCCTCGGCCGCCGCCTGGGCGTCGGCCTCGCGGGACTTGATGACCTGCGCCTGGTGCTGCTCGAACCGCTGCTGCGCCTCGGCGTACTGGTGCTCCCACTCCTCCCGCTGCTTCTCGTAGCCCTCGAGCCAGTCGTTGGTCTCGGGGTCGAAGCCCTCGGGGTAGATGTAGTTGCCCTGGTCGTCGTAGGACGCGGCCATGCCGTACAGCGTCGGGTCGAACTCGACCGCGGCCGGGTCGCTGCCGAAGGACTCGTTGGCCTGCTTCAGCGAGAGGCTGATGCGGCGGCGCTCCAGGTCGATGTCGATGACCTTGACGAAGATCTCGTCGTTGACCTGGACGACCTGCTCCGGGATCTCCACGTGGCGCTCGGCCAGCTCGGAGATGTGGACCAGGCCCTCGATGCCCTCGTCGACCCGGACGAACGCGCCGAACGGCACCAGCTTGGTGACCTTGCCGGGGACGACCTGGCCGATCTGGTGGGTGCGGGCGAACTGCTGCCACGGGTCTTCCTGGGTCGCCTTCAGCGACAGGGAGACGCGCTCGCGGTCCATGTCGACGTCGAGGACCTCGACCGTGACCTCCTGGCCGACCTCGACGACCTCGGAGGGGTGGTCGATGTGCTTCCAGGACAGCTCCGAGACGTGCACCAGGCCGTCGACGCCGCCGAGGTCCACGAACGCACCGAAGTTGACGATCGAGGAGACCACACCGGAGCGGACCTGACCCTTCTGGAGGGTCGTGAGGAAGGTCTGGCGGACCTCGGACTGGGTCTGCTCCAGCCAGGCACGGCGGGAAAGGACCACGTTGTTGCGGTTCTTGTCCAGCTCGATGATCTTGGCTTCGAGCTCCTTGCCCACGTAGGGCTGGAGGTCGCGGACCCGGCGCATCTCCACCAGGGAGGCGGGGAGGAAGCCGCGGAGGCCGATGTCGAGGATGAGGCCGCCCTTGACGACCTCGATGACGGTACCGGTGACGATCCCGTCCTCCTCCTTGATCTTCTCGATCGTGCCCCAGGCGCGCTCGTACTGGGCACGCTTCTTGGAGAGGATCAGGCGGCCTTCCTTGTCCTCCTTCTGGAGGACGAGGGCCTCGATCTCGTCACCGACGGCGACAACCTCGTTGGGGTCGACGTCGTGCTTGATCGAGAGCTCGCGGCTCGGGATCACACCTTCGGTCTTGTAACCGATGTCGAGCAGGACCTCGTCCCGGTCGACCTTCACGATGACGCCGTCGACGATGTCGCCGTCGTTGAAGTACTTGATCGTCTCGTCGATCGCGGCGAGGAAGGCATCCTCGTTACCGATGTCGTTGACCGCTACCTGCGGGGTGGTGGCGGTGGTCTCGGTGCTGCTCGTCATGTGGGAAAGGGCTCCGGTACGGACATTGAGGTCGTAGGCACTGCATTGCGCCGGAGCCAGTTTCACCCCCGGAACGAACCGCGCGACCGGGGGGACGCTTCCGTGGCGTCGCACCGGACCGGATGGCTCCGGAGCGGCCGACGATGACCGGAAGCGCCTCGACGAACGAGGGAACATACCTGGAGGCGAGCGCAGCCTGCTCCGTCTGAAGCGCGCAGGCCCGCAGCGCAACTTGTAGCATACGGGGGCGGCTGGGCAGGGTCAATGCACGAAGATGCACACCCGGGGCGGATCGCCGCATACCCGGCAGTTCCCGGCCGTCGGGGCAGCGCGCACCACAGGCATCCGTCGGCACCGCACGCCCGGCGACACCGGGCGTGTGCCGACCGATACTACGGGTCGACCGCCGTGCCCGTCCCGGGAACGGCGAGGCTTCCGCGTGGTGTTCCGCCGGTACGGGGCCGCCGGAACACCCGGGAGAATACGACGATGGAGCGAATCATCCAAGAGCCGAGTTCCGCCGTGGAACCGGGCGAACCCGAGGCGACCCGCCGTGCCGCCTCGACCACGGAGAGCATCAGGGCCAATCGCGGCTGGTGGGACGCGAACGCCGACGAGTACCAGCGCGAGCACGGCACGTTCCTCGGCGACGAGCGCTTCGTGTGGGGGCCCGAGGGGCTGCACGAGGAGGAGGCGGGGCTGCTCGGCCCGCCTGAGCTGCTCGCCGGGCTCGACGTGCTGGAGATCGGGGCGGGGGCCGCGCAGTGCTCGCGCTGGCTCGCCGCGCACGGCGCGCGGCCCGTGGCGCTCGACCTGTCGCACCGGCAGTTGCAGCACGCGCTGCGGATCGGCACGGAGCCGGTCGCCGCGGGCGAGGGGCGGGTGCGCCTGGTGCAGGCCGACGCGGGGATGCTGCCGTTCGCGGACGGCTCGTTCGACCTGGCGTGCTCGGCGTACGGGGCGCTGCCGTTCGTGGCGAGGCCGGTGGAGGTGCTGCGCGAGGTGCGCAGGGTGCTGCGGCCCGGTGGCCGCTTCGTGTTCTCGGTGACGCACCCGATCCGCTGGGCGTTCCCCGACGAGCCGGGCCCCGAGGGCCTGACGGTGTCCGCGTCGTACTTCGACAGGACGCCGTACGTGGAGCAGGACGGCACGGGGCGCGCGGAGTACGTGGAGCACCACAGGACGCTCGGGGACCGGGTGCGCGACGTGGTGGGCGCCGGGCTGCGCCTCGTGGACCTGGTGGAGCCCGAGTGGCCCGCGTGGAACAGCCAGGAGTGGGGCGCCTGGTCCCCGCTGCGCGGCAATCTGATCCCGGGGACCGCGATCTTCGTGTGCGCGCGGGAGGAGCGCTGAGGGCGGGCGCCGCGCCCACGCGTGCGCGTGCGGTGGCGGCCCGCGGGCGGGCCGTCGGGGAGCATGGCGGGTCCGGGAGACTGGGGCCGTGATCCGTAGCGAAGCCCTCGGCGCGTTGCCGGTGCGCGGGGCGCTGCCCGCGCTGTACGGCGCCCTGGCGGAGCGGGGCGCGGCGGTGCTGTGCGCGCCGCCCGGCACCGGCAAGACGACGCTCGTACCGCTCGCGCTCGCGGGGCTCGCCGGGCCCTCCGGGGCGGGGTACGCCGCCCCGGAGGGGCGGGTGGTGGTGGCGGAGCCGCGCAGGATCGCGGCGCGGGCCGCGGCCCGGCGGATGGCGTGGCTGCTGGGCGAGCGGGTCGGCGAGAGCGTCGGGTACACGGTGCGCGGGGAGCGCGTGGCCGGGCCGCGCACACGCGTGGAGGTGGTCACCACCGGGGTGCTGCTCCAGCGCCTCCAGCGGGACCAGGAGCTGCCGGGCGTGGGCGCGGTGATGCTCGACGAGTGTCACGAGCGGCACCTGGACGCCGACACGGTGACCGCGTTCCTGCTCGACGTGCGCGCGGCGCTCCGCCCGGAGCTGCGGCTGCTCGCGGCGTCCGCGACGACGGACGCGGAGGGCTGGTCGCGGCTGCTCGGCGGGGCGCCCGTGGTGGCGGCCGAGGGGGTGGCGCACCCGGTGGGGACGGTGTGGGCGCCGCCGCCCGCGGCGGTGCGCCCGCCGCACGGCGTCCGGGTCGATCCTGCGCTGCTCGCCCATGTGGCGGCGGTGGTGCGGCGGGCGCTCGCGGAGCGCGCGGGGGACGTGCTGTGCTTCCTGCCGGGCGTGGGCGAGATCGCGCGGGTGGCGGCGCTGCTGGGGACGGCGGCGGGGGCCGAGGTGCTCCAGGTGCACGGGCGGGCGTCGGCGGCGGTGCAGGACGCGGTGCTGACGCCGTCCGCGGGGCGCCGGGTGGTGCTGGCGACGTCGGTCGCGGAGTCGAGCCTGACGGTGCCCGGGGTACGGGTGGTGGTCGACTCGGGCCTGGCGCGCGAGCCGCGTACCGACCACGCGCGCGGTCTCGGCGGGCTCACCACCGTGCGGGCGTCGCGGGCGGCGGCGGAGCAGCGGGCGGGGCGGGCGGGGCGCGAGGCGCCGGGGACGGTCTACCGGTGCCTCGCCGAGGCCGAGTTCGGGCGGCTGCCGCGGTTTCCCGAGCCGGAGATCAGGGTGGCGGAGCTGACCGCGTTCGCGCTCCGGGCGGCCTGCTGGGGCGATCCCGACGCGGCGGGCCTCGCGCTGCTCGACGCGCCGCCCGCGGGCGCGATGGCGGCGGCGCGCGCGGTGCTGGCGGGGATCGGCGCGGTGGACGGCGCGGGCAGGGCGACCGGGCGCGGGGAGCGGATGGCACGTATGGGGCTGCATCCCCGGCTGGCGCGTGCGCTGCTCGACGGGGCGCCCGAGGTGGGCGCCCGGCGCGCGGCGGAGCTGGTCGCGCTGCTCAGTGAGGAGCCGCCGCGCGCGTACGGCGACGATCTGGCGGCGGTGTGGCGGGCGGCGCGCGGCCCCGGCGGCGGCCGGGACGCCGGGTACGCGGCGCGGTGGCGCAGGGAGACGGGGCGGCTGACGGCGGCGCTCGGCGAGGCAGGCGGCGGGCGCGCGGGCCCGGGGGCGGCGCGGGATGCGGGGGCCCGTGGCGCGCCGGGGGACGACGCGGCGGCGGGCCTGGTGGCGGCGCTCGCGTTCCCCGAGCGGCTGGCCAGGGCCCGGGGCGGCGGCGCGTATCTGATGGTGAACGGGACCGGCGCCGAGCTTGCCGGGGGCTCGCGCCTCGGCGGCCTGCCGTGGCTCGCGGTGGCGGTGGCGGACCGCTCGGCCGACCGCGCCCACGCGCGCGTACGCCTCGCGGCGCCGATCGACGAGGCGGCGGCGCGGCGCGCGGGGGCGGCGTTCGGCTCGGCGGGCGAGGAGGTCGGCTGGTCGGGCGGCGACGTGGTGGCGCGCCGGGTGGAGCGCCTCGGCGCGGTCGAGCTTGCCGCGGAGCCGCTGCGGGCGCCGGGGGCGGCGGCGGTGCGCGCGGCGCTGCTCGACGGGCTTGCGCGCGAGGGTCTCGGGCTGCTGCGCTGGCCGCAGGGGGCGCGGGAGTTGCGGGCCAGGCTGGCGTTCCTGCACGCGCGCGTGGGCGGCGGCTGGCCGGATGTGTCGGACGCGGCGCTGCTCGCGCGCCCCGACGACTGGCTGGAGCCGGAACTCGGCAGGGCGCGGCGGCGGGCCGATCTCGCGCGTATCGACGCGGCGGGGTGTCTGCGCAGGCTGCTGCCGTGGGCGTCGGGCGAGGCGGCGCGTCTCGACGAGTTGGCGCCGGAACGGCTGACGGTGCCGAGCGGTTCCCGGGTCCGGGTGGACTACACGGACCCGGAGCGCCCGGTGCTCGCGGTGAAGCTACAGGAGATGTTCGGTCTGATGAGCACACCGACGGTGGCGGGGGTGCCGCTGCTGGTGCATCTGCTGACCCCCGCGGGCCGTCCCGCGGCGGTGACGGCGGATCTGGCGTCGTTCTGGCGGGAGGGCTACCGGGCGGTGCGCGCCGAGTTGCGGGGCCGCTATCCGAAGCACCCCTGGCCGGACGATCCTTCGACGGCCCGGCCGACGCGGTTCACCAAGGCGCGCTCCGGGGGCTGACCGGCGCGAAGCGGGGAGAGGGGCGGGACGCGCGGCGGCCGGGAGAAACGTGTCCGGGAGAAACGGCGGCGGCCCGCGGGGGCTTTCGCGCCCGCGGGCCGCCGGTGTCCTCGGCCCCTGCCGCGGCTACGCCGCCGGGGGCGTGTCCGGTGCCTTGACGGTCAGCTCCACGGTGAGGGCGGCGCCGCCCTCGGTGGTGACACGGAGCGTGAAGGTGCCTGTGGTGTCGTCCGCGTACAGCTCGGGCAGCGTCAGCAGCCCGTCCTCGTCGGTGGTGAGGCCGGTGAGGGTGCGCAGCGGCTTGCCCGCCTGGTCCTTGAAGTAGGGGCCCTTGGTGTTCGGGGCGGTGCCGTCGGCGGAGGCGACCAGGGTGGCGGTGGCGCCGACCTTGGCGGCGGGCGCGCCCTTGTAGGTCGCCTTGACCTGGACGTCGGCCGCGAACTGCTCGCCCGGAGCGCACACCAGCGGCTCTTCGCCGACCCTGGCGAGGGCGTCGGCCTGGCGCGCGGTGACGGTGGCCTTGTAGTCGAGGGTCGGCAGCGAGCGGCCGACGACGGAGGCGCGGACGGTGAAGGAGCCGGCCTTGTCGCCCGCGGTGAGCGCGGGGGCGGTGGCGGTGCCGTCGGCCCCGGTCTGCACGGTGGCGACCGACTCGCCGCCCGCGAAGGTGGCGTCGGTGTCGCCGACCAGGGTGAAGCGGACGCGGACCTTGGCGACGGCGTCGCCGCCCTTGTCGACGGTGCGGACCTTCACCTGGCCGGAGAACGCGTCGCCCGCGGTGGCGTTGAGGGCGCCGCTGCCGGCGTCCTCGATCTGGGTGACGCTCTCGGTCGGGGTCGGCTCGGGGTCCCCGGCCGGCGGCTTGGACGGGTCGGACGGCGTGGGGCTGCCGGAGCCCCCGCCGGGCTTCGACGGCTTGCCGGGCGAGGACGGCTTGTCCGTGGCGGGCGGCTTGCTCGCCGTGGGGCTCGGCGGCGCGGAGGGGGTCGCGTTGTCGCTGCGGTGGCCGGGCAGGGAGCCGCTGCCGTTGGGGACCTCGTGGGTGCCCTTGCGGTAGTACTCGTACCAGGACAGGACGGTGGCGAGGTAGTCGCTCGAATTGTTGTAGCCGAGGATCGCGCGGCGCATGTCGGAGTCGGCGGAGAGGTCCCTGCCGCCCGCGCAGAGGTAGCGCCCGGCGGCGAGCGCCGCGTCGTAGACGTTGTTGGGGTCCTTCTTGCCGTCGCCGTTGCCGTCGGCGCCCCAGCCGTTGTGGTCGGGGCCGCCCTGGGTCCAGGTCGACGGGATGAACTGCATGGGTCCGACGGCCCGGTCGTGGGTGGTGTCGCCGTCGTAGGCGCCGCCGTCGGTGTCGGTGATCTTCGCGAAGCCGTTGCCGTCGAGGACGGGGCCGAGGATGGGCTTGAGGGTCGTGCCGTGGGAGTCGACGCGGCCGCCGGAGGCGTGCCCGGACTCCACCTTGCCGATGGCGGCGAGGAGTTCCCAGGGCAGGTTGCACTCGGGCTGCGAGGTGCGGAGCGACGAGGCGGCCTTCTTGTACGCGTCGAGCACGGTGGCCGGGATGCCGGATTCCGTGCCCCCGGCGGCCGGGGGGTGGTCGGCCGAGGGCGGCGGGGTGGGGCTGTTCAGCGGCGGCAGGTCCGTGTAGTAGGGGGAGTCGCCGCTGACGGACGGGCCCGCCGGGGAGGTGTCGGAGTCGGACGCCTGGTCCGATGTGTCGGGCTTCTGGCTGTCGGTGAACCCCGGGGCCTGGGAGGCCGAGAGCGCCGCCACCGCGGCCGCGGCCACGGCGGTGGTCACCGCCCCTCTGCGCAGCCTCCTGCCGAATTGCGCCGCCATTGCGTGAACCCCTCCTCGATCCGGTCCCCTGGGGCCGGGCCTTCTACGCGTCTGCTTCTCTTCGTGACATTACGACAAGTTCCGCGGCCCAGACACCTCTTCGTGTCCCTTGTTCACCAGTTGCCCACGTACCGTTGGCGCGTCCGGAACCGGCCGGGGCCGCGTGACCGGCGGCGCGCCCCCGAACTTCCGACGTGCCGGGGCACGTTGTGGTTCCCGCTCCCGCGCGGGGTGCGGGTGGCGCTTCGGGCGCGGGTGGAGCGGCGCGCGTACGGGCGCCGGTGCGGCGGCGAATGGCGGGCGTGCCGTCAGCGGAAGTCGGCGGCGTGGTCCTCGGCCCAGCGGGCGAAGGTGCGCGCGGGCCTGCCGGTGACGTCCTCGATGACGGTGGAGGTGGCGGGGTCGGTGCGCACGCCCGCCTCCCAGGCCCCGAGCACCGCGCTGACGCCCAGCTCCGGCATGGTGCGGGCGAGTTCGGCGCGGCCCTCGTCCGGGGAGACGGTCTCGACGGTCAGCTCCCGGCCGAGCGCGGCGCCGATCAGCTCGACCTGCCGGAGCAGGGTCAGCCCCTCGGGGCCGAACACCGTGTAGGCGCGGCCTTCGTGGCCGGGGTGGGTGAGGGTGTGGACGGCGAGCGCGGCCATGTCCTTCTCGTGGACGGGCGCGGTCCTCGACAGCGGGTAGGGCAGCAGGACCGGGCGGCCCGCGCGCACCGGTTCGCGCCACCACCACAGGGCGTTGGTGGCGAACATGCCGGGCCTGATGAACGTCCGGGGAATCCCGGAGTCCTCGATGGCGTCCTCGACCGCGCGGTGGGCGTCCGCGATCGGGCCCCGCGCCTCCTTCTGGGCCACGGCCGCGGACGACAGCAGCACCAGGTGCCGCACTCCGGCGGCCCTGGCGGCGGCGGCGAATCCGGCGGCGCCCTCGGGTCTTGCGTAGAGGAAGACCCGGTCGGCCCCTTCGAGGACCGGGGGCAGGGTCTCGGGGCGGTCCAGGTCGGCGGCGGCCATCTCGATGCCCCGGGGGCCGGGGCCGGGTTTCTGCTGGTGCCCCTGACCCGCTCGCCCGCGGCGAGCAGTCCCTCGGCGACGTGCCGCCCGACGTTGCCCCTGGCTCCGAAGACGACCGCGACCATCCCCCACCCCTTCCGGCCCGGGGCACGCCCGGCGCCCCTGCGAAGACGCACGCCACCCTACGCGCCCGCCGGGCACCGGTCCCGGGCCTCCTCCCCGCGCCGAGCGGTGCGCGGCCGGGGTCAGTGGGCCGCGCCCTCCCAGTCGGTACCCACGCCGAGGGAGACCGCGAGCGGCGCCCTCAGGTGGACGGCGCCGCACATCTCGTCGCTGACGATCTTCGACACCTGCTCGCGCTCGTCCGGCGCGATCTCCAGGACGACTTCGTCGTGGACCTGGAGCAGCAGCCGCGAGGTGAGGCCCGCCCCGGTCAGCGCGCGGCCGACGTTCAGCATGGCGATCTTGACGATGTCGGCCGCGGTGCCCTGGATGGGGGCGTTCAGCGCCATCCGCTCGGCCATCTCGCGGCGCTGCCTGTTGTCGCTGTTGAGGTCGGGCAGATAGCGGCGGCGGCCGAGCATGGTCTCGGTGTAGCCGGTGGCGCGCGCCTCGTCGACGACGCGCCGCAGATAGTCGCGCACGCCCCCGAAGCGCTCGAAGTACGTGTCCATGAGGGCGCGGGCCTCGGCCGCCTCGACGCCGAGCTGCTGGGAGAGCCCGAACGCGGACAGGCCGTAGGCGAGGCCGTACGACATCGCCTTGATCTTGCGGCGCATCTCGGCGTCCACGGCCGGCCTGTCCACCCCGAACACCTGGGAGGCGACCGTGGTGTGCAGGTCCTCGCCCGAGGTGAACGCCTCGATCAGGCCCTCGTCCTCGGAGAGGTGCGCCATGACCCGCAGCTCGATCTGGCTGTAGTCGGCGGTCATCAGCGACTCGAAGCCCTCGCCGACGACGAATCCGCGGCGGATCGCGCGGCCCTCGTCCGTGCGGACCGGGATGTTCTGGAGGTTGGGCTCCGTCGACGACAGGCGTCCCGTGGCGGCGACGGTCTGGTTGAACGTGGTGTGGATGCGGCCGTCCGTGGCGATCGACTTGATCAGGCCCTCGACCGTGACCCGCAGCTTGGCCTGCTCGCGGTGGCGCAGCATGATCACCGGAAGCTCGTGCTCGGTCTGGGTGGCGAGCCAGGCGAGCGCGTCCGCGTCGGTGGTGAAGCCCGTCTTGGTCTTCTTCGTCTTCGGCAGGGCCAGCTCGCCGAAGAGGACCTCCTGGAGCTGCTTGGGCGAGCCGAGGTTGAACTCGTGGCCGACGGAGGCGTGCGCCTCCTTCACCGCCTGCTGCACCGCCGCGGCGAACACCTCCTCCATGGACTCCAGATGGGCGCGGTCGGCGGCGATGCCGTGCCGCTCCATGCCGCACAGCAGCGTCGAGGTGGGCAGTTCGATGTCGGTGAGCAGCTCCCGCGCGCTCACCTCGGCGAGCCGTCCCGTGAACGCCTCACCGAGGTCGAGGATCGTACGGGCCTGCACCATGAGCGCGTCGGCCTCGGCCTGCTCGTCCGTGCCGAACGCGAGCTGGCCGTCGGCGGACGCGGCGGGCACCAGCTCACGGCCCAGGTACTCCAGCGAGAGCGCGTCCAGCGCGAAGGAGCGGCGGCCCGGCTTCACCAGGTACGCGGCCAGCGCCGTGTCCATGCCGACGCCGTCGATGCGCCAGCCGTGCTCGGCGAAGACCCGCATGGCGCGCTTGGCGTCGTGCATCACCTTGGGGCGCGCGGGGTCCGCGAGCCAGGCAGCGAAGGCGGTCTCGTCGGCCTCGTCCAGCTCCGCGGGGTCGAACCAGGCGGCGGCGCCGTCCGCGTCGGCGAGCGCGATCTCGGCGACCGAGCCGGAGCCGAGGTGCCAGGAGTCCACGGAGGCGATGCCGAGCTTCACGCCGCCGTGCTCGGCGAGCCAGGGCGCGAGGGCGCCGGTGTCCAGGACGACGCCGTCCAGCTCGATGCCCTCGGGCGCG
Source organism: Streptomyces sp. NPDC050560 (assembly GCF_044457285.1). Lineage (NCBI taxonomy): Bacteria > Bacillati > Actinomycetota > Actinomycetes > Kitasatosporales > Streptomycetaceae > Streptomyces > Streptomyces sp. NPDC050560. Next base: position 97,611 of record NZ_JBITGT010000006.1, read on the forward strand.
GGCGGCTCGGCCTCCTCGACGCCCGGGTCCACCGCGAGCAGCCGCTCGCGCAGCGAGGGATTGCGGATCTCCAGCGTGTCGAGGACCATTGCCAGGGTCTTGCGGTCGTACGGCGCGCGCTCCAGGTCGGCCACCGCGCGCGGCAGCTCCACCGTGCGCACCAGCTCCGTCAGGCGGCGGTTGGTGCGCACCGCCTCCAGGTGGTCGCGGAAGTTCTGCCCCGCCTTGCCCTTCACCTCGTCGGCGCGGTCGGCCAGCTCGGCGAAGGACCCGAACTGGTTGATCCACTTCGCGGCCGTCTTCTCCCCGACGCCGGGGATGCCCGGGAGGTTGTCGGACGGGTCGCCGCGCAGGGCGGCGAAGTCCGGGTACTGCTCGGGCGTGAGGCCGTACTTCTCCACGACCTTCGCCGGGGTGAAGCGGGTCAGCTCCGAGACGCCCTTCGTGGGGTAGAGCACCGTGGTGTGCTCGGTGATCAACTGGAACGAGTCGCGGTCGCCCGTGACGATCAGGACCTCGAAACCGGCCTCCTCGGCCTGGGTGGCCAGGGTGGCGATGATGTCGTCGGCCTCGAAGCCCGCGACGGCGAAGCGCTCCGCGTGCATCGCGTCGAGCAGCTCGCCGATCAGCTCGACCTGGCCCCTGAACTCGTCGGGGGTCTCGGAGCGGTTCGCCTTGTACTCGGTGAACTCCTCGGAGCGCCATGTCTTGCGGGAGACGTCGAAGGCCACCGCGAAGTGCGTGGGCGACTCGTCGCGCAGCGTGTTCGCCAGCATGGAGGCGAAGCCGTAGATCGCGTTCGTCGGCTGGCCCGAGGACGTCGTGAAGTTCTCCGCGGGCAGGGCGAAGAACGCCCTGTAGGCCAGGGAGTGCCCGTCCATGAGCATCAGGCGCGGGCGGGCCTGCCCCGCGGACTTCTCCGCCGGCTTCTCCGCGGGCTTACGGGTCTTCTTCGCTGCGTTCTCTGCCACGGGACCGATCCTGCCATGCCGCACTGACAACCGGGTCTCCCCCGGTCGCCCGCGCGGGGCCGCACCCGCTCCCCGGCCGCCCGCAGCCCGTACACGCGTACGGCGTCCGGCACCCGGGGCGACGGGGCGGGGACGCCGCCCCGCGCCGGGAGGGCGGCCCGCTGTCGGCGCGGCGTGGGAAGATCGAGGGGTAGCCGTGCGCGGAGGGCCGTGGGAAGGGGTACCGGGATGGCCAGCAAGGCGCCGAAGGGTGATCCGGTGCAGGACGCACCCAGCGTGGCGGAGCCCCAGCACTCCGCGGCCGGTCTGGCCGCCGTCGGGCACTCGCTGAAGATCGCCCGGCAGCAGATGGGCGTGCGCCGCACCGCGCTGACCCTGCTGCGGGTGAACCAGAAGGACGGCTTCGACTGCCCCGGCTGCGCCTGGCCCGAGCCAGGACACCGGCACACCGCCGAGTTCTGTGAGAACGGCGCGAAGGCGGTCGCCGAGGAGGCCACCCTGCGCCGGGTCACCCCGGACTTCTTCGCCGCCCACCCCGTCGCGGACCTGGCGCGCCGCAGCGGTTACTGGCTCGGCCAGCAGGGCCGCCTCACCCACCCCATGTACCTCGCCGACGGCGCCACCCACTACGCGCCGGTGTCCTGGGAGCGCGCCCTCGACATCGTCGCGGACGAGCTGACCGCGCTCTCCTCCCCCGACGAGGCCGTCTTCTACACCTCGGGGCGCACCAGCAACGAGGCCGCGTTCCTCTACCAGCTCTTCGCGCGCGAGTTCGGCACGAACAACCTGCCCGACTGCTCCAACATGTGCCACGAGTCCTCGGGCTCCGCGCTCGGCGAGACCATCGGCGTCGGCAAGGGCAGCGTCCTCCTCGACGACCTCTACCGGGCCGACCTGATCATCGTCGCGGGGCAGAACCCCGGCACCAACCACCCCCGTATGCTCTCCGCGCTGGAGAAGGCCAAGGCGGGCGGCGCGAAGATCATCTCGGTGAACCCGCTGCCGGAGGCCGGGCTCGAACGGTTCAAGAACCCGCAGACCCCCAAGGGCCTGGCGGCCGGCGCCGCGCTCACCGACCTCTTCCTCCAGATCAGGCTCGGCGGCGACCAGGCGCTCTTCCGGCTCCTCAACAAGCTGATCATCGAGACCGGGGGCGCGCTCGACGACGCGTTCATCGCCGAGCACACCCACGGCTACGACGACTTCGCGAAGGCCGCCCGCGCGGCCGACTGGGACGAGACCCTGACCGCCACCGGGCTGACCCGCGCCGAGATCGAGGAGGCGCTGCGCCTCGTGCTCGCCTCCGAGCGGACCGTGGTCTGCTGGGCGATGGGCCTCACCCAGCACAAGCACTCGGTGCCCACCATCCGCGAGGTCGTCAACTTCCTGCTGCTGCGCGGCAACATCGGCCGCCCCGGCGCGGGCGTCTGCCCCGTCCGCGGCCACTCCAACGTGCAGGGCGACCGCACCATGGGGATCTTCGAGCGGCCCCCGGCCGCGCTCCTCGACGCGCTGGAGAAGGAGTTCGGTTTCGCGCCGCCGCGCGAGCACGGCTACGACGTCGTACGCGCCATCAGGGCCATGCGCGACGGCGACGCGAAGGTGTTCTTCGCCATGGGCGGCAACTTCGTCTCCGCCTCCCCCGACACCGACGTCACCGAGGCGGCCATGCGCCGCGCCCGCCTCACCGTGCACGTCTCCACGAAGCTGAACCGCTCGCACGCGGTCACTGGCGCCCGCGCCCTCATCCTGCCCACCCTCGGCCGCACCGAGCGCGACCTCCAGGGCAGCGGCGAGCAGTTCGTGACCGTGGAGGACTCCATGGGCATGGTGCACGCCTCCCGCGGCCGCCTCGAACCGGCGGGGCCGAGCCTGTTGTCGGAGCCCGCGATCGTGGCCCGCCTCGCCCGCCGCGTCCTCGGCGCCGCCTCCGCCACGCCCTGGGAGGAGTTCGAGAAGGACTACGCCACCATCCGCGACCGCATCGCGCGCGTCATTCCCGGCTTCGAGGACTTCAACGCACGCGTGGCGCACCCCGGCGGCTTCGCCCTCCCGCACGCCCCGCGCGACGAGCGCCGCTTCCCCACCGCCACCGGCAAGGCCAACTTCACCGCGGCCCCCGTCGAGTACCCGAGGGTCCCCGAGGGCCGGCTGCTGCTCCAGACGCTGCGCTCCCACGACCAGTACAACACCACCGTCTACGGCCTCGACGACCGCTACCGCGGCATCACCAACGGCCGCCGCGTCGTCCTCGTCAACCCGGACGACGCCGCCGCCCTCGGCCACGCCGACGGCTGCTACGTGGACCTGGTGGGCGAGTGGCGCGACGGCGTCGAGCGCCGCGCCCCCGGCTTCCGGGTGGTGCACTACCCCACCGCGCGCGGCTGCGCCGCCGCCTACTACCCGGAGACCAATGTGCTGGTCCCCCTCGACGCCACCGCCGACACCAGCAACACCCCCGCGAGCAAGTCCGTCGTCGTGCGCCTGGAGGCCGCCGGGGACGGGCCCGCCACCGCCCCGGCGGAGGCCGCGGCCGCGCCTCTGGAAGCATGAGGCACACCCGGGACAGCGCCCGGGGCAGCGACGACGGTGGACGGCCCCCGCGGCAGCCGCCGACGAGAAGAACGGAGCCGGTCCATGGGCGAGGCGCCCCCCGTGAAGTTCCCGCAGGACGTCATCGACACCTATGAGGCGCTCGGGATCAACCTGTCGGAACTCTTCTCCGCGGGCGCCCTCGGTGCCCGTATGGGCATCCGCGTCATCGAGGCGTCCGCGGAACGGGTCGTCGCCACCATGCCCGTCGAGGGCAACACCCAGCCCTACGGGCTGCTGCACGGCGGCGCCTCCGCCGTACTCGCCGAGACCCTCGGCTCGGTCGGCGCCATGCTCCACGGCGGCCCCGGGAAGTCCGCCGTCGGCGTCGACCTCAACTGCACCCACCACAGGGCCGCGCGCACCGGCACCGTCACCGGAGTCGCCACCCCCGCCCACCGCGGCCGTACCGCCACCACCTACGAGGTCGTGATCACCGACGAGCAGGGCCGACGGGTGTGCACCGCACGGCTCACCTGCCTGCTGCGCCCCGCCGACGGCGCCCCCGCCCAAAGCTGACGGCCCGAAGCTGACGGCCCGGAGCCGACGCCGGGCGCCGCGCCCCGCGCCCGGACCCGCCCACGCCACGCGCCCCGCCCGGACCCGGAACGTGCCCCGCCGGAGCCCGCACGGGCCGCGCCACGCGCCGTACCGCCACGTCACGGCGGCACCGCACACCACCGCCGCCACCCGGCAGACTGGCGCGATGTCGCCGCGAGTTCGCGCCGCCCATCGTTCACCCTCGGCATTGCCATCGCCAACAGCGAAGGCAATGTGGCGCAGCGCGGCCGCCGGACCCGCGCGCCGGGGGCGCCGCACGGCCGCGCGAAGCGGGCACACCCGCACCGGCCCTCCCCACCGCCCCCGCCGCCGTGAAATCGGTATCCCCGGATAGCGCCCCGCGCACCGTGCGCACCCGGGAATACGCGAAAGTGCCACGGAATGCCGGTCCCCTTTTCCCGCGCGTAACACTGCGCAATAAGCGTGCAAAGCAAGGGCCCCGTCGGGGCCTGTACGACACATGCCCGTAAGACGCCCGCATGGCCTTGCGCTCGGCGTACTCCGGGCACACTGTCATGACCAAAACCCTTGACGGTCCTGCCGCTTGACCACGAACGGTAAAACCAGAAAGGGCGCAAACGTTCCCAACCGCCCCATCTGCTTCCACCTCTATTACGCAGCGGCATAACAAGAGAGTCACAGCCTGAGCCGGACGAGTCCTGTACCCACAAATGGTCCCTATAGTCACCGCAAGTCACCGCGCCACCGGATTCAAGTCAGTTCGGTTCCAGCGCTCGACTCGGTACCCCAACAAGGGGCGTGCCACCGAAAGGACTGATCGTGCGTCAACGTTCGCTTATAGCTATGACCGCTGCTCTCGCCACCGGAGCACTCACCCTCACGGCCTGTGGCTCGCGCGACGACGGCAAGAGCGATTCCGGCGCCGGTGACACCACCACCGTCGTCATCGGAGTCGACGCCCCGCTGACGGGTGACCTGTCCGCGCTCGGCGTGGGCATCCACAACTCCGCCGACCTCGCCGCCAAGCAGGCCAACAGCAAGAAGTACGTCGACGGTGTCACCTTCAAGGTCGAGGCGCTCGACGACCAGGCGCAGCCCTCCTCCGGCCAGACCAACGCCTCCAAGTTCGTCGCCGACAAGGACGTCCTCGGGGCCGTGGGCCCCCTGAACTCCAACGTCGCCGAGTCCATGCAGAAGGTCTTCGCCGACGGAAACCTCGTCGAGGTCTCCCCCGCCACCACCAACCCCTCCCTCAGCCAGGGCCAGGACTGGAACGGCGGCACGAAGAAGCGCCCCTACGCGTCCTTCTTCCGCACCTGCACCACCGACGCGGTCCAGGGCCCCTTCGGCGCCCAGTACCTGTACAACAAGGCCAAGCGCAAGAGCGTCTTCGTCATCGACGACAAGAAGACCTACGGCGCGGGACTCGCCGGCACCTTCAAGGCCGAGTTCGCCAAGCTGGGCGGCAAGATCGCCGGCACCGAGCACATCAACCCCGACACCAAGGACTTCTCCGCGGTCGTCACCAAGGTCAAGTCCAGCGGGGCCGACCTCGTCTACTACGGCGGCGAGTACCCCGCGGGCGGCCCCCTCAGCAAGCAGCTCAAGTCGGCCGGTGTCGACGCCCCCGTCGCCGGTGGCGACGCCCTCGACAGCGACGAGTTCATCAAGCTCGCCGGCGGCAAGAACGACGGTGACTTCGCCACCTCCGTCGGCCTGCCCATCGAGAAGCTGGACTCCGCCAAGGAGTTCATCTCCGCCTACAAGAAGGCCGGCTACAAGGACCCGTACGAGACCTACGGCGGCTACGCCTACGACAGCACCTGGTCGGTCGTCGAGGCCGTCAAGAAGGTCGTCGACGGCAACGACGGCAAGCTGCCCGACGACGCACGCGAGCAGGTCGCCAAGGCCATGCAGGACGTGTCCTTCGACGGTGTGACCGGCGCCGTGTCCTTCGACAAGTACGGCGACACGACCAACAAGCAGCTCACGGTCTACCAGGTCAAGAGCGGCTTGTTCACCCCCGTCGAGTCCGGCAAGTTCGGCGGCTGACACACCCGTACCACCTCCGCGCGGGGCGCTGACCACCACAGCGCCCCGCGCGGCATGACCCGGCGCACGGGGCACCCCCCGGCCGGGCCCCGCCAATCCCCCCGCACCATCAACCGGAGGACCGCGGTGCACGAACTGCCGCAACAACTCGTCAACGGCCTGCTCCTGGGGGCCATGTACGGTCTCGTCGCCATCGGTTACACGATGGTCTACGGCATCGTCCAGCTGATCAACTTCGCCCACGGCGAGATCTTCATGACCGGCGGCTTCGGCGCCCTCACCGTCTGGCTCTCCCTCCCGGACGGCACCACGATGTGGCTCGCCCTCCCACTCATGATCATCGGTGCGGTCGTCGTCGCCACCCTCGTCGCCGTCGGCGCGGAGCGCTTCGCCTACCGCCCCTTGCGCGGCGCCCCGCGCCTCGCCCCGCTCATCACGGCCATCGGCCTCTCCCTCGCCCTCCAGCAGGCGGTGTGGGCCTGGTACCCGGACGCCAAGTCCGCCCGCACCTTCCCGCAGATCCCGGGCGACAACATCCACATCGGCAGTGCCACGCTCCAGACCGGGGACATCTTCCTCATCGCCGCCGCCGTCGTGTGCGTCCTCTTCCTCGGCTGGTTCGTCCAGAAGACGCGTGTCGGACGCGGGATGCAGGCCACCGCCCAGGACCCCGACACCGCCAAGCTCATGGGCATCAACACCGACCGCGTCATCGTCATCGCCTTCGCGCTGGGCGCCGCCTTCGCCGGGATCGCCGCCGTCGCCTACGGCCTCAAGTACGGCCAGATCAACTTCCGTATGGGCTTCCTCCTCGGCCTCAAAGCCTTCACCGCGGCCGTGCTCGGCGGCATCGGCAATGTGTACGGCGCCATGATCGGCGGTCTCGTCCTCGGTGTCGCCGAGGCCCTCACCACCGCATACGTCTCCGACATCCCCGGCATGCAGCAGCTCGGCGGCCAGTCCTGGGCCGATGTCTGGGCCTTCGTACTCCTCATCGTCGTACTCCTGGTCAGGCCACAGGGCCTCCTCGGTGAGCGCGTCGCGGACAGGGCGTGACCACCATGACGACACAGCAGACAAGCACCGTGAGCGAGACCCCCGAGGGCCCCGCCGCCCCCAAGGCCACCGGTCTGATACGCCTCCCCGAGGGTGTCGCGCGCGCCCTCGCCACCGGCGGCGGCGCCCTCACCGTCGTCTCCGCCTTCATGTCCTGGACCTGGACGGCCGCGTTCCCCGGCGACCTCACCGTCTACGGCTACCCCGGCGGGCTCCAGTGGCTCGTCCTCATCGCCGGCGCCCTCACCGCCCTGATCGGTCTCGCCTCCTACGGCGTCAGGCCCCTCAGGTTTCTCGCCCCTGGCAGCCCCGATCCCGGCATCAAGATGGCCGCCCTGGCCGCGTTCACCACCGCCTGGTTCACCGTCATCGCCATCGCGGCCCAGCTCGGCGGCCTCGCCAACCTCGACCCCGGCGGCTGGGTCGCCGCCGCGGCCACCCTCATCGCCCTCGTCGGCGCCCTCGCGCTGCCCTTCGCCCGGCCCGCCCACTACCCGCCGGCCCCCGAGGACACCGCCTGGCAGCGCCTGGGCCACCGCACGCGCAATGGCCTCGACACGTTCAAGGCATCCCTCGCCGCGGAGGAGCCCCCGGCGCCCCGGGCCCTGCCCGGCGCCGTCGACATCCTCATCATCGTCGCCGTCATGGCGCTCGGCCTGATCGTCTTCACCTACGGCATCAGCACCGAGTACGACGAACTCTTCGTCGGCTTCCTGCTGACCGCGGGATTCGGCTTCGCCGCGCTCAACAAGACCGGCCTGATCGCCCAGCTCTCCACGATCACGGGCCGCCACCGCAACATCACCCTCGTCGGCGCCTTCATCGCCGCCGCGCTCTTCCCCTTCACCCAGACCGACGACCAGTACGCGACCATCGGCGTCTACATCCTGATCTTCGCCACGGTCGCCCTCGGCCTCAACATCGTCGTCGGCCTCGCCGGGCTCCTCGACCTCGGATACGTCGCCTTCCTCGGCGTCGGCGCCTACGCCGCCTCCATGGTCTCCGGCTCCACCTTCTCGCCCTTCGACGTCCACCTCCCCTTCTGGGGAGCGCTCCTCGTCGGAGCCGCCGCGAGCCTCATCTTCGGCGTCCTCATCGGGGCCCCCACCCTCCGGCTGCGCGGCGACTACCTCGCCATCGTCACCCTCGGCTTCGGGGAGATCTTCCGTATCGCCGCCAACAACCTCGACGGCACCTCGGGCCCCAAGGTCACCAACGGCGCCAACGGCATCTCCAGCATCCCCAACCTCAATATCTTCGGGTTCGACTTCGGCAAGGCGCACGACGTCGCCGGGTTCACCATCGGCCGCTTCGCCAACTACATGCTGCTGATGCTGATCATCACCCTCGTCGTCGTCCTCGTCTTCCGGCGCAGCGGCGACTCCCGCATCGGCCGCGCCTGGGTCGCCATCCGCGAGGACGAGACCGCCGCACTCGCCATGGGCATCAACGGCTTCCGCGTCAAGCTCGTCGCCTTCGCGCTCGGCGCCGCACTCGCCGGACTCGCCGGGACCGTCCAGGCCCACGTCACCTACACGGTCACCCCTGAGCAGTACCAGTTCGCCAACAGCGTGCCCCCCAACTCCGCCTTCCTCCTCGCCGCCGTCGTCCTCGGCGGGATGGGCACCATCAGCGGGCCGCTCGTCGGCGCCGCGCTGCTCTACCTCATCCCCAACAAGCTCCAGTTCCTCGGCGACTACCAGCTCTTCGCCTTCGGCGTCGCCCTCGTCATCCTCATGCGCACCCGCCCGGAAGGGCTCATCCCCAACCGGCGCCGCCAACTCGAATTCCACGAAACCACCCAGGAACCGGGCGCCGCACCGAAGGCCCCCGCAGCCCTCGGCAAGACAGGGGCCTAAGCCATGACCACCCACCCGGGAACAGTCCTCGACGCACGCGGCGTCACCATGCGCTTCGGCGGGCTCACCGCCGTACGCTCCGTCGACCTCACCGTCGACAGCGGCGAGATCGTCGGACTCATCGGCCCCAACGGCGCGGGAAAGACCACCTTCTTCAACTGCCTCACCGGCCTCTACATCCCCACGGAGGGCGAGGTCCGCTACAGGGGCACCGTCCTGCCCACCAAGTCCTTCAAGGTCACCGCCGCCGGTATCGCCCGTACCTTCCAGAACATCAGGCTCTTCGCCAACATGACCGTCCTGGAGAACGTCCTCGTCGGCCGGCACACCCGCACCAAGGAAGGGCTCTGGTCCGCGCTCCTGCGCGGGCCCCGGTTCCACCGCGCCGAAGCGCGGAGCAGGGAACGCGCCCTCGAACTCCTCGACTTCGTCGGCCTCACCGACAAGGCGGAGCAGCTCGCCCGCAACCTCCCCTACGGCGAGCAGCGCAAGCTGGAGATCGCGCGCGCCCTCGCCAGCGAGCCGGGGCTCCTGCTCCTCGACGAGCCCACCGCGGGCATGAACCCGCAGGAGACCCGCGCCACCGAGGAACTTGTCCTCGCCATCCGCGAGATGGGCATCGCCGTCCTCGTCATCGAGCACGACATGCGCTTCATCTTCAACCTCTGCGACCGCGTCGCCGTCCTCGTCCAGGGGGAGAAGCTGATCGAGGGCGACAGCGCCACCGTCCAGCAGGACGACCGGGTCATCGCCGCCTACCTCGGCGAACCCCTCGACGACATCCCCGCCGACGAGGACGAGGCGGCCGTCATCGCCGCCGAGACCGCGAACACCCCGGACGGCGACACCGGCCACCAGGCGGCGGGAGTGCCCACGCAGCCCAAGGAGAACGACCGATGAGCCCACTCCTCGAAGTCGAGGACCTGCGCGTCGCCTACGGCAAGATCGAGGCCGTCAAAGGCATCTCCTTCACCGTGGAACCCGGCGAGGTCGTCACCCTCATCGGCACCAACGGAGCGGGAAAGACCACCACGCTCCGCACCCTCTCAGGACTCATCAAACCCGTCGGCGGGCACATCGCCTTCAACGGGAAACCGCTCCGCAGGTACCGCGCCGACCAGATCGTCAAACTCGGCCTCGCCCACTCCCCCGAAGGCCGCCACATCTTCCCCCGCATGACCATCGAGGACAACCTCAGGCTCGGCGCCTACCTCCGCAACGACCGCGAGAAGATCACCAAGGACATCCGGCGCGCCTACGAGATCTTCCCCATCCTCGAAGAGCGCAGAAGGCAGGCGGCGGGCACCCTCTCGGGCGGCGAACAGCAGATGCTCGCCATGGGCCGCGCCCTCATGTCGCAGCCCAGGCTCCTGATGCTCGACGAGCCGTCCATGGGCCTCTCGCCGATCATGATGCAGAAGATCATGGCCACCATCGGCGCCCTCAAGGCCGAGGGCACCACCATCCTGCTCGTCGAGCAGAACGCCCAGGCCGCGCTCTCCCTGGCCGACCGCGGCCACGTCATGGAGGTCGGAAAGATCGTCCTCTCCGGGGACGGGAACGACCTCCTCCACGACGAGTCCGTACGCAAGGCGTACCTCGGCGAGGACTGACCCCGCCGCGACGGCGGAAGGCCCCGGCCCCCACCACGGGAGCCGGGGCCTCGCCACAGGTCTCAGCGCTGGCCCTGCTGGGCCTTCTTCTCCTCGGCGTCCTCGATCACGGCCTCGGCCACCTGCTGCATCGACATCCTGCGGTCCATCGACGTCTTCTGAATCCAGCGGAACGCGGCCGGCTCCGACAGGCCGTAGTCCGTCTGGAGAACCGACTTCGCCCGGTCCACCAGCTTCCGCGTCTCCAGGCGCTGGGTGAGGTCCGCGACCTCCCGCTCCAGCGCCCGCAGCTCGGTGAAGCGCGACACCGCCATCTCGATCGCCGGCACCACGTCGGTCTTGCTGAACGGCTTCACCAGATACGCCATCGCGCCCGCGTCCCGCGCCCGCTCCACCAGGTCGCGCTGCGAGAACGCCGTCAGCATCAGCACCGGCGCGATCGACTCGCCCGCGATCTGCTCCGCCGCCGAGATACCGTCGAGCTTGGGCATCTTCACGTCCAGGATGACCAGGTCGGGGCGGTGCTCGCGGGCCAGTTCCACGGCACGCTCTCCGTCGCCGGCCTCTCCTACGACGGTGTAGCCCTCCTCCTCAAGCATCTCCTTGAGGTCGAGGCGGATCAGCGCCTCGTCCTCGGCGATGACGACGCGGGTCGTCAGCGGAGGAACGTGCGACTTGTCGTCGTCGTTCTGCGGCGGCTCGGGGACGCTCACGGGAGGGCTCCTCGGGTGTGGCTGGTCGGCTCCCAAAAGGGTACCTAGCTGCGGTATGGTGGGGGCACGTCGGGAACTCCCGACCTTCGTTTCATAGGAAGCCCCGGTAGTCCAGCGGTAGAGACACGGTGCTCAAACCACCGACAGCGTGGGTTCGAATCCCACCCGGGGCACTTTCCCTTAGATTCCAAGGATCGCACCTAATGGTCGCGAGCCCTCCGTATCCCCCGTGCACACACGTAGGGCCGGCGTACTGACGCGTACCCCGGCCCGTATATGTCGGTGACGGCAGAGCGGTTACTTCGGGGCGTCGTCCTCGCCGATGTGGTGGACGCGGACCAGGTTGGTGGTGCCGGGCACGCCGGGAGGGGAGCCCGCGGTGATGACCACGACGTCGCCGCGGCGACAGCGGCCGATCTTGAGAAGCTCCTCGTCGACCTGGGCGACCATCGCGTCCGTGGAGTCGACGTGCGGGCCGAGGAACGTCTCGACGCCCCAGGTCAAATTGAGCTGGGCGCGGGTGGCCTCGTCGGGGGTGAAGGCGAGCAGCGGGATGGGCGAGCGGTAGCGGGAGAGGCGCCGTACGGTGTCCCCGGACTGGGTGAAGGCGACGAGGAGCTTGGCGCCGAGGAAGTCGCCCATCTCGGCCGCGGCGCGGGCGACGGCGCCGCCCTGGGTGCGCGGCTTGCTGTGCTCGGTGAGCGGGGGCAGGCCCTTGGCGAGGATGTCCTCTTCCGCGGCCTCGACGATACGGGCCATGGTGCTGACCGTCTCGACGGGGTATTTGCCGACGCTGGTCTCGCCGGAGAGCATGACGGCGTCGGTGCCGTCGATGACGGCGTTGGCGACGTCGGACGCCTCGGCGCGGGTGGGGCGGGAGTTGTCGATCATCGAGTCGAGCATCTGGGTGGCGACGATGACCGGCTTGGCGTTGCGCCTGGCGAGTTTCACGGCGCGCTTCTGGACGATCGGGACCTGCTCCAGGGGCATTTCGACGCCGAGGTCGCCGCGGGCGACCATGATGCCGTCGAAGGCGGCGACGATGTCGTCGATGTGCTCGACGGCCTGGGGCTTCTCGACCTTGGCGATCACGGGGAGGCGGCGGTTCTCCTCATCCATGATGCGGTGCACGTCGTCTATGTCGCGGCCGGTGCGGACGAAGGAGAGCGCGATGATGTCGCAGCCGGTGCGCAGGGCCCAGCGCAGGTCGTCCTTGTCCTTGGTGGAGAGCGCGGGGACGGAGACGGCGACGCCGGGGAGGTTGAGCCCCTTGTGGTCGGAGACCATGCCGCCCTCGATGACGACGGTGTGCACGTGGGGCCCGTCGACGCCGGTGACCTCCAGGGCGACCTTGCCGTCGTCGACGAGGATGCGTTCGCCGGCGGAGACGTCGGCGGCGAGCCCCGGGTAGGTGGTGCCGCAGATACCGCGGTCGCCCTCGACGCCGTCTTCGACGGTGATGGTGAATTCGTCACCGCGTTCAAGGAGTACGGGGCCCTCGCCGAACTCTCCGAGTCGGATCTTCGGGCCCTGAAGGTCGGCGAGGATGCCGACGCTGCGGCCGGTTTCGTCGGCGGCCTTGCGGACGTGCTGGTATCGGGCCTCGTGGTCGGCGTAGCCGCCGTGGCTGAGGTTGAGGCGGGCCACGTCCATTCCGGCTTCGACCAGGGCCTTGATCTGGTCGTATGAGTCGGTGGCGGGTCCGAGGGTGCAGACGATTTTTGCTCGGCGCATGTAAGGGAGCCTAGACCTTACCGATGGGTAGGCAATTGGCCGGGCATGACTACCCAACAACCTTTGCGTGAAGGGTTATTGACAACTGTTGAATTGTGCGGGGACCCGCTCCGATGAGCGGTTCGGGGGCGTTTTCCGGGGTGCGGGCGGCGGGCCGTGAGGGGGCGGGTACGGGGAGTGGGGGCCACGGCGCCGGTGGCGCGGTGCCGTGGCCTCGGGGGCGGCCGGTGGGGGCGGGCGGCGGTCAGGTGGTGGGGTAGCCCCAGGCGGCGGCGATCTCCTGGAGGCGGGGCGGAAGGCCGGTGCCGGGGTCGGCGGGGCGTGCGGTCTGGATGCGCCCCGACTTGATGGTGTCGCTCCAGTCGCCGAGCTGGGGCCGGAAGCTGCCGTGGTCCCGGGTGCCGTAGTCGAGCATTCCTTGCTCCCAGGGAATGTCGAGGTAGTCGCAGATTCCGCGGGTGGTTTCCTCGGGTTCTGCGGTGAGCTGTTCGTAGGTGATGACGTGGCAGTCGAGGGCGCCGCGTGCCTCTTCGAGTTTCTCGCTGTATTCGAGTACTTCGGCGCGGATCTCCTCGGGGTCGGGGTCGGCGCGGCGTTTGGTGAGGGAGGTGATGACGGCGCCCGGGTGGCGCAGCAGCAGGATGTAGCGGGCCTCAGGCCAGCAGCGTTCGAGGCGCGGCCAGATGAGGGTGTTGGGCGGGGTCTTGTCGACGATGACGTCTTTTCCGCTGCGGTCGAGTTCCTTGTGGAGGACGCGGTCCCAGAGGAGGTGTTCGAGTTCTTCCTTGTCGAGTTCGAGTTCCCTCATGGCGTCCGCCGTGAATTCGCGGGAGAGGTGGACGTGGAGGGTCCGCAGATGCATTTCGTGGGGGGCACGGATTCTGCTGTGGCTGTTGAGGAGTACGCGCAGCAGGGTGGAGCCGGAGCGCACCGAGGAGAGGACGAAGACGGGCGAGGGGACGAGGCGGGCGGTGGCGGGGGCGGTGTAGCCGTCGGCGTGCTGGCGGGCGCCGGGCGCGGTGCCGGTGCGGGGGATGCTGCCGGGGTGGGTGGGGGTGGTGCGCCGGGGCGGGGCGACGGCCTGCGCCATGAGTCTGCCGCGTCGCTTGAGTCCCTTGCCGATGGCGGTGATGCGCGGTTCTGGCACGCCGTACTCCTCCTGGTCGTTCTCCTGGTTGCCGCGGTGGGGCGCGGGCCGGTGGGGGTCGGCGCCGCTCCCCCTTGGGCCTCATCCCAGGGGTGGGAGGAGAACTCCAGGTGTCCGGGAGGGAACGGGCGGTGGTGCCGGGGGCCGTGGCGCGGTTCTGACCTGCGGTGTCACTTTTCCTTAATTTTTCATGGGAAGCCGTGGGGTGGTTCTTGGTACTGGGGGCGGGTTCTTGGGTCTCTCGTGGGTCGTGGGTGGGCTGTGCGTGGTCATGGGGAGTCCGAAGGTGGTGAAGGCGGTGCGGGTGGGCTGGGGGTAGGGGGTGGTGCCGGTGAGGTCGTTGAGGATGGTGGCGCTGCGCCAGGCGCCGAGGCCGAGGTCGGGGGTGCCGACGCCGTGGGTGTGGCGTTCCGCGTTCTGTACGTAGATGTGGCGGCCGGGGGGCACGGTGTGGGGGTCGAGGGCGAGGCGGTGGTGTGCGTCGACGAGGGGGCGTCCCGCGGTGTCGCGCCCGATGTGGGGGGCGAGGTCGCCGAGGAGCTGTTCGACGGGCTTCTCGCGGTAGCCGGTGGCGAGGACGACGGCGTCGGTGGTGTGGCGGCTGCGGGTGCCCTGCTGGGTGTGTTCGAGGTGGAGTTCGATGCGGTGGACGGCGGCGCGTCCCGCGGTGCGCACGTCGACGCCGGGGGTGAGGGTGGCGTCGGGCCAGCCGCCGTGGAGGGTGTGGTGGTACAGCTCGTCGTGGATGGCGGCGAGGGTGGTGTGGTCGACGGCCTTGTGGAGTTGCCACTGGCGCGGCAGGAGCTGGTCGCGGGTGGCTTCGGGGAGGTGGTGGAAGTAGCGGGTGTAGTCGGGGGTGAAGTGTTCGAGGCCGAGCTTGGAGTACTCCATGGGGGCGAAGGCTTCGGTGCGGGTGAGCCAGTGGAGGCGTTCGCGGCCGTGGGGGCGGTGTCTGAGGAGGTCGAGGAAGATCTCGGCGCCCGACTGTCCCGAGCCGACGACGGTGATGTGCCCGGCGCCGAGGAGGAGTTCGCGGTGGCGGAGGTAGTCGCTGGAGTGGATGACGGGGACGGCGGGGGCGTCGGCGAGCGGTTTGAGGGGGTCGGGGATGTGGGGGACGGTGCCGGTGCCGAGGACGATGTTGCGGGCGGTGGCGCGGCCGGGTGCGGTGGCACCGCCGTCGGTGCCGGTCCGGGTGACGTCGATGTGGAACAGGTTGTCGTGGGGGTCGTGGCGTACGGCGTCGACCCGGTGGCCGAAGTGGAGTCCCGGGAGGTGGTCGCTGACCCAGCGGCAGTAGGCGTCGTACTCGGTGCGCTGGATGTGGAGGCGTTCGGCGAAGTAGAAGGGGTAGAGCCGGTCGGTGTGGCGCTGGTAGTTGAGAAAGCTCCAGGGGTTGGTGGGGTCGGCGAGGGTGACGAGGTCGGCGAGGTAGGGGACTTGGAGGGTGGTGCCCTCGATGAGGAGCCCCGGGTGCCAGTGGAAGGCGGGCTTCTGGTCGTAGAAGGCGGTGGCGAGGCCGAGGGGGTGGGCGAGGGCGGCGAGGGAGAGGTTGAAGGGGCCGATGCCGATGCCGACGAGGTCGTGCGGCTCTGCGGGGGGTGTGGGCGGCAGGGGCGGCGGGGTCACGGGGAGAGGTGTCCTTCCACGAGCTTCAGGAGCGCGTCGAGGTCGCTCGGGCGGGTGTGCGGATTGAGGAGGGTGGCCTTGAGCCAGAGGCGCCCCTGGAGGTGGGCGCGGCCGAGGACGGCGCGGCCGTCGGTGAGCAGGGCGCGGCGTACGCGGGCGATGTGGTCGTCGGGGGCGCCGGTGGGGCGGAAGAGGACGGTGCTGATGGTGGGGGGTGCCCAGAGGTCGAGGCGGGGGTGGGCGGTGATACGGGCGGCGAGGTCGTGGGCCTGGGTGTGGACGGCCTCGACGAGGTGGGCGAGGCCGGTGCGGCCGAGCGCCCTGAGGGTGACGGCGACCTTGAGGATGTCGGGGCGGCGGGTGGTGCGCAGGGAGCGGCCGAGGAGGTCGGGGAGGCCGGCGTGGGTGTCGTCGTCGGCGTTGAGGTAGTCGGCGCGGTGGGCGAGTGCGGCGAGGTCGTGGGGGTCGCGGACGGCGAGGAGTCCGGCGGCGACGGGCTGCCAGCCGAGTTTGTGGAGGTCGAGGGCGACGGTGTGGGCGTGGTCGAGGCCGGTGAGGAGGGGGCGGAGGCGGTCGCTGAGCAGGAGCGGCCCGCCGTAGGCGGCGTCGATGTGGAGGCGGGCGCCGTGGCGGTGGCAGAGATCGGCGATCTCGGGGAGCGGGTCGATGAGTCCGGCGTCGGTGGTGCCTGCGGTGGCGGCGACGAGCAGCGGGGTGCCGGGGGCGGAGCGGGCGAGGGCGGTGGCGAGCGACTGGGGTTCGAGGGTGCCGTCGGGGGTGGGCAGGACGTGCGGGGCAGGGAGGCCGAGGAGCCAGGTGGCGCGGTGGAGGGAGTGGTGGGCGTTGGCGCCGCAGATGAGCTGGAGGGGGGCGGTGGGGTGGTGTTCGCGGGCGAGGAGGAGGGCGAGTTGGTTGGCCTCGGTGCCGCCGGTGGTGACGAGGGCGTCGGGGCGGGGCGCGGTGGGGTAGACCTCGGCGGCGAGTGCGGCGGTGACGAGCGCTTCCAGGGCGGTGGCGGAGGGTGCCTGGTCCCAGGAGTCGAGTGAGGGGTTGAGGACGGCGGCGGCGAGGTCGGCGGCGGCCGCGACGGCGAGCGGGGGGCAGTGGAGGTGGGCGGCGCAGAGCGGGTCCGCGGGGTCGGCGGCGCCTTCGGCGAGGGCGCGTACGGTGTCGCGGAGCGCGGGGGCCGCGCCGGTGCCGTGGCGGGGCAGGATGTCGCCGAGGGTGTGCCTGAGACGGTCGGCGACGGGTCCGGGGCCGCCGGCGGGCAGGGGGCCGCCGCGGGTGAGGGCGCCGTCGTGGAGGGCGTCGAGGACGGTGGCGAGGAGCGGCCGCAGGGCCGCGGCGCCTCCGGGTCCTGAGGCGAGGGGCTGCGGCGGGGTGCTCATCGGCTGGTCCTTCTGCTGCGCGGGCGGACGGAGGGGACCAGCGTGGCGGCTGTGGGGGGCGGATGGGCCGTAAGTGCGCGCAACCGCCCCCGAAAGTGGTAAGGGCGGGCAGGGAGTTCCCGGTGGTGTGCTATGGGGCGGGAGCGTAGCGTCGGGCGGATGATGCGGATCGAGCACGAGCGGGGCCCGGTGGAGTTGCGGGACGCGCTGCCGGGTGACGAGGCGGCGCTGCTGGGGCTGTTCGAGGAGTGTGCGGAGTGGTTCGAGGCGGCGACGGGTCTGCCGCCGGGTCCTGGGGATGTGCAGAGCCTGTGCTACGCGCTGCCGGAGGGGGCGGCTGCCGAGGCGAAGCGGCTGTGGGTGGTGGAGGCGGTGCGCGGCGGGGGCGGTCTGCTGGGGGTGGTGGACGCGGTGGTGGGGCATCCGGGGCCCGGCGGGGTGGCGGTGGGACTGTTCCTCCTGGCGCCGCGGGCGCGCCGGGTGGGCCTGGGGTCCGCGGTGGCGGGGGCGCTGTTGGAGCGGGCGCGGGAGCGGGGGGTGTGCCGGGTGACGGCGACGGTGCCCGAGGGGTGGGTGCCCGGGGCGCGTTTTCTGGCGGCGGTGGGGTTCGAGGTGGCCGGGGGCGCGGTGAAGTCCGTGGCGGGCAACCGGCGGGTGGGGCCGCGGGAGGGCGCGGTGCGGCGGGCGGTGTGGACGGCGTAGCGGGGGCGGTGCCCCGGGGCGGTGGGCCCCGGGGCGGTGGGGGTGTCAGTCGAGGGTGCCGTTGACGCGCAGGGCGCGGCGCAGGTCGTCGAGGCGGTCGGTGAGGCCGCGCCGGAAGGCGGGGGTGAGGTCGTCGCGGGTGAGGCACCGTTCGCCGCGGTGGAGGGTGTCGGTGTCGAGGTGGGTGCCGGGGAAGGCGTCGCGGGTGAGGACGCGGGCGATGGCGGTGCCGCGGCGTTGCGCGACGGTGGGGGCCTCGTCGAAGTAGCGGGCGGCGTGGTCGGCGGTGAGGTGGGTCTGTTCCGGCTGCCAGAAGCCTCGGGCGGTGGCGGCCAGGAGGTGGTTGGAGAGTTCGTCGCCGGTGGCGGGGTGGAGCATGGCGTCCCAGGCGTGGGCCTTGGCCGCGGGGTCGGGCAGGGCGGCGCGGCAGCGTGCGGCGCCCTCGTGCCCTGCGCCGCTGGGGTCGGCGCTGAGTTCGGCGGCGATGGTGTCCTCGTCGGTGGCGCCGAGGGTGGCGAGCCGGGTGAGGATGTGCCAGCGCAGTTCGGGGTCGAGTTCGGGGCCGCCGGGGACGGTGTCGTCGGTGAACCAGGTGTGGATGGTGGCGGGTTGGGCCGCGGTGGCGACGAGGTGGCGTACGGCGAGCAGTCTGAGGCCGGGGTTCTCGCCGTCCTCGGTGCGGCGGATCAGGTCGCGGCAGAGTGCGGTGAGGGTGCCGAGGGCGGCGGCGCGGCCCTCACCGGTGAGGTAGGCACCGGCGACGTGGGTGGTGGCGAAGGCGAGGACGCCCTGGACGATGGCGAGGTCGCTCTCGTGCGGGAGGTGGGTGCGGGCGGCGTCGAGGTAGGCGGCGGGCGGGAGTTCGGCGTCGCGGACCATGTCGCGCGCGGTGTTCCAGACGACGGCGCGGGTGACGGGGTCCGGGAGTCCCGACAGGGAGCGCAGCGCGGTGTCCCAGGACTGGTCGTCGAGCCTGATCTTGGCGTAGCCGAGGTCCTGGTCGTTGAGGAGGACGAGGGCGGGGCGGGTGCCCTCGCCGGTGAGGGCGGTGTCGGTGCCGGTGCCGGGGAAGTCGCGTTCCCAGGGGCCGCGGGGCAGCAGGGCGCCGGGTTCGACGGGGTCGCGGTCGTAGAGGCCGACGGCGAGGCGGTGGGGGCGCTGCCCCTGGTGGTGGACGTGGAGGGTCCAGGTGCCCTGGCCGGTGGTGACGGTGGGGGTGAGGGTGTCGATGCCGGTGGTGCGCAGCCAGCTCTCGGCCCAGCCGCGTACGTCGCGGTCGGTGTGGAGGGCGAGGGAGTCGATGAGGTCGGCGAGGGTGGCGTTGCCGAAGCGGTGGCGGGCGAAGTGGGTGTTGATGCCGGCGAGGAAGTTCTTCTCGCCGAGCCAGGTGACGAGTTGGCGGAGTGCGGAGGCGCCCTTGGCGTAGGAGATGCCGTCGAAGTTGAGGTGGGCGGCGGCGCAGTCGGGGACGTCCTCGGGGGCGACGGGGTGGGTGCTGGGGCGCTGGTCGGCGTCGTAGCCCCACGCCTTGCGGGCGATGGCGAACTGGGTCCAGGTGCCGGTGTGGCGGGTGGCCTCGGCGAGGGTCTGGTAGCCCATGTACTCGGCGAAGGACTCGTTCAGCCACATGTCGTCCCACCAGCGGAGGGTGACGAGGTTGCCGAACCACATGTGGGCCATCTCGTGGGCGACGACCATGCCGCGGAGCTGGCGTTCCGTGTCGGTGACGGCGGAGCGGAAGACGTAGTCGTCGGTGAAGGTGACGAGCCCCGGGTTCTCCATGGCGCCCGCGTTGAACTCGGGGACGAACGCCTGGTCGTAGGAGTCGAAGGGGTAGGGCTCCTCGAACTTCTCGTGGTAGCGGTCGAAGCAGGCGCGGGTGATGCCGAGGAGTTCGTCGGCGTCGGCGTCGAGGTGGGGGGCGAGGGAGCGGCGGCAGTGGAGGGCGAAGGGGATGCCGCGGTGCCGGGTGCGGATGCTGTGCCAGGGTCCTGCGGCGACGGCGGCGAGGTAGGTGGAGATGGGCGGGGTGGTGGCGGCGCGCCAGCGGCCCTCGCCGAGGTGTTCGACGGCGGTGTTGGCGAGGACGGTCCACCCCTTGGGCGCGGTGACGGTGAGGTCGAAGCGTGCCTTGAGGTCGGGCTGGTCGAAGGCGGTGAAGACGCGGGGTGCGTCGTCGAGGAAGAGCTGGGTGTAGAGGTAGGTCTCGCCGTCGCCGGGGTCGGTGAAGCGGTGCATGCCCTCGCCGGTGTGGGAGTAGGGCATGCGGGCGTCGGTGGTGAGTTCGTGTGGGCCGGGGGTGAGTCCGGTGAGGTGGAGGCGGCCGTCGTGGAGGGCGTCTTCGGGGAGGGGCTGTCCGTCGAGCGTGGCGGAGCGGAGTGCGGCTGCCCGCAGTTCGGCGAAGGTGTCCACGGTGTCCCCGGTGTCAGCGGCGGGGGTCGCGTCGCCGTCGGGGGTGACGGTGAAGGCGATGGTGGTGCGGGCGCCGAAGGTGTCGCCGCCGGTGACGTCGAGGTCGACCGTGTAGCGGTGCACGTCGAGGAGCCTTGCTCGGGTCTGCGCTTCACCGCGCGTCAGTACGGACATGACGCACATGCTGCCCGATGGCCGACGGGCCGCACAGGGTGATGGGGGTCTTCTGTGCGGCATCGTGATGCGCCGGGGCGCCCGGGCGCCGGGGGCGGTGCCCGGGCGGTGGGTCAGCCCAGTTCGAGGGTGGTGACGGCGTAGACGCGGTCCTCGGCGACGGGCCTGACGGGTCCCGTGTACATGCGGGCGGTCTCGAAGGTGGGGGTGAGTCCGAGGCCGGTGGCGAGGGCGGTGGCCTCGGGGTGGGAGTCCGGGACGTCGAGGGCGATGCCGCTGCGTCCGGTGCCTGCGGTGAGGCCGTCGAGGAGGGCGCGGGCGTCGTCGGGGGTGTCGGCGAAGAGGGGGCCCACGCGGTAGGAGTCGCGGGCGGGGCGGATGACTCCGAAGCCGGTGAGGGTGGTGCCGTCGAGGCGGGCGAGTGCGCGGTGGCCGGGGGCGGTGAGCCACTGGTCGAGGAAGCGGGGCCGGTCGGCGGGCCAGCAGGCGCCGTCGTAGGCGAGGAGGGTGTCGCGGTCGACGGTGGCGGCGGGGACGACGCCCTCGGGGGTGGGGACGTAGCGGGGGGCGGGGCCCGTGTAGCGGTGGGTGCGGTGGGCGGGACTGAAGCCGGAGCGGCGGTAGTTGTGCTGTTGGGCGACGACGCCGTCGAGGCCGATGGTGCGGTCCTTGGCGCGGGCGATGGCGGCCTTCCAGGTGGCGATGCCGAGGCCGCGGCCGCGCAGGTCGGGGCGTACGAGGTAGTGGCCGAGGAAGGCGTAGTCGTCGCCGTAGTGGACGAGGGAGATCGCCGAGACGGGTGAGCCGTCGATGCGGCCGATGAGGAAGCCGTCGGGGTCCTGGGCGAAGAAGGCGGTGGCGTCCGTGAGGCCGGGGTTCCAGCCCTCGTCGGCGGCCCAGCCGGTGATGACCGCCCAGTCGCCGGGGGTGGCCCGGTCGATGCTGAGGTCCGCGGGGTGTGCGGCGGAGGGGGCGGGGTGGCCGGGCGGCGGCTGAAGGCTCATGGGGGCTCCGTGGGGCGTACGGTGGTGCGGGTCCCCGAGGTTACCGTGTGTGGCGTGGTGTGTCCGCTGCGTGGGGGGCGTCGGGTGCGGGGGTGAGGGCGGACTGCTCCGCGATGCGCTCGTGGTGCCTGATGACCTCGGCGATGATGAAGTTGAGGAGTTTCTCGGCGAACGCGGGGTCGAGCTTGGCGTTCTCCGCGAGGGTGCGCAGCCTGCTGATCTGCTGGGCCTCGCGTGCGGGGTCGGCGGGCGGCAGCCGGTGGGCGGCCTTGAGGTGGCCGACCTGCTGGGTGGCCTTGAAGCGTTCGGCGAGCATGTGGACGACGGCGGCGTCGATGTTGTCGATGCTGTCCCTGAGGCGGGACAGTTCGGCCCTGACGGCGGCGTCCGCGGCGCCGGCCGGTGCGGTGGGGGCGGCGGCCGGGAGGGTGGTGTGCCCCGTGTCGTCGGAGTTGCTGGTGGTCATGGTGGGACACCCTATGCGGTCGGCGCGGCCTCGCGGAGGGCGGCGGCGTCGGTCCGATTAGAGTGGGAGTGCGACGGGTCCTGCACCGTGCGGCGGGTGGGGTCCTGAGGGGTGCGGACCGGCGTCTGGAAGGGGTGCGGGCGTGGTGAACGGCGGTCCCGTGGAGCACGGCTTCCCGCATCTGGAGACGGTGCGTACGTCGCTGACGGCCCTGTACAGGCGGCTGTCGCCGCAGACCGTGCGGTCGTTCTCGACGAGCGTGCTGCCGTCCGACGTGGCGTTCGACGACGGCGACGACCTGTTCCCCGGGGCGCAGCGGATCGCGCGGGAGATGGTGCGGCACTACCGGCTGCCGGACGCCCGCATGATCGTGTCGTTCCGGGAGATGCCGCAGGCCGCCGAGGTGGAGCTGGCGTCGGGCCCCGAGTACTTCATCGGTCTCAACGACCGGTTCCGCGGCCACAGGCGGGATGTGGGGGCGGCGCTCGCGCACGAGGTGATGCACGTGTTCCTGCACCGCGTCGGCCTCAGGTTCGCGACCACCAGGGACGACGAGATCCTGACCGACACGGCCGCCGCTTATCTGGGGGCGGGCTGGCTGCTGCTCGACGCGTTCCGTGAGGACGGGGTGTCGTCGCAGAAGCTCGGCTATCTGACGCCGGAGGAGTACGGCTATGTGCTGGCGAAGCGGGCGCTCGCGTTCGACGAGGACCCGTCGCCGTGGTTCACCAGCCCGCAGGCGTACCCGGCGTACACCAGGGGGCTGACGCTGGCGCGGCAGGACGAGCGGCGCCCGCCGCTGGTGTCGGCGGGCTGGGCGGGGCGGCGGCGCTACGCGCGCGACCGGCGGGAGACGCTGGCACACGGCCCGGTGCGCCCGGCGGGGGCACCGTACGCGTTCGAAGCGGGTGACCCGCCGCGGGTGTCGTTCGCGTGCCCGACGTGCTTCCAGCGGATCAGGGTGCCGCTGCGGGGGCGGGTGCGCGCCAGGTGCGGGCTGTGCGGTGTGGTGCAGGACTGCGACACGTAGGGGCGCGGGCGCCTGAGGGGCGCGCCGGGCGCGTCCGGCGGGCGCCCCCGGCGCTCCCCCGGGTAACACGTATCGGGGCGTTTCGGGGCGTGGCGGCGCCGTAGGCTACGTCCATGAAGCGCGTGGGATGTCTCTTCCTTGCCGTGGCTCCCATAGCCACCGTTCTTGTGTTCCTGTTCGGTTCCGGCTCCGAGTCGGGGGACGCGCAGGACGGCGCGTCGAGTGCGCGGCACGGTTCCGGGGGCGGCTCCGAGCGGTCCAAGGACGACGCGGCGGTGGCGAGGATGCCGCCGGGGCTCGCGGCGCCGGGCAAGAAGGAGATCGCCCAGGAGATCGTGGCGAGCGCGGAGAACTCCACGCTGGACTGGAAGGGCCAGTACGGCTACATCGAGGACATCGGCGACGGCCAGGGCTACACGGCGGGGATCATCGGCTTCTGCACCGGCACGCACGACCTGCTGACGCTGGTGCGCAACTACACGGACGACCACCCGGACAACGGTCTCGCGAAGTACCTGCCCGCGCTGCGCAAGGTCGACGGCTCCGACTCCCACGAGGGCCTCGACCCGGGCTTCCCGGACGCGTGGCGGCGCGAGGCCGGGAAGCCCGCGTTCGACCGGGCGCAGGAGCGGGAGCGGGACGAGGTGTACTTCGACCCCGCGGTGCGCCAGGGCAAGCTGGACGGCCTGAGCACGCTGGGGCAGTTCATCTACTACGACGCGATGGTGCTGCACGGCCCCGGCACCAGCGGCAGCGGTTTCTACGCGCTGGTGGACCGCGCCAAGGAGCGGGCGGACTCGCCGGACGAGGGTGGGGACGAGGAGAAGTACCTGGCGGCGTTCCTCGACGTCGGCGAGGAGGCGATGAAGGAGCGCCGCGCCGACATCGACACCAGCAGGATCGACACGGCGCAGCGGCGCTTCCTCGACGCGGGCAACTTCGGCCTGGACAAGCCGCTCAAGTGGAAGGTGTACGGGGAGTCGTACGACATCACCTGAGGCGGCGGTCCGTTCGCCGGGAGGGGGGTGCGGGGTCAGCCGCCGGTGGCGCGCGCGTCGCGGGTGACGGTGATGCCCTGGGCGAAGCGGACGATCTGGCCGTCGGTCAGGCCGAGTTCGACGGGGACCTGGACCAGGACCCGGTGTCCCGCGGCGTCGGGGAAGACCAGCCAGGTGGCGCTTCTGTCGCCGGTGCGGCCGAGTTGGCCGGGGTGGCCGCGGACGGTCACCGGGGTGAGGTGTGCGTCGGCGGGGAACCGGGACATGCCCTGGAGCATGACGGCGATGCCGTCGGTGAGGGAGACGGCTCCGGGGGTGGTGGGGTGCTCCTTCGTGCCGGGCGGGACGGCGACGAAGTCCTCCCGGTCCACGGAGGTCACCTTCCAGCCCCTGGGGAGGGTGTCGACCCGGAAGCCGGGTGGCTGGTCCCCGGTGTAGGCGGCGAGTCGGAGGGTGGGCGCGGCGGACGTGGCCGGTGGCGCCGTCGTGCGGGGCGCCGCCGTGTCGTGCGCCGGGGCGGCGGTCCTGGTGGTCGCGGTGACGAGGGCGCCGACGGCGGCGAGCGCGGCGGCCGAGCCGGCGCCGGCGATGCGCAGGCGGCGCCGGCGGGCCAGTGCGCGGCGGCCGCGGGCGATGTCGGCCTCGACCTCGTCGGTGCCGGCGGGCGGCCGCGCCTCGGGGTCCCGAAGGGCGCCCAGCGCCTCGATCATGTCCTGCATGGCACAGTCCTCCTGTGGAAGGCCCAACTCGCTTCAGATGAAGGCTTCTTCGTACTGCGGGAAGATGGCGCGCAGCCGTTCGAGGCCGCGCGTGCTCTGGCTTCTGACCGTGCCCTGGCTGCACCCCAGCGCCCTGGCCGTGTCGGCGACGTCGAGCCCTTCGACGTAGCGCAGGACGACGGCCGCCCGCATCCGGGTCGGCAGGGTGGCGAGCAGCCGTACCAGGTCCGTGTTGTCGGTGAAGGCGTGCTCGACGACGGCGGTGTCGGGGACCTCCGCGTGTGTCTGCTCGCGGCGGCGGAAGAGGCTGCGGTGCTCGTCGACGGCGGCGTTCACCACGCTGCGCCGTACGTACGCGTCCCGGGTGCCGAGGCGGACCCTGGGCCATGCCAGGTAGAGCCGGGTCAGCGCCACCTGTACCGCGTCCTCGGCCCGTGACTCGTCGCCGGAGAGCAGGAGGGTCGCCACGCGGACGAGCCCGGTGCGCCGCCCGCTCACGTACTCGCTGAACTCGCGGTCGCGTTCGGTGGTCGGTCTCACGGATGTGCGTCCTTTGGCGTCGGCGCCCCGATGGGGGCACTCCTTGTACGGTGTCCCGCTCCCCCGCGTTGCACGGCCGCCCGCTAGGGGGTGTTGCGAAAGTGGCGTCGTTCGCCCGGAGGTCGGGCCGGGCGGCGTTCGGTGCGTGCGATCGCAAGGCGGTGGGGGCACCCCCGGGCCCTCAGGGCCCAGGGGGAGGTCGCCCTCGTACTGGGCGTACGAGGGCGTGCCCGACAACGCGGCGAGCGTGCGTGCCGGGCGTCGCCCGGCAGACGGGACTTTCGCAACACCCCCTAGCGGGCGGGCGGGCCCGAGATCAGGTGTCCCTCGGTGTCGTAGGGCCAGGCGTTGGCGGTGCAGCCGTGCAGGCCCTTGATCTGCTGCATCATCACGGGCGCGGGGCGTCCCTTGCCGGGGCATGCCTGGTGCTGGTGGCCGAGGTAGTGGCCCATCTCGTGGTTGATGATGAGGGCGCGGTAGTCGTGGAGCGGTCCTTCGAACGTGGGTGAGCCCTCGATCCAGCGTCTGAGGTTGACGACCACCCCGTCCGGCACCTCGCAGTCGTACTCGCCCTGGGTGTCCTGGTGTATGCCCTGCCAGCACAGGGTGTCCGCGGTGGTGGGGGTGGCGATCCTGACGACGAGGTCGTGCGGCCCCGCACTCACGAGCTGGAACGAGGAGGTGCCATCCCGCGTCCAGCCGCGCGGGGCGCCGAGGATGTCCGCTATCTCGTGTGCCGCGTCGGAGGGCGACACGTCGATGCCGTCCTCGACCTCCACCCGGTAGCGGAGCGGGCGCGGGCCGCTGCCGACCTTCGCGCCGGACGCCCGCGCTGAGGTGAAGCTGCCGGGTCCCGACTCGGGGACCGGGGTCCCGGGGGGCGACGCGGACGGTGCGGGCGGTCGCGACGTGGGGGCCGGGGTCGGGGTGGGCGTCAGGGTGAGGTGCCGGTCGTCCGTGGGCGCCGCGCCGCTCGACGCGTCGCTTCGCGGGTCGTTGACCAGGAACAGCGCGGCGCCGAGCAGCGCGAGGGCCGCCGCCGCGCCGAGGAGGCATCTGCGGCGGGTGCGGCGCCGGTGCGGGGCCCGGTCGTCGTGCGACGGGGCGGGGCCGCGGTGTGCGGCAGCGTTCTCACTGCGTGGGGCAGTCGATCTCACAGGTGTGCGTCCTTCGGCCTCGTCACCGCCCGGGCGGGCACCCTTTGTACGGCGCCGCCCGCCCCTTGTGTTGCACGGCGGCGGGGGAAAGTTCCCGGACTGCCCCGGGGGACGGCCGTACGGGCAGGAGAGGCGGCCGTACGGGCAAGGCGCGCGGCCCGACGGGCAACCGGGGACCCGCGAGGCGCGGGGAGCACAGCGGCGCCCGCCGTCCGGTCGGGGACGAGGCGGGCGCCGCTTTCAGTTCCGTACGCCGTTGTACGGGACGTTCTCCGGGGTGGTCACACCATGAGCGAGCGGTCCTGGGGGCCGATGGGGGCCGGCAGGTCGCTGGCGCCGGTGAGGTAGCCGTCGACGTGGCGGGCGGCCGAGCGGCCCTCGGCGATGGCCCAGACGATGAGGGACTGGCCGCGGCCCGCGTCCCCGGCGACGAACACGCCGGGGACGTTGGTCTGGAAGTCCTGGTCGCGGGCGACGTTGCCGCGCGCGTCAAGGTCGAGGCCGAACTGGTCGACCAGGCCGTTCTCGCGGTCGGTGCCGGTGAAACCCATGGCGAGGGTGACGAGTTGCGCGGGAATCCTGCGCTCGGTGCCCTTGTGCTGGACGAGTTTGCCGCCCGCGAACTCGACCTCGATGAGGTGGAGCCACTGCACGTTGCCGTCCTCGTCGCCCTCGAAGTGGGTGGTGGAGACGGAGTAGAGGCGGTCGCCGCCCTCCTCGTGGGCGGAGGTCACCTTGTACAGCAGCGGGAACGTGGGCCAGGGCTGGTCGGCGTTGCGCTCGTCGCCGGGGCGGCCCATGATCTCCAGTTGGGTGACGGAGGCAGCGCCCTGGCGGTGGGCGGTGCCGACGCAGTCGGCGCCGGTGTCGCCGCCGCCGATGACGATGACGTGCTTGCCCTCCGCGGTGAGGGGCGGGGTCACGTAGTCGCCCTCCTGCACCTTGTTGGACAGCGGCAGGTACTCCATGGCCTGGTGGATGCCGCGCAGGTCGCGCCCGGGTACGGGCAGGTCGCGTGCGGTGGTGGCGCCGGCGGCGATGACGACGGCGTCGTAGCGTGCGCGGAGCCTGGCCGCGTCGATGTCCCTGCCGACCTCGACGCCGGTGCGGAACTTGGTGCCCTCGGCCCGCATCTGCTCGATACGGCGGTTGATGTGCCGCTTCTCCATCTTGAACTCGGGGATGCCGTAGCGCAGCAGGCCCCCGATGCGGTCGGCGCGCTCGTAGACGGCGACGGTGTGCCCGGCGCGGGTGAGTTGCTGGGCGGCGGCGAGCCCGGAGGGTCCTGAGCCGATCACGGCGACCGTCTTGCCGGAGAGGCGTTCCGGGACGCGGGGCGCGACGTCGCCGTTGTCCCACGCCTTGTCGATGATGGAGACCTCGACGTTCTTGATGGTGACGGGCTGCTGGTTGATGCCGAGGACGCAGGCGGACTCGCAGGGCGCGGGGCAGAGCCTGCCGGTGAACTCGGGGAAGTTGTTGGTGGCGTGGAGCCGTTCGGCGGCGGCGGTCCAGTCCTCGCGGTAGGCGTAGTCGTTCCACTCGGGGATGAGGTTTCCGAGCGGGCAGCCGTTGTGGCAGAAGGGGATGCCGCAGTCCATGCAGCGGCTCGCCTGGGTGCTGATGATCGGCAGCAGGGAGCCGGGTACGTAGACCTCGCTCCAGTCCTTGACGCGTTCGGGTACGGGCCGGGTCTCGGCGACCTGGCGGCCGTGGTTGATGAAGCCCTTGGGGTCAGCCATGGGTTGCCGCCTCCATCATCTTCTCGGTGATTTCGGACTCGGGGAGTCCGGCTCGCTCGGCGGCGTCCTTGGCGGCGAGCACTGCCTTGTACGTACTGGGGATGATCTTGCTGAAGCGGGTGACGGCGGTGTCCCACTCGCCGAGCAGCTTCTCGGCGACGGTGGAGCCTGTCTCCTCCTGGTGGCGGCGCACGACGTCGTGCAGCAGGCGCCTGTCGTCGTCGTCGAGTTCCTCGACCGCGGCGAGGTTGCCGGGGTTGACGCAGGTGCGGTCGAGGTCGATGACGTAGGCGGTGCCGCCGGACATGCCGGCCGCGAAGTTGCGTCCCGTGGGGCCGAGGACGACGGCGTTGCCGCCGGTCATGTACTCGCAGCCGTGGTCGCCGACGCCCTCGGTGACGACGGTGGCGCCGGAGTTGCGCACGCAGGTGCGCTCGCCGGTGCGTCCGCGCAGGAAGAGTTCGCCGCCGGTGGCGCCGTAGGCGAGGGTGTTGCCCGCGATGGTGGAGTACTCGGCGAGGTGGTCGGCGCCGCGGTCGGGGCGCACGACGAGCCGGCCGCCGGAGAGGCCCTTGCCGACGTAGTCGTTGGCGTCGCCTTCGAGGCGCAGGGTGACGCCGCGGGGCACGAAGGCGCCGAAGGACTGGCCGGCGGAGCCGGTGAAGGTGATGTCGATGGTGTCGTCGGGCAGTCCGGCGCCGCCGAACTTCCTGGTGACCTCGTGGCCCAGCATGGTGCCGACGGTGCGGTTGATGTTGCGGATGGCGATCTGGGCGCGTACCGGCTGGGCGTCGGTGCCGTGGTCGGCGGCGAGCGCGTCGGCGGCGAGCTTGATCAGTTCATTGTCGAGGGCCTTGGCCAGGCCGTGTTCCTGGGGCACGGTCCGGTGGCGGGCGGCGCCGTCGGGCAGTTCTGGCACGTGCAGCAGCGGGGCGAGGTCGAGGCCCTGGGCCTTCCAGTGGTCGACGGCGCGGGAGATGTCGAGGGCCTCCGCGTGGCCGACGGCCTCCTCGATGGAGCGGAAGCCGAGTTCGGCGAGGAGTTCGCGTACTTCCTCGGCGATGAACTCGAAGAAGTTGACGACGAACTCGGGCTTGCCGGTGTAGCGCTCGCGCAGCAGCGGGTTCTGGGTGGCGATGCCGACGGGACAGGTGTCCAGGTGGCACACGCGCATCATGACGCAGCCGGAGACCACGAGAGGCGCGGTGGCGAAGCCGAACTCCTCGGCGCCGAGGAGGGCGGCGACGACGACGTCGCGGCCGGTCTTCAACTGGCCGTCGGTCTGGACGACGATGCGGTCGCGCAGCCCGTTGAGGAGGAGGGTCTGCTGGGTCTCGGCGAGGCCGAGTTCCCAGGGGCCGCCCGCGTGTTTGAGGGAGGTGAGCGGGGAGGCGCCGGTGCCGCCGTCGTGCCCGGAGATGAGGACGACGTCGGCGTGGGCCTTGGAGACTCCGGCGGCGACGGTGCCGACGCCGACCTCGGAGACCAGCTTGACGTGGATGCGGGCGGCCGGGTTGGCGTTCTTGAGGTCGTGGATGAGCTGGGCGAGGTCCTCGATGGAGTAGATGTCGTGGTGCGGCGGCGGGGAGATCAGGCCGACGCCGGGGGTGGAGTGCCGGGTCCCGGCGATCCAGGGGTAGACCTTGTGCCCGGGGAGCTGGCCGCCCTCGCCCGGCTTGGCGCCCTGGGCCATCTTGATCTGGATGTCGTCGGAGTTGACCAGGTACTCGGAGGTCACGCCGAAGCGTCCGGAGGCGACCTGTTTGATGGCGGACCTGCGGGTGGGGTCGTAGAGCCTGTCGGGGTCCTCGCCGCCCTCGCCGGTGTTGGACTTGCCGCCGAGCTGGTTCATGGCGATGGCGAGGGTCTCGTGCGCCTCGCGGGAGATGGACCCGTACGACATGGCGCCGGTGGAGAACCGCTTGACGATCTCGGAGACCGGCTCGACCTCGTCGAGGGGTACGGGGGCGCGGCCCGAGGTGAGGCCGAAGAGGCCGCGCAGCGTCATCAGGCGTTCGGCCTGCTCGTTCACGCGGGACGTGTACTTCTTGAAGATGTCGTAGCGTCCTGAGCGGGTGGAGTGCTGGAGCCGGAAGACGCTCTCGGGGTCGAAGAGGTGCGGTTCGCCCTCGCGGCGCCACTGGTACTCGCCGCCGATGTCGAGGGTGCGGTGCGCGGGGGCGATGCCGGAGGCCGGGTACGCCTTGGCGTGCCGGGCGGCGACCTCGCGGGCGATGACGTCGAGGCCGACGCCGCCGATCTTGGTGGCGGTGCCCGCGAAGTACTCCGCGACGAACTCCTCGTCGAGGCCGACGGCCTCGAAGACCTGGGCGCCGCGGTAGGAGGCGACGGTGGAGATGCCCATCTTGGACATGACCTTGAGGACGCCCTTGCCGAGGGCGTGGATCAGGTTGCGGATGGCCTCGTCGGTGTCGATGCCGGACAGGAACGTTCCCGCTGCGACCAGGTCCTCGACGGACTCCATCGCGAGGTAGGGGTTGACGGCGGCGGCGCCGTAGCCGATGAGGAGGGCGACGTGGTGGACCTCGCGCACGTCGCCCGCCTCGACGAGCAGCCCGACCTTGGTGCGCTGCTTGTTGCGGATGAGGTGGTGGTGGACGGCCGCGGTGAGCAGCAGCGAGGGGATGGGGGCGTGTTCTGCGTCGGAGTGCCGGTCGGAGAGCACGATGAGGCGGGCGCCCGACTCGATGGCGGCGTCGGCCTCGGCGCAGATCTCGGCGAGCCGGGCGGCAAGCGCCTCGCCGCCGTCGCCGACGCGGTAGAGGCCGGAGAGGGTGGCGGCGTTCATGCCGGGCATGTCGCCGTCGGCGTTGATGTGGATGAGCTTGGCCAGCTCGTCGTTGTCGATGACGGGGAACGGCAGGGTCACGTTGCGGCAGGTGGCGGCGGCGGGCGCGAGCAGGTTGCCCGCGGGGCCGAGCGGGGAGCGCAGGGAGGTGACGAGTTCTTCCCTGATGGCGTCCAGCGGCGGGTTGGTGACCTGCGCGAAAAGCTGGGTGAAGTAGTCGAAGAGGAGCCGGGGCCGCTCGGAGAGCGCGGCGATGGGGCTGTCGGTGCCCATGGAGCCGATGGGTTCTGCGCCGCTCTTCGCCATGGGCGCGAGCAGCACGCGCAGCTCCTCTTCGGTGTAGCCGAAGGTCTGCTGGCGGCGGGTGACGGAGGCGTGGGTGTGGACGATGTGCTCGCGCTCGGGCAGGTCGCCGAGGTCGATCTCGCCGTCGTCGAGCCAGTCCTCGTACGGGTGCTCGGCGGCGAGGCCGGCCTTGATCTCGTCGTCCTCGATGATGCGGTGTTCCGCGGTGTCGACGAGGAACATGCGGCCGGGCTGGAGGCGGCCCTTGCGGACGACGCGTGCGGGGTCGATGTCGAGGACGCCGACCTCGGAGGCGAGGACGACGAGCCCTTCGTCGGTGACCCAGTAGCGGCCGGGGCGCAGTCCGTTGCGGTCGAGCACGGCGCCGACCTGGGTGCCGTCGGTGAAGGCGACGCAGGCGGGGCCGTCCCAGGGCTCCATCATCGTGGAGTGGTACTGGTAGAAGGCGCGCCTGGCGGGGTCCATGGCGGGGTGGTTCTCCCACGCCTCCGGGATCATCATCAGCACGGAGTGCGGCAGGGTGCGGCCGCCGAGGTGGAGCAGTTCCAGGACCTCGTCGAAGGAGGCAGAGTCGGAGGCGCCGGGGGTGCAGACGGGGAAGAGCCGGTCGAGGTCGCGGTCGGTGCCGAAGAGGTCGGTGGTGAGCTGCGACTCGCGGGCGCGCATCCAGTTGCGGTTGCCCTGGACGGTGTTGATCTCGCCGTTGTGCGCGATGAACCGGTAGGGGTGGGCCAGCGGCCAGCTCGGGAAGGTGTTCGTGGAGAAGCGGGAGTGCACGAGCACGATCGCGGAGGCGAAGCGGCGGTCGGAGAGGTCGGGGAAGAACGGCTCCAGTTGCCCTGTGGTGAGCATGCCTTTGTATACGAGGGTGCGGGAGGAGAGCGAGGGGAAGTACACCCCGGCCTCCCGCTCGGCGCGCTTGCGCAGGGCGAACGCCTTGCGGTCGAGGGCGATGCCGGTGGCGCCGCCCGCGGCGTCGGCGACGAAGAGCTGCCGGAACGCGGGCATGGTGGCGCGGGCGATGCTGCCGAGGAGTTCGGGGGCGACGGGGACGTCGCGCCAGCCGAGGACGGTCAGGCCCTCCTGGGCGGCGATGGCCTCGACGCCGTCGAGGGCGGTGGCCTGGCGGGCCTCGCCGTCGGTGGCGGCGTGGGCGGGCAGGAAGGCGAGGCCGACGGCGTAGGCGCCGGCCTCGGGCAGCGGGAAGTCGGTGACCTCGCGCAGGAAGGCGTCAGGGACCTGGGAGAGCAGTCCGGCGCCGTCGCCGGAGTCGGGCTCGGAGCCGGTGGCGCCCCGGTGCTCCAGGTTGCGCAGCACGGTCAGCGCCTGCTCGACCAGCGTATGGCTCGCCTCACCGGTGAGTGTGGCCACGAAGCCGACGCCGCAGGCGTCGTGCTCGTGGCGCGCGTCATACATGCCCTGCGGGGCGGGGCGGGCATCCATGTGCGCCCAGGCTGCGGGCGCGTGGGGCGAATGCTGGGACGGCTGGCGCGGTGTGCGCATCGGCTCTCCCGTCGTCGTCGTGGCTGGGGGCTCCTTGGGACATGCCGTGAAGGCCGTTGAGGAGCGGGTGCCGAGGGACGACTTTGGCCCTCTGCCAGAAAAATGTCATACAGGATACATAGTGGAACGAATACCGAAATTCGGATGATCGTTCCACCATGCGGACACCGCCGGGGCGGTGTGGGTTACCGCCGGGGGCGGTGGAAGCAAGCGGGGACCTGTGCGGACAGATCGATGACCGGGGTCCGGCGCGCGCGGAGCTTCATTGCCCACGGCGCTTACGGCTCATGCCCGGGGGTCAACGAGTTGAAACCGCCAGGCAATGGCTACTTATTCCGGCTGTCGCATAGGTACGGCGGCGCTTATCCTACGGCCGCACCGAAGAGTGTGCCCAGGGCGTACGTCACACCGGCCGCCGTGCCGCCGAGCGCGAGCTGCCGCAGGCCGCTGAACCACCAGCTCCTGGCGGTCACCCGGGCCACCACGGCGCCGCAGGCGAAGAGCCCGAGCAGGGCGAGCAGCACGGCGGGCCACAGCTCTTCCGCACCTAGGAGGTACGGCAGCACGGGCAGCAGCGCGCCCAGTGCGAAGCTCGCGAACGACGACACCGCGGCGACGGCGGGTGACGGCAGGTCGCCGGGGTCGACGCCGAGTTCCTCCCTGGTGTGTATCTCCAGGGCCTGTTCCGGGTCGCGGGAGAGCTGCCCGGCGACCTGGCGGGCCAGCTCGGGGTCGACGCCCCGGCGGACGTAGAGGTCGGCCAGTTCCTCCTCCTCGTCCTGCGGGTTGCCCAGCAGCTCGCGGCGTTCGACCTCGATCTCGGCGAGTACCAGCTCGCGCTGGGAGGCGACGGAGGTGTACTCTCCCGCCGCCATGGAGAAGGCACCGGCGGCGAGTCCTGCGAGCCCGGTGATGACGAGGGTGTGCGGGGAGACGGCGCCGCCGGCGACACCGGTCATGAGGGCGAGGTTGGACACCAGGCCGTCCATGGCGCCGAAGACTGCGGGGCGCAGCCAGCCGCCGTTGACGTCGCGGTGGGTGTGGTTGTCGCGGTGCGCCCCGTGGGGCGGTGCCTCGGTGTCGATGATCGTCTTCCTTCCACGGCGGCCGCTTGGCGGCCGCACTTGACGGCGGCTTCCCCGCTGTCCCGCAGCGCCCTTTCTGACGAAAGTACGCACGTCGGAGGGGTTGTGCCAGCAAGGCAGGCCGTACTTACCAGGGCGTGGGAGGGGTGTGCACACGGGTGAGGGGGCCGGGTCCGGCCCCCTCGGGGTGTGGCTGGTGTGCGGTGGGTGCCCGCGCTGCTACTCGGCGGTCGCGGACTCCGTGGTGGCCTGGTGCGGGGCGGCGGCCCCGGCCTCGCGGTCGGCGCGGGTGCCGGGGGGCGGGGCGTCGTCGGGGCCGTCGGCTTCCGGGGCCCGTGCCGCGTCGCTCCCGGCGGTCTTGTCCGCGTCGCCTTCGGTGTCGGTGCTCTTCTCGGCGGCGCCGGGGGTGTCCCCGTCGGCGGGGGTCTCGAAGAGTTCGACGCGCTCCTCGCGGCCGGGGCGCCTGCGCGCCGAGACCACGAAGTAGGCCACCGCGAGCAGGAAGACGACCAGCGCCGTCCAGTCGTTGAGCCGCAGGCCCAGCACGTGGTGGGCGGTGTCGACCCGCATGTACTCGATCCAGGCGCGGCCCACGCAGTACGTGGCGACGTACAGCGCGAACACCCTGCCGTGTCCCAGCTTGAAGCGCCGGTCCGCCCAGACCGCGAGCAGCGCCACCCCGAGGCACCACAGGCACTCGTAGAGGAACGTGGGGTGGTAGGTGCCGGGGACCCGTCCGTCGGTGTTGGAGGTGATCTTCAGTGCCCAGGGGACGTCGGTGGAGCGGCCGTACAGCTCCTGGTTGAACCAGTTGCCCCAGCGGCCGACGGCCTGGGCGACGGCGATGCCGGGGGCGATGGCGTCGGCGAAGGCGGGCAGCGGAATGCCGTTTCTGCGGCAGCCGATCCAGGCGCCGAGCGCGCCGAGCGCGATGGCGCCCCAGATGCCGAGGCCGCCCTCCCAGATCTTGAAGGCGCCGACCCAGTCGCGGCCGTCCTTGAAGTACAGCTCGTAGTCCGTGATCACGTGGTACAGACGGCCGCCGACGAGCCCGAAGGGCACGGCCCACACCGCGATGTCCGCGACCCGTCCTGGGCTCCCCCCGCGGGCGACCCAGCGCCTGCCGCCGATCCAGACGGCGAGGAAGACACCGATGATGATGCAGAAGGCATAGCCGCGCAGCGGAATGGGTCCGAGGTGCACCACACCGCGCGAGGGGCTGGGAATGAAGGCAACGTCCATGGCAGGGACGACGCTACCTTGCCGGACCCGCGGGAGGACAACATTGGGGGGCTACGGGTGCGTATCTGTTTGGGCTCCCCGCCGGGGGCCGGCTGCCGGGGCTACGGCACCCGGCCGCCGTCGCACGCCCGCCGGGCCAGGCGGGCGTGGGCCGCGCGGGTCACCCCTTGCCCTTGTCGACCAGCTCCCGCAGCCGCTGCGGGGTCAGCGGGTGCTTCTGGTCCGCGAACACGTTCTTCCCGTTCAGCAGGACCGTGGGGGTGCCCTGGAAGCCGCCGTCCTGGAACGCCTTGTCGGACTTGCGCACCCAACTGTCGTGGGTGCCGCCGTCCACGCACTTCTTGAACGGGGCGGTGGTGAGCCCGGGGACCTTGCCCGCGAGGGAGAGGAGCCTGGCGTTGGAGGCGTAGCCGTCCTGCGTCTCGGGCGGCTGGTTCTCGTACAGGACGTCGTGGTACTCGGGGAACTTGCCGACCTGCTGGGCGCAGGCGGCGGCGTTGGCGGCGTGCAGGGAGCCGCTGCCGCCGCTGTTGTTGTCGATCAGCGTGGCCAGGTGGTACTCGATCTTGAGGCGGCCGCTGTCGGTGAGCTGGTGGAGCGTGGCCCGGTAGGTGTCCTCGAACTGCTTGCAGGCCGGGCAGCGGAAGTCCTCCCACACCGTGAGGGTGGACTTGGCGGAGGAGTCGCCCACGGGGATCGCGAGGCCGTCGTCGCCGGTGGCGCCCTGGGGGGTGACCACCGGGCTCGCCGACGCGTCGCCGCCGTCCGAGCCGGCCACGGCGATGCCGACGGCGGCGGCGACACCGAGGACGGCCACGACCGTCCCGGCCGCGACCAGTGTCCTGCGGCGCTTCTCGCGTGCCTTGCGCCGTTCCCGTTCCACGGCAAGACGCTCGCGGGCCGTGCGCTTTCCCTGCTGGTTCTTCTCGCTCACACCCCGCAAACGAACCGGGGAGGCCCTGGCAGCCTCCCCGGCCCGCAGTCCACCCGTACGGATGAAACGGACGCACGCGCGTGCGGCCACCCGTCAGATGTGCTCGCGCACGCCTCGGGCGAGGTCGGCGGCGAGCGCCCGCACGGCGGCGAGCCCGGCGGCCTCGTCGGGCGCGTCGAGGAGCTGCTTCACGAACGCGCTGCCGACGATGACGCCGTCCGCGAAGCCCGCGACCTCGGCGGCCTGCGCCGCGTCGGACACGCCGAGGCCGACGCAGACCGGCAGCTCGGTGGTGGCCCTGGTGCGCCGCACCAGGTCCTTCGCCTGGGAGCCGACGGACTCGCGGGTGCCAGTGACGCCCATCAGGGACGCGGCGTACACGAAGCCGGAGCCCGCCTCGGTGATCCGGGCGATCCTGGCGTCCCTGCTGCTGGGGGCGACGACGAACACGGTGGCGAGGCCGTGCTTGTCGGCGTGCTCGCGCCACAGCGCGGACTCCTGGACGGGCAGGTCGGGCAGGATGCACCCGGCGCCGCCCGCCTCGGCCAGCTCGGCCGTGAACCGCTCGACGCCGTAGCGGTCGATGGGGTTCCAGTACGTCATCACCAGCACCGGCTTGCCGGTGGCGGTATGGGCCTCGGCGACCGTGCGCATCACGTCGGCGATCCGCACCCCGCCGCGCAGCGCGATGTCGTCCGCGGTCTGGATGACGGGGCCGTCCAGGACGGGGTCGCTGTGCGGCAGGCCCACCTCGACGACGTCGGCGCCGCCGTCCAGGACGGCCTTGACCGCCTCGATGCCGCCGTCGACGGTGGGGAAGCCCGCGGGGAGGTAGGCGATGAGGGCGGCGCGGTCCTCCTGGCGGGCGGCGGCGATGGTGTCGTTCAGCAGTCGGACGTTCCCGCTCACTTGGCGTCCCCCTCGGTGTCCGCGGCGGCCTCGGGGGCGGCCTCGGTGTCGGTGTCGTACAGCCCGAAGTAGCGGGCGGCGGTGTCCATGTCCTTGTCGCCGCGCCCGGAGAGGTTGACCACGAGCAGGCCGTCCTCGCCCAGCTCGCGCCCGGCGTCGAGGGCGCCCGCGAGGGCGTGCGCGCTCTCGATGGCCGGGATGATGCCCTCGGTCTGCGACAGCAGCCTGAGCGCCTGCATGGCGGCGTCGTCGGTGACGGCGCGGTACTCGCCGCGTCCCGACTCCTTGAGGTACGCGTGCTCGGGGCCGATGCCGGGGTAGTCGAGCCCGGCGGAGATCGAGTAGGGCTCGGTGATCTGGCCCTCCTCGTCCTGGAGGACGTAGGAGCGCGATCCGTGCAGGATGCCGGGTTCCCCTGCGGTGAGCGTGGCCGCGTGCTCGCCGCTGTCGAGGCCGTGCCCCGCGGGCTCGCAGCCGATGAGGCGTACGGAGGCGTCGGGGATGAACGCGTGGAAGAGGCCGATGGCGTTGGAGCCGCCGCCGACGCAGGCGACGGCGGCGTCGGGCAGCCGCCCGGTGCGTTCGAGG
Organism: Streptomyces sp. NPDC050560; assembly: GCF_044457285.1. Classification (NCBI taxonomy): domain Bacteria; kingdom Bacillati; phylum Actinomycetota; class Actinomycetes; order Kitasatosporales; family Streptomycetaceae; genus Streptomyces; species Streptomyces sp. NPDC050560. The sequence goes on from NZ_JBITGT010000006.1 coordinate 135,207, forward strand.
AGCTGGCGGCGGGCCTCGACGCCGATGACGCGGTGGAAGTCGCGGACCATGACGGGGAAGGGGTGGGGGCCCGCGACGGTACCGAACAGGTAGTGGGTGTGGTCGACGTTGGCGACCCAGTCCCTGAACGCCTCGTTGATGGCGTCCTTCAGGGTGCGCGAGCCGGACGTCACCGGGATCACGTCGGCGCCGAGCATGCGCATCCTGGCCACGTTGAGCGCCTGGCGCCTGGTGTCGATCTCGCCCATATAGATGGTGCATTCGAGGCCGAACAGGGCGCAGGCGGTGGCGGTCGCGACGCCGTGCTGGCCCGCGCCGGTCTCCGCGATCACCCGGGTCTTGCCCATGCGGCGGGTCAGCAGGGCCTGCCCGAGCACGTTGTTGATCTTGTGGGAGCCGGTGTGGTTGAGGTCCTCGCGCTTGAGGAAGATCCGCGCTCCCCCGGCGTGCTCGGCGAAGCGGGGCACCTCGGTCAGGGCACTCGGGCGGCCCGTGTAGTCGACGAGGAGGGCGTCGAGCTCGGCGGCGAAGGCGGGGTCGGCCTTGGCCTTGTCGTACTCGACGGCGACCTCGTCCACGGCGGCCACCAGGGCCTCGGGGATGAACTTGCCGCCGAAGGCCCCGAAGTAGCCCTCGGGGTTCGGGGTGCGCCCCTCGGGGTCGGGGATGAAGAACTCGCTGGGCATTACGTCTCCTGTGCTGACGTGCGAAAGGAAATCGTCCGGTGTCGGGCGTGCGGGTGCCCCGGGCGGACGCGGCCGCACCAGGACGAACGGCACGAAGAGGGTGGCGCGACACCCCCACACATGCCATAATCACCGTGCGTAACCAAGCATCGCGGTCCGTGCACCCCACGCGCCCCGTATGCCCCGTCCGCGCTGCGTCCGTATGACGTCCGCCGCGGATACGGGGCCGGGAGCGGGGGGTGCGGGGACGCGGCACCGTCCGACTGCTCACCACAAGCAGCCGGACGGGGTCGGGCCCCTGGGAGCGCCTGACCGACGGCCGTCGGTCAGGCCCGCCCGGGGCCGGGCCTATCGCGTGCCGTTGACCTGCCCCGGCTCGGCGCCGATCACATAGCGGACCCGCCGCCCGTGCACCCGGCGGGCCGGCGCACGGCACCCGCGCGGCCGACAGCCACGCGCGAGCCTGGCGTACACACCGGGCACGGCGACGGCACGGGCGACGCCGTGCGCGCCACGGGAGCCGTGGGCGCCGCGAGGGCTGCGCGCGCCGTCGGAGCGGTGCTCACCGTGCGCACCGTGGGAGGAGGGGGTGGGAGGGGGGGTGGGAGGGGGGGTGGGGGCGGGGCCCATCATCGGATTCAGTCCCTGCCGTGCCGCAGCGCCGGGTGCGCCCCCGCCGCGACCAGGTCGGACACGGCGGTCCTCGGGTTCTTGCCGGTGACGAGGGACTCGCCGACGAGCACGGCGTCGGCGCCCGCGTTGGCGTAGGCGATGAGGTCGTGGGGGCCGCGGACCCCGGACTCGGCGACCTTGACGATGTGGTCGGGGATCTCGGGCGCGACCCGGTCGAAGGTGGAGCGGTCCACCTGGAGGGTCTTGAGGTTGCGGGCGTTGATGCCGATGACCTTGGCGCCCGCGGCGACCGCGCGCTCCGCCTCGTCCTCGTCGTGGACCTCGACGAGCGGGGTGAGCCCGATGGACTCGGCGCGCTCGACGAGGGATTCGAGGGCGGGCTGTTCGAGCGCGGCGACGATCAGCAGGGCCAGGTCGGCGCCGTACGCGCGGGCCTCCCAGAGCTGGTACGAGGTGACGACGAAGTCCTTGCGCAGCACCGGGATGTCGACCTTGGCGCGCACGGCTTCGAGGTCGGCGAGCGAGCCGCCGAACCTTCGCTGCTCGGTGAGCACGGAGATGACGGCGGCGCCGCCCGCCTCGTAGTCCACGGCCAGGGCGGCCGGGTCGGCGATGGCGGCGAGGGCGCCCTTGGACGGGCTGGAGCGCTTGACCTCGCAGATGACCTTGACGCCGTCGCCGCGCAGCGCGGCCACGCCGTTGCGCGCCTGGGGGGCCCTGCGGGCCCGCTCCTTGAGGTCGTCGAGGCTGACCCGGGACTGCCGCTCCGCGAGGTCGGCGCGGACCCCGTCGATGATCTCGTCGAGCACACTCACGCGAGCGGTCCCCTTTCCCTGACGTCTCCGGCGTTCCCTCGGCGCCCGCCCCTTTCGCACCCCGTCGGGGCGTCCTCGGCGGCCGTACCCCCCGGGGTTCGTCCGCCGCGCCGGGGCGCGGAGCCACGGGCGGTCACCGTGATGGTATCCACAGCATGGCCCGCTCCGTGCATCCGGGCGACCGCAGCCGTCCGACCTGCGGTGTCGCGGGGGTGCTCAGGGGGCGAGCCAGCCGCCGAAGGGCAGGTTGCGCACCACCGTGAAGACCGCGACGAGTGTTCCCAGCGCCCAGAGGTGTGCGGGGCGCGGTCGCAGCCGTGGTGGTCTGCCCCGGGCGGCGTCCAGAACCCAGGCGGTCCAGCCGACCGCGAGCACCGCATAGCCGAGGACGGCCAGGGCGTTGTCGTGGAGGGCGGCGGCGAGGTCGCCGTGGACGAGGGCGTGGGCGCCGCGCAGCCCGCCGCAGCCGGGGCAGAGCACCCCGGTCCAGCGCAGCAGGGGGCAGACGGGGTAGTGCCCCGGCACGTTGGGGTCGACGGCGCCCACGAGGGCGAAGGCCCCGGCGACGGAGGCGAGGACGGCGGCGGGCGCCAGGAGTCTTCCGGCGGCGGTGGCCGCGGGGGTGCGTGCGGGCGGGGCGGCGGCGGTCGCGGGGGCGGGGCGCCAGGGCTGGTGCGGGGTCACGTCGGCATTCTGCCCGCGGGGTACGGGCGCCGCGCGGCGGGCGGGGCGGGACGGGCGAGCCGCCGGGGGTGGACGCGGGGCTTGGGGTACGTGGCCGGGGGCTGAGCCCCCAAGGCGTGGGCCCCGGGCCGTGCACCCCAGGCTGTCCGGCCCGGAAACGCCGAGGGCGGGCGCGGGGGTGTCACCGCGGCCCGCCCTGTGGGGGTTCGGCGGGTGCTCCGCCGGGGTCCGTTCAGCTCTGGGAGGCCACCTGGCGGGGGGTCGAGGAGCGCTTGGTCTTGCCGAAGCCCGCCATCCGCAGGATGCCGCCGACGATGGCGCCGAGGAGGATCAGGCCGATGCCGACCCAGAAGCCGACGGGGCTGTCCATGACCATGAAGGCGCCGGCGGCGCAGAAGCCGATGAACGCGATGATGACGCCGGCCCAGGCGGCCGGGGTGTGTCCGTGGCTGGTGCTGGACATGGCTTGCTCCTCGTTGTGGTGTGCGTGGCTGCTCACGCGTGCGGCGGGTGCTGGATCGCCGCTTCCATTGTTCCGTACGCGCACCTCGGCGCGCGGGCGGGCCCCGGCTCAGGCGCCGCCCGTGGTGGGGTCCTCGCCCCGGTCGAGGGCCTTCCACAGGTCCTCGGGGCGGTCCGGGTCCACGGGGCGGCTGCGGCGCCTGCGGGGCGCGCCGTCGCGTTCGTAGCGTGCGGACATGCCGGGCCAGCCGCTGCCGTAGCGCAGGGCGAGGAGCCCGGCGAGGAGGATGAGGGCGCCGCCCACGGCGGCGGCGTAGGGCCAGGCGGTGTGGCTGAGGGCGTGGACGGTGGCGGCGGTGTCGCCCGAGACCTCGGCGGCCTTGTCGTCGAGGACGCCTCCGTCGGTCGCGCCGATGACCGCGGCGGCGACGGTGCCGGCGCCGCAGAGCGCGAGGAGCCCGGCGACCAGCAGCCGTCCCGCGCCGCGTACCGCGAAGACGGCGACGAGCGCGGCGAGGCCGACTATCGCGAGGGCCGCGGGGACGCCGGTGACGTCGCTGCCCTTGGCGGTCAGCGGGAAGTCGCCGCCGGGGACGGCGACGGCGCCCTCCGTCCAGCCCTGGCGGGTGGCGAGCAGGGCCACGGCCGCGCCCGCGGAGCCGAGCAGCAGGGCAACCGCGAGGCTGCGCCGTCCTCGGCGCGCGGCGGCCCGGGTGGGCTCGGCGTCGGTGCGGGGGTGGGGTACGGCGGAAGTCACTCCCCCACTATCCCCCATATCGGGTGCGGGGCCGCCGCCCGGGGGTGTTCACGGGGCGGTGCCGGGGGTGCCCGCGGGGCGCAGGTGCTCCGCCATGTGGATGGCGCGCAGGACGGCGGCGGCCTTGTTGCGGCACTCGGTGTCCTCGGCCTCGGGGTCCGAGTCGGCGACGACCCCGGCGCCGGCCTGCACATGGGCGACGCCGTCGCGCAGCAGGGCGGTGCGGATGGCGATGGCGGTGTCCGAGTCGCCGGCGAAGTCGAGGTAGCCGACGGCGCCGCCGTAGAGGCCGCGGCGGGCGGGTTCGAGTTCGTCGATGATCTGCATGGCGCGGGGTTTGGGGGCGCCGGAGAGGGTGCCGGCGGGGAAGCAGGCGGTGAGGACGTCGAAGGCGGTGCGGCCCTCGGCGACGCGTCCTGTGACGGTGGAGACGATGTGCATGACGTGGGAGTAGCGCTCCACGGACATGAAGTCGACGACCTCGACGGAGCCGGGTTCGCAGACCCGGCCGAGGTCGTTGCGGCCGAGGTCGACGAGCATCAGGTGTTCCGCGCGCTCCTTGGGGTCGGCGAGGAGTTCCTCGGCGAGCGCGGTGTCCTTCTGGGGGGTGGCGCCGCGGGGGCGGGTGCCGGCGATGGGGTGCAGCATCGCGTTGCCGTTCTCGACCTTGACGAGTGCTTCGGGGCTCGATCCGACGATGTCGAAGCCGTCGAAGCGGAGCAGGTACATGTACGGGGAGGGGTTGGTGGCGCGCAGGACCCGGTAGACGTCGAGGGCGCTGGCCTCGCAGGGGGTCTCGAAGCGCTGCGAGGGGACGACCTGGAACGCCTCGCCGGCCCTGATGCGTTCCTTGATGTCGTCGACGGCGGTGCGGAAGTCGGGGCCGCCCCAGCGTGCGGTGAACTCGGGCAGCCGGGACTCGGGCAGTGCCGCGGACGGCTGGGGCACGGGGCGGGAGAGGTCGGTCTCCATGGCGTCGAGGCGGGCGACGGCGTCGGTGTACGCCTCGTCGACGCCGGTGGCGGTGTCGTTGTGGTTGATGGCGTTGGCGATCAGCAGGACGCTGCCGTCCCAGTGGTCGAGGACGGCGAGGTCGGAAGTGAGGAGCATGGTCAGCTCGGGCAGTCGCAGGTCGTCGCGGCCGCCGGGGCCGATCTTCTCCAGGCGGCGGACGATGTCGTAGCCGAGGTAGCCGACCATGCCGCCGGTGAACGGCGGCATTCCGGGGCTGAGGTCGCGTGGGGTGTGCAGGGCTTCGAGGGTGGCGCGCAGGGCCTTCAGGGGGTCGCCGTCGACGGGGACGCCGACGGGGGGCTCGCCGAGCCAGTGGGCCTGTCCTTCGTGTTCCGTGAGGGTGCCGGTGGAGCGGACGCCGATGAAGGAGTACCGGGACCAGGAGCCGGCGCCGCCGCCGCTGACGGAGTGCGAGGTGCCGTTCTCCGCGGATTCCAGCAGGAAGGTGCCGGGGCGTTCACCGGCGAGTTTGCGGTAGAGGCCCACGGGGGTGTCGCCGTCGGCGAGGAGCTTGCGGCTGACGGGGATCACCCGGCGGTCCCGGGCCAGCTTGCGGAAGGTGTCCAGGTCCATGCCGGGTGACCCTACTAGGGGGTGTTGCGAAAGTGGCGTCGTTCGCCCGGAGGGCGGGCCGGGCGGCGTTCGGTGCGTGCGATCGCAAGGCGGAGGGCCGCCCTCGTACTGGGCGTACGAGGGCGTGCCCGACAACGCGGCGAGCGTGCGTGCCGGGCGTCGCCCGGCAGACGGGACTTTCGCAACACCCCCTAGGGCCGCTCGTGTGGATCATGGTGGGAGGTTGCCGGTCTCCTGGTGGGAGGTTCCAGGTCTCCTGGCGGGGGGTGCTAGGCGAGGGGGAGGACGTCCTCGTCGAAGCAGGTGCGGGCGCCGGTGTGGCAGGCGGCGCCGATCTGGTCGACCTGGACGAGGACGGTGTCGGCGTCGCAGTCCAGGGCGACGGACTTGACGTGCTGGTAGTGGCCCGAGGTGTCGCCCTTCACCCAGTACTCGCGGCGGCTGCGGGACCAGTAGGTGCAGCGGCCCGTGGTGAGGGTCCTGCGCAGCGCCTCGTCGTCCATCCAGCCCAGCATCAGTACTTCCTTGGTGTCGTACTGCTGGGCGATGGCGGGGATCAGGCCGTCGGCTGAGCGCTTCAGACGGCGGGCGATCTCGGGGGCGAGGCGGGTGTCGTCGCTGGGCATGGGGCCATTGTCGCTCGGGTGGCGGGGTGGCCGGTGCCGTGGGGTGCGTACGTGTGCCGGGTGCCGTCCGGCGCGGGGCGGTGGGGTGCCGGGTGGGCGCCGTCATGGGGCGGTACGGGGGGCGTGGTCGTACGCTGGGGCCATGTCGACCCATGCCAAGCGTGAACGTCTGCTGCTCGCCGATCTGTTGGAATCGGCGGGGCCCGACGCGCCGACCCTGTGCGAGGGCTGGCTGGCCCGGGACCTCGCCGCGCATGTGGTGGTGCGGGAGCGCCGTGCCGACGCGGCGGGCGGAATCCTCATCAAGCAGCTCGCCGACCGGTTGAAGCGGGTGCAGTCGGAGTTCGCGGCGAAGCCGTACGAGGAGTTGATCCAGCTCATCCGTACGGGGCCGCCGCGGTTCTCGCCGTATGCGCTGAAGCAGATCGACGAGGCGGCGAACGCGGTGGAGTTCTTCGTGCACGCCGAGGATGTGCGCAGGGCGCAGCCCGAGTGGACGCCGCGGAAGCTGGACACGGTGTTCGCCGACGCCCTCTGGTCCCGGCTTGAGCGTTCTGCCCGGATGCTGGGCCGCAAGGCGCCGACGGGTCTCGTGGTGCGCAGGCCGGACGGCAGGACGGCGGTGGCGCGGCGGGGCACCCCGGTGGTGACGGTGACCGGGGAGCCGGGCGAGCTGACGATGTTCCTGTTCGGCCGCCAGGACACGGCGGATGTGGAGCTGGAGGGCGACCAGGAGGCGATCGCCAAGCTGCACGGGAGCAAGCAGCTCGGTATCTGAGGCGTCCGCGGGCGCCGGGTACGCCCGGCTGCGGCCGGGTCCGCCGGTCGTGGCCGTTCGGCGGGCCGCTGTCAGGCGGGGAGTTCCGCGCGGCGCAGGGGTCCGCTGGACAGCCCGTACACACCGGCGAGCGCGCAGACGGCCGCGCTCGCGGCGAAGACGGGTCCCGTGCCCCAGGCGGCGACCGCGGCGCCGAAGAGCGGGAAGGTGAGGGGTGCCACGCCCAGGCTGAGCAGGGACGACGCGGAGGTGACCCGGCCGGTGTAGGCGGGGTCGCAGTGGGTCTGGGTGAGCGCCCCCGTGAGGGCGCCCGCGAGGCCGGCGAGCAGCCCGATGGCGACGGCGTCGGCGACCGCGGCGGCGAGCGGCGCGAGGAGGGCGAGCGCGCCGATGGCCGCGGCGGCGGCCAGGGTGAACAGGCACATGACGAGGCCCGCGCGCGGCAGCCGCCCGCGGACGGTCAGCAGCAGCGAGGCGGCGCCCGCGCCCGCGCCGAATCCGGCCAGCACCCAGCCCATGCCGGAGGCGCCCCAGCCGCGCTGGTCGCTGAGGAGGGCGAGGCCGACGTTGAGGGGGCCGATGAAGCCGAGGTCGCACAGGGCGCCGACGACGAGGAGCGGCAGCAGTACGGGGTGCCCGGTGAGGTGGCGCAGGCCGTCGGCGAGTTCGCGCGCGGCGCCGGCGGAGCGCTTCCTGGTGGACGCGGGCAGGTCGCGTATGCGTACGGAGACCAGCAGGGGTACCGAGGCGGCGAAGAGCAGTCCCGCGATGCCGAAGGCCGTGGCGGCGCCGCCGAGTGCCACCCCGAGGCCGCCGAGCGGGGCGCCGCAGACGTTGGCGACGCGGACGGCGGTGCCGCGCATGCCCTGGACGCGGGCGAGCTGGCCGCGTCCTGTGATGCGGACGGGCAGCGCGCCCACGGCGGGCATGAAGACGGCGTCCACCGTGCCGAAGAGCAGCGCGAGGAGGGCGAGCAGCCAGAGTCCGGGGTGCACGGCGAGGAGGAGTCCGGCGGCGGCGAGTACGGCGGCGCAGCGCGCCGCGTCGCTCGCGATGACGACGCGGCGTGGTCCGAAGCGGTCGGCGATGACGCCGCCGCCCAGCATCAGCACGGCTCTCGGCAGGGCGCTGACGGCCAGTACGAGGCCCGCCTGTCCCGGGCTGCCGGAGCGGACCGCGGCCCAGGAGAGTGCCAGGTAGTAGACGTTGTCGCCGATCATGGAGGCGGTGTAGGCGCCGACCCAGCGCAGGACGTTGCCGTCGCGGTGTGCGGGGCGCTCGGGGGTGGTGGGCGGCGCGGGGGCCACAGGGGCCGTGGGGGCCGCCGGGCTCGCGGGGTTCACGGGATGCGCGGGGGCGGGTCCCGGGAGGTCGGGGGGTTCGACGGCGGGGGTGGTCATGTCCCCTCCCCCGGGGCGCGCAGCGGGAACGCGTTCACCTGCACCATGACGGTCCTCCTGTCGTCGGGCGGGTCCTGGGTGTCCTCGCGGGCCGCGGCGCGCGCGTCGTAGGACCTGAGGAGGTCGAGGATCTCGGCGTTGAGCGCGGTGAGTTCGCCGGGGGTGAGGCGGGCGGTCAGCTCGGAGTCGGAGGCGGCGTCGCGCCACTCGGGGCTCCACTCGGCGGCGTGGTCGAGGTAGTCCCGGTACAGCTCGCCGCGCTGCTCGTGCAGGACGCGGGTGAAGGTGGCGTGGACGGCGGCCTTCTCCGGTGCGTCGTCGAAGTCCCGGTAGCGCAGGGAGACGCCCTTCGAGGAGGGCCGCCACCAGCGTTCGCGGCCGTCCCTGTGCTCGGGGGGCGCCTCCTCGATGAGGCCGTGGGCGGCGAGCTTGCGCAGGTGGTAGCTGACGAGCGAGACGGCCTGGCCCTCCTGCGCGGCGAGTTGGGAGGCGGTGGCGGTCCTGGCGATGTACAGGGCGCGGTACAGCCGCATCCGCAGGGGGTGGCTGAACGCCTTGAGGGTGTCCAGGTCCGTGATGCGGCGGCTGCCGGCGGGACCGGACTGCTCCTCGGGGGGCTCGGGCGCGGGTCCCGCGCCGGGTTCCGTGTCGTGCGGGGGCCGTGGCTCGCTCATGGCAGCACCGTAAGACGCGAAAGAAAAATTGCGCAACTGTTTTTGCGGAATATTTCCTGCGAGAGCGACCCCCGCGCCGCCGGGGCCCCCGGTGCGCTGGCAGGCTGGCCGTATGACGAACGAGACGTGGACCGTGGCCGTGCTGGGCCCCGGTGGTGTGGGCGGTTTGCTGGGCGGGCTGCTCGGGCGCGGTGGGCACCGGGTGGTCTGTGTGGCGGGCGAGGGCACCGCGGGGGCGCTGCGGGAGCGCGGCCTGACGGTGCGGAGCGGGGTCTTCGGCGAGTTCAGGGTGCCGGTGGAGACGCGCACCGTACTGGACGAGCCGGTGGACGCGGTGTTCGTGACCACGAAGGAGAACCATCTGCGGGAGGCGCTTGAACGGGTGCCCGCCGACGTCCTCGGCGGCGGTCTCGTCGTGCCGCTGCTGAACGGGTTCGAGCATGTGCCGGTGCTGCGCGGGCGGTATCAGGACCGGCAGGTCGTGCCGGGCATCATCAGGGTCGCCTCGGCCCGTACGGAGCCCGGGCTGATCGTGCACACGAGCCCGTTCACGGACATCGAACTGGCCAGCGCGACCGCGCCCGCGGACCGGGTGGCCGCGCTCGCCGACGTACTGCGCGGCAGCGGGGTCGCGGTGACCGTGCGGGCGCCGGAGGACGAGGGCGCCATGCTGTGGGAGAAGCTGTCGTTCCTGCTGCCGCTCGCCCTGTTCACCACCCGCTACCGGGTGCCGATCGGGGTGGTGCGCGCCGAGCACCGCGACGATCTGGTGGCGGTGGTGGAGGAGACGGCGCGGGTGGGCCGGGCCGCGGGGGCCGCGATCGCCCCCGAGGCGGTGCTCACGCTGCTGGACGCGGCGCCCGCGGGCATGGGCTCGTCGATGCAGCGGGACGCGGAGTCGGGGCGCGCGACCGAACTGGACGCGATCGGCGGCGCGTTGCTGCGGGAGGCCGCGCGGCAGGGCACGACGGTACCGGTCACGGCGCGGCTCGTGGCGGAGCTGGGCGGCATCTGACCACCGCGCGTTCCCCCGCAGGGTCCCTGCGGGGGTTCACCGCGGCCACGGGGGACGGCGGGCGGACGCGCCCGTCCCCCGCCGCACGCGCCCACGCCCGCGGTACGTGGCCGTCCCCGCGATACGTCCCCGCCCCCGCAGGGGCTCTCAGACCCGCACCGGTGCCCCCGACTCCCCCAGCACCCGCTTGACGTCGCCGATCCGCAGGTCGCCGAAGTGGAACACGGAGGCGGCCAGCACCGCGTCGGCCCCCGCCGCCACCGCGGGGGCGAAGTGGGGCAGGCTGCCCGCGCCGCCCGAGGCGATAACCGGGACGGTGACGTGGCGGCGCACCGCGGCGATCATCTCCAGGTCGTAGCCGTCCCTGGTGCCGTCGGCGTCCATCGAGTTGAGCAGGATCTCGCCCGCGCCGAGGTCGGCGGCGCGGTGCGCCCACTCCACGGCGTCGATGCCGGTGCCGCGGCGCCCGCCGTGGGTGGTGACCTCGAAGCCGCCCGCGGGGGTGCGGCGGGCGTCGACGGAGAGTACGAGCACCTGGCGGCCGAAGCGCTCGGCGATCTCCCTGATCAGCTCGGGTCGTGCGATCGCCGCGGTGTTGACGCCGACCTTGTCGGCCCCGGCCCGCAGCAGCCGGTCCACGTCCTCGGCGCTGCGCACCCCGCCGCCGACGGTGAGCGGGATGAAGACCCGCTCCGCGGTGCGGCGCACCACGTCGTAGGTGGTCTCGCGGTTGCCCGACGAGGCGGTGATGTCGAGGAAGGTCAGCTCGTCCGCGCCCTCGGCGTCGTAGACGGCGGCCATCTCGACGGGGTCGCCCGCGTCGCGCAGGTTCTGGAAGTTGACGCCCTTGACGACGCGTCCCGCGTCGACGTCGAGGCAGGGGATGACACGGACGGCCAGGGTCATGCGCCGCCGCCTCCCCCACCGGCGCTCGCCCCGCCGCGCTCCCCGTCGGGCGCCCCCGGCGCCCCGTACGCCTCAAGTTCCACTTCCACCAGCATCCGCGAGTCCACGAACCCCGACACCACCAGCAGGGTGGCGGCGGGCCTCACCTGGTCGAAGAGTTCGCGGTGGGCGCGGCCCACGGCGTCCACGTCGCGGGCGTGGGTGAGGTACATCCGGGTGCGGACGACGTCCTGGACGCCGAGGCCGAACGGTTCGAGCGCTTCGAGGGCGTTCGTGAACGCCACCCTGGCCTGCTCGTACGGGTCGCCCTCGCCGAGCAGCACCCCGGCGCGCAGCGAGGTGGTGCCGCTGACCAGGACCCGGTCGCCCGCCGCCACGGCGCGTGCGAACCCGATGGACTCCTCCCAGGGGGAACCGCTCTGCACCCGCCGCTGCGCTGACGTCATGACGACACCGTCTCCAATGCCTCTTCGAGGGTGAATGCCCTGGCGTACAGAGCCTTGCCCACGATCGCGCCCTCCACGCCGAGCGGTACGAGGCCGCCGAGTGCGCGCAGGTCGTCGAGGGACGAGACGCCGCCGGAGGCGACGACGGGGCGGCCGGTGGCGGCGCAGACGTCGCGCAGCAGGCCGAGGTTGGGGCCCTTCAGGGTGCCGTCGACGCCGATGTCGGTGACGACGTAGCGCGCGCAGCCCTCCTTGTCGAGGCGTTCCAGGGTCTCGAAGAGGTCGCCGCCGTCGCGGGTCCAGCCGCGGCCGCGCAGGGTGGTGCCGCGCACGTCGAGGCCGACGGCGACGCGGTCGCCGTGCTCGGCGATGACCCGGGCGACCCACTCGGGGGTCTCCAGGGCGGCGGTGCCCAGGTTGACCCGGGTGCAGCCGGTGGCGAGGGCGGCGCGCAGGGTGGCGTCGTCGCGGATGCCGCCGGAGAGTTCGACCTTGATGTCCATGGCGGCGGTGACCTCGGCGATCAGGGCGCGGTTGTCGCCGGTGCCGAAGGCGGCGTCGAGGTCGACGAGGTGGAGCCACTCGGCGCCCGCGCGCTGCCAGGCGAGGGCGGCGTCGAGGGGGGCGCCGTAGGAGGTCTCGGTGCCGGACTCGCCGTGCACCAGGCGTACCGCCTGTCCGTCGCGCACGTCGACGGCGGGCAGGAGTTCAAGGGTGCGGGGTGTGGTCACAGGGTCTCGATCCAATTGCTCAGCAGCCGGGCTCCGGCGTCGCCGGACTTCTCGGGGTGGAACTGGGTGGCCCACAGGGCGCCGTTCTCGACGGCGGCGACGAAGGGCTCGCCATGGGTGGCCCAGGTCACCAGGGGCGGGGCGAGCGCGGAGTGCGCGGTGTCCATGGTCCAGTCGTGGACGGCGTACGAGTGCACGAAGTAGAAGCGGTCCCCGGGGTCCGTGCCCGCGAACAGGCGGGAGCCCTCGGGGGCGCGGACGGTGTTCCAGCCCATGTGGGGGACGACGTCGGCCTTGAGGGGGCCGACGGTGCCCGGCCACTCGTCGAGTCCTTCGGCCTCCTCGCCGTGCTCGATGCCGCGGGAGAACAGGACCTGCATGCCGACGCAGATGCCGAGCACGGGCCTGCCGCCGGCGAGGCGGCGGCCGATGATCCAGTCGCCGCGGGCCTCGCGCAGGCCGCGCATGCAGGAGGCGAAGGCGCCGACGCCGGGGACGAGGAGCCCGTCGGCGTTCATGGCCGTGTCGTAGTCGCGGGTGATCTCGGCGTCGGCGCCCGCGCGGGCGGCGGCACGCTGCGCGGAGCGGACGTTGCCGAAGCCGTAGTCGAACACGACGACGTGCGGGGTCCGCGGGGTGGGCGCGGTCAATCCCATACCCCCAGCCTGAGGATGCCCGCCACCAGGCAGAGGGCGGCGGAGAGGGACAGCAGCACGATGAGCCCCTTGGGCATCTGCTGCTTGGCGAACGAGATGATGCCGCCGACCAGGAAGAGGCCGACGAGGATGAGGACGGTGGAGAGCCCGTTCATGGCCTAGAGGGCGCCCTTCGTGGAGGGGAGTATCCCGGCGGCGCGCGGGTCCCGCTCGCTGGCGTATCTGAGGGCCCTGGCGAGGGCCTTGAACTGGCACTCGACGATGTGGTGGGCGTTGCGCCCGTAGGGCACGTGGACGTGCAGCGCGACGCGGGCCTGGGCGACGAAGGACTCCAGGATGTGCCGGGTCATCGTGGTGTCGTAGGTGCCGATCATCGGGGCCATGTTCTCGGGCTCGGTGTGCACGAGGTAGGGGCGTCCCGAGAGGTCGACGGTGACCTGGGCGAGGGACTCGTCGAGGGGGACGGTGCAGTTGCCGAAGCGGTAGATGCCGACCTTGTCGCCGAGTGCCTGGTGGAAGGCGGCGCCGAGGGCGAGCGCGGTGTCCTCGATGGTGTGGTGGGTGTCGATGTGGAGGTCGCCGTCGGTCTTCACGGTGAGGTCGAACAGGCCGTGCCTGCCGAGCTGGTCGAGCATGTGGTCGAAGAAGCCGACGCCGGTCGACACGTCGACCCGGCCGGTGCCGTCGAGGTCGAGGAAGACGCTGACCGAGGTCTCCTTGGTGGTGCGCTCGACGCGTGCCGTGCGCTCCTGGTGCTGGGGCGTCATCCGCTGTGCTCCTTCTTGAGTGCGCGTACCGCGTCGAGGAACGCGTCGTTCTCCTCGGGGGTTCCGGCCGTGACCCGCAGCCGCCCGGGGACGCCGGTGTCCCGGACGAGGACGCCGTGGTCGAGCAGCCGCTGCCAGTAGCGGCGGGCGCCGTCGGGCCCCTCGAACGGGCCGAACTGGACGAAGTTGGCGTCGGAGGCGGTGACGTCGTAGCCGAGGGCGGTCAGTTCCGCGGCGAGCCGGTCACGCTCGGCCTTCAGCCGCTCCACGTACTTCAGCAGCGTGTCGGTGTGTTCGAGGGCGGCGAGTGCGGTGGCCTGGGCGACGGCCGAGAGGTGGTACGGCAGCCGTACGAGCTGGACGGCGTCGACGACGGCGGGGTCGGCGGCGAGGTAGCCGAGGCGCAGCCCGGCGGCGCCGAACGCCTTGGACATGGTGCGCGAGACCACGAGCAGCGGGCGCCCGGCGAGCAGCGGCAGCAGCGAGGTGCCGTGGCTGAACTCGACGTACGCCTCGTCGACGATGACGACGGTGGGCTTGACGGCCTGGGCGGCGTCGTGGACGGCGAGGACGGTCTCGGCCGGTACCGCGTTGCCCGTGGGGTTGTTGGGGCTGGTGACGAAGACGACGTCGGGGCGGTGCTCGGTGATCGCGCGGGTCGCGGTGTCCGGGTCGAGGGAGAAGTCCGCGCGGCGGGGCGCGGCCCGCCAGCCGGTGCCGGTGCCGCGGGCGATCAGGCTGTGCATCGAGTACGAGGGTTCGAAGCCGAGGGCGGTGCGGCCGGGGCCTCCGAAGGTCTGGAGGAGCTGCTGGATGACCTCGTTGGAGCCGTTGGCGGCCCAGACGTGGGCGGTGGTGACCTCGTGGCCCGAGGTGCGGGTGAGGTAGCGGGCGAGTGCGGTGCGCAGCTCGACGGCGTCGCGGTCCGGGTAGCGGTTGAGGTCGCGGGCGGCCTCGCGGACCCGCTCGGTGATGCGGTCGACGAGGGCGTCGGGCAGCGGGTAGGGGTTCTCGTTGGTGTTGAGCCGTACGGGAACGTCGAGCTGGGGCGCCCCGTAGGGGGACTTGCCGCGCAGCTCGTCCCGTACCGGCAGGTCGTCGATGCGGGTCACGCGCCTGGCACCTGCCATCCGAAGCGGGCCCTGACGGCGGCGCCGTGCGCGGGCAGGTCCTCGGCGTCGGCGAGCGCGACGACGTGGTGGGCGACCTCGGCGAGCGCGTCCTCGTCGTACTCGACGATGTGGATGCCGCGCAGGAAGGACTGCACGGAGAGGCCCGAGGAGTGGCAGGCGCAGCCGCCGGTGGGCAGGACGTGGTTGGAGCCCGCGCAGTAGTCGCCGAGAGAGACGGGAGACCAGGGGCCGACGAAGATCGCGCCCGCGTTGCGCACGCGCGCGGCGACGGCGGCGGCGTCGGCGGTCTGGACCTCCAGGTGCTCGGCGGCGTAGGCGTCCACGACGCGCAGCCCCTCGTCGACGCCGTCGACGAGGACGATCGCGGACTGCTTCCCGGCGAGCGCGGGGCCGATGCGGTCGGCGACGTGCTTGGTGGCGGCGACCTGGGTGGCCAGCTCGGTCTCGACGGCGTCGGCGAGCGCGGGCGCGTCGGTGACGAGGACGGAGGCGGCCAGCGGGTCGTGCTCGGCCTGGCTGATCAGGTCGGCGGCGACGTGCACCGGGTCGGCCCCGGCGTCGGCGAGGATGGCGATCTCGGTGGGCCCCGCCTCCGCATCGATGCCGATACGGCCCTTGAGGAGGCGCTTGGCGGCGGCCACGTACACGTTGCCGGGCCCGGTGACGAGGTCGGCGGGGGGGCACTCGGCGGTGCCGTAGGCGAACATCGCGACGGCCTGGGCGCCGCCCGCGGCGTAGACCTCGTCGACGCCGAGGAGGGCGCAGGCGGCGAGGATCGCGGGGTGCGGGAGGCCGCCGAACCCGCTCTGCGGCGGGGAGGTGACGGCGATGGAGCCGACGCCGGCCTCCTGTGCGGGCACGACGTTCATGACCACGGAGGACGGGTAGACGGAGCGGCCGCCGGGCACGTAGAGGCCGACGCGGGAGACGGGGACCCACTTCTCGGTGACGGTGCCGCCGGGGACGACCCGGGTGGTGGTCTCGGCGCGGCGCTGTGCGCGGTGGACGAGGCGGGCGCGCCTGATGGACTCCTCCAGGGCGGCGCGCACCCCGGGGTCGAGCGCCGCGAGCGCCTCGGCGGGCGCCCCTGTCGGCACCCGGAGCGCGTCGGGCCTGATCCCGTCGAACTTCTCCCCCCAGTCGAGGACCGCCGCCGAGCCGCGATGCCGCACGTCGTCGCAGATGGGCCGCACCTTCTCCAGGGCGGCTTCCACGTCGAGCTCGGCTCGGGGCAGCAGGTCGCGCAGGGCCGCGCCGTCCGGGAGGGCGGCGCCGCGCATATCGATTCGGGAGATCACATGCCCGATTCTCTCAGACCCCGGCGCATGACATGACGCCCGTATCACTGGCTGGTCACCGCCCCCGCCCCCTCTCCCCCATCCCGTCCCGCAAGGCTTCCTTCATCGCCACAGGCAGGCCCAGAATCCTCGGGCGACCGAGAACCATCACGTTGCGGCGACCCGGGAGTTCGGGACCTCCCCCCACCGGGAATGAGGTTGTACGAAGCCGCCTAGTACTAATGGTCCTCCAAAGGTCGTACGGGACCTTGGTACGGGGCCTTGGCACGGGGCCGTGCAGCGGTGCAGCGGAGGGACACGAAGCAGTGGACGGCAGCACCGGCGAGCCGCCGGACGACCTGACGGACCCCGAGGTCCGCATGTGGCAGGCGTTCCGCAACGGGAGCCTGTTCGACGCCAGGCGCGGCGACCCCGAGATCGACGCGCCGCACGGCGGGCACCCCTGGGGCCCCGAGCGCAGCGTGCGGGCGCGCATCGTCGCCTGGCTGCTGCTCGACGGGCCGCCCGCGCTGGCGGGGCGGGTGTCCTCGCTGAAGCTGCGCGGGGTGCAGATCACCGGCACGCTCGATCTCGCGGGCGGCATCGTGGTGCCGTACGTGGAGCTGGCCGACTGCCGCTTCGAGGAGAAGCTGCTGCTGCCCGAGGCCCGGCTGACCACGCTGCGGATGGTCAACTGCTCGCTCCCGCGGGTGGAGGCGGCCCGGCTGCACACGGAGGGCGACCTGCATCTGCCGCGCTGCCGGGTGCACCAGGGCATACGGCTGACGGACGCGCACATAGGCACGGACCTGATGTTCAACCAGGCGGTGGTGCACCGCGGCACCCGCATCCAGTCGGTCATGGGTGACGGGATGACCGTGGGCCAGGACTTCCAGGGCGAGCTGATGGAGTCGCACGGCGAGGTGAGCCTGCGCGGCGCCCAGATCGGCGGCTCGCTCAATCTGCGCGGCGCCCAACTCGCCCACGACTACGGCAAGTACGCGCTCAACGCGCCCCAGCTCACCGTCGAGCGCACGGTGTACATGACCCCGGCGAGCCTGACCGACCCGGCGCAGAGCAGCGGGCGCACCCCGGCGCGCGGGACCCGGGTGCAGCGCTTCGAGTGCCGGGGCGGGGTCAGGCTCGACGACGGCAGGTTCGGGGACTCGCTCGACCTGGAGCGCGCACGGTTCTTCCTGCACAACGACCAGTACCTGTCGCTGCGCCGGGTGCAGACCCCTGAGCTGCGGTTCCTGTGCGACCGGCCGGAGCGCGGGCAGGTGACGCTCTCCGGCGCCCGGGTGGCCAACCTCGTCGACAAGCCGACGAGCTGGCCGCGCGCCGGGGGCCTCAGGATGAACGGCTTCCGGTACGAGAACCTGATCCCGGACGACGCGTTCTCGCTGGCGCAGCGGCTGCGGTGGATCGAGGCGGCGACGCCGGAGTACAGCCCGGAGCCGTACGAGCGGCTGGCGTCGGTGCTGCGCGACCACGGCGACGACGCGTTCGCGCGCGAGGTGCTGCTCGCCAAGCAGCGCCGCCGCCGGGAGACCCTGCCGGTGGCCGGGAAGGTCTGGGGGTACGTGCAGGACTGGACGGTGGCGTACGGCTACCGTCCCGGGCGTGCCGCGCTGTGGATGGCGGTGCTGTGGGCGGCGAGCACGGTGGCGTTCTCGCACGCGGACCATCCGCCGATCCAGGGCGACGAGCACCCCGACTGGAACGCGCCGCTCTTCGCGCTCGACCTGCTGATCCCGGTGATCGACCTGGGCCAGGACGGGTACTGGCGGCTGCACGGCGGCTGGCAGTGGGCGGCGGCCGCGGTGATCGGGCTCGGCTGGATTCTCGCCACCACGGTGGCGGCGGGCGCGACACGGCTGCTCAGGCGGGGCTGAGGCGGGTCCCGGGGGCCGGCCGGGTGCGGGCCCGTGGCGGGTTCAGGGGGCGGCGGGCCCGGGGCGGCGGCCCCGCGGGCGGGGCCTGGAGGGGCCGCGTGGGGGCGTCCTGGTGCGGTTCGGCCGGGCGTCGTGGTGGCGTGGGTGCGCGGCACCGTTAGGCTTTCGGCTCGTGACCACCGTCCGTCTTCCGCTGTTCCCGCTGAACTCGGTGCTGTTCCCCGGCCTCGTGCTGCCGCTGAACGTGTTCGAGGAGCGGTACCGAGCGATGATGCGCGAACTGCTCAAGACCCCGGAGGGCGAGCCCCGCAGGTTCGCCGTCGTCGCGATCCGCGACGGCCATGAGGTGGCGCCGAGCGCGCCGGGCATGCCGGACAGCACGTCCCGGGAGGACCGCGGCCCCACCGCGGGCTTCGGGGACGATCCGGCCGCCGCCTTCCACGCCGTCGGCTGCACGGCCGAGGCGGCCACCGTGCGGGAGCGCCCCGACGGCAGCTTCGAGGTGCTGGCGACCGGCACCACCCGGGTGCGGCTGCGCTCCGTGGACGCCTCGGGCTCCTTCCTGACGGCAGAGTTGGAGGAGCTGGCGGAGGAGCCGGGGGACGAGGCGGGGGCGCTCGCCGAGGGCGTGCTGCGGGCGTTTCGCTCGTACCAGAAGCGTTTGGCCGGGGCCAGGGAGCGCTCGCTGTCCACGGGTACGGAGCTGCCGGACGACCCGGCGGTGGTGTCGTACCTGGTGGCGGCGGCCGCGATGCTCGACACGCCCACCAAGCAGCGGCTGCTCCAGGCGCCCGACACGGCGTCCAGGCTCCGCGACGAGCTGCGGGTGCTGCGGGCGGAGACCGCCGTCATCCGGCATCTGCCGTCGCTGCCCGCGGTGGAGCTGACCCGGGAGCCCACCAGCCTCAACTGAGGCGGCGGACCCGGGCGGGCGATGCGGGAGGGGATGTCCGATGGCGAGGAAGAAGTCGGGGCAGGGCTCCAGGGCGGGCGGTACCCCGGCGACGGTGGCGCTGGCCGCGGCGGGGGTGGCGCACACCGTGCACGCGTACGCGCACGACCCGGCGCACCCGTCGTACGGCGAGGAGGCCGCACAGGCGCTGGGGGTGGCCGCGGAGCGGGTCTTCAAGACGCTGGTCGCGGAGGTCGACGGGGCGCTGACGGTGGCCGTGGTGCCGGTGGCCGGCACGCTGGACCTGAAGGCGCTGGCGGCGGCGGTGGGCGGCAAGCGCGCGGTGCTGGCGGACCCTGCCGCAGCGGAGCGCGCCACCGGCTACGTCCGCGGCGGCATCTCGCCGCTGGGGCAGCGCAGGAGGCTGCCGACGGTGCTGGACGCGTCGGCGTCGGAGCACGCCGCCGTCTGTGTGTCGGCGGGCCGCCGCGGGCTTGAGGTGGAGCTGGCCCCGGCGGACCTGCGGTCGCTGACCGGGGCGGTCGTGGCGCCGGTGGGCCGGGTCTGAGCGGCTCTCGCGCGGACCGGGCCCGCGGCGCGGGGGCGTGGTGTCAGGAGGGCCGCTCGGGGCCCTGCTCGCCGGGGCCCTGCTCGCCGTGGTCGCGGCCGTAGGGGGCGTCGTGGGGGGCCGCGCCGCCCTCGTGCCCGGGGTGCCCGGCGGTGGGCACGGGGTAGAAGGCGGGGGCGGGCTCGGGGTCGCGTGGCCCGAAGGCGGCGGTCAGCCCGAGGTGGGCCAGCATCGCCACGAGCGGCCAGGCGAGCAGCGCGCCCTTGGCTTTGAGTTCGAGGGGGGCGTCGAAGGCGACGCCCCGGCCGACGTGCTTGGCGTGTGCCACGACGTCCTGCTCGGGGCCGAGCGCGAGGCCGAGGCGCCAGCCGACCACGCTCGCGGCGAGGGCGCCGAGCGCCAGGCCCACCACGATCAGCACCCCGCCGCGGCGCCTGACAAGGAACACCGCGAGCGCGCTCAGCAGCCCGAGCCCCGCGGCGACGAGCGTGAACGTGCCGTCCACCCCGATGGCCTGCTCCCCCTCGCTGTCCTTGAGATAGACGGCGCGGGAGTCGGCTATCAGGGGGATTCTGGGGGACAGCCAGAGCCAGAGCAGCCCGAGCAGCACACCCCCCACCGCGACCGCGAAGAAGATCACGGCGGACTGTCGTGCCTCGGTCCTCATGCCGGGACCCTCCTCCCCCTCCTCGGGGGACTTCCGGAGCGACACGGCGCCGGGGGCGTCCGCGTCCTGCCGGGAGTCGTACGGGGGCTGCTGGTGCGCTGGAGTCAACGGAGCGGTCACCCTCACATCGTGTCAAACGAGCCTGTGGCGTGCGTCACCGGACCGCTGCCCGCCGGTAGGCCCAGGTGGCCACGGCGAGCGAGACGATCCCGACCCCGGCGAGGACGGCGAGGTCGAGCCCGACGGCGGCCCAGTCGGTGCCGCGGCCGAACGTCCGCGCGAACGCCTCGACACCATACGTCGACGGCATCAGGTCGCGCGCGTACTGGACAGCCGTGGGGAGCCGTTCGGGCGGCAGCACGCCGAGCAGCAGCGCCGCCGACATGCCGAGCTGTCCGAGCAGGGTGGCCAGCTCGGGGCGGGGCGCGAGCAGCCCGAGCGCGGCGCCGAGCCCGGAGAGCGCCGCGCCCGCGAGCGGTACGACGGCGGCGAGCACCCACAGGTGGGCCACCGGGAGCTGGAAGAGGGCGCAGCCGACCCCGGCGGTCACCACGGTGCCGGGCACGGTGAACGAGGCGTAGGCCGCCGCGGCGCCCAGCACCACGGCCGCGGGCGGCACCGGCAGGGTGGCGTAGTGGTCGAGGCCGCCGTCGGAGCGGAGCCTGCCGAAGTACTGGGCGAGGAGGTTGAGGGCCACGAAGGCGACGACGAGCACGGCGGAGCCGGCGACGACGGACTGGGCGTCGCTGCCGCCATCCACCACGCCCCGCATCAGGACCATGATCCCGACGGACTGGAAGGTGGCGACGAACAGCAGCGGGATGCGGGCGACGCGGGCGCGGGAGAGCTGGGCGCGGTAGACGGCGGCGAGCGCGGGCAGCAGCCGGGCGCGGGGCGCGAGCGGCGCGGGGGCGCTCACGGCGGGCCCCGGCTCCCCGGGGGCGCCACGGTCGGCGGCCCTGATCGGTACGGCGCTCACCATGCGCTGCTCCTGTTCTGCGCGGGGGGCGCCTGGCGGCCGTGTCCTGCGGTCATGCCTTCACCAGCCCGTCCGCGTCGCTGCCGGCGCCGCCGAGGGCCAGGTAGACGTCTTCGAGGCTGGGGGTGGTGACGGTGAAGTCGTCGAGCGCGGCGAAGGCGGCGCCCCCGGTGACGGCGGCGACGGCGGCGCGTGCCTCCTCGGGGGCGAGCCTGAGGGTCCAGCGGCGTCCGGACTCGACGGCGGACGAGCGCAGGGCGGCGACCTCGGGGATGTCGAGGGGGGCGATTTCGCGCCACATCAGTTCGACGCGTACCTCGCCGGCGACGCGCTCCTTGAGCCCCGCGGGTGTGTCGCAGGCGACGACGCGGCCGCGGTCGAGGACGGCGACGCGGTCGAGGACGGTCTCGGCCTCGATGACGTTGTGGGTGACGAGCAGCACGGTGGTGCCGCGCTCGGCGCGGCGCCGGTCGACGGCGGCCCATACGGCGCGCCGTGCGACGGGGTCCATGCCGGTGGTGGGCTCGTCGAGGACGAGCAGCGGCCGCTCGCCGACCAGGGCGGCGGCGACGCAGGCGAGGCGGCGCTGGCCGCCGGAGAGCTTCTTCAGCGGGCGGGCGGCGAGCGGGGTGAGGCCGAGTTCGGCGAGCACGGCGTCCCGTTCCGCGCGGGCCGCGGCGGCGCCGAGGCCGCGGAGCCTGCCGGTGGTCTCGGCGGCGAGCGCGACGGTCAGCTCGTCGAGCGCGGTGGACTCCTGGCCGAGGTGGGCGAGGAGGCGTGCGGCGCGCTCGGGGTGGCCCACGATGTCGTGTCCGAGGACGGTGACACTGCCCCTGTCGGGCCGCATGAGGCCGGTGAGCTGGCGCACCAGGGTGGACTTGCCCGCGCCGTTGGGTCCGAGGAGGCCGAAGACCTCGCCGCGGCGGATGTCGAGGCGCACCCCGTCGGTGGCCCGCACGGCGGGCACCGCGGGCACACCGCGGCGGGCGCGTGCGGCGGGGTAGGTCTTGACCAGATCCCGCACCGCACAGACGACGTCGCCGCCGTGGCAGGCCGGTTCGGTGCGGGTACTCACGGTGTACGAGCGTACGTGGTCGGCGGCGGGCGGCGGAGAGCGGGGCCGTGCGGGCCGGTTCGCGCGTGTCCCGGCGCCGGTGCGGCGCGCGCGGTCAGCCCGTGGCGGGGCCGGGGGGCGCGGCGGGTCCTTCGGGGGCCGCGGGGGTCGGGGACTTGGTGTCGATCTCGCGCCAGAAGCCGGCCCTGATCGCGTAGCGGTCATGCTCGTCGATCTGGTCGTCCTTGTGGGCGAGCAGGCCGAACCTGGCCGCGTAGCGCAGGAGTTCCCCGTCGACCCGGTGCGGGATGCGGGGGTACATGTCGGCGAGTTTCCGCAGCGGGATGCTCTCGGGCAGGCGGGCCGTCCAGCGGCGGGCGAAGACCTGCCCCACCTCGAAAGGGTCGCCTCCCACGGTGGTGATGTCCTCCTCGCGGTCGGCCCAGCGCTGCTCGGCGGTGGTGAGTTGGGCGAGGGTGGGCAGGCCCGCGGCCTCGGGGGGCTCCGCGGCGGGGCGTTCGACCCAGCCCTTGTCGGATGACCAGCGCAGGGTGGCGCCCGGCTGGTGCTGTGCGGGCGGGCCCGCGGGGGTGTGCAGCGCGGCGAGGTCCTTGGGGGTGGGCACGCCCTTGCCGGGGGCCGCCCTGTCCTGGGTGCCGTTGTCCCGGGCGGCGGCGGGTTCGGGCGGCGGGGTCTCGCGCGGGGGCTGCGCGGGAGCGGCGCGCGGCGAGGGGGCCAGGGTGGACTCGGGCAGCGGCGCGGAGAGGATCGCGGCGATCTCGGGGCGGGGCACGGGCGATGGCGCGCAGACCCCGCCGAAGTCCCTGGCCCGTACCGCTCCGGTGATCCAGGCCCGGTCGAGGACGCGGCGCTCGTCGGCCTCCGCGACCAGGTCCTCCGACTGGTTGTAGTCGCCGTCGGCGGCCTGGACGGCCCACAGGTGGACGGCGACGCCGTGCTCCTTCGCGGCCATCATGCCGGGCAGCAGATCGCCGTCGCCGGTGACGAGCACCACATCGGAACAGGCGCCGTTGCGGGCGAGTTCGGTCAGCTCGGCGTGCATGGCGGCGTCGACGCCCTTCTGCGCCCAGCGGCCGTCGCTGCGGGTGAGCGCGCCGAGCCGTACGGTCACCCGGGGCATCACCCGCAGCCTGCGGTGCTCGGGCTGCGGCACGCGGTCGGGGGCGCCGTCGAACCAGTAGATCCGCAGGAGGGGGCGCTCGGTCTCGGCCTCGGCCCGGTCCCGCAGGGCCTGGACCAGCGCGGGGTGGTCCACGGTGATGCGGGACCTGGACGGCTCCCCCGCGAGGAGGCTGGCCGCGGCCCCCAGCAGATATCCGGCGTCCACCAGGACAATGCAGCGGTCCACGCGATCCACCTTCTCTCCCTCTGGCGTCGTGACGGTCGCCCGCCGGGTGCTCCCGTGCACCCCGCCGCGAGCGGGTGCATGACGGTTTCCCACGAGTCTGCCCGACCGTACGGGTGTTAACGGCCGGAACTCGATCTTCGGCGTGGCGCATACCGGCCGGTACCGGGACGGACACGGCCGGTGTACCCCTCGCACTCACGTGCCGCTTTCCCCTGACGCACGGCGACGGACGGCGAGGGACGACGCCGGGAACCCGGACCACCCCGAGCCACCACACCCGACCGTCACGCAGGGTTATTTTCCGAAGTGCACCCTTTACCACCCTATGTGAATCTGATCGTGGCCCCGAGATCCCCGGGAGGCAGATCACCATGGCCAAGAACAAGAACCGTAAACAGGCGACCCGTCCCGAGCAGGGCGCGGACGGCGGGCGGTCCGCGCAGGAGAAGACGCAGGGCGAGGGCGGGCCGGAGCCGATGGCGTCCGGTGGCGCCCCGCGCAAGCAGCGCCGCTTCGGCCACAACTGACCTGCCGCGCGCGTGCGGCCCGGGTGAGGTGTGGGGCGGGCCGGGCGCGGGGCGGCACGAAGGGGCGGGACCCGGGAAGTCCGGGCCCCGCCCCTTCGCCGCGTCCGGCTCCGCCTAATCAGCCGGCCAGGCAGGAGGGCCCGAGGAGCACCTTGAGGTCGCCGAAGAGCGCCGGGTCGGGCTGCACCCGGTGGCGGTCGAGCCGTAGCACGGTGGTCTTGCGGGCGTCCTGGAGCTTGATGCGGACCTCGCTGTTGCCGCGGTGGTGGTTCAGGATCTCGCCGAGCCTGCTGACCATGGGCGGGGTCACCCTGACCGTCGGGATGGTGATCACCACGGGGGCGTTGGCACCCGCGTGGGACAGGTCGGGCACGCTCAGCTCCATGGCGACGAGCCGCGGCACGTCCTCCCGCTTGTCGAGGCGGCCCTTGACGAACACCACCACGTCCTCGACGAGCTGGGTGGAGACCAGTTGGTAGGTGGCGGGGAAGAACATGCACTCGATGGAGCCGGCCAGGTCCTCCACGGTGGCGATGGCCCAGGCGTTGCCCTGCTTGGTCATCTTGCGCTGGAGCCCGGAGATGATGCCGCCGATGGTGACGACCGCGCCGTCCGCGTGCTCGCCCCCGGTGAGCTGGGAGATCGCGGCGTCGGCCTTGTCGGTGAGGACGTGCTCGATGCCGAAGAGCGGGTGGTCGGACACGTAGAGCCCGAGCATCTCCCGCTCCTGCGCGAGGAGGTAGGTCTTCTCCCACTCCTCCTCGGTGAAGACGACGTCCATGCCGAAACCGGACTCCTCGGCGCCCTCCTCCCCCATCCCGCCGAACAGGTCGAACTGGCCCTCGGCCTCCTTGCGCTTGATCTGCACCACGTTGTCGATCATGGGCTCGTACTGCGCGGTGAGGCCCTTGCGGGTGTGGCCGAGCTGGTCGAAGGCGCCGGCCTTGATCAGGGACTCGGTGGTGCGCTTGTTGCAGACGACGGCCTCCACCTTGTCCAGGTAGTCGGGGAAGCTGGTGAACTTCCCCTTGGCCTTGCGGCTGCGGATGATCGACTCGACCACGTTGGTGCCCACGTTGCGCACCGCGGAGAGGCCGAAGAGGATCACGTCGTCGCCCTGCGCGGCGAAGGTCGACACCGACTCGTTCACATTGGGCGGCAGCACCTTGATGCCCATGCGGCGGCACTCGTTGAGGTAGACGGCCGACTTGTCCTTGTCGTCCTTCACCGAGGTCAGCAGCGCCGCCATGTACTCGGCCGGGTAGTTGGCCTTCAGATACGCGGTCCAGTACGTGACCAGGCCGTACGCGGACGAGTGCGCCTTGTTGAACGCGTATCCGGCGAACGGCACCAGGACGTCCCAGAGGGCCTGGATCGCCTCGTCGCTGAAGCCGTTCTTGCGGGCGCCGCCCTGGAAGATCGTGAAGTTCTTCGCCAGCTCCTCGGGCTTCTTCTTGCCCATCACCCGGCGCAGCACGTCGGCCTCGCCGAGCGAGTACCCGGCGACGATCTGGGCGGCCTTCTGCACCTGCTCCTGGTAGACGATCAGGCCGTGGGTGAGGCCGAGGACCTCCTTCAGGGGCTCTTCCAGCTCCTTGTGGATCGGCGTGATCTCCTGCTGGCCGTTCTTGCGCAGCGCGTAGTTGGTGTGCGAGTTCATGCCCATGGGGCCCGGCCTGTAGAGGGCCGAGACGGCGGAGATGTCCTCGAAGTTGTCGGGCTTCATCAGCCGCAGCAGGGAGCGCATCGGGCCGCCGTCGAACTGGAACACGCCCAGCGTGTCGCCGCGGCACAGCAGGTCGTACGTCTTCGGGTCGTCCAGCGGGATGGCCAGCAGGTCGAGCTTGGTGTTCTTGTTGGACTCCACCATCTTGACGGCGTCGTCCATGATCGTCAGGTTCCGCAGGCCGAGGAAGTCCATCTTCAGCAGGCCGAGCGACTCGCAACTCGGGTAGTCCCACTGGGTGATGGTGACGCCGTCGGTGTGCCTGACCCAGACCGGGGCGTGGTCGATGATCGGCTCGCTCGACATGATCACGCCGGCGGCGTGCACGCCCATCTGCCGCACCAGGCCCTCGACGCCCTTGGCGGTGTCGATGACCTTCTTGACGTCGGGCTCGTTCTCGTACATCCCCCGCACCTCGCCCGCCTCGGAGTAGCGGGGGTGCTGGGTGTTGGTGATGCCGTCGAGGTCGATGCCCTTGCCGAGGACGTCGGCGGGCATCGCCTTGGTGATGCGGTCGCCCATCGCGTACGGGTAGCCGAGGACGCGCGCGGAGTCCTTGATGGCGTTCTTCGCCTTGATCTTGCCGTAGGTGCCGATCATGGCGACCTTGTCGGCGCCGTACTTCTCCGTGACGTACCTGATGACCTCGACGCGCCTGCGCTCGTCGAAGTCGATGTCGACGTCGGGCATGGAGATGCGCTCGGGGTTCAGGAACCGCTCGAAGATCAGTCCGTGCTCGATCGGGTCGAGGTCGGTGATGCCCATCGCGTACGCGACGATGGAGCCGGCCGCGGAGCCGCGCCCCGGGCCCACCGCGATGCCGTTGTTCTTCGCCCACATGATGAAGTCGGCGACGACGAGGAAGTAGCCGGGGAACCCCATCTGGATGATGACGTCCATCTCGTACTGGGCCTGCCGCTGCCGGTCGTCGGGGACGCCGGAGGGGAAGCGGCGCTCCATGCCGCGCCTGACCTCCTCCTGGAACCAGGTGACCTCCGTGAAGCCCTCGGGGATGTCGAACTTCGGCATCAGGTCGCGCTTCTCGAACATCCCACTGGTGTCGATCTGCTCGGCGACCAGGAGGGTGTTGCGGCAGCCCTCCTGCCAGGCGTCGGAGGAGTCGACCGCGTACATCTCGTCGGTCGTCTTCAGGTAGTAACCGGTCCCGTCGAAGCGGAAGCGGTCGGGGTCGGAGAGGTTCTTGCCGGTCTGGATGCACAGCAGTGCGTCGTGCGCCGTGGCCTCGTGGGCGTACGTGTAGTGCGAGTCGTTGGTCACCAGCGGCGGGATGCCGAGCTTCTTGCCGATCTCCAGCAGGCCGTCGCGGACCCGGTGCTCGATGTCGATGCCGTGGTCCATCAGTTCAAGGAAGTACCGGCCCTTGCCGAAGATGTCCTGGTAGTCGGCGGCGGCCTGCACGGCCTCGTCGAACTGGCCGAGCCTGAGCCGGGTCTGCACCTCCCCCGAGGGGCAGCCGGTGGACGCGATCAGCCCCTCGGACCACTGGGAGATCGTCTCCTTGTCCATACGGGGCCACTTCTGGAGCCAGCCCTCCGCGTACGCGTCGGAGGAGAGCTTGAACAGGTTGTGCAGACCCGTCCTGTCGGCCGCCCAGATCGTCTTGTGGGTGTAGCCGCCGGAGCCGGAGACGTCGTCGCGCTTCTGGTGCGGCTGGCCCCACTGGATCTTCCGCTTGACCCGCCGCGACTCGGGCGCCACGTACGCCTCGATGCCGATGATCGGTGTCACGCCCGACTTCTTCGCCTGGTGGAAGAAGTCGTAGGCGCCGTGCAGGTTGCCGTGGTCGGTCATCGCGATGTGCGTCATGCCCATCTCGCCGCACGCGTCGAACATGTTCTTCAGCCGCGCCGCCCCGTCAAGCAGCGAGTACTGGGTGTGCACGTGCAGGTGCGTGAACGGGGGCTTGTCGGACGATGACGCCACGGCGGGGTCCTCCAGGGGGCTGACGGGACGGCGGGGGCCCAGGGGCCATCTGAAACCCTACGACTCCACGCGGGGGCGTCCAGCATGCGGGGCCCGGTGTTTTCGGGTGCCGCCGCGTTGCGGTCATTCTCCTCCCGCCGGCCCGCGCGCCCGCCCGTCACCGGTGTCCCGAATGCTTCGGAGGCAGGGCACTCGGCAGTAGGTTCGCCCGTTGAGTAAGCCGGGGGCGGGTCGGCCGTGCACGGCCTTGCGCGCCCCGTTTCCCTTCGGTACCCGCACCCCTCCAGGAGGCACCCAGCAATGCCGGTCACGCAGTCCAGCGCCGAGCAGCGTGGCGAGGAGATCCTCGCCGTCTTCGACACCGCGTTCGGGGAACTCCTGACCGCCGATCCGGCCGCCTTCCGTGTGAAGTTCCGGAAGATGGCCGCCTCCGCCTTCGCGTTCTACCGCGGCACGGCGTGCCTCTTTTACCACGACCTGGACGCCGAGAAGCGCGGCGGCCCGTACCTGGACGAGCGGACGGCCCGGGTGTGGATTCACGGCGATCTGCACGCGGAGAACTTCGGCACGTACATGGACGCCCAGGGCCGGCTGATCTTCAACGTGAACGACTTCGACGAGGCGTACGTGGGCCCCTTCACCTGGGACCTGAAGCGCTTCGCGGCCTCGGTCGCGCTGATCGGCTACGCGAAGGCGCTCAGTGACGCGCAGATCACGGGTCTGGTGCGGACCTACGCCGCCGCCTACCGCGAGCGCGTCCACTCCCTCGCCGCCGGTGCCAAGCGGGACGAGGTGCCCCCGTTCACGCTGGACACGGCGCAGGGCGCGCTGCTCGACGCGCTGCGTGACGCCCGTTCGCTGACCCGTTTCGGGCTGCTGGACTCGATGACGGAGATCCGGGACTTCGAGCGCCGTTTCGCGCCCGGGGGCGGCTCGGTCGAGCTGGACGCGGCGACCCGCTACAAGGTCCTCGCCGCCTTCGACGGCTATCTGGAGACGCTGCCCGAGTCCTCGCTGGCCCGTCCCGACTCCTACCGGGTCAAGGACGTGGTGGGGCGGCGCGGGATCGGCATCGGCTCCGCGGGGCTGCCCTCGTACAACATCCTGCTTGAGGGCAACAGCGACGCGCTGGAGAACGACGTCGTGATCTATATGAAGCAGGCGCAGACACCGGCGGTCTCGCGGCACATCACGGATTCCGCGATCCGCGACTACTGGCAGCACGAGGGCCATCGCACGGTGGTCTCGCAGCGGGCGTTGCAGGCGCACGCGGACCCGTGGCTCGGCTGGACGGAGCTGGGCGGCAGCGGGCAGCTCGTCGCGGAGATCTCGCCGTACGCGGTCGACCTTGACTGGTCGGACATCGACGACCTGGAGGAGATCTCGGCCGTGGTGGCGGACCTGGGCAGGGCCACCGCCACCATGCACGCGGCGGCGGACGAGGAGAGCGGCCACTTCGAGCTGGTGCCGTTCTCCACGGAGCGCGCGATCGACGCGGCGATCGCGGCCGACGAGGAGGGCTTCGGCGACGTGCTGGTGGACTTCGCGCACGACTACGGCTCCCGGGCCCGCGCCGACCACCAGGTCTTCGTGGACCTCTTCCGCAACGGGCGCATCCCCGGCCTGTGACACCCGGCCTTCGGGCGGGCGGGCACGCTGCCGCCCGCCCGGGGTGCGGACGGCTCGATCGCATAACTCATAGGATCGCTTTAGCGGCGTCCTACGCGCCGCCGTGCCACACTCGGCGGCGAGACCTCTGTCCCGGCGGCGCGACCGCCGGGGCCCCGGCCCCCACACGGAGAGACTTCGGCCCTTGACCACGGCGGACATAGCCAGGACGACGCCCAGGACGGTGCGCGCCGCGCTGTTCACGGCGCTCGTCGTGACGCTGTCCGCGGCGTCGCACGTGCTGCTGTCCCGGGCCCCGCTGCCGCCGTTCACGGTGGCCGCCGCCGCGCTCGCCGTGTTCGCCGCCGCCTACGCGCTCGCGGGCCGCGAGCGGGGCTTCGGGCCGATCGCGGGCCTGCTGATCCCGCTCGAACTGGCCGCGGACACCCTGTTCACCACCGGCCAGCACGCCTGTTACGGACCCGCGGGCGGCCCGGTGACGGGACCGCTGCGCTCCGTGGGCTTCGACGTCTTCTGCGGGGGCCGCCCGGTCGGCACCCCGCTCGCCGGGATGGCCGTAGGCGACGACGGCAGGACGGCGGCGCTGCTCGCCCACACCGACGCCACCGCCGCCTGGCTGCTGCTGGCGGCGCATCTTGCGGTGGGGCTGCTGGCCGCGGCATGGCTGCGGCGCGGCGAGCGCGCGCTGGTCCAACTGCTGTGCGCGGTGGCCGCCGCCACCTTCCGGCCGCTGCTGCTCGCGGTCGCCGCGGTCGCCGCCGCCGCGCCCGAAGGCCAGGCCCTGCCGGTACGCACCGCACACCGGCCCCTCGGCGGCAGAAGCCGCCTGTGGGTGCACTCCGTGGGACGGCGGGGTCCCCCGCGCGCCGCGGCCGCCGCGGCCGCCCTCGGCTGAGCGACCGCGCGCCGCGCACACCGACCCCACCCCACGTATCCCGCGCAGTGCGACTGCGCGCCTTCACACGGAGAACACACCCATGAGCCAGCGCAACAGCAAGGGCGCCAAGAACGCGGCCCGCGAGCGGCTGCGGGAGGAGCGCGCCCGCCAGGCCAAGCGCGCCAAGGCGAAGCGGCAGGTCATCGTCGGCGCCTCCATCGTCGCCGTCCTCGCGATCGCGGGCGGCGTCAGCTACGCCGTCGTGCAGAACAACAAGCCGTCGTACTGGGACGCCGCCAAGGACGACAAGCTGGTCAAGCCGGCGAACACCTCGGGCGCCGAGGGCACCACGGTGACCATCGGCAAGGACAGCGCCAAGAAGACCCTGAAGATGTACGAGGACCCGCGCTGCCCGATCTGCGCGTCCTTCGAGCAGACCGTGGGCCCCACGGTCACCAAGGACCTCGACGCGGGCAAGTACAAGATCCAGTACATCGGCGCCACGTTCATCGACAACAACGACCAGGGCGAGGGCTCCAAGAACGCGCTCAGCGCGCTCGGCGCGGCGCTCAACGTGAGCCCCGAGGCGTTCACCCAGTACAAGACGGCGCTGTACTCGAAGCAGTACCACCCGGACGAGCAGCAGGACAAGTTCAAGGACGACTCGTACCTGATCAAGGTGGCGAACACCGTCGACGCGCTGAAGAACAACAAGGCGTTCCAGAAGGACGTCGAGGACGGCACGTACGACAAGTGGGCGCTCACCATGTCCAAGGTCTTCGACGACAACAAGGACGACGTCTCGGGCACCCCGAGCCTGGTGATGGACGGCAAGAAGGTCGTCGGCTCCGACGGGAAGAACGCGCCCATGACGGTCGACGAGTACAACACGGCCATGGACAAGGCCCTCAAGGGCTGACCCGGCACCCCGCGCACCGGGGCGGACCGGGGGCCTGCGGGCCCGCGGTCCGCCCCGGCCGTCGTGGCTAGAGGCTGTCGAGGAAGCCGGTCGCGGTGCGCCAGGTCGCCTCCGCGGCGGCCTCGTCGTAGTCGGGCAGTGCCGGGTCGGTGTACAGGTGCCCGGCGCCGCGGTAGCGGAAGATCTCCACGTCGGCGCCGGTCCTGCGCATGTTCAGGTACCAGGCGCTCAGCCAGTCGTCGGGCTCGAACGGGTCGGGCTCCGCCACGTGGAGCTGGACGGGCAGGCCGTCGGCGGTGGCGCCCTCCGCGATGTCGGAGGTGCCGTGCAGGAGCAGCAGCCCCCGGGCGCGTTCGTCGCCGAGCGCCAGGTTCTGGGCGAGCGCGCCGCCCAGCGAGAACCCGGCGTAGACGAGGCCGCGCTCCGAGAGCGGGGCCGCCTCGCGCACCGCGCGGCGCAGCAGTTCCTCGGTGCCCGTCGCGTCCCGGTACTCGCGCCCCTCCTCGACGTCCTCGAAGGTGCGGCCCTCGAACAGATCGGGCGCGGTGACCTCGTGCCCGGCCGAGCGCAGCCGCTCCGCCGCGGCCTCGACGGCGGGCCTTCTGCCGTAGGTGGAGTGCAGGAGCAGGATATTCATCACGCCATCGTGTCAGCAGCGGTGTCCCGGTTAGGCGCAGGGCATGGAGAACGTATTGCGTCCGCTGCTCGTCGTCGGCGGCAGCGTGCTGATCGCCCTGCTCGTGGGCTGGGCCGCCGACCTGCTGTTGCGCCGTGCCGCCGAGCGGCACCGCGAGACCCCGCTGTGGGAGCAACTGCGCCGCTGCCGCACCCCGCTGCTGCTGGTGATGCTGGGCGCGTCGCTGCGCGGGTCGTTCCGGCAGATCCACTGGCACGCCCTCGACGGGCACGAGGACGACATCGGACGGCTGCTGACGCTGGTCCTGATCGGCGCGGGCGCCTGGCTCGTGGTGCGGATCGCGGCCGCGGCGGTGGAGACGTCGTACGCGAAGTACGCGGCGGCCTCCCACGATCCGGCGAGGCTGCGCCGGGTGCGCACCCAGGTGTCGCTGACGATGCGGATCGTCACCGCGGTGGTGGGGGTGATCGCGGCGGCGGCGATGCTGCTGACGCTGCCGGGGATGCGCAGCGTGGGGACGTCGATGCTGGCGTCGGCGGGTCTCATCGG
Organism: Streptomyces sp. NPDC050560; assembly: GCF_044457285.1. Lineage (NCBI taxonomy): Bacteria > Bacillati > Actinomycetota > Actinomycetes > Kitasatosporales > Streptomycetaceae > Streptomyces > Streptomyces sp. NPDC050560. The sequence continues at coordinate 167,472 of NZ_JBITGT010000006.1, forward strand.
CATCGTCGCGGGCATCGCGGCCCAGTCGACGCTGGGCAATCTGTTCGCCGGGTTCCAGATCGCGTTCGGCGACATGGTGCGGATCGGGGACACCGTGGTGGTGGACGGCGAGTGGGGCGTGATCGACGAGGTGACGCTGACGTTCCTGACGGTGCGGACGTGGGACGAGCGCCGTATCACCATGCCGGTGTCGTACTTCACCAGCCGCCCCTTCGAGAACTGGTCGCGCGGCGGCGCCCAGATGACCGGGACCGTCTTCTTCCAGCTCGACCACAGCGCCCCGGTCGACGCGATGCGGACCAAGCTGCGCGAGCTGCTGCGGGAGTGCCCGGCCTGGGACGGCCGCGACTGGAGCCTGGCGGTCACCGACACCACGCCCACCACCATCGAGGTGCGGGCGGTGGCCACCGCGAAGGACGCGAACGACATCTGGTCGCTGCGGGTCACGGTGCGCGAGCAGTTGATCCGCTGGCTCGCGGAGCACCACCCGTACGCCCTGCCCCGGGTGGCGACCGCCCCCGCCCCCACGGCGGCGCCCGAGAAGCGCCCCCGCGACCTGCTGACGAAGGACGGGCGGATACCCCGCGCGGGCCTGGGCTGAGGAGGCCACCGCCGCCCGCCCCGGCCGACAGCCCGCGGCTGCACCCCTTGCGGCTCAGCGGCTCACCGCAGGCTCCGTACGTCGAGGTGGCGCAGCACGTTGTCCACGATCTCCGGGTCGGCGCCCGGCTCGCTGCGCGCCGCCAGCACCGCGTGCCGCGCGGCCGACAGCATCTCGTTCTGGATGTGGCGGGCCCTGCGCACCCTGCGCACCCGGGACTTCTGCGCGGCGAGCCGCTCCTCGTCCACCAGGTCGGGGCTGATCCTGAGGCCGATCTCGTAGGCCCTGCGCAGCAGTTGCTCGGACAGGTCCTCCGGGATGTCCTCGATGTCGGTGCTGTCCTCGATCTCCTTCAGCCGGTGCCGCGCCGCCTTCGCCGCCCGCAGCGCGAGCGTCCTGCGGTAGGCGCGCCCCTGCTCCTCGTCGGCGCGGACCCCGAGCCTGCGCACCAGCCAGGGCAGGGTGAGGCCCTGCACCACGAGGGTGCCCATGATGACGCCGAACGCGATGAAGACGATCTCGTCGCGGTCGGGGAAGGGCGCGCCGTCGTCCATGGTCAGCGGGACGGCGAGGGCGAGCGCGACGGAGGCCACGCCGCGCATCCCCGACCACCACATGACGACGGTCTCGCGCAGGCTGGTGGGGATGTCCTCGTCGACGTCCCTGCGGGCGTGCAGACGCTTGGTGAGCCAGGACGCGGGCAGCAGCCACACCAGTCGTACGACGACGACCACCCCGACGGTGCCCCCGGCCCAGCCCAGCAGCTCGATCCAGCGGCCCTCGGCGGTCCTGACGGCGTTGTGGAGTTCGAGCCCGATGAGCCCGAAGGCGACCCCGGTGACCAGGGTGTCGACGACCTCCCAGAAGGTGTTGCCCGCGAGCCGGGCGAGGACGTCGTCGGCGTCGAGGGCGTACTCGGCGAGGAACAGCGCGGTGGTGAGCACCGCGAGGACGCCCGAGCCGTGCAGCTCCTCGGCCATGACGTACGAGGCGAACGGCACGAGCAGCGAGAGGCCCACCTGGAGCGTGGGGTCGCCGAGCAGCGCCATGAGCCGGTTCGCGGCCCAGCCGAGGGCGAGCCCGATGCCCACCGCGACGACCGCGGACAGCACCAGGTCGAGCGCGGCGCGCGGCAGCGAGAAGGTGCCGCTGACGGCGGCGGCGATGGCGACGTGGTAGAGCACGATCGCGGTGACGTCGTTGAACAGGCCCTCGCCCTCCAGGATGGAGACGAGGCGCCGGGGCAGCCCGAGCTTGCCCGCCACCGCGGTCGCGGCCACCGGGTCGGGCGGCGCGACCAGCGCGCCGAGCGCGATCGCCGCGGCCAGCGGCAGGCCGGGGACCATGGCGTGGGCGGTGACGCCGACGGCGGCGGTGGTGACGAACACCAGGGCGACCGCGAGCAGGAAGATGGGCCGTTTGTTGGCCGCGAACTGCCGCCACGAGGTGCGTTGTACGGACGCGTAGAGCAGCGGCGGCAGCACCACGGGCAGGATCAGCTCAGGGGGGATGTCGACGTTCGGCACGAACGGCAGCAGCGCGAGAACGATCCCGATGAGGGTCATCAGCACCGGCGAGGGCAGCCCGAGGCGGTCGCCGAGCGGTACACAGACCAGGGCCCCGAAGAGCAGGGCGAACAACAGGGCCAACTGGTCCACGGGCGGGCTCCGATGGTGTCAGGGGCGGGCGTCGGGGCGGGACCGCAGCCGTCGGTCCTGATCACCAAGCCTGCCATGGGCCGCCGCGCTCCCGTCGACGCGGTCGGTCCCCACCGCCACGGCCGGGCCTGCGGCGGCCGGGGCGGGCGTCGGGAAGCCCAGCCGGGGGCCACTCAGAGGGTGCGGCGCATGGCGCGGTGCGGCATCCCCGCGTCCTCGAACTCCGGTCCGTACGCCGTGTATCCGAGGCGCTCGTAGAAGGGCAGCGCATGGGTCTGGGCGTGCAGGTCGACCGCCGTCAGGCCGAGGCCGCGCGCCGCTTCCTCGATGCCGCGCACCAGGGCGGCCCCGACGCCGCGGCGGCGGGCGGCCCCGGCGACGGCGAGGCGGCCGAGCGCGCCGGTGCCTGGGGCGCCGCCGGTCGCGGCGAGCGCGGCGGAGCCGTGCAGCAGCCGCCCGGTGCCGAGCGGGGTGCCGTCGGCGGCGACGGCGAGCACATGGACGGCGCCGTGGTCGTGCGCGTCGTACTCGATGTCCTCGGGGACGCCCTGCTCGGCGACGAAGACGTCCTTGCGGACGGCGAAGCACGCCTCGCGGTCCGCGGGGTCCTCGGCGATCCGCACGGCGTATGCGGGGCTCCCGAGGTTTCCGGGGTTCCCGCTCACGCGCTCTCCTCCTGCACCTTGGCGAGGGCGCCCGTGAGGTCGTCCGGGTAGCCGCTCTCGAACTCGGCCCAGCGCCCGTCCCCCGGGTGCGCGAAGCCGAGGCGCACGGCGTGCAGCCACTGTCTGGTGAGGCCGAGGCGGGCGGCGAGCGTGGGGTCGGCGCCATAGGTGAGGTCGCCCACGCAGGGGTGCCGGTGCGCCGCCATGTGGACCCTGATCTGGTGGGTGCGGCCGGTCTCCAGCTTCACGTCGAGCAGGGAGGCGGCACGGAACGCCTCGATCAGGTCGTAGTGGGTGACGGACGGCTTGCCCTCCGCGGTGACCGCCCACTTGTAGTCGTGCGTGGGGTGGCGGCCGATGGGCGCGTCGATGGTGCCGCTCATCGGGTCCGGGTGGCCCTGCACGAGGGTGTGGTAGCGCTTGTCGACGGTGCGCTCGCGGAACTGCTGCTTCAGTGAGGTGTACGCGCGCTCCGACTTGGCGACCACCATGAGCCCGGAGGTGCCGACGTCGAGGCGGTGCACGATGCCCTGCCGCTCGGCGGCGCCCGAGGTGGAGACGCGGTAGCCGGCCGCGGCGAGCCCCCCGATGACGGTGGGTCCTCGCCAGCCGGGGCTGGGGTGCGCGGCCACCCCGACGGGCTTGACGACGACCACGACGTCCTCGTCGTCGTGGACGATCTCCATGCCCTCGACGGGTTCCGCCACGACCCGCACCGGGTCTTTGGCGGGGGGCAGTTCGACTTCGAGCCAGGCGCCGCCGCGCACCCTCTCCGACTTGCCGACCGCGGCGCCGTCCACGAGGACCTTGCCCGCGGCGGCCAGCTCTGCGGCCTTGGTGCGGGAGAACCCGAACATCCGCGAGATGGCGGCGTCCACGCGCTCGCCCTCAAGTCCGTCGGGCACGGGCAGGGTCCGGGTCTGGGGAAGGGTACTCACCCGGCCGAGTATGCCCGACCCCGGTGCCCCCGCGGACACGGCGGTACGCGGGCGGCCGGGGGCGGGCGCAGTGGCCGGGCGCAGTGGGCGGGCTCAGTCGCGGTGGACGGTGCCGTCCGGGTCGAGGCCGCGGAAGGAGAGCAGCACGATCAGCACGCCGCCGCACACGATCGCGGAGTCGGCGAGGTTGAAGACGGCGAAGTGCCGCGGCGAGATGAAGTCGACGACCGCGCCCTTGAAGACGCCGGGCGAGCGGAAGAGGCGGTCGGTGAGGTTGCCGAGCGCGCCGCCGAGCAGCAGCCCGAGCGCCACCGCCCAGGGGCCGCTGTAGAGCTTGCGGGAGAGCCGGGCGATCACGAAGATCACGGCGGCCGCGATCACCGTGAAGATCACGGTGTACGCCTCGCCCATGCCGAAGGCGGCCCCCGGGTTGCGGATCACTTCGAGCCGCAGCCAGTCCCCGATGAGGTGGATGGCCTGGTGGTGCTCCAGCCTGGCCACCACCAGCGCCTTGCTGACCAGGTCGAGCGCGTAGGCGAAGGCGGCGACCGCGAACAGCACGAGGACCTTGCGCCCCGCGCCCCGGGAGGCGTCCCGCTCCGGGGCCGCAGCGGCCCCGGAAGCCACGGAGACCCCGGGGACCGCGGTGGCGCCTTCGGCGGCGGGGGCGGGCGTCGCGGCGCCGTCGCCCGCGGCGTCCGGCTCGGCCCGCTCCCCGCCCGCCGTGCGCGGGTCGTCGGGTGCGCCGGTGATGCGTTCCGCCTCTGCCACGTGAGTCCTTCGGGTCCGTCAGCTCTCTCGGGTCGAGACTACGGCACGGGGGCGGCCCACGCCGCGCCCGTGCCACCGCCCGCGGCTACCTGCGCTCCTGCTTCTGCTTGCACTCCACACACAGGGTGGCCCGGGGGAACGCCTGCATCCTGGCCTTGCCGATGGGGTTGCCGCAGTTCTCGCAGCGGCCGTACGTGCCCGCGTCGAGGCGTTCGAGGGCGCGCTCGGTCTGGTCCAGCATCTCGCGGGCGTTCGCGGCGAGGGCCAGCTCGTGCTCGCGGGTGATGTTCTTGGTGCCGGTGTCCGCGTCGTCGTCGCCCGCACCGTCGCCCGAGTCCCGCATCAGACCGGCGAGCGACGCCTCGGAGGACTCGATCTCGGAGCGCAGCCGCAGCGCCTCGGCGGCGAGCCCGGCCCGCGCCTCGTCGACCTCGTCCTTGGTCCAGGGGTCCTCGCCCGGCCTGACCGGGAGGTCGCCCGGCTCCACCGTGCCGCGCGCCTTGGGCACCGCGGAGGGCCGCTGTGCCGCCGTGGCCGTGCCCGGAGTCTTCTTCGCAACCACCGTCGTGGCTCCCGTCGTCTGCGCGGCCCGTGCCGCGTCCTCGGCCGCCACCTCGGCGGCCGCGTCATCCGTGCCCGCGCCGCGGCTGTCCGCGGCCTTCCTGGCGGCCGTGGCGCCCGCGGCCCGCTTCCTGCCCTTCGCGGTCCTGCGGGCCGCCCCGGTGCCCGCGCCCGCGGGCCCGCCGGACCGCGCCGCCTGGGCGGTGCCCGCGGCCTCGGCGGCACGTGCCGTACGCGCCGACCTGGCGGCCTTGGAGGACGACGCCCCCTTCGCCGCCGCCCCCGCGGCACCGGCGGCGTCCGGGGCCTCCCGGGCCCGGGGCTCCGACGACTCGGGCTGCCGCGCCGCCCCGGCCGCGCCCCGCGCCCCCCTCTCCCGGGGAGCGGAATCCTCCGAGGCCGGTTTCCCGGAAGCCGCCTTCTTCCCAGCCGCGGCCTTCTTCTCCGGGGCTTTCTCGGCCGCTACCTTCTTGGCCGCAGGCTTCTCCGCCGTGGCTTTCTCGGCCGCAGCCTTCTTCGCCCCGGTCTTCCCGGCAGCCGGCCTCCTGGCCGTGGACTTCTTGGCCGCCGTCTTCCCGGCCGCGGCCTTCGCCCGGCTCTTCCCGGCCGCGCTCTTGTCGGCAGCGCCGGGCGGGCCGCCCTTCGCCGACTGCTCTGCGGCGGACTTCTTCGCCACCATGGTCGCGGCCCCTTCACATATTGTGATCTTGCTCGCGAATCGTGCTGGGACGATAAATCGACTCATCGCCCGCGGCAACGGGGCACGCCGCCCGCCGGGCCCACCCCACGGGTGCCGCGCGACAGGCATGAGAGCGTTGTGCCCAGCTCCACGCACGGTGAACCCGCCGGGGCCGTGCCTCGCCCCCCGGGGCACGCCGCTCGGCCCATTCGGGTCAGCGCGCACCCCGTGCGATATCCGGTCGGCACCTCCCTCCCGGGCCCGTACACTGGGCGGAGCGAGAAGGCGTGGATGGGGACGAGTAGCGGCGCAGGCAGCCAGGAGCGACCCGGGGGCGGTGCGAGCCCGGGGGCGAGCGCGACGTGAAGATCACCCCGGAGCCGCCGGAAGAAAGCCCCGGAGCCCCCGGAGGCGACTAGACCCGGCATCGCGACCGAAGAGAGGGTCCGGCGGCGCGCCCGGCGGACCAAGGAGGGTGGTACCGCGGGAGCGCCGGCACGCGCGTCTCTCGTCCCTCCGGCGGAAGGCAGCAGTCCGTTGGAGGAGCACGATGACGCCGCCCCAGTACCAGCAGGTGCCCGCCCAGGTCGACCTGCCCGCGCTCGAACACGCGGTCCTCGACCTCTGGCGCGAGCAGAAGATCTTCGCCAAGACCCTGGAGCGCTCCGCGGGCCGCCCCGAGTGGGTGTTCTACGAGGGCCCGCCCACCGCCAACGGCATGCCGGGCGCGCACCACATCGAGGCCCGCGTCTTCAAGGACATCTTCCCGCGCTTTCGCACCATGCGCGGCTACCACGTCCCCCGCAAGGCGGGCTGGGACTGCCACGGCCTGCCGGTCGAGCTGGCCGTCGAGAAGGAGCTGGGCTTCACCGGCAAGCAGGACATCGAGGCGTACGGCATCGCCGAGTTCAACGCGAAGTGCCGCGAGTCCGTCACCCGGCACACCGACGCCTTCTCCGAGCTGACCCACCGCATGGGCTACTGGGTCGACCTCGACGAGGCGTACCGCACGATGGACCCCGAGTACATCGAGTCCGTCTGGTGGTCGCTGAAGCAGATCTTCGACAAGGGCCTGCTCGTCCAGGACCACCGGGTGGCCCCCTGGTGCCCCAGGGACGAGACAGGGCTCTCCGACCATGAGCTGGCGCAGGGCTACGAGACCGTCGTCGACCCGTCCGTCTACGTGCGCCTGCCGCTGACCTCCGGCCCGCTGGCCGGGGATGCGTCGCTGCTGGTGTGGACGACCACGCCCTGGACGCTGGTGTCGAACACCGCCGTCGCCGCCCACCCCGACGTGCGCTACGTGGTGGCCACGGACGGCGCCGAGCGTCTTGTGGTCGCCGAGCCGCTGCTGGAGAAGGCGCTCGGCGAGGGCTGGAGCACCACGGGGCAGTCCTTCACCGGCAGGGAGATGGAGCGCTGGACGTACCGGCGCCCCTTCACCCTCGTCGACTTTCCCGAGGGCACCCCGGCGCACTACGTCGTCAACGCCGACTACGTCACCACCGAGGACGGCACCGGGCTCGTCCACCAGTCCCCCGCCTTCGGCGAGGAGGACCTGAAGGTCTGCCGCGCCTACGGGCTGCCCGTGGTCAACCCGGTGCGCCCGGACGGCACCTTCGCCCCCGAACTGCCGCTGGTCGGCGGCGTCTTCTTCAAGAAGGCCGACGAGACCCTGACGGAGGACCTGCGCGCCCGCGGCCTCCTGCTGCGGCACGTGCCCTACGAGCACAGCTACCCGCACTGCTGGCGCTGCCACACCGCGCTGCTCTACTACGCACAACCGTCCTGGTACATCCGCACCACGGCGATCAAGGACCGGCTGCTCGCGGAGAACGAGAAGACCAACTGGTACCCCGACTCGATCAAACACGGCCGCTACGGCGACTGGCTACAGAACAACGTCGACTGGGCGCTCTCCCGCAAGCGCTACTGGGGCACCCCGCTGCCGATCTGGCGCTGCTCGTCCGACGAGGCCCATCTGACCTGCGTCGGCTCGCGCGCCGAGCTGACCGCGCTCACCGGCACCGACCAGTCGGCCCTCGACCCGCACCGCCCCTTCATCGACGACGTCACCTTCGACTGCCCCGAGTGCGGCGCCACCGCGACCCGGGTGCCCGAGGTCATCGACGCCTGGTACGACTCGGGGTCGATGCCGTTCGCGCAGTGGGGCTACCCGTACAAGAACAAGGACCTGTTCGAGCGGCGCTACCCGGCGCAGTTCATCAGCGAGGCCATCGACCAGACCCGCGGCTGGTTCTACACGCTCATGGCCGTCGGCACCCTGGTCTTCGACAGGTCGAGCTACGAGAACGTGGTCTGCCTCGGGCACATCCTCGCCGAGGACGGCAGGAAGATGTCCAAGCACCTGGGGAACATCCTCCAGCCGATCCCGCTGATGGACCAGCACGGCGCCGACGCGGTCCGCTGGTTCATGGCGGCGGGCGGCTCGCCCTGGGCGGCGCGCCGGGTGGGCCACGGCACCATCCAGGAGGTCGTGCGCAAGACCCTGCTGACGTACTGGAACACGGTCGCCTTCCAGGCGCTGTACGCGCGCACCTCCGGCTGGTACCCGTCGGCCGAGGACCCGGCGATCGCCGAGCGCCCGCTGCTCGACCGGTGGCTGCTGTCGGAGCTGGGCACGGTGACCGAGCAGGTCACCCGCGCGCTCGACGGCTACGACACCCAGCAGGCGGGCCGGTTGCTCTCCGCGTTCGTCGACGACCTGTCCAACTGGTACGTACGGCGCTCGCGCCGCCGCTTCTGGCTCGGCGACAGGGCCGCGCTGCGCACCCTGCACGACGTCCTGGAGACCGTGACCCGGCTGATGGCCCCGATGACCCCGTTCATCACCGAACGGGTCTGGCAGGACCTGGTGGTGCCGGTGACACCGGGCGCGCCCGAGTCGGTGCACCTGGCCGACTGGCCGACGGCCGACCCGTCGCTGGTCGACCCGGGCCTGTCCCGGCAGATGGCGCTGGTACGGCGGCTGGTGGAGCTGGGCCGCGCCACCCGCGCGGAGTCCGGGGTGAAGACGCGGCAGCCGCTGTCGCGTGCGCTGATCGGGGCCGTGGGCTTCGAGACGCTCTCGCCCGAGCTGCGCGCGCAGATCACCGAGGAGCTGAACGTCCAGGCGCTCGCCTCCCTCTCGGAGGTCGGCGGGTCCCTGGTGGACACCACCGCGAAGGCCAACTTCCGGGCGCTCGGCAGGCGGTTCGGCAAGGGCGTGCAGGCGGTGGCGAAGGCGATCGCGGAGGCGGACGCGGCGGAGCTGTCCCGTGCGCTGCGCGCGGGGTCGGCGACGGTACGGGTCGGGGACGAGAGCGTGGACCTCGCACCCGACGAGGTGATCATCACCGAGACGCCGCGCGAGGGCTGGTCGGTGGCCTCCGACTCGGGCGCCACGGTGGCCCTCGACCTCCACCTTACCGAGGAGCTGCGGCAGGCGGGCCTCGCCCGTGACGCGGTACGGCTGATCCAGGAGGCCCGCAAGAACAGCGGGCTCGACGTGTCGGACCGGATCGCGCTGCGGTGGTCGTCCGACGACCCGGCGGTCGCCGCGGCGGTGACCGAGCACGCAGTCCTGATCGCGGAGGAGGTCCTGGCGACGGACTTCGCCCAGGGCGCCCCCGCGGACTTCGGCACCCCGTTCACGGACGAGGCGCTCGGCCTGACGTTCGCACTCCGCAAGGCGTAGCCACCGCACCACGGCACAACCGCCGAAGCGGCAAGGAGGGAGGGGGCCCCGGCCCCCTCCCTCCGTCGTCTCCCGGCCTGCTCCCGGTCGTCCCGGGATCTCCCGTGCGCCCCGGCGGAGCCGGTCGCGCACACGACGAAGGGGCCGGACCGTGAGGCCCGACCCCTTCACCAGAATTCACCAGAACCGGCTACCGCCGAGAACGGTCAGTTGTCGTCCTCGTCAATCAGGAAGCCCCGCATCGGCGACGGCGCCTGCTGCATCGGCTGGGGCGCCTGCGGCCGCACCGGCGCCATCGGCTGGGTCATCGCGGGCGACATCTGCTGCTGGCTGCCGTACGAGGGCCCGTTGCCGTTGCCGTTCGGCGGCTGCGGCGGACCGCCCATCGACTGGCCCCCGCCGTAGGACGGGGCGCCGGCCGGAGCCATGGAAGGCGAGGGCGACGGCGGCAGCGAGGCAGCCGGGGGCGTACGCGGCGGGGCCAGCGAGTCGTCGGCCTGGGTCTCCAACTGGCGTAGCTGGCTCTCCAGGTACGACTTCAGCCGGGTGCGGTACTCCCGCTCGAAGCCGCGCAGGTCCTCGACCTTGCGCTCAAGCGTGGCGCGCGCGGACTCCAGGGAGCCCATGGCGACACGGTGCTTCTCCTGGGCGTCCCGCTCCAGCGCGTCCGCCTTGGCGCGGGCGTCGCGCTCCAGCCCCTCGGCACGGCTGCGCGCCTCACCGACGATCTTGTTGGCCTCGGAGCGGGCCTCCGCGATGGCCTGGTCGGCGGTCTGCTGCGCCAGCGACAGCACCCGGGCCGCGCTGTCGCCGCCGGGGCCCTGTCCGGGTCCTGGCAACTGCGGGCCGCCGTGGCCGCCCATGGGTCCGCCGGGACCGCCCATCGGGCCGCCGCCCTGCATGGGTCCTGGGCCGCCGCCCTGCATCGGGCCGCCGCCCTGCATGGGACCGCCGCCCTGCATCGGGCCCGGCCCGTGCGGGCCCTGGGGGCCTGGGCCCTGGGGTCCCGGGCCGTGTCCCGCAGGGCCGTGGCCGCCGGGTCCCGCGGGCAACTGCGGCTGACCGCCCGGGAGCTGCGGCTGACCGCCGGGAAGCTGGGGCGGACCACCCATCGGGTGCTGCTGCGGAGGAGCCGGCTGCGGCGGACCTGATATGGCGGCGGGCACCGGTCCAGGGCGATCCTGGGGTTCAGGAGGCTTGCGCATGTTCGCCTGCTGCTGGCTCTGCGCGGCGGCCCTCGTGGCGGCGGCCAGCTTGGCGCGCAGGTCCTCGTTCTCGCGGAGCAGACGGGTCAGTTCGGCCTCGACCTCGTCGAGGAAGGCATCGACCTCGTCCTCGTCATAACCTTCGCGGAGGCGGACGGTCGTGAACTGCTTGTTCCGCACATCCTCGGGGGTCAACGGCATCTCTTCACCTCAACGTAGTCGTCGGCATTCGGCAAGGAACGTCATCAACATCGCGCTCACAGCCGGCTCACGACGGAGATCAGGATGTAGACGATGATCATCAGAACGAAGAAGGACAGGTCGAGCGCCACGCCCCCGAGACGCAGCGGCGGGATGAACCGCCGCAGAAGCTTGAGCGGTGGATCGGTGACAGTGTAGGTGGCCTCAAGAACGACCACCATCGCCTTGCCGGGCTGCCATGAGCGGGCGAACTGGAACACGTAGTCCATCACCAGTCGGAAGATCAGCACGATCAGGAAGCACATCAGCGCGATGTAGAGCACATCCAAGAAGACGCCCATCTCCGCGCTTCCCTCTCCCCGGACCACCCCCGCGTGTGCGGGGACCCCTGTCCTGTCGTATGACTGCTGCCAGTACCACGTGTCTCAGCTCTGGTTGAAGAACCCGCCCTCTGCGATGCGGGCCTTGTCCTCCGCCGTGACATCGACGTTAGCAGGAGACAACAGGAATACTTTCTGTGTCACTCGCTCAATGCTGCCATGAAGGCCGAAGACGAGCCCGGCCGCAAAGTCGACAAGTCGCTTCGCGTCCGTGTCGTCCATCTCCGTGAGATTCATGATCACCGGAGTGCCCTCACGGAAGTGTTCCCCGATGGTACGGGCTTCGTTGTAGGTCCGGGGGTGCAGTGTCGTGATCCGGTAGGGCTCCCGTTCCGACACCACCTTGGGCATGATCACCGGTGCGTTCTTCTCCAGGCTCTGACGTTCAGGTGTGATGGACGCCACGGGGGCGATTCGCGCGGGACGTCCACTTTCCGCCGGAAGCGGCGACGGCTCACGCTGCGCCGGGGGCGGGCCAGTTCGCGCCGGTTCGTCCCTCGCGGGGAGTGACGACTGGTGCGGCTGACGCGACTGGTGGGCGGGGGGACTCTGGTGGGACTGGTGGGACGGAATGGACGATTCATGCCGTCGACGGTCCCGCTCTGGCTCGGGGTCCATCTCGGGCTCGAAGTCGTCGTCGGGGTCGAACCCCCGGCCGTCGTACCCATCGTCCTCCACGAGGCCGAGGTAGACCGCCATCTTGCGCATCGCGCCGGCCATGCTCTGAGTCCTCCGCTCTGTGGTGGATCGGCGTGGTGGATCGGCTGACGCCAGCCGGGTGCCCGCGATCCACGGCCCCGCAACTTCTGCGGGAATGACCATATTTTCTGCTGTGGTCCGACTTCCTGGCGACGTTACCCGAGCGCGGGACGGACTCCGAGTACCGCGCTGCCGACGCGCACATGTGTCGCTCCGGCCGCAACAGCCTGTTCGAGGTCCGCACTCATTCCTGCGGACACCATCGTCGCAGCAGGATGGGCCGCGCGCAGCGACGTTGACAATTCCACCAGGCGCTCGAAGGCCGCGCGCTCCCTGCCCGCGTAGGGTCCCGCGAGCGGGGCGACGGTCATCAGGCCCCCCAGCGAAAGCCCCTCGGCGCCCCCGACCTCGGCGGCCAGGTCCGCGACGCCGCCGGGCGCCACTCCCCCGCGCGCGCCGCGCCCGCCCTCCTCGGCGTCGAGCGCCACCTGGATGAGGCAGCGCACTTCGCGCCCGGCTCCCGCGGCGGCCTTGGACAGCGCCCCGGCCAACCGTTCCCGGTCGACGGAGTGCACCACGTCGGCATACTCAATAACCGATCGCACCTTATTGGTCTGCAATTGACCGATAAAGTGCCATGTCAGTGAAAGGTCCGAACAGGCGGCGGCCTTGGGGGCGGCCTCCTGGTCGCGGTTCTCGGCAACATGACGTACCCCCAGTTCCGCCAGAATCCGTACGTCGTCGGCCGGATAGGTCTTGGTGACGACGATGAGCGTCACCTCGTCGTGTGCCCGGCCCGCGGCCGCGCAGGCGGCGGCGATCCGCTCCTGAACGGCGGAGAGCCGCGCGGCGAGTTCGTCCTTGCGTGCGGTCATCGCCCCTCAGTCCAGCCAGACATAGCCCGCGAGGCGCCCCGTGGTGCCCTCGCGGCGGTAGGAGAAGTGGTCGGCGGACTCGCGGGTGCAGACCTCGGAGGCCGAGCGGTCGCGCACCCCGAGACGTTCGAGCTGGGCGTGCACCCCCGCCACCACGTCGAGCGCCGGCGTGCCCCACCTGGTGACGGCGTGCGCCGCGGGCTCCACCGCGGCCACCTCGTCCCGCAGTTCCCCCGGCACCTCGTAGCAGCGCCCGCAGACGGCGGGTCCGGTACGGGCGACGATCCTCGCGGGTCGCGCGCCGAGGCGGACCATCGCGGCCACCGCCTCGGGCACCACGCCCGCCGCCATGCCGGGCCGCCCCGCGTGGGCCGCCGCGGCCACCCCTGCGACGGGGTCGGCGAGGAGCACCGGCACGCAGTCGGCGGTGAGCACGGCGAGCGGGAGGCCGCGGCGCGCGGTGACGACCGCGTCGGCCTCGGGCACGGGCCGCTCGCCCCAGGGGGCGTCGACGACGAGGGCGGTGGTGCCGTGCACCTGGCGCATCCAGACGACGTCCGCGGGGTCGAGCCCGAGCCCGGCGGCGGCGATACGGCGGTTCTCGCGCACGGCCTCGGGGCTGTCGCCCACGGCGCCGCCGAGGTTGAGCCGGTCGTACGGAACGGCGCTCACCCCGCCCCACCGGTCGGTGAAGGCGAAGTGCGCGCCGTTTCGCGTGCTGCGGGGTGCCGCGGGCTCCGCCGCGGCCGCGGGTTCGCGGGCTATCACTTCAGGAAGTCCGGAACGTCCAGTTCCTCGGCCGAGCTGTCCTGGTAGCTACGGGAGGGCGGGACCGGCGGGGCGGTGGTGGGCGGGGCAAGCTCGCCCGCGGGGGCGGGCTCGGCGTCGGGCTCGGGGGCCGTGGCCTCCTCGCGCTGGGTGACGCTGCCGAGGGAGCCGAAGCCCGAACGCGACTCGCGGGACTCGGCCGGGCGGGACGCGGCGGCGCCCTCCTCGCGCTTGGAGGAGGAGCCGAGGACGCTGTCGCGCTTGGACGGGGGCTGGCCGCCGTCGAAGCCGGCGGCGATGACCGTGACCCTGACCTCGTCGCCGAGGGCATCGTCGATGACGGCGCCGAAGATGATGTTGGCCTCCGGGTGGGCGGCCTCGCTGACCAGTTGGGCGGCCTCGTTGATCTCGAAGAGCCCGAGGTCGGAGCCGCCGGAGATGGACAGCAGCACGCCGCGCGCGCCGTCGATGGAGGCTTCGAGCAGGGGCGAGGAGATCGCCATCTCGGCCGCCGCGACGGCGCGGTCGTCGCCGCGCGCCGAGCCGATGCCCATGAGGGCGGAACCGGCCTCGGACATCACGGACTTGACGTCGGCGAAGTCGAGGTTGATCAGCCCGGGGGTGGTGATGAGGTCGGTGATGCCCTGGACGCCCGACAGGAGGACCTGGTCCGCGGACTTGAAGGCGTCGAGAACGCTGACCTGGCGGTCCGAGATGGACAACAGCCGGTCGTTGGGGATCACGATGAGCGTGTCGACCTCGTCGCGCAGCTCCGCGATGCCGTCCTCGGCCTGGTTGGCCCTGCGGCGCCCCTCGAAGGTGAAGGGCCGGGTGACGACGCCGATGGTGAGCGCGCCGAGCGAGCGGGCGATGTTGGCCACGACGGGCGCGCCGCCCGTGCCGGTGCCGCCGCCCTCTCCCGCGGTGACGAAGACCATGTCGGCCCCCTTGAGGACCTCCTCGATCTCCTCGCGGTGATCCTCGGCGGCCTTGCGCCCGACTGCCGGGTTCGCCCCGGCGCCGAGGCCGCGGGTCAGTTCGCGGCCCACGTCGAGTTTGACGTCGGCGTCGCTCATCAACAGGGCTTGCGCGTCGGTGTTGATGGCGATGAACTCGACGCCCTTGAGACCGACCTCGATCATCCGGTTGATGGCATTGACACCACCGCCGCCGACACCGATGACTTTGATGACTGCGAGGTAGTTCTGCGGTGCTGCCACGTCGAAGGCTGCCTCTCGCCTCGATTACGTGCCGCCGCCGCGCCGTGCGGCGCTGCGGGCGGCTGATGCCGAATGGGACGGTTCCGAACGCCGACCCGAACCCTAACCCTGAAGTTTAGGGTTACCAGTGTCTGTTCTTTCCGGTGTTCCTTGACCCTTCCGAACAGGACACTAAGTCGACAAGTGGCGCGCGTTCAACGAACACGCCGAACCTCCCGTTTTTCTTTTCACCCTATGTGATCACCCTGGGGGACCCTCAACCAGGGTGCTGGCCTGCGATGACGCTCGTCAACTCGCAGCGGTGGCAGGGGCGGTGGGGGCGCTGACGTCGAAGTGTGCGGCCTTCGGAGCTGCTTTCATGAGAGCGGCCAGGGCCCTGCCCTTCGCCGCGCCGTCTTCACCACTTCCCCACGCGACGGTGCGTCCCCGGGTCAACTCCACGGTGATGTCGTCGTATGAACGGACTTTCACCGTACGGGTGTCGTGGCGGGCCGCGGCGGGGAGCGCGGCGACCGCGCGGGCCGCGCCGCGCAGCAGCCGGGCCTCGGGGAAGCGCGCCGCGCTCGGGGCGGCCCCCGCGGAGCCGAGGACAAGCCGGGGCAGGCCCTTCGGCGCCGAGCCGACGGTGGCGAATCGCTTCCCCGTAGCGTCGACTTCGATAAATTTTCCGCCCTTTCCGATCACAAGGACGGCGCTGCGTTCGGTCACTTTCAGACCGATTGCATTCGGCCAAGAACGCGAGACCCGGACCGAGTCGATCCGCGGCAACGCCTTGCGCAACCGCGCGGCGACGGCGGCGGTGTCGACCGAGACCAGCGCGGTGCCGTTCGCCACCCCGGCCGCGTCGCGGAGCCGTCCCGTGTCGAGGGCGTGGTTGCCGCTGACGTTGACATGACGCACCTTCAGCCACGGCGAGCCGTACAGCAGCCAACTGGTACCGCCCGCGCCGACCACGGCGAGCGCGAGCGCCAGCGCGATGATCCGGCGGGCGCGGGGGGTGAGGGCGGACAGGCGCAGCCGGGGGGCACGCGGCGGGCGGGGCGCGCCGGGGCGGGGGCGCGGGCGCTCCGCGCGCTCGGCGGTGCTCGGTCCTGCCATGGTCGCCGCTTCCCTGCCTTCCCTGCCCTGGGGGCTCCCGTTGCGGGCCCCTGTCCTCGGCTCGGTCCCCGCGCGCCCGCGCGGCGCCCCTCCCCCGCGTCCGGCGGGCGCGTGCGCCGGGCGCGGGGCGCGCCGCCGGGGCGTGTGTCAGGCAACCCGGCGCGCGGCGATGGCCTCGTGGACCATGCCGGCCAGCAGTTCGTCGGCGTCCCTGCGGCCGAACTCGGAGGCGGCGCGTGACATCTCGTACAGCCGGTGCGGGTTGGCGAGCACCGGCAGCACCTGCCCCTTGACCCACTCCACCGTCAGCTCCGCGTCGTCGACGAGGAGTCCGCCGCCCGCCTTGACCAGCGGTTGCGCGTTGAGCCGCTGTTCGCCGTTGCCGATGGGCAGTGGCACGTAGGCGGCCGGGAGGCCCACCGCGGACAGCTCGGCCACGGTCATCGCGCCCGCGCGGCAGAGCATCATGTCGGCCGCGGCGTACGCGAGGTCCATCCGGTTCACATACGGTACCGGGACATACGGGGGCATGCCGGGCATGTTGTCGATCTGCGGCAGCTCGTTCTTGGGGCCGACCGCGTGCAGGATCTGGATTCCGGCGCGTTGCAGCGCGGGGGCGGCCTGCTGGATCACTTCGTTGAGCCGGCGCGCGCCCTGCGAGCCCCCGGAGACCAGCAGCGTCGGCAGGTTGGGGTCGAGCCCGAAGGCGGCGCGGCCCTCGGGGCGCACGGCCGCCCGGTCAAGGGTGGCGATGGAGCGGCGCAGCGGGATGCCGATGTAGCGGGCGCCGCGCAGCTTGCTGTCCGGGGTGGAGACCGCGACCTGGGCCGCGTACCGGGAGCCGATCTTGTTGGCGAGGCCCGGCCGGGCGTTCGCCTCGTGGATCACGATCGGCACGCCGCGGCGCTTGGCGGCGAGGTAGCCGGGCAGCGCCACATAGCCGCCGAAACCGACGACCGCGTCGGCCTTGGTGCGTTCGAGTACCTGCTCCGCCGCCTTGATCGTGCCGCGCAGCCGCCCCGGCACGGTGATCAGCTCAGGGGTGGGCTTGCGCGGCAGGGGCACGGCGGGGATCAGTGCGAGTTCGTAGCCGCGCTCCGGTACGAGTCGGGTCTCCAGGCCGCGTTCCGTGCCGAGGGCCGTGACGCCCACCGTCGGGTCCTGCCTGCGCAGGGCGTCGGCGAGGGCGAGCGCGGGCTCGATGTGTCCGGCGGTCCCCCCGCCGGCGAGTACGACATGCACCGAAATTCACCGCTCTCCGGACGAACGCGTGGGCACGCGCCGTCGCATCGTGTTCCATCTGCGGGGCCCCGCGGCCCCCCGGACCTTCGCCCGTCTTCTGCCGAAGAACGGCCCTCTGGCCGCGAGCGCCGCCCGCGCAGCGGGCTCGTCGCGTGCGAAGGCGATCAGCAGCCCGATGGCGAACATGGTCGGCAGCAGGGCGGAGCCCCCGTAGGAGAACAGCGGGAGCGGGACCCCGGCGATCGGCAGCAGGCCGAGCACAGCGCCGATGTTGATCACGGCCTGGGCCGTGATCCAGGTGGTCACGCCTCCCGCGGCAAACCTTACGAAGGGCTCCTCCGTGCGTCCGGCCACGCGGATACCCGCATAGCCTAGAGCCGCGAAGAGGGTGAGCACGGACAGCGTCCCCGCGAGCCCCAGTTCCTCCCCTGTGACGGCGAAGATGAAGTCGGTGTGCGCCTCGGGCAGTTGTCCCCATTTCTCCACGCTCGCCCCGAGCCCCGAGCCGAAGAAGCCCCCGGAGGCGAGCGCGTAGATGCCGTGCACGGCCTGCCAGCAGCTCCCGCCGGGGCCAGGCGAGGTGGCGCCGATGCAGGCGAGGCGTGCCATGCGGTTGGCGCTGGTCTCGATGAGGATGAGCCCGAGCAGCCCGGCCGCCCCGAGCACCCCGGCGAAGAGCCTGGTGGGGGCCCCGGCGAGCCAGAGCAGCCCGAAGAGGATGGCCGCGAGGATGATCGCGGTGCCCATGTCGCCGCCGAGCATGATGAGCCCGAGCAGCATGAAGGTGACCGGGACCAGCGGCACCAGCATGTGCTTCCACTGGGCCAGCAGATTCTTGTCCTGTTTGCGGGCGAGCAGGTCGGAGCCCCACAGCACCAGGGCGAGCTTGCCGAACTCGCTGGGCTGGAGCTGGAAGGGGCCGCCGACCGAGATCCAGTTCTGGTTGCCGTTGACCGCCATCCCTATGCCGGGGACCTGCACCAGCACCATCAGGAAGACGG
The DNA here is from genome assembly GCF_044457285.1 of Streptomyces sp. NPDC050560. Taxonomy (NCBI): domain Bacteria; kingdom Bacillati; phylum Actinomycetota; class Actinomycetes; order Kitasatosporales; family Streptomycetaceae; genus Streptomyces; species Streptomyces sp. NPDC050560. The sequence continues at coordinate 185,731 of NZ_JBITGT010000006.1, forward strand.
AGCCCGCGAGCAGCGGGTAGGCGAGCGCCCGGTGCAGCTTGACCGGCATCCGGGCGGCGCAGAGCATCAGGACGCCCCCGATGACGGCGGCGAGGAACTGCTTGCGGAAGAAGTAAGAGCCGGGCAGCGCGAGCTGGAGGGCCCGGATCATGGAGGCCGAGTAGACCATCACGAGTCCGAGCACCGTGATCAGCAGACAGCTCCCGACGATGACGTAGTACGCCGTCAGGGGCCGGTCCCACTGGTGGCGCGCGCGGGCGACGAGCCTGCCGAGCGGCGAGACCCGGGGCCCGGGGACGCCCTGCCTGACCTGCGGGCGCGCGGGGGGACGCCGCGCTCCCCTGACGGGGGCGCGTCCGCTACCCGGCGGCATCGAGCGCTCCGGAACGCGCGGGCGCGCGGCGGGCGCGTGAGCGCCGTGTCCGGACGGGCCCGGGCCACGCGACGAACTCCAAGGCGTCCTCCCAACGACGGGCCGGCGCGGCCGGGGACACGGTGTCAGCCGACCAGTTCGCGCACGGCACGGGCGAACGCGTCCCCCCGTGCGTTGTAGTTGGTGAACATGTCCATCGACGCACAGGCCGGCGCCATCAGCACCGTGTCGCCCCGGCGGGCGAGCGCGGCCGCCCGCCGTACCGCCTCGGCCATCGCCCCAGTGTCGGTCCGTTCGAGGTCGACGACCGGGACATCGGGCGCGTGTCGCGCCAGGGCTTCGCGGATCAGGCCGCGGTCGGCGCCCATCAGGACCACCCCGCGCAGCCGGGGCGCGGCGCCCGCGACGAGTGCGTCGAAGGTGGCGCCCTTGGCGAGGCCGCCCGCGATCCAGACGACACCGTCGTAGGCGGCCAACGACGCCTGGGCGGCGTGGGTGTTGGTGGCCTTGGAGTCGTCGACGTAGGCGACGCCCGCGGCGTCGGCGACGTGCTGCATGCGGTGCGCGTCGGGGCGGAACGCCCGCAGCCCGTCCCGTACCGCGGCGGGCGGCACGCCATAGGCGCGGGCGAGCGCGGCGGCGGCGAGCGCGTTGGCGATGTTGTGCGGGGCCGGGGGGTCGACGTCGCGGACCTCGGCCAGCTCCTGGGCGGTGCGCGCGGGGTCGTCGACGAAGGCGCGGTCCACCAGGATGCCGTCGACCACGCCGAGTTGTCCCGGCGCGGGGGCGGCGAGGGTGAAGCCGACGGCGCGGCAGCCCTCCGCGACGTCGGCGGCGCGCACCAGGTCCTCGGTGGCCGGGTCCTGGGCGTTGTAGACGCAGGCGACCTGGTTGCCCTCGTAGACACGGCCCTTGTCGGCCGCGTACGCCGCCATGGAGCCGTGCCAGTCGAGGTGGTCGGGCGCGAGGTTGAGCACGGCCGCCGAGTGGACGCGCGGCGAGGGCGCCCAGTGGAGCTGGTAGCTGGACAGCTCGACGGCGAGCACGTCGTGCGGGCCCCCGGCGGGCGCGCCGTCGCCCCCGCCGAGTACGACGTCCACGATGGGGGTGCCGATGTTGCCGACCGCGGTGGTCCGCAGGCCCGCCGCCGTCAGGACGGCGGCGAGCATGCGGGTGGTGGTGGTCTTGCCGTTGGTGCCGGTGACGGCGAGCCAGGGGGCGGCGCCGGGACCGCGCAGCCGCCAGGCGATCTCGACGTCGCCGACGACGTCGACCCCGGCCTCCGCGGCCGCCGTGAACAGCGGCGACGATGGCTTCCAGCCGGGCGAGGTGACGACGAGGGAGGTGCCGGGGGGCAGGCTCGCGCCGTCCCCGAGGCGCACCCGTACGCCGTCCTTCTCCAGGCCCCTGGCGCGCTCCTCCAGGGCGTCGCCCGTGCCCCCGTCGACCACGGTGACGTCGGCCCCGAGGCCGGCCAGGGCGCGGGCGGCGCTCGCGCCGCTCACGCCGAGGCCCGCGACGGTGATCCGGCGTCCCGCCCACTGCGGCCCGTTGCTCACTTGTCGGCTGCCCATCCCGCGTAGAAGAGGCCGAGTCCGACGATGACGCACATGCCCTGGATGATCCAGAAGCGGACCACGACCAGGACCTCGGACCAGCCTTTGAGTTCGAAGTGGTGTTGTAGCGGCGCCATTCTGAAGACCCGTCGCCCGGTCATCCTGAAGGAGCCGACCTGGATGACCACCGACATGGTGATCAGCACGAAGAGGCCGCCGAGCAGGGCGAGCAGCAGCTCGGTGCGGGAGCCGATGGCGAGGCCCGCGAGGGCGCCGCCGAGCGCGAGCGAGCCGGTGTCCCCCATGAAGATCTTGGCGGGCGAGGTGTTCCACCACAGGAAGCCGAAGCAGGCGCCCATCAGCGCGGCGGCCACCACGGCGAGGTCGAGCGGATCGCGCACCTCGAAACAGGCGGCCGGTTTGGTGAGGGTGTCGGCGTTGGCGCAGGACTCCTGGAACTGCCAGACGCCGATGAAGGTGTACGCGCCGAAGACCATCACGGAGGCGCCGGTGGCGAGGCCGTCGAGGCCGTCCGTCAGGTTCACGCCGTTGGACATGGCGAGGATCATGAACAGCGCCCACACCACGAAGATCACCGGGCCGATGGTCCAGCCGAAGTCGTTGGTGAACGACAGCCGGGTGGACGCGGGGGTGTTGCCCCTGCTGTCGGCGAACTGGAGGGCGAGGACGGCGAATCCGATGCCCACGATGAGCTGGCCCGCCATCTTCGCCTTGGCCCGCAGGCCGAGCGAGCGGCGCTTGACGATCTTGATGTAGTCGTCGAGGAAGCCGACCAGGCCCATGCCGGTCATCAGGCCGAGCACCAGCACCCCGGAGAACGACGGCGGCTTGCCGGTGATCACCTTGCTGAGGAAGTACGCCACGATCGTCGCGAGGATGAACGCGATGCCGCCCATGGTGGGCGTGCCGCGCTTGCTGTGGTGCTCGCGCGGCCCGTCGTCGCGGATGTACTGGCCGTAGCCCCTGCGGGCCAGCAGCTTGATCAGCAGCGGGGTGCCCACGAGCGTCAGGAAGAGGCCGATGACGCCCGCGAACAGGATCTGGTTCATCATCGGGCGGCGACCTCACCCTCGCCCGCGGCCAGGCCGCCGAGCAGGGCCATGGCTACCCGCTCCAGGCCCACCGACCTGGACGCCTTCACAAGCACGACGTCTCCCGGACGCAGCTCGCTGCGCAACAGGTCGACCGCCGCCTGTGCGTCGGACACGTGCACCGACTCCTCACCCCACGAACCCTCGTTGTAGGCGCCCATGCGCAGCCAGGCCGCTTCCTTGTCCCCGACCGCGACGAGCTTGCTCACGTTGAGCCGGACGGTCAGCCGTCCGACCGCGTCGTGCTCGGCGAGAGCTTCGTCCCCGAGCTCGGCCATTGCACCGAGCACCGCCCACGTACGGCCCCCCCGTGCCCGTGCGGCTTCGCCCATGGCCGCGAGGGCGCGCAGGGCCGCTCGCATGGACTCGGGGTTGGCGTTGTAGGCGTCGTTGACCACCGTCACACCGTCCGGGCGCTCGGTGACCTCCATCCGCCAGCGGGAGAGTGCTCCCGCGGCGCTGAGCGCACGGGCGATCTCCTCCACGGGCATGCCCAACTCATGGGCGACGGCGGCCGCCGCGAGCGCGTTCGACACGTGGTGCTCACCGTACAGGCGCAGCGTCACGTCGCTGCACCCGGAGGGTGTGCGGAGGCGGAACGCGGGCTGTCCCGTGCCGGTGAGGCGGACGTTCTCTGCGCGTACGTCCGCTTCGTCGGCCTCTCCGAAGAGGACGACGCGCGCGCGTGTGCGAGCGGCCATGGCGCGCACCAGGGGGTCGTCCGCGTTGAGCACCGCGACACCGTCCGCCGGGAGCGCCTCCACCAGCTCGCCCTTGGCGAGGGCGATCTGGTCCTTGCCGCCGAACTCGCCGATGTGCGCGGAGCCGACGTTGAGCACCACCCCCACCCTGGGCGGGGTGAGTCCGGTGAGGTAGCGGATGTGGCCGATGCCGCGCGCGCCCATCTCCAGGACGAGGTAGCGGGTCTCGGAGGTGGCCCGCAGGGCGGTGAGGGGCAGCCCGATCTCGTTGTTGAGCGAGCCCGGGGTGAAGACCGTGGGCGCGCGGGCGCCGAGTACCTGCGCGATGAGGTCCTTGGTGCTCGTCTTGCCCGCCGACCCGGTGAGCGCGACGAGGGTGGCGCCGAGGCGTTCCACGACCGTCCTGGCGAGGGCGCCGAGCGCGGTCTGGACGTCGTCCACGACGATGGCGGGCACGCCGACGGGCCGGGTGGCGAGGACGGCCGCGGCGCCGTCCGCCACGGCGCGCGCGGCGTAGTCATGGCCGTCGGCGCGCTCCCCGGCGAAGGCGGCGAAGAGGCCGCCGGGCTCCACCTGTCTGGAGTCGATGACGACGGACCCCGTGACCTGGACGGACGGGTCCGGTATGTCGTAAGTCTGCCCGCCGACTGCGGTGGCGATCTCGGCGAGGGAGAGGGCGATCACGGTTCATCCCCGGGTCTGCTGGGCGGTGGTGTGGACTGCGGGGGCCGTCGGGTCCGCCGCGGCGCTCCTGAGGGCCTCGCGCAGGACGTCGCGGTCGTCGAAGGGCCTGATGACCCCGGCGATGTCCTGGCCCTGCTCGTGGCCCTTGCCCGCGACGATCACGGTGTCCCCGGCGCGGGCGCGGGCCACGGCGGCGCGGATGGCGGCGGCGCGGTCCTCGAACACGGCGACGTCGCCGCGCTCGTGGGCGGGCACCTCGGCGGCGCCCGCGAGCATGGTGGCGAGGATCGCGAGCGGGTCCTCGGAGCGCGGGTTGTCCGAGGTGAGGACGGCGGTGTCGGACAGCCGCACGGCGGCGGCGCCCATGGGCCCTCGCTTGGTGCGGTCGCGGTCGCCGCCGCAGCCGAGGACGATGTGCAGCCGGCCCTCGGTGACCTTGCGCAGGGCACGCAGCACGGACTCGACGGCGTCGGTCTTGTGGGCGTAGTCGACGACCGCGAGGAAGTCCTGGCCCTCGTCGACGCGTTCGAGACGGCCGGGGACGCCGGGCACCGCGGCGACGCCTTCGGCGGCCGTCTGCGGGTCGAGGCCCGCGACGGCGAGGGCGGCGACGGCCGCGAGGGTGTTCGCGACGTTGAAGGGTCCTGCCAGCGGCGAGGTGGCGCGTACCCGCTCGCCGTCGGGCCCGACGGCGGTGAACGTGGAGTGGAGCGGCCCCACGACGACGTCCTCGGCGCGCCAGTCGGCGTCCGGGTGGCCCTCGGCGGAGTACGTGGTGACGGGCACCTCGGACTCGTCGACCAGGCGGCGGCCGTACTCGTCGTCGATGTTGACGACCCCGGCGCGGGAGCGCTGCTTGGTGAAGAGCTGCGCCTTGGCCTGGAAGTAGTCCTCCATGCCGTGGTGGAACTCCATGTGCTCGGGGCTGAGGTTGGTGAAGACGGCGACGTCGAAGACGCAGCCGTCGACCCGGCCGAGCACCAGGGCGTGGCTGGAGACCTCCATGGCGACGGAGGCGACGCCGCGCTCGCGCATCACCGCGAACAGCGCCTGGAGGTCGGTGGCCTCGGGGGTGGTGCGCTCGGACTTCAGGCGCTCCTCGCCGATCCGGGTCTCGACGGTGCCGATGAGCCCGGGCAGCGCGCCGGTCGCGGCCAGGCCGCCCTGGACGAGGTAGGCGGTGGTGGTCTTGCCCGAGGTCCCGGTGATGCCGATCTGGAGGAGGTCGCGCCCCGGGTGCCCGTAGACGGTGGCGGCCAGTTCGCCCATGCGGGCGCGCGGGTCGTCGACCGTGAGCACCGGGAGCCCGGTGGCCTCGGCGCGCTCGGTGCCCGCCGGGTCGGTGAGGATCGCGGCGGCGCCGAGGTCGGACGCCTGCGCCGCGAAGTCGGCGCCGTGGAAGCGGGCGCCGGGCAGTGCCGCGTACACATCACCAGGCCGGACCGCGCGCGAGTCGTGGGTGATGCCGGTGACCTCGGCCCGCGCGGCGGCGCGCACCCCGGCCTGGTCCGCGAGGACGGCGAGGGGCGTGGCACGCACCTGCTCGGGGCGTGGCGGTCCCGGATAGGTCACGGGCGCGTCTTTTTGGGTGGTTTTGGACTGTTCGGCTTGTGGCACGGCGGTGAGCGTACCCGGCTCACCCGGCCCGGAGCCAAAAGCGGCGGCGTCCGGGGCGGCGGTGGCGGGCGGTGCGTGATCGTGCGGGCCCTGGGTGCTGGCGCGGGGCTCCGGCGGGTTTCCGGGGCTCGGAGTGATCATGGTCACGGGCGGTTCCTGGTTCCGTGTGCGTCGGTTCTGGCTCCGGACGGCGGGATCGCGAAAGGGGTGGAGACCGGGGGGCGGCGGCCCCGGGGCCGGGGTTCTCAGTAGGTGACGGGCAGCTTGGCCGGGGGCGCTCCGGTGGGCGGCACCCGGAGCGTCTTGAGGGCGAACTCCATGACCTGCTTGAATACGGGGCCGCAGGTCTCGCCGCCGAAGTAGCCGCCCTTGGTGGCGTTCTGGAGTGCGCAGTAGACGGTCACCCGGGGCTTGTCGGCGGGGGCGAATCCGGCGAACGACGAGGTGTAGCCGTTGTACCTGCCGGTCTTGGGGTCCACCCGGTTGGCGGTCCCCGTCTTTCCCGCGACCTGGTAGCCGGGGATGCGGGCGCTGGTGCCGGTGCCCTCGTCGTCGTCGACGACGGACTCCAGCATGCGCGAGACGGTGCCGGCGGTCCTGGCGCTGACCACCCGGGTCTTGCCGGGCGCTGCCGCGGCGGTGAAGTGGCCGTCCTCGCCCGTGCTGCCGCGCACCAGGGTCGGGTCGACGCGTACGCCGCCGTTGGCGATGGTCGAGTAGACGGAGGCGGCCTGGACGGCGTTGAGGGAGACGCCCTGGCCGAAGGGGATGGTGAACTGCTGGGACGTCGACCACTTGTCGGCGGGCGCCAGGATGCCGGCGGTCTCGCCCGGCAGGCCGAGGCCGCTCGGCTTGCCGATGCCGAACTTGCGCAGGTACGAGGAGAGCACCCGGTTGGCCTCGCCCTGGGTCTTGCCGAGCTGCTGGGAGGCGAGGATCGTGCCGATGTTGCTGGACTTGGCGAGGACCCCGTTGAGCGTGAGGTGCCAGGTGGGGTGGTCGATGTCGTCCTGGAAGAGCCGGTCGCCGCGGGCGAGCCTGTTGGGCACCACGACGTGGGTGGCCGGGGTGGCGGCGTTCTCCTCCAGCACGGCGGACATGGTCATGACCTTGGCGGTGGAGCCTGGCTCGAAGGCGTCCTCGACGGCGGGGTTGCCGAGGCTGCCCGAGGCGGCGTGGGCGAGGTCGTTCGGGTCGAAGCCGGGGGCGTCGGCCATGGCCAGCAGCTCGCCGGTCCTGGTGTCCTGGACGATGACGTAACCGCGGTCCGCCTTGGACTTCTTGACGAGGTCGGCGATGGCGCTCTGGGCGGCCCACTGGATGTCACGGTCGAGGGTCAGCTCGACGGTGGAGCCGGGGACCGCAGGCTTCTCGCTGCCCCCGGCGGTGGGCACCCTGCGGCCGCCCGACTGGGCGTAGGTGACCTTGCCGTCCTTGCCCGCCAGCTTCTTGTCGAGCTTCAGTTCGAGGCCGCCCGCGCCCTTGCCGCCCGCGTCGACCCAGCCGAGGGTGCCGGCCGCGAGGTCGCCGCCGGGGTAGACGCGCTTGGTGCCCGCCTGCTCGAAGACGCCGGCGAGCAGGTTCGGGGACTTGGGGTCGTGCTCGGCCTTGTCGGCGAGGGTGGCCTTGAGGTCCTGGATCTGGTTCCACACCTGCGGCGTCTGGGCGCGCGCCAGGACCACGTAGCGGGTGCCCGGGGTCTTCAGCCGCGCGGTGAGGGTGTCGGCGTCCACGCCGAGGATGGGCGCGAGGAGCTGCGCCGCCTGCGCGGGGGCGTCGTGGATCTTGGTGGCCTTGGCGGTGAACATGGTGGGGTCGGCCGTGATGTCGTACGCGTCGACGCTGACGGCGAGGTCCACCCCCGACCTGTCGGTGAGGGCGCCGCGCTCGGCGGTGAGGTCCTGGGTGAGCACCCGGTTCTGCTCGGCCTTGGCGGTGTAGGTCCCGGCGTCGACGGCCTGCACCTGGAGCAGCCGTACCGCGAAGACCGTCATCACCAGGGCGAGGCCGAGGCCGACCATCCGCAGCCGTGGCCTGGGGCTGCCGAGGCGCAGCGTGCGGGGCCCCTTGGGGCGCCGGGAGCCGCCCGCGGCCCCGGCGCGGCGCACGGGGCGGGCGCCGGGTCCCGGGCGGCGCGGCGCGGGGCGTCCTGACTGCCGGGGGCCCGCGGGGCCCGGCACCCGGCGGCGCGGGGGCTGCCTGTCGGTCATGGGGTGCCGCCCGGGTGACTGGCGGGCGCCGACGGGGTGCCTGCGGGGGTGCCGGGGGTCGCGGTCGGCGTGGGCGAGCCCGACGGCCGTACGGCGGCGTCCCGCTGGACCGTGTCCGCGGACGACGGCGAGGTGGCGGGGCCCGGGGTGTGCGGCGCGGCCGGGGCGGCGCTCGGCACGCCGCGCACGGTGCCGTCGGGGCCGAGGAACGCCGGGCTGCCGCCGGGGACCATGCCGAGGTCGCCCGCCCTGCGCCTGAGGGCGTCGGGCGCGGAGTAGCCGTTGACGTCGTGCCGGAGCTGCTGCTCCTCGTCGGAGAGGTCCGTGGCCTGCTTCTTCAGATCGTCGAGCTGGAACGAGCCCTCGTTGAGCGAGGAGTTCAGCACGAGCAGCGAGATCAGGCCGCCCGCGAGCAGCGCGACGACCAGCAGCACGAAGGGCGTCCTGGCCGCCCTGCTCGGCCCGGCGGGCAGCAGCGCCGCCAGCCTTGCCGCCCGTCCCCTCAGCCGGGGTCCGCTCACCATGTCCCTCCTCCGGTACGTCCGCGCGTCCCGCCGTGTCCCGCGCCGCCCTGGCCCGGCGCCCGCGCGCCGCGGCGCGGGTCCCGGTACGTACGGGGACGCCGGGGGCACCGCGGGCCGTTCCCGGGCGCGGCGGCCGGGTACGCGCCCCGTGCGGCGGCCGTCCGCGGCGTCATACGGCGCCCCTCCCGCCCACGCCGCCGACGGCGGCAGCGCCGTTCGCGGGGCCCCTGACGCGGCGGGCGGCACGCAGCCGGGCGGGGGCCGCCCTGCGGTTGGCGGCGATCTCCTCCTCGGTGGGCAGTTCGGCGCCACGGGTGAGGAGTTGCAGGCGGGGCTGGTACTGCTCGGGGACGACCGGGAGGCCCGGGGGCGCGGTGTTGGCGGCCCCCGCCGCCAGTACGCGCTTGACCAGCCGGTCCTCCAGGGAGTGGTAGGCGAGCACGGCGATCCTGCCGTCCACCGCGAGGGCGTCGACGGCGGCGGGCAGGGCACGCTCCAGTACCGCGAGTTCGCCGTTGACCTCGATGCGCAGGGCCTGGAAGGTGCGCTTGGCGGGGTTGCCGCCGGTGCGCTTGACGGCCTGCGGGAGCGCGCCGCGGATGACCTCGACGAGGCGGGCGCTGGTGGTGAACGGTTCCTTCGCGCGCTCGCGCACGATGGCGGAGACGATCCGCCTGGCCTGCTGCTCCTCGCCGTACGCGCGCAGCACGCGGACGAGTTCGCCCGGCGGGTAGGTGTTGAGGACCTCGGCGGCGGCGGTGCCCGTGGTCTGGTCCATGCGCATGTCGAGGGGGGCGTCCTGGGCGTAGGCGAAGCCCCGGTCCGCCTCGTCGAGCTGGAGCGAGGAGACGCCGAGGTCGAAGAGCACGCCCTGGACCAGCGGGGCGCCGAGCCGGTCGAGCACGTCGGGGAGTTCGTCGTAGACGGCGTGCACCAGGGTGGCCCGCTCCCCGTACGGCGCGAGGCGCTCCCCGGCGAGCCGCAGGGCGTCACGGTCGCGGTCCAGGGCGATCAGCCGGGCGGCGGGGAAGGCCCGCAGCAGGGCCTCGCTGTGCCCGCCCATGCCGAGCGTGCAGTCGACGACGACGGCGCCCGGACGCTCCAGGGCGGGGGCGAGCAGGTCGAGACAGCGGCGCAGCATCACGGGGACGTGCCGGGCGCCGCCCTCTGCGGCCTGGTCGTCTCGCTGCGGATGCGTCTTGCGCCCTTCCATCGGCCCTCTCAGGTCCTGGCGGGCGCCCGCACCGCGGGGCCCAGGCCGCTCGGGTCGGGAGGGCCCGCCGGCGCCGGGAAGGCGGCGTCGGCCGACCGGGAGCGGGAGGGGCCGAGCCGTGTGTGCACCGCGCGCGGGGAGTGCTGCGGGTGTGGGGGACGCGGCATCCCCGGCACCCATGTCATACGAACACCCGTACGGAAATCCGAACACTGTTGGGGAACTGCGCGGAATCCGCACGGGATTGGAGCGGGGAGCGCCTCGGCCTCCCACTTCGCGCCACTTTAGTCGACGGTGTCGCCCGGTCAATCAACCGCCCTGCGCGTCGCCCCCGCCCCTTGGAAGAGCCGCGCCGCGACCCCGGCCACCCGTACGGCCCAGCGCCCCCACCCGTGTGGTCTACGACACATTCGAGCCCGCCCGCGGTCATTTGTTCGCCCGGTCGCCGCGCTCAGGGCCTCCGGGACCCCTTCCGACGGTTACCGTCGTATCCATGTCGACCTCCGCGGCCCCGCAGGGGCACTCCGCCGAAGAGCCCGTCGCCCTGGGCACCGTGACCGATCGCCTCGTCGACGCGAACCGGCGCTACGCGACCGGCTTCGCCGACCCCGGGATGGACGCCAGGCCCGTGCTCCAGGTGGCGGTCGTCGCCTGCATGGACGCGCGTATCGACCTGCACGCCGCGCTCGGCCTGCGCCTCGGCGACTGCCACACCATCCGCAACGCGGGCGGCGTCGTCACCGACGACGTCATCCGCTCCCTCGCCATCAGCCAGCGCGCGCTCGGCACCCGCAGCATCGTCCTGGTGCACCACACCGGGTGCGGCATGGAGAACATCACCGAGGACTTCAGGCACGAACTCGAACTGGAGGTCGGACAGCGCCCGCCGTGGGCCGTGGAGGCGTTCCGCGACGTGCGCCAGGACGTGCGCCAGTCCATACGGCGGGTGCACACCTCCCCCTACCTCGCCCACACCGACGACGTACGCGGCTTCGTCTTCGACGTGCACACCGGGGCCCTGGAGGAGGTCGAGCCGAGCTGACGCGCACCGCGCCGACCGGCCCGTTCGCGGCCGGGGTCGCCCACGGACGGCCCGCAGGGACATATCGCCGAGAGTTGTCCACAGGCGAGTGACACGAACCGTGACGGCAAGAAGAATGCTCATGTGGCACCGCCAGGAACTTTTCGTGTGCGGCGTCCGTGTTTCGGGGTGGGCCGGACTCAGGAATGCACCGGCCCGACATTGGGGATGCCCGTGCTTCGCGGAGCGCGGGAATGGGCCGAGGAGGGCCGGGTGACGACCTATGACGATCGAGCGAGCCTCGCGGATCTGACCAGTACTGCCGAGCGCGTGCGCAAGACGGTCGAGGCCGTGATCGAGGGCAAGCCGGAGGTCGTACGGCTCTCGCTGACCGTGCTCCTCGCCGAGGGACACCTGCTGATCGAGGACGTGCCCGGGGTCGGCAAGACCATGCTGGCGAAGGCGCTCGCGCGCTCCGTGGACTGCTCGGTGCGCCGCATCCAGTTCACCCCTGACCTGCTGCCCTCCGACATCACGGGGGTGTCGATCTGGGACCAGCAGCACCAGGACTTCGAGTTCAAGCCGGGCGCGATCTTCGCCCAGATCGTGATCGGCGACGAGATCAACCGCGCCTCGCCGAAGACGCAGTCGGCGCTCCTGGAGTCCATGGAGGAGCGCCAGGTCACCATCGACGGCAACAGCTACGAGCTGCCGAGCCCGTTCATGGTGGTGGCCACGCAGAACCCGGTCGAGATGGAGGGCACCTACCCGCTGCCCGAGGCGCAGCGCGACCGGTTCATGGCCCGGGTCTCGATCGGCTATCCGACGCCCGAGGCCGAGTTGCAGATGCTGGACGTGCACGGCGGGCGCTCCCCGCTCGACGACCTCCAGCCGGTGGCCCACGCGCACGACATCGTGAAGCTGGTCGAGGCGGTGCGCACCGTGCACGTGGCGGAGGCGGTGCGCAGATACGCGGTCGACCTGGTCGCGGCGACCCGCTCGCACCCCGACCTCAGGCTCGGCGCGTCGCCGCGCGCGACACTGCACCTGCTGCGCGCGGCCAAGGCGTCGGCGGCCCTGTCCGGGCGCGAGTACGCGCTCCCCGACGACGTGCAGGCGCTCGCGGTGGCGGTGCTGGCGCACCGGCTGCTGCCGACCGCCCAGGCCCAGTTGAACAGGCGCACAGCGGAGCAGGTGGTGCTGGAGATCCTCCAGCACACCCGCGTACCGGCCGCCCCCCAGGCGCAGCACAACGGCTATCCGGCCGCGGGCCCCGCGGGCGGCGGCTCCTACGGCCGGCCCGGCGCCCGGGAGCAGTGATGACGACCGCCGGGGGCGACCCGGGCCCCGGGGCGCCGCCGGGCCCCGAGGGCCGCGGGGGCGGGGTGCGCACGGCGCTCGCCGGGCTCACCACCCGCGGCCGCTCCTTCCTCGCGGCGGGCCTCGCCGCGGTGGTGTGCGCGTATGTGCTCGGGCAGGGCGACCTGCTGCGGGTGGGGCTGCTGCTCGCGGTGCTGCCGCTGGTCTGCGCCGCGGTGCTGTACCGCACCCGCTACCGGGTCGCGGGCAGCAGGCAGTTGTCGCCCGCGCGGGTGCCCGCGGGCTCGGAGGCCCGGGTGCACCTGCGGATCGACAACGTCTCGCGGCTGCCCACCGGTCTGCTGATGCTCCAGGACCAGGTGCCCTACGTGCTCGGGCCGCGCCCGCGCTTCGTCCTCGACCGGGTGGAGTCGGGCGGCCGCCGCGAGGTGTCCTACCGGGTCCGCTCCGACCTGCGGGGGCGCTATCCGCTCGGCCCGCTCCAGCTACGGCTGACCGACCCGTTCGGGATGTGCGAGCTGACCCGCTCGTTCTCCTCGTACGACACCCTGACGGTCATCCCCCGGGTGCAGCCGCTGCCCGCGGTGCGCCTGAGCGGCGACACCAAGGGGTACGGCGAGGGCCGGCAGCGCTCGCTCGCGCTGGCCGGCGAGGACGACGTGATCCCGCGCGGCTACCGCTACGGGGACGACCTGCGCCGGGTGCACTGGCGCTCCACGGCGCGCTACGGGGAGCTGATGGTGCGCCGCGAGGAGCAGCCGCGGCGCTCCCGGTGCACGGTGCTGCTCGACACCAGGGGCGGCGCTTTCGTGGGCGGCGGGCCCGACTCGGCGTTCGAGTGGGCGGTCGCGGCGGCGGCCTCGGCGCTCGCGCACATGCTGGAGCGCGGCTTCTCGGTGCGGCTGCTGACGGACACCGGGGGCTGTGTGCCGGGCGAGGGCTCGGACGGCTTCGCCGGTTCGAGCCAGGAGTCGGCGGACGCGGCGGGGCTGATGATGGACACGCTCGCGGTCATCGACCACTCGGACGGGGCGCACCTCTCGCGCGCGTACGAGGTGCTGCGCGGGGGCACCGAGGGGCTGCTCGTGGCCTTCCTCGGGGACCTCGACGAGGAGCAGGCGGACATGGTGGCCAGGATGCGCAGGCGCAGCGGCGCCGCGGTGGCCTTCGTGCTGGACACCGGGATGTGGTCGACGGGCGACGGGCGGCCGTCCGCGGCCTGCGAGGAGCGGCTGCGGCTGCTGCGGGAGGCGGGCTGGACGGCGCTGGCGGTGCCGCCGGGCGCGGGCCTTCCCGAGCTGTGGCGGCAGGCGGACCGGGAGCGCGCGGCCGCGGGCCCCGGCGGCCCGGCGGGGACGAGTGGGGGCTGGGCATGAGGGGTGGGGCATGAGCGGGAGGGCACGGGTGGCGCTTGCGGCCACCGCGGCGACGCTGCTTGCGGCGTGCGCGCTGCTGCCGCTGGTGGACACGGACCGCTGGCTGCTTGAGGCGGGGGTGCTGCTGGCGATCCAGGCGGCGGTGGGGGCGCTCGCGCGGCGGGTGCCGCTGGCGCGTGCGGCCACGGTGGCGGTCCAGGCGCTGGTGGCGCTGCTGCTGCTCACGTTTCTCTTCGCGCGGGAGCAGGCGGTGGCCGGGTTCCTGCCGAGCCCGGGGGTGTTCGACCAGTTCGGGCTGTTGTTCCGCACCGGCACGGACGATGTGAGCCAGTTCGCTATCCCGGCGCCGATGACCGACGGCATCCGGCTGCTGCTGGTCGGCGGGGTGCTGGTGGTGGGGCTGGCGGTGGACGCGCTCGCGGTGACCTTCCGTAGCGCGGCGCCCGCGGGGCTGCCGCTGCTCGCGCTGTACTCGGTGGCGGCGGGCCTCGCGGACGGCGGCACCGACTGGCTGTGGTTCCTGCTCGCGGCGGCCGGTTATCTGCTGTTGCTGCTGGCGGAGGGCCGGGACCGGCTCACCCAGTGGGGCCGGGTCTTCGGCGGCCCGCCGCGGCCCTCGGCGGCCGCGGAGCCGCCGGGGCTCGGCGGCCGCGGCCGCCCGGTGGCGCCGCTGCGGGCGGGGCGCAGGATAGGGGTGGTGGCGCTCGGCATCGCCCTCGTGGTGCCGCTGGCGCTGCCCGCGCTCGACGGCGGCCTGCTCGACGGGGCGGGCACGGGCAGTTCGCGCGGGCCCGGCGGCGGGGGCACGATCTCGGCGGTGAACCCGCTGGTCTCGTTGCAGAACAGCCTGAACCAGCCGGAGGACCGGCAGGTGATGTCGTACCGCACGAACACGGACGACACCCAGAACCAGTATCTGCGGATCGTGTCCCTGGACGAGTTCGACGGCACCTCGTGGAAGCCGTCGGTGCGGCATATCCAGGACGTGCCCGGCAGCTTCCCCAGCCCGCCGGGGCTCAGCTCCGACGTCGAGGTGAGCCCGGTGCGCACCCGGATCTCCACGGCCGACTGGTACGCGCAGGACTGGCTGCCGATGCCGTATCCGGCGAGCCGGGTCAGGGTCTCGGGGAACTGGCGCTACGAGCCGGTCGGCCGCACCCTGGTCGGCGACCACGGGCAGACCACGCGCGGCGCCGACTACGACGTGGAGAGCCTGCTGGTGCGGCCGACGGCGCAGCAGCTCGCCGACGCCTCGGAGCCGCCGCCGGACGTGCGCAAGGAGTTCACGGAGGTGCCGCACTCGCTGCCCTCCGTGGTGCACGAGGACGCCCTCAAGGTCACCAGGGGCGCCGCCAACGACTACGAGCGCGCGGTGAAGCTCCAGGACTGGTTCGCGGTCGACGGCGGTTTCACCTACAACACCCAGGTGCAGGCGGGCAGCGGCTCCGAGGCCATCGCCCGGTTCCTGAAGGAGAAGGAGGGCTTCTGCGTCCACTTCGCCTTCACCATGGCCGCGATGGCCCGCACCCTTGACATACCGGCGCGGGTCGCGGTCGGCTTCACGCCGGGCACCCCGCAGGCGGACGGCACCATGTCGGTGGGGCTCAAGGACGCGCACGCGTGGCCCGAGCTGTACTTCGAGGGCGTGGGCTGGACGAGGTTCGAGCCGACCCCGACCCGGGGCACCGCGCCCGACTACACGCTCGACCAGACCCCGAGCACGGGCACCGACGACCCCACCCAGCCGTCGCAGGAGACGTCTGACGAGCCGTCGGTGTCGCCGTCGGCCTCGGAGAGCTGTTCCGTGGAAACGAAGAAGCTCGGCGGCTGCGAGTCGGCGGTGCCGCAGATCGCGGGCGGCGGGGACGGCGGCACCCCGATCGGGCTGATCCTCGGTGTGACGCTGGGCGCCCTCGCCGTGCTGCTGCTTCCGCTGCTGCCGATGCTGTGGCGGATGCGGCTGCGGGCCCGTCGGCTGGGCTCGCCCGGGCGCACCCCGGTGGACGCGGCGGCGCGCACGCTCGCGGCCTGGGCGGAGATCACGGACACCGCGTGGGACTACGGGATCGCGCCGGACGAGTCCCAGACCCCGAGGAGCGCGGCGGCCCGCATCGTCAGGGCGGCGGGCCTCGACGGCGAGGGCGCCGAGTCGGTGCACCGGGCGGCGGGCGCGGTGGAGCAGGTGCTGTACGCGCCCGCGCCGGTGGCGGCGCCCGGCGTCGGGGACGACGCCCGGCGGGTGGCCGCCGCGCTGGGGGCAGCGGCGGGCCGGGCGGCACGGTTGCGGGCATTGTTCGCACCGCGTTCCGCCGTTCGGGTGACATGGGCCCTGATGGACCGCTGGCTCGTCGTCAGGGGCCGGTGGGCGGACCAGGGCCGACGACTGTGGGGACGGCTGCGGGTCCGCAGGGCGTAAGCGGCAGCCGGAGGGCGGCGGTGGGCAGGGCGTGACGGCCCTGAGGGCGGCGCCCGGTGCCCGGCGCCTGTGGGGACGGGGGCGGGCGCCGGGCGTAGCCGCGGGGGAAGGCGGCGGGACGCGGGCGCAAGGGCGTCGGAAGGCGGCGGTGGGCAGGGCGTGGCCGCGTCGGAAGGCGGCGCTTGGCGCCGTGCCGGGGACGGGGGCGCCCGGCGCCCCGGCGCCCCTCTCCCCCGCGCCGTCCCGGCGCCCGTGCTCTCTCGTCGCCGCAGGCAAAAAAAGAGGGGCACCCGGGGTGCCCCTCTGCCGGCTTCTGCGGAACGAGAACCGGTGGTGTCCTGTGGAGAGCCGGTGGCCTACTGGCCCCGCTCGTCCTGGCGGCGCTGCCACCGCTCCTCGATACGGTCCATCATCGAACGGCGTCCACGGCCCTGGCGGCGGGCCGTACGGCTGCCTGGCGCACCCTGCTGCGGCTGCTCACCCGGCTTGGGCGCCTTGCGCCAGCCGGTCACGGCGAGGACGGCACAGCCCAGCATGACGAGGAAACCCACCACGCTGACCCAGATCTGCTGGGCGACCATTCCAGCCATGAGGAGCGCGATACCCACGAGGAAGCCCACGACCGCCTGGTACACCCGCCGCCGGGTGTACTTACGCAGCCCGCTTCCCTCAAGCGCTGTCGCGAACTTGGGATCTTCGGCGTACAGCGCTCGCTCCATCTGCTCGAGCATTCGCTGCTCGTGCTCCGAGAGCGGCACGGAGTCCTCCTCATCGTGCAGTCGCCGGGGCGACCGGGGGGTTCCCTTCAGGATAGGCAGGGAATCGCCCCCGTGAAACCCGCCCCTCTACGCCAATTCACCATCCGGACCGTCCGGAAAGGGGCACGGCCCACAGGCACGCATTCCCCGACGCTCGGCCCCTCATGCCGAACGGTCTGCCTCGATCATACGGCGCCGAACGCCCGATCGGGGGCCCTGTGGCGTACTCCATGTGCGGCTGCTGCGCTGATCAGGGCGGCGTCACGGACAGTGCGTCCGGGCCGGGACCCGGGGCGGTCCGTGACCCGTCACAGCGGGCGCTCAAACCTCCGCTGTCACTTCGCGTTCGCCGAGCACGTGGAGCTGGGTGGCGACGGAGTGAAAGGCGGGCAGGGCGGCGGCCGCGGCCTCCAGCCTCAGCAGTGCCTCGGCGGCACCCGGCTCGGTGTCGACGAGGACGCCGGGCACCAGGTCGGCGAAGACCCGTACCCCGTGGACGGCGCCGACCCGCACGCCCGCCTCCGCGGCCAGCGCGGTGAGCTGCTCGGGGGTGAACCTGCGGGGCGTCGGGTCGCCCTCGCCCCAGCGGCCCTCGGTGCTGGTGAGGGCGCGGTGGGCCTCGGTGAAGCGGCCCGCGAGGGCGCGGGCGAGCACGGCGCCGCCCGCCCCGGCGGCGAGCAGGCTGAGGACGCCCTCCGAGCGCAGCGCGCCGACCACGTTGCGCAGGCCCTCGGCGGGGTCGTCCATGTGCTCAAGGACGCCGTGGCACAGCACGGCGTCGTAGCCGCCGCGCTCGGCGACGTCGAAGAGGCCGTGCGCGTCGCCCTGGACGCCGCGCACCCGGTCAGCGACGCCCGCCTCAGCGGCGCGCCGCTCCAGCGCGAAGAGCGCGTTGGGGCTGGGGTCGACGACGGTGACGCGGTGGCCGAGGCGGGCGACGGGCACGGCGAAGTTGCCGCTGCCGCCGCCGGTGTCGAGCACGTCGAGCGGCCCGCCCTCCGCGGCCCTCGCACGGCGGTCGAGGGCGTCCTGGAGGACGTCCCAGACCACGGCGGTACGGAGGGCTGCGCGGGGGCGCATCGGTTCCGGCACTGCGGTGACTCCTCGGCGCGGCACCGCCTGGGAGTGGGCGGAGCGATGAGCGTGGCGCTCCCCTGCCGCGCTGTCCGGCCGGGGGCGTCGGGCGCCACCACCCTATTGCCTCCCTGCGGCGGCCCCGGCCACGGCGCCCCCGGCGCACGCCGCGTGGCTCATCCGGCGTCGGGCATGCCGTCCTCCCGCTGTCTCGGCTGGGGCAGTACGGGCTGGAGCACGAGCATCCGCTCGACGAGGCGCAGGAACATGGCCACGTCGCGCAGGAGGTCGTCGGCGTCGCGGGGGCTCGCGGCGCCCCTGATGCCTGCCTCGGCGCGGGCCCTGCGGGCGGCGCCCGAGGCGAACAGGGCGCTCCACTCGGCCAGTTCCGGCGCTATCTCGGGCAGCACCTCCCAGGCGCTGCGGATTCTGGGGCGGCGCCTGGTGGGCGGCTCCGGGCGGCCGCGGGCGGCGAGGACGGCCGCCGCGGTGCGCAGGGCGGCGAGGTGGGCGGTGGCGTAGCGCTCGTTGGCGGTGGGGAGCGCTGCGGCCTCGTCGAGGCCCGCGCGGGCCTGGGCGAGCAGTTCGAGCGCGGCGGGCGGGGCCCCGGCGCGGCGCAGCACCGGGTGGATGTCACCGGCGGGGCCGGTCTCGGACGGGGCAGGGCCGGTGGCGCGGCGCCATGACGCGGCGGTGGAAGAACGAGCCATGACGAACCTCCTGTCGTCTGTGTGACGGCACCGTGGCCGTATGTACCCATCGTGGGGCACACCACTGACAATCGGTTCTGACCTGGCCTTTCGCCCCGATCCTTTGTTCGAAACCGGGGCCGGGCGAGGCCGGGGCGGGAGGCGGGAAGGGCGCGCGAGGGCGTGAACGGAAGAGCCGGAGAGAGGCGCATGAGCGGAGGAGGGGCGCGTGGGAAGGTGAAAGGTCCGGCACGGTGCTCCCCCGTGTCCCCCGACGTCCCCCGTCGCCGTGCCGGAGCCTCACTCCCCGTGCGGGGCCCGGCGCTTCGGCGTCCCGGCCCCGGGCGCGCTGCCGGGTCGAGCCCGGCAGCGGCCAGAGGGCGCTGCGCCGTTCCGCCGCCCCGTGTCGGCGGTTCCGGCGCGGCGCGCCCTGCTGTGACCACACTCTGCCGCCGACACTGATCGCGAACCATCCGCAGGAGTACTCATCTGCCGGTCTGAGTACCCGTACTCACCGGTACCCGTACTCACCCGCCGGGTCCGAGGGGGCCGCCGTGGGCGTCCTAGACTTCCGGGCATGCGTGAGATCGCGGTGGTCGGGGCGGGGATGGGGGCGATGGCGGCGGCGGCGCGGCTCGCGGTGGCGGGCCGGCGGGTGGTGGTCTTCGAGCGGAGCGAGACGTACGGGGGGTCGCTGGGGGTCGTCGAGCGTGACGGGTTCCGCTTCGACACCGGGCCCGGGGTGCTGCCGCTGCCCGCGGTGTACCGCGACCTGTTCGTGAAGACGGGCCGGGCGGCGCTTGAGGAGCGGGTCGTGCTGGAGCAGCGGGAGCCCGCGGTGCGGCATGTGTTCGCCGACGGCGCCGTGGTGGACCTGCCCAACGCGTCGCGCGCCGGGGTCGGTGCGGCGCTCGACGGCGCGCTCGGCCGGGACGCGGGGGCGCGCTGGGCGCAGTTCATGGACCGCGCGCGCGAAGCCTGGAACCGCTCGCGCCGCCCGCTGCTCGAAGAGACCCTGTGGCCCAACTGGCAGGTGCTTGCGGAGCGTGAGCCGTATCCCGCGCGGGCGCCCCGCAGGCTGCTGCGCCGGGGCACGCCGCCGACCACCCTCGCCGGTGTCGCGCAGGCCGAGTTGGGCGGTGACGCGCGGCTGCGGGCCCTGCTGGAGCACTACGCGCTCGTCCACGGCCTCGATCCGCGCTCCGCGCCCGCCGCGGCGGCCGTACTGCCCTATCTGGAGCAGACGTTCGGCGTCTGGTCGGTCGCGGGCGGGCTGCGCGCACTGGCGACCGCGCTCTACGAGCGCTGCCGTGAGCGCCGCGTCGTCTTCCGCTTCGGCAGCGAGGTGACAGGGGTGCGGGAGAAGGACGGCGCCGCGGCGGGCGTGGTGACGGCGGACGGCGCGGTGCACGAGGCGGACGCGGTGGTCGCCGGGGTCTTCCCCGCCGCGCTCGACGCGCTCTCGCCCGCCCCGGTGCGCGGCCCTGGCGAGGTCGGCGGCATGGCGTCGGCGCCGAGCAGGCTGACGGTGCTGCTCGCGCTGCGCGGGGCCGCGGCCGCGGGGGCGCCGGTGCGCACCGTGGTGCACACCCCGGATCGCGGGGGCGAGTTGGAGGCGGTGTTCGGCGCGGAGGCGCGCGGGGTGCCCGCCGCACCCACCGTGGTGGTGCGGCGGACCAGTGACCCGCTGCTGGTGCCCGACGGCGGCCACGAGGCGGTGACCGTGACCGCGACGGTGCCCGCGGGCGCCGAGGTCACGGCGGCGGACGTGGAGCGCCTCGTGGAGCGGGCGGGCGCCGCGGTCGAGGGGCTGCGGGAGCGGCTGCTCTGGCACGAGGCGCGCACCCCAGCGGACATCGCCGCCGCGACCGGGGCGCCGGGCGGCGCGGTGCCGCCGCCCGCCCTGCCCGCGGCCGGCGGGCGGCTGCTGCATCCGGCCAACTCCACGCGCCTGCCCGGCCTCTACGCGGTCGGCGGCTGGTCGCACCCGGGCGGCGGGCTGCCGCACGCCGGGATGTCGGGCGCGCTGGCGGCCGGGCTGATCGTGGAGGGCCCCGGCTTCCAGGGGTCGCGCTAGCGGGCCCGGCCAGGGGCCGGGGCGGGCGTATGCGGGGTCAGTAGCCGTACGGGCGGCCGTCGTACCCCTGGCCCTGGGGGTCGGCGGGCTGGTGGCCCCGGGGGTCGTCGGGCCGGCCCTCGCCGTAGGGCGCGCTGCCAGGCTCCTGGTAGGGGTAGGGCTGCTGCTCGGGCGGGAGTCCGCCGCCGTAGCCGCCGTGGGTCTCGCGCTGCTGGGGGACCCAGACGCCGCCGGGCGGGGTGTCGGCGCCGTACCCGGCGTCCTGCCCGTACGGGTCGGCCTGGGCGCCCTGTGCGCCGTAGTGCTGCGCGGCGTAGGGGTCGGGCTGGTAGGGCTGCTGTGTGTCGCCGTAGCCGGAGGCGTACTGCTGGGGGTCGTAGCCGCCCTGGCCCGGGTACGGGTCCGCGTACGCGGCGTACTGCTGCTGGCCGGTGTCGTAGCCGTACGCCTGCTGGTCCTGGCCCTGCCCCGTGTCGTAGCCGTAGCCGCCGTAGCCGGGGGCGGCGGTGGCATACGCTGGGTCGCCCGCGTAAGACGGGTCGCCCGCGTAAGACGGGTCGCCCGCGTAGGACGGGTCGCCCGGGTAGGCGGGGTCGCCGGTGACCGGGTAGCCGTCGGCGCCCGGGTAGGGATGGCCGCCGGGGGGCGTGTCGGGGGGCGGGGGCGTCTGGTAGGCGTCGTAGCCCTGGTAGCCGTCGTAGCCGCCCTGGGCCGCCTGGCCGTCCGCGGCCGCGGCGTGCTCCGGGGGGTCGTCCGAGTAGACGCCGTACTGGCCGGTGTCGTCGGGCATGGCCTCCGGCTCGTAGACGGGCGGCGGTCCCGGCGCCGCCTCGGGCTGCTGCGCGTACTCCAGGTCCGACACCTCAAGGGTGGGCTCCTGGGGGGCGGGCGGGCCCTGCATCTTGCGGCGCCTGCTGGCGCCCGGCCTGCCGCCGATCGCCCAGCCGGTCGAGAAGCCCTTGCGGAACGAGAGCGTCACATACGTCTGGCCGACGGCGAAGGCGACCGCGCCGAGCGCGATCACCGGCACCGAGGGCAGCACCACGCCGACGACGACGAAGAGGAAGCCGGTGAAGGCGAGCAGCCGCCACCGCAGCCGCGCCTTGTACTGGAGCAGTACCTCGCCGAGCAGCCAGAGGGCCACGAAGCCGAATGCGATGTAGAGGACCGTCCAGCCCATGTACGCCCCTCCTGGAACAACCGCCGCCGCCCGGACAGGCTACGGCTCGTCTAGACCTGTGGTTGGTGCAGCCCGAGGTTCTCGTAGATCTCCAGCGTCGCCGTGGAGTTGTTCAACGTGATGAAGTGCAGCCCCGGGACGCCTTCGTCGAGCAGCCGCGCGCAGAACTCCGTCGCGAACCCGATACCGATGGAGCGTACCGCCGCCGGGTCGTCGCGGACCGCGAGGATGCGCTCTTTCAGCTCGGGCGGGAAGACGGCGTTGCTGAGCTGCGGCAGCCGCTCCAGCATCCGCACGCTGGTCACGGGCATGACCTCGGGGATGATGGGGGTGTCGCAGCCCCGCGCGGCGACCAGGTCGCGCAGCCGCAGATAGGACTCGGGCCGGAAGAACATCTGGGTGATCGCGTAGTCCGCGCCCGCGCGGCACTTGTCGACGAAGTGCCGTACGTCGCTGTCCTCGTCGCGCGAGCGCGGGTGCGTCTCGGGGAAGGCGGCGACACCGACGCAGAAGTCGCCCGACTCCTTGATGAGCCGCACCAGGTCGGCCGCGTAGGTCAGGCCCTGGGGGTGCGGGACCCAGTCGCCCATGGGGTCGCCGGGCGGGTCGCCGCGCACCGCGAGCATGTTCCTGATCCCGGCGTCCGCGTACCGCCCGATGGCGTTGCGCAGTTCCGCGACGGACTGGTCGACGGCGGTGAGGTGGGCGACGGGGGTGAGGGTGGAGTCCTCGACGATCTGCTCCGTGGTGCGCACCGTGCCCGAGCGGGTGGAGCCGCCCGCGCCGTACGTCACCGAGACGAAGCTCGGCGCCACCGCCTCCACCCGGCGCAGCGCCTTCCAGAGGTTCTGCTCCGCTTTGCGGGTCTTGGGGACCGGGAACTCGAAGGAGAACGTCGTCTTGCCCGCCGCGAGCATGTCGCGCACGGTGCGTGCGCGGTCCGTTCGCGTGGAGGAGGTACCGGTGGCCATAGGTGCAGGTTAGCCAGACCGTGGCGGTATCCGAACCGGGAGCGCCTGAATGGCGGGGTTTGGGCGGATGGTGTCCACGGAGTGGGACGCGGGGAGGGCCGTGGGGGGGCATGGGCGCGTTCCGGTGGCGGGGCCCGGGGGCGTTCAGGTGGCGCGCAGCCGCTTGCTGAACTCGGACGCCGCCGCGTGCGGGTCGTCGGCCTCGGTGACGGCCCGTACGACCACGACCCTGCGCGCGCCCGCGGCGAGCACCGCGTCGAGGTTGCCGAGGTCGATGCCGCCGATCGCGAACCAGGGGCGGGCCGTGTCGAGCGAGGCCGCGTAGCGCACCAGGTCGAGCCCGGGGGCCGGGCGGCCCGGCTTGGTGGGGGTGGGCCAGCAGGGTCCTGTGCAGAAGTAGTCCACGCCGTCCTGGAGGGACGCCGCCATCGCCTCGGGTCCCGTGTGGGTGGAGCGGCCGATCAGGGGGCGCTCGCCGACGATGGCCCTCGCGGCCGGTACGGGCAGGTCGCCTTGGCCGAGATGGAGTACGTCGGAGCCGATGGCGCGGGCGATGTCGGCGCGGTCGTTGACCGCGAGGAGCTTGCCGTGGCGGCGGCAGGCGTCGGCGAGCACCTCCAGGTTCGCCAGCTCGTCGCGGGCCTCCATGCCCTTGTCGCGCAGTTGCAGGATGTCGACGCCGCCCGCGAGGACCGCGTCGGCGAACTCGGCGAGGTCGCCGCGGCCGGTGCGGGCGTCCGTGCACAGGTACAGGACGGCGTCGGCGAGCTGGGTGCGCGGTGCGGTGGTGGGCATGGTCGTGGTCTCCCCCGGCGGTGTGCGGTCGAAGCGGGCGCCGTGCGGGGGCGCCCGCCCTGTGGGGGCGTACGGGGCGCGTCGCGCGCCCCGTACGCGGTGGTGCGATCTGGGTGGGACGGGGTCAGACGGCCAGCGCCTGAGCGCGGCGCTTCACCTCCGTGCCGCGGTTCTCCGCGAGCGCCTGGGCGGGGGTGCCCGGCAGGCTCGCGTCGGGGGTGAAGAGCCACTCCAGCATCTCGGCGTCGGTGAAGCCGTCGTCCCGCAGGAGCGTCAGGGTGCCGGTGAGGCCCTTGACGACCTTGTCGCCGTCGATGAACGCGGCGGGCACGTGCAGGGCGCGGTTCTCACCCCGGCGTACGGCGATGAGCTGGCCCTCCTTGACCAACTGGCGGACGCGGGTCACCTCGACGTCGAGCATCTCGGCGATGTCGGGGAGGTTGAGCCAGGCGGGGACGAGAGCATCGATTTTTGCGTCAATCTCGGTCACGGGACAAGCGTGCCATCTTGGACGGGGGGTCGGAAGCGGGGTGCCTCCCGGCGGGGGGATGTCATCCCTTGCACCGGGGCTCCGCCCCGGGCCCGGAGGGGGTGGGTGGGGGCGGTTCTGTGTGGTCCCCGGAGGGGGAATTTGTTGTCCGTGGTCCGGGTGGGTTCGGCACCGCCGGGGGCGGCCGATTGGGTTGGGCGCCGTTGCGGCGGGATTTTTCACACGTGCGGTCAGAGGGTGGCCGACTTCAGGGGGATCGTGGGGTTGGGGAGGGTGGTGGGGTTCATGGGGGTGGCGGTGGCGATGAGTTTGCGGGACTGGGTGAGGTCGCGGGGGCGGCCCACCGTCAGGGTGGCGGTCAGGCGGGAGTCCCGCAGCCAGCAGACCGTCCAGGAGGGCTCCGCGGGGTCACCGCGCCACAGGAGGGTGTCGGCGGGCGTGTGGTGGCCCGCGTACTGGACGAAGCGGCCGAACTGCTCCGACCAGAAGTACGGCACCGGGTCGTAGGTGGCGGGCGCCTCGCCGACGATGTTGGCGGCGACCGTGCGCGGCGCCTGGAGCGCGTTGTCCCAGTGGTGCACGAGGAGCCGTTCGCCGCTGCGCCGCGAGGGGTACGAGGCGCAGTCGCCGGCCGCGTACACGCCGGGCAGCGTGGTGCGCAGCGACGCGTCGGCCGCGATCTCCCCGTGCGTGCCGAGGCCGATCCCCGAGCCGGCGAGCCAGCCCGTCGCGGCGCGTGCCCCGATGCCGACCACGACGGCGTCCGCGGACAGCCGCGCGCCGTCCCCGAGGACGACCGCGCCCGGCTCGACGCGCGCCACACGCGCGCCGGTGCGCAACTCCGCGCCCGCCTCCGCGTACCAGGCGGCCATCGGGGCGGCCACCTCGGCGGGCAGGGTGCCCGCGAGCGGCCGGTCGGCGGCCTCCACGACGGTCACCGCGCAGCCCGCCTCGCGCGCGGCCGTGGCGAACTCCGCGCCGATCCAGCCCGCGCCGACGACCACCACGTCCCGCTGCCCGGCGAGCACGCCGCGCAGCCCCGCCGCGTCGTCGAGGGTGCGCAGCACGTGCACCCCGGGGGCGCCCTCGGTGCCGGGCAGCCCGATCGGCTCGGCGCCGGTCGCGAGGACCAGCGTGTCGTAAGGGAACGGGCCCGCCGAGGTGTCCAGTTCGCGGTCGGCGGGCCGCAGCCCGCTCGCGCGCACCCCGAGGCGCAGCGCCACGCCGAGCCCGTCGAAGTCGATGTCGAAGGCGGAGCCGTCCGCCTTGCCGAGCAGCACCGCCTTGGACAGCGGGGGCCGGTCGTACGGCGGGTGCAGCTCCTCGCCGAGCAGGGTCACCGGGCCCTCGAAGCCCCGCTCGCGCAGGGCCACCGCCGTCTGCACCCCCGCCATGCCCGCACCGACGATCACCACACGGTGTTCGGGACCTGCCTGCCCTGTCCGGCCACGCTGCCGGGTCTGTTCGATCACCACGCCACGATAGTCAGCCGCCTCGTGCCGGTCGGCGGTGGCCCCGGTGACCTCCCGCACAGCAGACGGCGCCTTACTGGCGGCGGGCGCGTCGGGTTAGGGTGAAAAGCGCAGGAGCACTCGCGGGAGCCCGGACGCACCGGGCTGAGAGGGAGGCTGGGCGGCCTCCGACCGTACGAACCTGATCCGGGTCATTCCGGCGAAGGGAGGGTTGTGACACTCATGGCGTCTTCTCCACCACCCACACCCCCGCCCGCGGCACCGGCGGCCGCGTCGGTATCCGTTGCGGCGGCGCAGTCGGCGTCGCCCCGTGCGGACGCGGCGGAGCGCGCGCCCGACGCGCTGGTCGTCGGCGGCGGGGTCATCGGCCTCGTCACCGCCTGGCGGGCGGCGCTCGCGGGGCTGCGTACGACGGTCGTGGACCCGGCGCCGGGCGGCGGCGCCGCGCAGGTCGCCGCGGGCATGCTGGCCGCGGTCACCGAGCTGCACTACGGCGAGCAGGCGCTGCTCGCCCTGAACCTGGCCTCGGCCGAGCGCTACCCCGATTTCGCGCGGGAGCTGACCGAGGCGACGGGACAGGACATCGGCTACCGCAGGAACGGCACGCTGTCCGTCGCGCTCGACGCGGACGACCGGGCGCACCTGCGCGAACTGCACGCCTTCCAGGCCCAGTCGGGGCTGCACGCGGAGTGGCTGGCGGGCCGGGAGTGCCGTCGGCTCGAACCGATGCTCGCGCCCGGTGTGCGCGGCGGGCTGCGGGTCGACGGCGACCACCAGGTGGACCCGAGGCTGCTGTCGGCGGCGCTGGTGACGGCGTGCGAGCGGTCCGGGGTGCGCTTCGTGCGGCGGTGGGCGGCGGCGCTCGACGTGGCGCGTGAGCGCGCCGTGGGCGTGGTCCTCGACGACGGCACCCGGCTGGCGGCGGCGCGGACCGTGCTGGCCTGCGGCAGCCTCAGCGGGCGCCTCGACGGGGTGCCCCCGGCGGTGCTGCCGCCGGTGCGCCCGGTGAAGGGGCAGGTGCTGCGGCTGACGGTGCCCCCGGAGCGTGCGCCGTTCCTGACCAGGACGGTACGGGCCATGGTCCGCGGCAGCCAGGTCTACCTGGTGCCGCGGCTCAGCGGCGAGCTGGTCGTCGGGGCGACGAGCGAGGAGATGGGGTGGGACACCACGGTCACCGCGGGCGGCGTCTACGAGCTGCTGCGCGACGCCCACGAGCTGGTGCCCGGCCTCACCGAGCTGCCGCTGACCGAGACCAGCGCGGGGCTGCGGCCCGGCTCCCCCGACAACGCGCCGCTGCTCGGCCCCACCGCGCTCGACGGGCTGCTGCTGGCCACCGGGCACTTCCGCAACGGCGTCCTGCTCACCCCGCTCACCGGGGACGCCCTCGCCGAGGCCCTGACGACGGGCGAACTGCCCGAGGTGGCCAGGCCGTTCACGCCCGGGCGGTTCGCGCCGCAGGCGCCGTACGGCACGGCGGCCCCGCGGGCCGCGGGGCAGGAGCGGCCGGTATGAGTCCCAGGAAGAACACGGCGAGCAACGACACCGCCGACACCGCCGACGGCGCCGTGTGCACCGTGTCCGTGAACGGCGAGCCGCGGGGGCTGCCCCCAGGCACCACGCTCGCGGCGCTGGTCGCGGGCCTCACCAGCGCCCACTCGGGGGTCGCTGCGGCGGTCAACGAGGCCGTCGTACCGCGCGGCGCGTGGCCGTCGACGGCGCTGTGCGACGGGGACCGGGTGGAGGTCCTGACGGCGGTCCAGGGAGGTTGACCATGACGGACACGTACACCGGCGCCGAGGGGCCCGCGGGCGCCCCGGCCCGGGACACAGGCACAGGCGAAGGCGCGAGGGCCGGTGACGGCGACCCGCTGGTGCTCGGCGGGCTCACCCTCGCCTCCCGGCTGATCATGGGCACCGGCGGCGCGCCCAGCCTCGACGTGCTGGAGCGCGCGCTCGTCGCGTCGGGGACGCGGCTGACGACGGTGGCGATGCGGCGGCTCGACCCGGGCGTCCAGGGCTCGGTGCTCTCGGTGCTCGACCGGCTCGGCATCGCGGTGCTGCCGAACACCGCGGGCTGCTTCACCGCGGGCGAGGCCGTGCTGACGGCGCGGCTCGCGCGCGAGGCGCTGGGCACCTCGCTGGTGAAGCTTGAGGTGGTCGCGGACGAGCGGACCCTGCTGCCCGATCCTGTGGAGCTGCTGGACGCCGCGGAGACCCTGGTGGACGACGGTTTCACGGTGCTGCCGTACACCAACGACGACCCGGTGCTCGCGCGCCGTCTTGAGGAGGCCGGGTGCGCGGCCGTGATGCCGCTCGGCTCGCCGATCGGGTCGGGGCTCGGTATCCGCAACCCGCACAACTTCGAGCTGATCGTGGAGAACGCGCGCGTGCCGGTCATCCTCGACGCGGGCGCGGGCACCGCGTCGGACGCGGCCCTCGCCATGGAGCTGGGCTGCGCGGGCGTGATGCTGGCGTCGGCGGTGACCAGGGCGCGGGAGCCGGTGCTGATGGCGGAGGCGATGCGGGCCGGGGTGGAGGCGGGGCGGCTCGCGTACCGGGCCGGGCGCATCCCGGTGCGGCGGATCGCGTACGCGTCGTCGCCCCGCGAGGGCGTCGCGGCGCTGTCGGCGGGGGCCGCGCACGACCCGGAGCGCCCGGCGTTCTGAGGGGCGGCAGGGGGCGCGGCGCGGGCCGGGCGGGGGCCCGCAGCCGGGCGCG
Source organism: Streptomyces sp. NPDC050560 (assembly GCF_044457285.1). Lineage (NCBI taxonomy): Bacteria > Bacillati > Actinomycetota > Actinomycetes > Kitasatosporales > Streptomycetaceae > Streptomyces > Streptomyces sp. NPDC050560. The sequence continues at coordinate 214,077 of NZ_JBITGT010000006.1, forward strand.
CCGGGTGTCACAGCTCGGCACCAGCCATGTGCCGGTATGCGACCGGCCGACGTGGGGTGTCGGCGGGGCCTCGTAGACTCACGACGTGGATACGAGCCTCAAGGACCCCCTCGTCGGGCAGGTACTCGACGGGCGCTACCGCGTCGACGCGCTGATCGCGGTGGGCGGTATGGCCACGGTCTACCGGGCCCTGGACACCCGTCTCGACCGGGTGCTCGCGCTGAAGGTGATGCACCCGGCGCTGGCCGCCGACGCGTCGTTCGTGGAGCGCTTCATCCGCGAGGCGAAGTCCGTGGCCCGGCTCTCCCACCCCAACGTCGTGGCGGTCTACGACCAGGGCGCCGACGGGCAGTACGTGTACCAGGCGATGGAGTACGTGGCGGGCTGCACGCTGCGCGACGTGCTGCGCGAGCGCGGCGCGCTCCAGCCGAGGGCCGCGCTCGACATCCTTGAGCCGGTGCTCGCCGCGCTCGGCGCCGCGCACCGCGCGGGCTTCGTGCACCGCGACATGAAGCCGGAGAACGTCCTGATAGGGGACGACGGCCGGGTGAAGGTCGCCGACTTCGGCCTGGTGCGCGCCGTGGACTCGGTCACCAACACCACGGGGACCGTGCTCGGCACGGTGTCGTACCTGGCCCCCGAGCAGATCGAGAAGGGCGCGGCCGACCCCAGGGTCGACGTGTACGCGTGCGGCGTCGTGCTCTACGAGATGCTGACGGGCCGCAAACCGCACGCGGGCGAGTCCGCGGCGCAGGTGCTGTACCAGCACCTCAACGAGGACGTGCCGCGCCCCTCCGACACCGTCCCCGGGCTGCCGGCCGCGCTCGACACGCTGGTCGCCGCGGCGGCGGCGCGGGCGGCGGCCGGGCGGCCCGAGGACGCGGTGGCGCTGCTCGCCCGCGTCCGCCGGGCCAGGGAGGGCCTGACGGCGGCGCAGCTCGACGCGGTGCCGCCCGGCGCGCTCGCGGCAGGGCACGACAACGCCGAGGACCGCACCAGCGTCATCCCGCGGGCCGCGGCCCGTATCCTGCCGCGCCCGCTGCCGGTCGGCGACGACGACGCGGCCGACGCTGAAGGCCCTGGTGGCCCCGGCGGCCCCGGCGGCGGCTCCGAGGACGAGCTGAACCGCACCAGCAGGCTCGCCCCGCCGCCGCCCGGGCCGCCGGGGCCGCGCGGGCGCCGGTTCGTGCCGCCCCGCAGGGGCACCCTGATCGCGGTGCTCGCGGTCCTGGTGGCGCTCGCGGTGGGCGCGGGGGTCTGGTACATCAACTCGGGCCAGTTCACCAAGGTCCCGCCGCTGCTGGCGAAGACGGAGGCGCAGGCGAAGCAGCGGCTCGGGGAGGCCGGGCTCGGCGTGGGCGACATCACCCGCAGGCACAGCGACAGCGACGAGCGCGGCACCGTGATCTCCACCGACCCGGCCGCGGGCAGCCGTATCAGGGACCACGACAAGGTGGGGCTCACCATCTCGCTCGGCCCCGACACGGTGAAGGTGCCGAGGCTCGAAGGGCTCTCCCTGGGCGACGCGAAGTCCGAGCTGGCCTCGGCCGGTCTTGAGGCGGGCATGGTCACGCAGGAGTTCGACGACGACGTGGACAAGGGCTCGGTGATCTCGACGTCCCCGGCGGGCGGTACGACGCGCAAGTCGGGCACGGCGGTGGCGATCAAGGTCAGCAAGGGCGCCGCGGTCGAGGTGCCCGACGTGACGGGCGAGTCCGCCGACGACGCCACGGACGACCTGGAGGACGAGGGCCTGCACGTGCGGGTCTCCAGGACCCGGGTGACGTCGGAGGCCGACAAGGGCGACGTGGCCCGGCAGTCCCCCGGCGAGGGCACCAGGCTCGCCGAGGGCGACACGGTGACGCTGACGCTCTCCAAGGGCCCCCGGATGGTGGAGGTCCCGGACGTCACGGGGCAGAAGGTGGACGACGCCCGGCGGACGCTGGAGGACGCCGGTTTCGAGGTGAAGGTCGACAAGGGCTTCCTCGACGGCATCTTCGGCGGCGGCGACAAGGTCAGCGAGCAGTCGGTGGAGGGCGGCGACGAGGCGCCGGAGGGCAGCACGATCACCCTGAAGGCGGGCTGACCGTCGCGCGGGCGCCCGGCGCGTGGCGTGGATGCGTGGCGGGGGCGCGTGGCGTGTACTCCGGGCGCCGTGCCCCACCCGTGGCGCGCCGCGTGCGGGGCGCGTGCCAGGCTTGGTCCGTGACCAGCAGTGTGCTTCCCCGTAATCCCGTCGGCGGGCATGTCCCGGTGGCCGGGGGTCTCGCCGCGGCGGGGCTCTCGTACGCCCGGGACATCGGCGCCGAGACCGTGCAGGTGTTCGTGGCGAACCCCCGGGGGTGGGCGACACCGGCCGGGAACCCCGCGCAGGACGAGGCGTTCCGCGCGGCCTGCGCCGAGGGCGGCGTCCCCGCCTATGTGCACGCCCCCTATCTGATCAACTTCGGCTCGCACACCGAGGAGACCGCCCGGCGCTCCGTGGCGTCGCTGCGGCACTCGCTGCGCAGGGGGCGGGAGATCGGGGCGCTCGGCGTGGTCGTGCACACCGGCTCCGCGACCGGCGGGCGGGAGCGGGGGGTGGCGCTGGCGCAGGTGCGGGAGCTGCTGCTGCCGCTGCTCGACGAGCTGACCGCGGACGACGATCCGTATCTGCTGCTGGAGTCGACGGCGGGCCAGGGCGCGTCGCTGTGCTCGCTGGTCGCGGACCTCGGCCCCTACTTCGAGGCGCTGGACGCGCATCCGAGGCTCGGGGTGTGCCTCGACACCTGCCATGTGTTCGCGGCGGGGCACGACCTGACCGCCCCCGGGGCGGCGGCCCGCACCCTCGACCTGCTGGTGGAGACGGTCGGGGAGGGCCGGCTGCGGCTGATCCACGCCAATGACTCCAAGGACGTGGTGGGCGCCCACAAGGACCGGCACGAGAACATCGGCGCGGGCCACATCGGCGAGGACGGCTTCGCGGCGTTGCTGGCCCATCCGGCGACGGCGGGCGTCCCGCTGATCCTGGAGACCCCTGGCCCGAAGGCGCGGCACGCCGAGGACGCCGCGCTGCTCAAGAAGCTCAGGGAATACCCTAGGGGGGTATAACGTTCCGGCGGGGGCGGGCCGGGAGCGCGCCCGCGGGAAGGGAGCCGGACGATGGAGCACACGGAGCACGCGCCCGCGAGCTGGGGCATGGCCGCGCAGGCCACCCTGCACTGTCTGACGGGGTGCGCGATCGGAGAGGTGCTCGGCATGGTGATCGGCACCGCGCTGGGCTGGGGCAATGTGCCGACCACGGCCCTCGCGGTCGTGCTGGCGTTCTTCTTCGGCTACGCGCTGACGATGCGCGGGGTGCTGCGGGCCGGTCTTGGGTTCGCGGCGGCGCTGCGGGTGGCGCTGGCGGCGGACACGGTGTCCATCGCCGTGATGGAGCTGATCGACAACGGCACCATCGCGCTGTGGCCCGCGGCGCGGGACGCGGGCCTGCCCGACGCGCTGTTCTGGGGTTCGCTCGCGATCTCGCTGGTGCTGGCGTTCCTGGTCACCACGCCCGTCAACCGCTGGATGATCGGGCGGGGCCTGGGCCACGCGGTCGTGCACCGGCACCACGCGGGGCACCACTGAGCGGCCGGGCTCAGCCCTCCTGGCCGGCGGCGGACAGTTCGGGCCCCTCGCCCGGCTCCTCCTGGTACGTGTAGCGCTGCTCGCGCCAGGGGTCGCCGATGTTGTGGTAGCCCCGCTCCTCCCAGAAGCCGCGGCGGTCCGCCGTCATGTACTCCACGCCGCGCACCCACTTGGGACCCTTCCAGGCGTAGCGGTGCGGCACCACGAGGCGGAGCGGGAAGCCGTGTTCCGCGGTGAGGAGTTCGCCGTCCCTGTGGGTGGCGAGGACGGTGTTGTCGGCGGTGAAGTCGGCGAGCGTCAGATTGGAGCTGAAGCCGTACTCGGCCCACACCATCACATGGGTCGCGGACGGGTGCGGCGGCGCCAGTTCCGTCAGGACCCGGGGCAGCACCCCGCCCCATTCGGCGCCGAGCATGCTGAATTTCGTCACGCAGTGCAGATCGGCGACGACCGTGGAGTAGGGCAGCGCGGAGAATTCCTCGTGATTCCAGCAGCGCTTGCCGCCGTCCGCGGTCGCCCCGAATACCCGGAATTCCCAGCGCTCGGGCCTGAACTTCGGCACCGGGCCGTAGTGGGTGACCGGCCAGCCGCGCTGGAGCCGCTGCCCCGGCGGCAGTCCTGAAACGGTCTCCGTGGGGGATGTCCGGCTTGTCGGGTGGCCCATGCACCCATCCTGACATGCCCGGTACGAAGAACTGCATGCGCCCCGGCGCGCGCGTCCCGTAACGCGCATATCGGGCACCGCTTCCCGGTGTCGGCAGGTCGCGAAGGCGCCGGTACCGGCGCGTCGTAGCGCGGATCGACCCGCCGCGCGCCGGGGCGTGCGGCGGGCGCGGGCACCGATGAGGAGCGCCGGAGTAAGCCTGGGCTTACTGGACGGCGCCGATAGCCGATGGGAGGATGCGCCACTGCCTGATCAATCCCACGGAAGGAGCCTTGGCGATGCAGGGTGATCCCGAGGTCATCGAATTCCTCAACGAGCAGCTCACCGCCGAACTCACCGCTATCAACCAGTACTTTCTGCATGCGAAATTGCAGGAGAACTACGGCTGGGCCAAGCTCGCGAAATACACACGGGCCGAGTCGTTCGACGAGATGCGGCACGCGGAGATCCTGACGGACCGGATCATCTTCCTTGAGGGGCTGCCGAACTATCAACGCCTCTTCCACGTGCGGGTCGGGCAGAGCGTCACCGAGATGTTCCAGGCCGACCGGCAGATCGAGGTGGAGGCGATCGACCGGCTGCGGCGCGGGGTGGAGGTGATGCGGACGAAGGGCGACATCACGTCGGCGAAGCTGTTCGAGTCGATCCTCGCGGACGAGGAGCACCACATCGACTATCTGGACACCCAGCTCGACCTGGTGGAGAAGCTGGGCGAACCGCTCTACATCGCCCAGCTCGTGGAGCAGCCGAGCACGGACGGGGACGACTCGTCCGGCGGGTACGGCTCAGGGCACTGAGGGGAGGGCCGGTCAGGCGGCCTCGTCCAGCGACTCGCCGCGGGCCCGGCCGACGGCGGCGAGCACCACCGCGGCCTCCCGGCCGCTCGGCGCGCCGGTCACCGCGGGTGCCTCGTCGGGCGCCGGGTGCGCGGGGCAGGCGAGGCGTCCCAGCAGGGCCTGGATGCGGCGCACACAGGAGCCGCAGTCGGTGCCGGCCTTGCAGGCGGAGGCGATACGGCGCGGGCTGTCGGCGCCGTCGGCCGCGTGCCGCCTGACCTGTGCCTCGGTGACACCGAAGCAGTTGCACACGAACATGCCAGCCACCTCCCTGGGCCCTGGGATCGAGGGGTCGCCACCCCGAAACCGTCCCGGTGAGGCAAACCTAACCTTACCTATGCCGAGGGAAAGCGCAAAAGGGCCGCGGCCACCGATGGGGCACGGATCACACGGACCCGCCCCCCACCGGCGGCCGCCAGCCGACCGCAACCGGCTCATGAACGGGACCAGTAGGTGCTCCGCACCTACTGGTCTCGGTACATCTCGGCCACGAGGAACGCCAGGTCGAGCGACTGGCTGCGGTTGAGCCTGGGGTCGCAGGCGGTCTCGTAGCGCTGGTGGAGGTCGTCGACGAAGATCTCGTCACCGCCGCCCACGCACTCGGTGACGTCGTCGCCTGTCAGCTCCACATGGATGCCGCCGGGGTGGGTGCCGAGCGCCTTGTGGACCTCGAAGAAGCCCTTGACCTCGTCGAGTACGTCGTCGAAGCGGCGGGTCTTGTGGCCCGAGGCGGCCTCGAAGGTGTTGCCGTGCATCGGGTCGGTCACCCAGGCGACCCTGGCGCCCGACGCCGTGACCTTCTCCACCAGCTCGGGGAGCTTGTCCCTGACCTTGTCGGCGCCCATCCGCACCACGAACGTCAGCCGGCCGGGCTCGTCGTCGGGGTTGAGCCGCTCGACGTAGCTCAGGGCCTCCTCCGCGGTGGTCGTCGGGCCCAGCTTGACCCCGATGGGGTTGCGGATACGGGAGGCGAACTCGATGTGCGCGCCGTCCAGTTGCCGGGTGCGCTCACCGATCCACACCATGTGCCCCGAGACGTCGTACAGGTCGCCGGTGCGGGAGTCGACGCGGGTGAGCGCCGACTCGTAGTCGAGCAGCAGCGCCTCGTGCGAGGCGTAGAACTCGACGGTCCTGAACTCCTCGGGGTCGGCGCCGCACGCCAGCATGAAGCTGAGCGCCTTGTCGATCTCGCGGGCGAGCTGCTCGTAGCGCTGTCCCGAGGGGGAGCGCTTGACGAAGTCCTGGTTCCAGGCGTGCACCTGGCGCAGGTCCGCGTAGCCGCCGGTGGTGAAGGCGCGGACCAGGTTCAGCGTGGAGGCGGAGAAGTGGTACATCCGCTTCAGCCGCTCCGGGTCGGGCACCCGGGCGGCCTCGGTGAACTCGAAGCCGTTGACGGAGTCACCGCGGTAGCTGGGCAGGGTCACCCCGTCGCGGGTCTCGGTGGGCTTGGAGCGTGGCTTGGAGTACTGGCCCGCGATCCTGCCCACCTTCACCACCGGCACCGAGGCGGCGTAGGTGAGGACGGCGCCCATCTGGAGGAGGGTCTTCAGCTTGCCCCTGATGTGCTCGGCGGACACTCCGTCGAAGGACTCCGCGCAGTCCCCGCCCTGGAGGAGGAACGCCTCGCCCCGGGCCACGGCGGCCATGCGGGCGCGCAGTTGGTCGCACTCGCCGGCGAAGACGAGGGGCGGATAGGAGGTGAGTTCCGCGGTCACGTCGCGCAGGGCCGCGGCGTCCGGGTACTCGGGCTGCTGGGCCGCGGGCAGGTCACGCCAGGTCGCCTGGGCATCGACGATTCGGGAATCAGCGTTCACGGTCACGCCTCCACAGTACGGGGTCCTGCGGGGGCCCTCGGGGGCCGCTCAGGAATTGAGATGACCGGACGCATCACACGGCGGCGCCGGGTGCGCGGGACCCGGCGTCCGCTAGGGTGGCGGCATGGTCGCGTACTCGACCCGGGGCGTCCCCATGATCGACGTCCCGGTGCACAACTGGTGGTGGACCGCTCATCCGGCGGCCCACTGACACGCGTACCCACTGTCGCGAAGGCCGCCCGAGGGCGGCCTTCTCCGTTTTCCGGAGTTCCCGGGTTCTCTGAGTTCCCTGAGTCCCCTGAGTTCCCGGAAAGTCCCCGGCCCCGGGGGCCGCTCCTCCCAGCAAGCGCCTCGCATCCCACGAGAAGGCACCCGGAGAGGACGACCCCATGACCGAGCCGTACGGCGGCCAGCACGAAGAGAGCGGCGGGCCCGAGGAGAAGGGCCGGCCCGACGAGGGCGGCAGCCCCGAGGACGGCCGCGGCAGGACCGCCGGGGGCGGCTTCCGCCTCGACGAGCTGCTCGCGCCCGGCGCGGGCCCGTTCGCGGTGCTGCGCCGCCGCACCCCCGGACACGACCCCGACCAGGTGGAGGTGCTGCGCGGCCCGGTCCGCGACGTGGCGACGCTGGCGGAACTGCCGGTGGGCCCCGGGCCCTCGCTCGCGCTCGTGCCGTTCCGGCAGATCGCGGAGCGCGGCTTCGACGTGCGCGACGACGGCACCCCGCTGAGCGTGCTGAGCGCCGACACGTACCACAGGCTGCCCCTGGACGAGGCGCTGCGGCAGCTCCCCGAGCGCCCGGTGGAGGTGACCGGCGGCGGCTTCGACGTCGGCGACGAGGAGTACGCGCGCACCGTGGCCCGGGTGCTGCGCGAGGAGATCGGCCGCGGCGAGGGCGCCAACTTCGTGGTGCGGCGCACGTACCGCGGCACCCTGCCGGGCTTCGGCCGGGCGGACGCGCTGGCGCTGCTGCGGCGGCTGCTGGCGCACGAGCGGGGGGCGTACTGGACGTTCCTGGTGCACACCGGGGAGCGGACGCTGGTCGGCGCGAGCCCCGAGGTGCATGTGCGGATGGCGGGCGGCACCGTCGTGATGAACCCCATCAGCGGCACGTACCGCTATCCGGCAGGGGGCCCGACGGCCGAGGGGCTGCTGCGCTTCCTCGACGACGGGAAGGAGGCGGAGGAGCTGTCGATGGTCGTCGACGAGGAGCTGAAGATGATGTGCGACGTCGGCGACATGGGCGGGGTCGTCGTCGGGCCGCGGCTGCGGGAGATGGCGCACCTCGCGCACACCGAGTACGAGCTGCGCGGCAGGTCCTCGCTGGACGTGCGGGAGGTGCTGCGGCGGACGATGTTCGCGGCGACGGTGACGGGCTCCCCGGTGCAGAACGCCTGCCGGGTCATCGAGCGCCATGAGCACGGCGGGCGCGGCTACTACGGGGGCGCGCTGGCGCTGCTGGGCACCGACGCGGGCGGCGCCCAGACGCTGGACTCGCCGATCCTGATCCGTACCGCGGACATCGACGCGGCCGGGCGGCTGCGGGTTCCGGTGGGCGCCACCCTGGTCAGGGGCTCGCGGCCGGAGGGCGAGGTGGCCGAGACGCACGCGAAGGCCGCGGGGGTGCTGGCCGCGCTCGGGGCGGTGCCGCAGGCGTCGCGGGCGGCGCGCGGCGGGCCCGCGCCGGGCTGCGACCCCCGGGTGCGGGAGGCGCTGGACGCGCGCAGGGCGGGGCTCGCGCCGTTCTGGCTGCGGATGCAGGAGCGGCTTCCGTCCGGCGCGGCGGGCGGCGCGCTCGTGGTGGACGGCGAGGACACCTTCACCTCGATGCTGGCGCACCTGCTGCGCTGCGCCGGGTACACGGTGACGCTGGTGCGGCACGACGCGCCGGGGCTGCGGGCCGCGGTGGCCGCGCACCGCGGCCCGCTGGTGCTCGGCCCCGGCCCCGGCGACCCGGCGGACACCGGGGACCCCAGGATGCGGGCGCTGCGCGCGCTCGCGGCCGAGGCGGTCGGCGCGCACCGGTACGGGGTGCTGGGGGTGTGCCTCGGGCACGAGCTGATCGCGGCGGAGCTGGGGCTCGACATCGTCCCGTCCCGGGTGGCGTACCAGGGGGCGCAGCGCACCGTGCAGCTCTTCGGGCGGCCGGAGACGGTGGGCTTCTACAGCAGTTTCACGGCCCGCTGCGACGAGGAGTCGGCGGCGGAGCTGGCCGCGCACGGTGTCACCGTGTCGAGGGACGCGGCGAGCGGCGAGGTGCACGCGCTGCGCGGGCCCGGCTTCGCGGGGGTGCAGTTCCACCCGGAGTCCGTGCTGACGCTGCGCGGGGACGCGATCGTACGGGAGCTGATGGCGGAGGTGACGCGGGGCGCGGCGGCGGTGGCCGGGGAGCGGCCCGCCGACTGAGCGGTCCCGGCGCCGGGCGGCGGGTGCGCGGCGCCGCGCCGCCCGGGTGCCGGAGGCCCGGGCGGCCGCCGCGGCCGGGTGGCGGCCGGCTCGCGGGGCAGGGGGCGCGCTCCTCGGGGCGGCGGGGTCGGGGGCCGTGTTCCCGGGAGCGCTGTCGCAGGGGTGGCGTGGTTCGAGAACCTGGTTCGCCGGGGTGCCGGGCCCGGCGGGCCGGGACCCGACGGGGGCGGTCGGGAGGGATTGTGCCGAGGTGCGGCGCGGCCCGGTGGCCCGGTCAGCCGAAGAACACCCCGACCTCCTTGTACAGCTCGGGCTTGACCGTCTTCAGTGTGGCGGTGGCGTCCGCGATCGGGACGCGGACGATGTCCGTGCCCTGGAGCGCGACCATCTTGCCGAAGTCGCCGTCGCGCACCGCCTCGATCGCGTGCAGTCCGAAGCGGGTGGCGAGCCAGCGGTCGAAGGCGCTGGGGGTGCCGCCGCGCTGCACATGGCCGAGCACGGTGGTGCGCGCCTCCTTGCCGGTGCGCTTCTCGATCTCCTTGGCGAGCCACTCGCCGATGCCGGAGAGCCGTACGTGGCCGAACGAGTCGAGGGTGCCGTCCTTGAGGACCAGGTCGCCGTCCTGCGGCATGGCGCCCTCGGCGACGACCACGATCGGCGCGTAGGAGGCCCGGAACCGGGAGGTGACCCAGCCGCAGACCTGGTCGAGGTCGAAGCGCTGCTCGGGGATGAGGATGACGTTGGCGCCGCCCGCGAGGCCCGAGTGCAGCGCGATCCAGCCGGTGTGGCGGCCCATCACCTCGACCACGAGGACCCGCATGTGGGACTCGGCGGTGGTGTGCAGCCGGTCGATGGCCTCGGTGGCGATGCCGACGGCGGTGTCGAAGCCGAAGGTGTAGTCGGTGGCGGAGAGGTCGTTGTCGATGGTCTTGGGCACCCCGACGCAGTTGATCCCGTACTCGTCCGCGAGCCGGGCGGCGACGCCGAGGGTGTCCTCGCCGCCGATCGCGATGAGGGCGTCCACCTCCTGCTTCGCCAGGTTCTCCTTGATCCGGCGGATGCCGTTCTCGACCTTGAGGGGGTTGGTACGCGAGGAACCGAGGATGGTGCCGCCACGGGGCAGGATGCCGCGCACGGCGGGGATGTCGAGCTGGACGGAGTCCCCTTCGAGGGGGCCGCGCCAGCCGTCGCGGAATCCGGTGAACCGGTAGCCGTACTCCTGGACGCCCTTGCGGACGACGCCCCGGATGACGGCGTTGAGCCCGGGGCAGTCGCCGCCCCCGGTCAGTACTCCGACGCGCATGGAAGTGTCCCTTCGCTCAGGGTGAGCCTGACACCCCTCACGCTAAGGGTGATCCACGCCACACCAACATGGGACGAATGGTCAATTCCGCCGCTTTGGGCGGGAATTGATCTTTCACATTCACTCGAAGGTGGTAGCTATGTCTGGATTTGCCATAACATATTGCGCGTTGCAGCCGGGCCAGTACGCAGCGGGTTCCCAGGCTGCCGTAACCGCGCCGTGCACCGGAGTTGACCGGCACGACATACGTCAGCAGCGGGTCGCCCCCGGTGTCGCGGCGCGAGGCGAGTGCCCTTCCGGATGGCCCCGGCTATGGCGTCACGAGCACCGAAGATCTCGCCCGAGCCGGCCATGCCGCCGTCGAGGTGGGCCCCGGCAGCGACCGCCGACGCAGCCTCCCCGGGGACCTCACGGCCGTTCGCCGTAACGAACGATCGTGTACGACATACTGAACGCAAAGCGGCGCGCCCCCCACCCCCGCGCCGCCGTCGGCAAAGATTCCGCGCGTGGCAGCCGGGACAACGGGCGGCGACCTCTGGGCGACCTTCGCGCGACACGACCATTGACACCCCCAGGACACCCCCATAGCCTCGGCTTGTTCGATCTACGGAACACATGGGTTCGTCTTGGTGGCCGTAACCACGCGCCCCGGGACGCCGCCTCCCACAACGACATCGAGGAACGATGCGCCATCGCATACTCGGCGCGGGTGCCGGGGCGGCAGCGGCCCTGTTGCTCGCTTCCTGCTCGACGCCGGGCTCCGGCTCCGCGTCCGAGGCGTCGCCCAACACCCTGACCGTGTCCACCCCGACCGAGCCGGACAGCCTCGACCCGACGCTCGCCAACACCTTCGCCGCCCGCCTCGTCTTCACCAGCTTCTGCGAGAAGCTCTACGACGTCGACAGCAAACTGCGGATCGTGCCCCAGCTCGCCGCGGCCCTCCCCGAAGTCTCCGCGGACGGCAGGTCCATGGAGATCACGGTCCGCAAGGGGGTGCGCTTCAACGACGGCACACCGCTCGACGCGGCCGCGGTGCAGACCACCCTCGAACGCGACCTCACCATGAAGGCGTCGGCCCGCGCCGGCGAACTCGGCGCCGTCTCCCGGGTCGAGACCACCGGGCCGCGCACCGTGCGGCTCGTGCTGAAGCACCCCTCGGCGCCACTGCTCTCCCAGCTCGCCGACCGGGCCGGGCTCATCATGTCGCCCACCGCGCTGAAGAAGCTCGGCGACGACTTCGGCACCGCGCCCGTCTGCGTCGGCCCCTTCCGCTTCCAGGACCGGGTCTCCGGCAACGAGATGGACTTCGTCAAGTCCCGCTACTACTACGACGCGGACAAGGTGCGCCTCGACGGCATCCAGTACCGCTTCATCACCAACTCAAGCGTCGCCACCGCGAACCTGGAGTCCGGCGACGTCCAGGCGGCCGAGCACATCGACCCCAGCGACGCCGTCACCCTCAAGGGGGAGTCGGGCGTACGGGTGCTGCACTCCGACACCATCGCCTACCAGTCGATCTCCATCAACGTCAGGAAGAACGCGGACACCGCGCTCGGCACGTCCCCCGCGCTGCGCCGCGCCTTCGAGATGAGCATCGACAGAAACGCCCTCAACAAGGCCGTCTGGAACGGGCAGAACGTGCCCGACTGCGGCCCGCTGCCCGCGCAGAGCCCGCTGCGGGTGCGCCCCGACTGCACCGCCTACGACCCCGACGCGGCCCGCGCCCTGGTCGAGAAGTCAGGGGATGACCACCCCTCGGTCGAGCTGATGGTCCCGACCGGTGCCGCGCCCCAGCGCGAGGCCCAGGTGATCCAGTCCATGGCGCAGGACGTCGGGTTCAAGGTGTCCGTGCGGCCCATCGACCTGGTCTCCGGGCTCGACCTCGCCCGCAAGGGGCAGTTCGACGCCTTCCTCGAAGGCTGGTCGGGGCGGGTCGACCCGGACGGCGACACCAACGACATCATCACGACCGGCGGCGCCAACAACTTCTCCGGATTCAGCGACCGCACCGTCGACTCGCTCGTCTCGCAGGCGTCAGAGGCCGACGACAACGCCACCCGCTCCAAGCTCTACGCCCGCGCCGTGGCACGCGTGGGCGGGCTGCGCCCGCTGCTGTACCTGTACCACAACCGCTGGTTCCTCGGCACCAGCAGCCGCGTGCACGGCGTCGTCTACCAGCCCGACGGGCTCCCCCGGTTCAAGACGGCGTACCTCACCCACTGATCACCCACTGACCCCGTACGACGGGCGGCCCCGGCTCCAGGCCCGTGTGCGGAACCGATTCCCCAGAACTCCCGGCAGGTGTCATGAAGTGGTTCATACTCCGGCGCGCGGGCACCTCGGTGGTGACGCTCGTCCTCGCCAGTGTCGCCGTGTTCCTCGGGGTGCGCGCGCTGCCGGGCGACCCGGCCACCGTGCTGGCGGGCGAGAGCCCGACCCCCGAGGCGGTGGCGGAGATCCGGCGGCAGTTCGGCCTCGACCGGCCGCTGCCCGTCCAGTACGTGCACTACGTGACCCAGGCGCTCCGGGGCAACCTGGGCGTCTCCACCCAGGACAAGGCCACCGTCACCCATGTCCTGGCCGAGCGGCTGCCCGTCACGCTCGAACTGGCGCTGCTCGCGATGCTCGTCGGGGTCGTGGTGGGGGTGCTCGCGGGCGTCGTGTCCGCGGTGCGCCGCGGCTCGGCGTTCGACTACGCCGCCAACGCCTTCGGCCTGTTCGGGCTCTCCGTACCGCACTTCTGGCTCGGCATGCTCGGCATCGTCGTGTTCTCCGTGCACTGGCACGTCCTGCCAGCGTCGGGCTTCGTCGGACTCGCCGACGACCCGGCGGGCAATCTGGAGCGCATGGTGATGCCGGTGCTGGTGCTCGGCACCGGGCTCGCCGCGGTCATCATGCGCCAGACCCGGTCCTCGCTGCTCGGCCAGCTCTCCGCCGACTACGTGCGCACCGCGCGCTCCAAGGGCCTCGGCGGCGGGCAGCAGCTCACCCACGCGCTGCGCAACAGCCTCACCACCGTGACCACCGTGATCGGGCTCCAGCTCGCGGGGCTCATCAGCGGCGCGGTCATCACCGAGCAGATCTTCGTCATCCCCGGCTTCGGCAAGCTGATCGTCGACGGTGTCTCGTCCCGCAACTACCCCGTCATCCAGGGCGCGGTACTGGTCACGGTCGTCGGATACGTACTGGTCAACCTGCTCGTCGACGTCGCGTACGGCTATCTCGACCCCCGTCTGCGCACGGCTGGAGCGTCCCGATGACCGACACGGCCCCCTCCCCCCAGGCGGCCCCCGCGGCCGGAGCCGGGGCACCGGCGGCGGCGCGGCGCGGGCGGCGCGCCCTGCGGCGGCTGCTGCGCCGGAAGATGGCGGTGGCCGGGGCGGTGCTGGTGCTGCTGTTCCTGCTGGTCGCGCTCTTCGGGCCGCTGATCGCGGGCAGCCAGACCCGGCTCGGCCTCACCCACATCCTCGCCGACCCCTCGGGCTCCCACCTCCTCGGCACCGACGACCTCGGCCGCGACGTGCTCGCCAGGATCACCGGCGGCGCCCGGGTGTCGCTGCTCGCGGGCGTGGTCTCCACCGCGCTCGCGCTCGCCGTCGGCATCCCCCTCGGGCTCGCCGCCGGCTACTACCGGGGCTGGACGGACTCGGTGCTGATGCGGATCACCGACGTGGTCCTCTCCTTCCCCTATCTGATCTTCGCGGTGGGCATGGCGGCCATCCTCGGCCCCTCGCTGCGCAACGTGATCATCGCGCTCGCGGTCGCCGAGGTGCCCTCGGTGGTACGGATCGTGCGCGGCGAGACGCTGGTGCTGCGGGAGCAGGACTTCGTGGAGGCCGCCGTCGCCGACGGGGCGCGGGGCGCCGCCGTCATGTGGCGCACCATCCTGCCCAACATGACGAGCACCCTGATCGTGAAGGCCACCGTCGCCATCCCCGCAGGCATCCTCGGCGAGGCGGCGCTGAGCTTCCTCGGGCTCGGGGTGCAGCCGCCGCAGGCGTCCTGGGGCGTGATGCTGACCAGCGCCCAGCAGTTCCTCTCCCAGGACCCGCTGCTCGCGGTGTTCCCCGGCGTCGCCATCGCGCTGACGACTCTCGGCTTCAATCTGCTCGGCGACGGGCTGCGTGACGTGCTCGACCCCAGGGAGCTGCGATGACACTGCTGGAAGTGGCGGGCCTCAGGGTGGAGTACCGCACCGAGGACGGGCCCGTGATCGCCGCCAAGGACGTCTCCTTCAGCCTCGGCCGCGGCGAGATCCTGGCGCTGGTCGGCGAGTCGGGCTGCGGCAAGACCGCCACCGCCATGGCGATCCCCCGGCTGCTCGACGAGGAGCGCGCCACCATCAGCGGCTCCGTGCTCCTCGACGGGGTGGAGCTGACCACGCTGCCGGAGAAGCGGATGGGCGACGTGCGCGGCAAGGACGTCTCCGTGGTGTTCCAGGAGCCCATGACCTCGCTCAACCCCGGCTTCACCGTGGGCCGGCAGATCGGCGAGGTGCTGCGCAGGCACACCGGCATGACGCGGGCCCAGGTCCGCGAGCGGGTCGTGGAACTGCTCGACCTGGTCGGCGTCCCCGACGCCCACAGGAGGGCGCGCTCGTATCCGCACGAGCTGTCGGGCGGCATGCGGCAGCGGGTGATGATCGCGACGGCGGTGGCCTGCGACCCCAAGGTCCTCATCGCGGACGAGCCGACCACCGCGCTCGACGTGACCATCCAGGCGGGCGTCCTCGACATCATCAGGGACCTGCGCGCCACGCTCGGCACCGCCGTCATCCTCATCACCCACGACCTGGGGGTGGTCGCGGAGATCGCGGACCGGGTGGTGGTGATGTACTCCGGGCGGCACGTGGAGCACTCCCCCGCGCCCGCGCTCTTCGAGCGCCCCCAGCACCCGTACACCACCGGTCTGCTGGACGCGCTGCCGGGGCGGGCCGTGCTGCGCGGCGGGCGGCGCAGGCTCAGCGAGATCCCGGGTCTTGTGCCGCCGCCCGACTCCGACCCGGACGCCTGCCAGTTCGCGCCGCGCTGCCGCCGCGCCGGGCCCGAGTGCACGGCGGCGAGGCCCCCGCTGGAACGGGTCGGGGACGGCCATCTGGTGGCGTGCTACCACCCAGGACCCGAGGAGGGCGCATGAGCAGGGACGCCGCCGACGGCGGGGCCGCCGGGGCCGCGGACGACACGGTCCTTGAGGTCGAGGGCCTCGTCAAGCACTACGGGAGCGGCCCGGGCGGCACCGTGCGCGCCGTGGACGGGGTCGACCTGCGCATCGGCAGGGGCGAGATCCTGGGCCTTGTCGGCGAGTCGGGCAGCGGCAAGTCGACCATCGGCCGCTGTGTGGCCCGGCTGACCACGCCCACCGGCGGGCGGATACGGCTGCTCGGGGAGGACATCTCCACCATGGGCGCCCGCCGGCTGCGCCCGCTGCGCCGGAATGTGCACGTGGTGTTCCAGGACGCGTACTCGTCGCTGAACCCGCGCAGCAGCATCGGCGACATCGTGGCGGGGCCGCTGCGCCAGCACGGCGAGGGCGACGCGCGCGAGCGGCAGCGCCGGGTCGCGGAGATGCTGGAGCGGGTCGGGCTCGGCGAGCGGACCGCGGCGCGCCGCCCGCACGAGTTGTCGGGCGGGCAGCGGCAGCGGGTCGCGCTGGCCAGGGCGCTGGTCATGCGCCCGCGCCTTGTGGTGGCGGACGAGCCGGTGTCGGCGCTCGACGTGTCGGTGCAGGCGTCGATCCTCAACCTGCTGCTCGACCTCCGTACCGACCTCGGCTTCTCCTGCCTGTTCATCACCCACGACCTGTCGGTGGTGGAGTTCGTCGGCGACCGGATCGCGGTGCTCTACCTGGGCCGGGTGGTGGAGACCGCCTCCCGCGCGGACCTCTTCGCCGACCCCCAGCACCCGTACACCCAGGCGCTGCTGTCCGCGGCGCCGGTGCCGCGGCCGCGGGCGGCGACCGGCGGCCGGATCGTGCTGCGCGGCGACCCGCCCAGCCAGACCCGGCGGATCGCGGGCTGCTCCTTCCACACCCGCTGCCCGGTCGCCGTGGACCGCTGCCGCACCGAGCCGCCGCTGCTGACCGGTGTCACGGCGCCCGAGCACCGGGTCTCCTGCCACCTCGTCACCCCTCAGGGCGGCCCCGACCTGGCCAAGGCCGCCGGAACAACCAGGAAAGAGAACGGCATTGCTGACCACACGCCCTGAACTCACCGGCGACTTCGGCATGGTCGCGAGCACCCACTGGCTGGCCTCGGCCACCGGTATGAGTGTGCTGGAGCGCGGCGGCAACGCGGCGGACGCCGCCGTCGCGGCGGGCTTCGTCCTCCAGGTCGTCGAGCCCCATCTCAACGGCCCCGGCGGCGAGGTCCCCGTACTGCTGTGGTCGCCGGACGACGCACGCGTCTCGGTGATCTGCGGCCAGGGCGTGGCGCCCGCCGCGGCCGAGGGGCGGCGCCTCGCGGACCTCGGGCTCGACCTGGTGCCGGGCACCGGGCTGCTGCCCGCGGTGGTGCCCGGGGCGTTCGGCGCCTGGCTGCTGCTGCTCGAACGGTGGGGCACCTGGCGGCTCGCCGACGTCCTCGCGCCCGCGATCCACTACGCCCGCGCGGGCCATCCGCTGCTGGGCAGGGCCGCCGCGGCGCTCGGCACGGTGGCGGACATGTTCCGCGCCCACTGGCCGACCTCGGCCGCCACCTGGCTGCCCGGCGGCGCGGTGCCGAAGGCGGGGGCGCGCTTCACCAACCCGGTGCTCGCCGACACCTACCAGCGGCTCGTGGACGCGTCGCAGCAGGCGGGCGGCTCCCGGGAGAAGGGGATCGCCGCGGCCCGCGACGCCTGGTACCGGGGCTTCGTCACCGAGGCCATCGGCGCGTACTGCCGCTCCACCGAGGTCATGGACACCTCGGGCCGCGCGCACCGGGGGCTGCTCGACGCGGACGACCTCGCCCGCTGGGAGGCCACCGTCGAGGAGCCCGTCACCTTCGACTACCGGGGGCACACCGTGTGCAAGACGGGCCCCTGGGGGCAGGGCCCGGTGTTCCTGCAACAGCTCGCGCTGCTCGACGGGTTCGACCTGGCGGAGATGGGCCCAGGATCGGTGGACTGGGTGCACACCGTCGTGGAGTCGGCGAAGCTCGCCCTCGCGGACCGGGAGGCGTGGTACGGCGACCCGCGGTTCACCGACGTCCCGCTGGGCGCGCTGCTGGAGCGCGGCTACAACGACGAGCGGCGCCGCCTCATCACCTCCGCCGCCTCCCTCGACCTGCGGCCGGGGTCGCCGGGCGGCCGGAAGCCCGTGCTGCCGCCGTACCCCGGCCCGTCCGGCGGCGGGGCGCCCGGCGGCGGCGGCACCGGGGAGCCCACGGTGGCCGCGTCCGGCGAGACCAGGGGCGACACCTGCCATCTCGACGTGGCCGACAGCAGCGGCATGGTGATCTCGGCGACGCCGAGCGGCGGCTGGTTCCAGGCGTCCCCGACCGTCCCCGGGCTCGGCTTCTGCCTCAGCACCCGGGGCCAGATGTTCTGGGTGCCCGAGGGACTGCCGAACTCGCTGCGGCCTGGGGCGCGCCCCCGCACCACGCTGACGCCGTCCCTGGC
Organism: Streptomyces sp. NPDC050560; assembly: GCF_044457285.1. Taxonomy (NCBI): domain Bacteria; kingdom Bacillati; phylum Actinomycetota; class Actinomycetes; order Kitasatosporales; family Streptomycetaceae; genus Streptomyces; species Streptomyces sp. NPDC050560. Next base: position 232,303 of record NZ_JBITGT010000006.1, read on the forward strand.
ACTGCGCGACGGGCGGCCCTGGCTGGCGTTCGGCACCCCGGGCGGCGATTTCCAGGACCAGTGGACGCTGCACTTCTTCCTCAACGTGGTGCACGGCGGCATGAACCTCCAGGAGGCCATCGACGCCCCCGAGTTCCACACCACCCACATGCCAAGCTCCTTCTACCCGCGCGACGCGCACCCCGGGGCCGTACTGGTCGAGGAGCGCATGGACGCGGAGGTGCGCGCGGGGCTGCGGGCGCGTGGGCACCTGGTGGAGACCGTGGACGCCTGGGCGCTCGGCCATGTCACCGCCGTGGCCAGCGAGGACGGCTGGCTGCGGGCGGGCGCGAGCCCCCGGGGCGCGCAGGGCTACGCGGTGGGCAGGTGAGGGCGCGGTGATCACCGCCGAGTACACGCTGCCTGGCGCGCATGTGCGCGAGCACCGGGTGGCGGTGCCGCTCGACTGGGCGGCCGAGGGCGGCCCCGCGCTTTCCGTGTTCGCGCGCGAGGTGGTTGACCCGGCGCGCAGGAACGCGGAGCTGCCGCTGCTGCTCTACCTCCAGGGCGGCCCGGGCGGCAAGGCGAGCAGGCCGATGGGCGTGCACGACGGCGGCTGGCTGCCCGAGGCGCTGCGGCACTACCGGGTGGTACTGCTCGACCAGCGCGGCACCGGCCGCAGCAGCCCGGTGGACGGCCCCGTGGTGGAGGCGTTCGGCTCGGCCCGGGAGGCGGCGGCGTACCTGGGCATGTTCCGGGCGGACTCGATCGTCGCGGACGCCGAGCATCTGCGGGTCGCCGAGTTCGGCGGCGGGCGGTGGACCACGCTCGGCCAGAGCTACGGCGGCTTCCTGACGATGACGTACCTCTCCCGGGCGCCAGGCGGTCTCGCGGCCTGCCTGGTGGCGGGGGGCCTGCCCGCGGTAATACGCCCTGACGCCACGGAGCTGTACCGGCGCACATATCCCAGGGTGGCCGCGAAGAACCGGGTCTACCGGGAGCGGTACCCGGGGGACGTGGAGGTGGTGGCGCGGGTCGCCGACCTGGTGGCGGGCGGCGGGGTGCGGCTGCCCGACGGAGACGCGCTGACGGTACGCCGGCTCCAAACGCTGGGCCTCGACTTCGGGATGGCGCCGGGCTTCGAGCGGATGCACTGGCTCTTCGACGAGGCGTTCGCGGACGGCGGCGCGGGCGCCGGGGAGCGGCTGACCGAGACGTTCCTCGGCCGGGTGATGGAGCGTACGGGCTTCGCCGACCGGCCGCTGTTCGCCGCTCTCCAGGAGTCGATCTTCGCCGTGGGGGACGGGGTGGCGGCCTGGGCCGCGGAGCGGGAGCGGGCCGCGCACCCCGCGTTCCGCCCGGAGGCAAGGCCGCTGCTGTTCACGGGAGAGATGATCTACCCCTGGATGTTCGAGGAGCTGCGGGGCCTGCGTCCTTTCAGGGCCGCGGTGGAGGAACTGGCCACCCGCCCGTCCTGGCCACCGCTGTACGACACCGCACGCCTCGCCGCCAACGAGGTGCCGGTGGCGGCGGTGGTGTACGCGGACGACATGTACGTCGACGCGGACCTCTCCCTGGAAACGGCGTCCGCGGTGGGCCGCGTCCGCACCTGGGTCACCAACGAATACGAACACGACGGCCTCGCCTCCGACGGCCGGGTCTTCGGCAGGTTGCGCGGGATGCTGGCGGAGCGTGGGGAGCTGCCGGTGGGGGCGTGACGGCGGGGGCTGAGGGCGGCACGGGCCGCGGTGGTGAGGCTGACAGCCATCGCGCGAGAGCCAAGGGGATCAGTTCCGCTGTTGTTCGTAGAAGGGTTTGAGCCGGTGGGTTCTGCGGCAGGGTGGGCAGGCCCAGCGTCCACCGGCGTCCAGACTCGACGTCCCGGTGACGGTCACGAGCCGGGTGCCGGGGGCGTAGCCCGCGTGCCAGTGACACCACCCTGCGCCGCTCGCCGCCGCCTGCCGCTGGCCGTGCCGGGTCAGGTCCTTCACCGCTTCCGGGTCGCACAGCTTGTACGGCTTCGCCGGGGGCACGGTCCAGTACGGGGTCTGTGCGGAGGGCTCGGAGGCGGTGGGCGCTGGCATGTTGAGGCACTGCTCCGGTTCCAGACACCGGATGTACGCGACCGTGTGGCGCCAGGACTTCGCGGTGTCCGTGGGGACGAGGGGGTAGTAGCGGGCGCGGGCGGGGTCGTGGATCACGGGCCCGCCCAGGTGTTCGTATAGCCGGGCGCGGAGGGTGTCGGGATCGTCGGTCCCGGTGGCGGCGTGGACGAGCAGCGCGGGCAGGCGTACGGCGGTGAACAGCACCCCGCAGGGCAGCGGGGCCAGGCCGCCGGGCTGCTTCCAGGCCCGGTGTGCCTCGGCGGGGCGGGGGTGTGCGGAGGCGAGCCAGTCGGCCGCAGGGCTGGCATGGTCCACCATCTCAGGCACCACTCTCGGTGAGTGGCGTCAGTCGGTGTGCCGCGCGGCAGCTCGGGCAGGCGTACAGACCGGCACCAAAGGTCGAGCCCTGCTCGATAATCTGCACCAACTCCGTGCCGTGGGCCCATTCCTGACACCGGAAGCACAGACGCATCGCCCCGGCCGCCGCGCGCTCCCGCCCGCGCCGCGCCAACTCCTCCACCGCGACCGGATCGCACAGGTGTCCTGGGCCGTCCATCGGCACCACCCAGTACCCGTTCATTCCCGAGGGACGGATCGCGGCGGGGTTGGGAACGCCGAGGTAATACTCCGAGCCAAGGCACTCCACCCCGGGCACCCGCCACCCCTTCGCGGCACCTGCCGAAACAAGGGCGTAGTAGCGCCGGTGCTGCGGATCGTGGATGACCGGCCCGTACAGGGTCTCGGCAAGGCGGGCGCGGACAGCGGCCGGATCGTCGCGGTCGACGGCGGCACGCACGACGCTCTCAGCCAGACGCACCGCGGTGAACGGCCCATTGCACGGCAGAGCGGCCACACCGTACGGATGCGACCACGCCTCGTACACCTCAGCCGGGCGTGGGTACGCCTGGGTGAGCCAGGCGGCAGCGGCGGCCGTACGGTACGCGGGCGCCGGCACCGCTCCGGGCTCGTCAAGTTCTGTTCGCTCGTCCGGGGGGACGCTGTGTAGCGTGCTGCACGTCGGCTCCAACCAGTCGGCCATCCCCGGGACCGGTGGCAGGTCGCCGGGCTTCTTCGTGACCGTAGGAGCGGTGCGGCGCAATCGGGGGCACAGATTGTGCCCCCACGACTACGCGGTCAGCATGCCGATCCGCACTGCGAGTTCGGAGGCACGGCGGCGGCGGACGGGGGCCTTCGACTCCGCTTCCTCCAGGATGATCGCCTTCGCGTAGCCGTTGTACTTGATGGTCTCCGGCGCCGCCTCGTGCGCCTTGGCCAACGTCGCCAGTGCCACATCCGGCTGTCCGTCGAGCTGGTACCCGCGTGCCTCCTCGATCCGGTGGCGCGCTCGTCGCGGCCGGGACGGGATCGTCGCGGCGTCCGCTGCCGCGGCCTGCCGCACCGACTCTCCGCCCGCGTGCAGCTCCACGGCGACGGTGACCGCGTGGGCCCCCATGATGGCCCGGCCGAACGACGTGACCGGGTCGTAGTAGGTCGCGGGCAGGCGCCCTGCCATCTCCCGGGCCCGGTCCCACAACCGCCACGCCGTGCCTGTCTCCAGACGGCGCGCCGCGGTGTAGCCCGCCTCGAACGTGAGCGCGCCCGCGATGGCCAACACGGCGTCCGTCGCGTCGGGCAGGTGCGGCGCCAGGTACTCAAGACCTTCGCGAGTCACGGTGTCGGCAGCGTCGAAGTGCGCGGGGCCGCTGTCGCGGTGGGCCTGTGCGGTGAGCCACGCCGCGACACCGATGGCGCGCGGGTCCTCGCTCTCCCGCGCCGCGATCAGGCCGCGCTCGGCCACCCGCCACAGCAGTGCCGCATCCGGCTGATACGCCACGAAGAACTGCGCGAGGCTGTACACCTCAGAGAGGATCGCCTGCGCCGCTCGCCGCTCCGTGCCGGTGGCTGCCTGCCGCACCGCCGTCTGCGCGTCCCCGATCAGGTTCGGCAGCAGACCGCCGATGATTTCCCGGTGGTTCGGCGCCGAATGCCGCGCCGTCCACGCCGCGTCGAGCCGGGCCCGCAGATGCGCGGCAGGCTGCTCCTGAGACCGGCCGGTCATCGGGAACGCGTCCACCGCCGCGCCCACGGCGGGGAGTCGGGGGTGCCCAGGACCCGTGAACAGATCCACGGCCACGTCGTGTCCCGTGAGGTCGGCCAGATTTCGGACACGCAGTACCTCGGCGATGCGGAGCACCATGTTCAGCTTGGGGGTTTGGAGACGGCCGGTCTCCACCCCCTTCACCCACGATGCGGTGAGCCCGAGGAGTCCGCCGAGCTGGGTGCGTGTGATGCCCCGGCGCTGACGCAGGATCTGCATGCGCTGGCCGAAGACGATCGGGGCGGCGTAGGGGTCCGGCGTACCATCGGGAGTCGTCACGGCATTGCCCTCCTTACAGCTCGTCACCGCCAGTATGGGGCAACGCCGTTTCACGCAGACATGCCGAAGCGGCCCCCGCTCGCCCCGCTTAGGTTCCAGACACCGTACGCACACCACCGCGCGACGCCAGGACTTGGCGGTGTCCGTGGACGCGAGGGAGCAGTAGCGGGCACGCGGCGGATCATGGATCGCGGGCCCGCCCAGGCGTCCACCGGGCTGGGCGTGGAGGGTGTCGGGGGCGTTGGTTCCGGCTCCTCAAGGTGCCCGGGCGCTGCGGCATTGTCGTGCGCGCGCCCCGCCATCACCGCGGCCCCGAGGTGCAACTGCCCCCGTCACCATTCCCGCTCCCGGCCAGGCTCGGCCTGCCCGAGCTTCGCCAGGCCGAGCCGCACCAGCCGAGCACCGTCCGGTACTGGCCCGGGCGCAGATACGGGAGCGCCCGCATATGCCGGTACATGCCGCCGACGACCGAGTCCGATCCGCGCTCCGCGGCCCCTTCCATCCGTGTCAGCGCCATCGGCGTCGGACAGCGTCGGACCAGGGGTGACGCGAACGGCGGGCCAATCCTCCGGCGTCGCCGTGCCGACCGCTCTCCGCTGCTCCATGCCCCCTGTAGAGAGGCCGCCTTGACCGTTCGAGCCGTCCGCCTCACGATGTGCGAGAACGGTTCGTCAAGTTTCGAGCAAGGGAGGACACCATGCGTGCTCGGTTCCTCGGTAAGGACCCTGAGTCTCAGATCGGCAACTCCCCGACGCTGTTCGCCACCGACCGCACCGACCGCGTCACCTACATCGCGCAGGGCTGGAAGGTGACGGACCTCCAGGTACTGGCCGACGTCGGCGAGGTCCCCGACCATGAGACGCTGATCGAGATCCCGGAAGACGTGCTCAAGATGTACGCCCGCCGCTATATGGAGGAGGGAGAACACTGAGCTTTCTGACCGGAGAAGAGTTCGGCCGACTCTTCCAGTCGTTCGAGCACACAGCGTTTCGTCTGGAAGTCCGCGACCGCTACGACGCGGACTATGAGAACGAGTCGCTGCGGAAGTTCCTTGCGCAGGAGAAGGACGACCTGCCGTGGCTGCAGGACTGGCTGACTATGATTCGTGACGCTACGTCCAGGGCGCGACGCTTCACGCGTGTACGGGTGGTCAGCTTGCCGCTCACCGACTACAGCCGGTTCGGTGTGTGGTGTGCTCAGTTCACCAACGGCGCCGGCGAGGACATCCGCTACTTGACGCGCGACCGGGCGGACGCCGAACAGCTCCCCCCTCACGACTACTGGCTGTTCGACTCGCGCAAGCTGGTGCGGATGCACTTTGATGACGCCGACGCCTTCCTTGGCGGCGAGGTCATCGAAGACGCCCGCGAAGTCGTGCAGCACAACTACTGGCGCGATGCCGCTTGGCACCACGCCATCAGGCGGGATGACTTTGCCACCGAACAACACCTCGGGTTCGTCTAACGTCCACGAGGCCAGAGATGCCCTGGGCAAACGACTCCGCGAGCTTCGCCAAGCTGCCGACATGAGCGGCAGGCAGCTCGCGGAGTCGTTGTCGTGGCCGCCTTCCAAGGTGTCCAAGCTGGAGAACGGCCGCCAGACCCCCACCGACGACGACATTCGCAAGTGGGCCGCGGTCACGGGGAGCGAGGGCGAGACCGAAGCGCTGCTCGCTTCGCTGCACACGCTGGAAGTGCAGCACGCCGAGTGGCAGCGCATCCTCCGCACCGGCTTGAGGCCCCACCAGCAAGAGCTGATCTCGTGGGACCAGAGGACCCGGCTTTTCCGTGCCTTCGAAGCAACCGTGATTCCAGGTCTCCTCCAAACACCCGAGTACGCACGTGCCCGCTTCGCCGAAGGCATCCGCCGGCTGAAGTTGCCCAATGACATCAACGAGGCCGTGGCCGGGCGGGCAAGGCGCCAAGAGATCCTGTACCGACCGGACAAGCGATTCCACTTCGTTCTTACCGAAGCGGCGCTCAGGTTTCGTCTCTGCGCTCCGGACGTCATGATCGGTCAGCTTGATCGGATGGTTTCACTGTCGCAGCTCCCGAACGTGCGTCTCGGCATTATCAGCTTCGAGGCTCAATACGCCACTTCGCCGTGGCATGGCTTCTGGATCTACGACAACGAACGGGTGCTCGTTGAGACGCTGTCGGCTGAGCTTGACCTCCGCCAACCACAAGAAATCGAGCTGTACGGCAGCGCGTTTGAGCAGCTTGCGGCCGTTGCCAGCTACGGCAGGGCGGCGCGGGCGATCATCAATCGGGTGATCGAAGCCTTCGCTCCTGACACCTCGGAGGATGGCTCCTGATTGCGCGCCTTCTCTCCTGGCGAGTGAGTTTCTAGAAATTCCCAGAAATTTTCTATTCAATGCCAAAGTGCACCCCTACGCTTCCCATGGAGCGCGTTACTCCGCGCTCCCCCGTCCCCGGACTCGGGAGGCCGTCAAGTGCCTGTCTCAGTGCAACTTTTAACTCGTGATCAGACAGAGCGGATGCCCGAGCGCGCCCGCGAAGTCGTGGAGTATCGCAAAAGCGGGCTCAGCCTGAATCACATTCAGGGCTGCCCGCTGGACTGTGCGTACTGCATCCGGCACACCTACGGTCTGTGGGACCAGCGTGTGCCGCGTGCGCTCATGAGCGACGCCGAAGCCGTCGAAGAACTGGTCGGTCATCGCTACTTCCAGCCGCACGTCACGCCGGTACAGGTGTTCAACCGCGCCACCGACCCGTTCTTGCCTGTGGTCCGGCCGCACACTCTCGCCGTGCTGGAGGACCTGGACGCCCGGAAGCTGACGAACCACGCACTCGTCATCACCAGGCACCAGATGAAGCCCGAGGACATTGACCGGCTCAACCGGCTCCAGCACGTCAAGCTGACGCTGCTGTTCACGTACTCCGGGATCGACGACAAGGGCATCGAGCCCTACCCGTCGCATGTCGCGGCCGAGTCCCTGAAACTCATGAGCGCGCCGCGGAGCCGCAAGTACCGGACGGTTCTCTACTGGCGCCCGCTGGTGCCTGGTCTCAACGACTCACCCGAGCACCTGGACCAGGCGTACGAGCTGAGCAAGCACGCCGACGCGACGGTCTTCACGGGGCTGTTCTACCGCGACCAGATCGCGGCCTACTACAAGGCGAACAACCTGCCCGAGCCGTACGACGAGACGGCCCGGCGCAAGATTGTGCCGGAGACGTTGGAAAGGCGCGTCCTTTCCAGCTTCGCCGACAGCGACTCCTTGTTCCGCAAGACCTCGTGCGCCGTGGCCTACGCCCATGAGTTGCCGGACTACAACGGCCACTACGGCGTCCCTGAACTCTGCGACATCTGCCCGCTGGCGCAGCTCGACCGCTGCAAGGATGCACACCACGTCCCGACCGCGAAGCGGCTGCGGGAAGTCGCCGCCGACCTTCCGGAGGCTCGTGGTCCGGTGGTCGTGGACGTCACGGAGCACGCGGCCGTCGTCTCGGGACTGGAGACCGAGCAGCCGCGTTACTACCTGCAACACACTTTCAGGTTCCAGGTGCACGACGTACGGCACCCGCACCGGGAGCGGCGACATGGCCGAGCTGAGATCGGCTGGAAGGACGGCACGCAAGATGGCTGACTGGACGGAACTCTCCTACGCGGTCGTTGACGTGGAGGGGAACGGCCACCAGCCGCCGGACCTTGTGGAGCTGGCTGCTGTCCCCGTCGTCGGCGGTGTCATCGGGGAGCCGGTCTCATGGCTGGTCCGTCCCGACCAAGCGATCACGCCGATGGCGCGGCGCGTTCACGGCATCAGCAACAAGGCCGTGGCCGACGCCCCGGTGTTCACGGACATCAGGGACGATGTTCTCAAAGCGTTGGACGTCTCGGCCTTCGTGGCACACAACGCGCACGTGGACGCAGGCGTTCTTCGGCGCAAGATGCCCGACTGGACGTGCCCCGAAGTGTTCGACACGCTCAAGCTAGCGCGGCGTTTTATGCCTGACCAGATGAGTTTCCGGCTCGGTTCGCTGGTCGAGGCGCTTCAGCTTGCCGAGGGGCTGCCGCATGATGTGCGGCCTCATCGGGCGGGCTACGACGCCTTGGTTGCGGCGCGTCTCTTCGTCCGGCTCGCCACGGTGGCCGGCTCGCTGGAAGGACTGCGCGGCCTGCCGCCGGAAGGGGGTACCGATGAGACTCCGGCCCTTTTCTGACCACGATCGAGTCATGTTCGTCAGCGTGGACGGCCGCGGCCGACCGCTACCACCACGTGGAAACGGGGCCGCTGCGCGACCGGTGAGTCGCCCCCCGAGTTCTGCCTAGGCGTATTGACCTGCAGGGTTGTTTACGCGACTGATGGGTGGCTGCCTGCCGAGTGCGGTGTGGCATCGGTGGTAGTTGTAGGTGTGAAGGAAGTCCGCCAGGGCGTCGGTGCGTTCGGCGTTGCTGGCGTACGGGCGCACGTACGCCCATTCGTCGAGCAGAGTGCGATTCAGGCGCTCCACCTTGCCGTTCGTCTGCGGACGGTAGGGCCGAGTGCGCTTGTGGACGATGCCGGCCGCGCTCAGAGTCCGGCGGAACAGCGCGGACCGGTAGCACGAGCCGTTGTCGGTCAGGACGCGCTGAACGGTGATGCCGTGCGCGGCGAAGAAGGCGTCGGCACGTCGCCAGAATGCGGAGGCGGTTTCCTTGCGTTCGTCGGCGAGGGCTTCGCTGTAGGCGAGCCGGGAGTGGTCGTCGATGGCGGTGTGGATGAAGCTGTAGCCGATCACCGGACTACCGCCCTTGCGGACACTGGTAGTGACCTGCCGGTTGGCGAGGGCGTGCTGTCGGGGCATGAAGCGATGTCCGCCGCCGTCGGGGATGTTGCCGAGATTCTTGATGTCGACGTGGATGAGTTCGCCAGGCTGTTCGCGTTCGTAGCGGCGGATGATCTGGCCGGTGGGCCGGTCCATCCAGCGCAGCCGGTTCAGGCTGTGGCGGGTGAGGACGCGGTGGACCGTGGAGGCGGGCATGCCGAGGATGGGGCCGATCCGAGCCGGGCCGAGTTTCTTTTCTTGCCGCAGGGCGCAGATTTGTTTCTCTATTTCAGCGGGGGTGCGGTGCGGCGTGGTTCGAGGTCTGCTCGTGCGGTCGTGCAGTCCCGCGTCGCCTTCGGCACGCCAGCGGCGGACCCACTTGTGTGCGGTAGTGCGGGAGATGCCCATTTCGTCGGCCACGTGGGCGACGGGGCGGCCGGCCCGGACTCTGTCGACGAGGAGGCGTCTGCCGTGAATGGTCATCCGGGCATGGGGATGGGGCACGGGTACCTCTGCGCGAGTTGATCAGAATGGAACGGGAGGAGCATGGGAGTTCGTGCCGCTTTGCCAGGGGACGGGCTGCGGAGGGGGCGGCAGCAGGCATGAGACGGCGCGCCGGGGGTCAGTCGGCGCGCCGCGAGGGGGACGTTCGGTGAGGTCGTCTCGCCTGTCTGTCTCGTTGTGTCTGGCTCGGCTCGTTACTGGGGCAGCCCGCCGGTGACGGTGAGGGTGGTGCCGCTGACCCAGGTGGCGAGGTCGCTGGCGAGGTATTCGGCGGCGTCGGCGACGTCGCTGGGGTTGCCGATACGGTCGCCGATGCGGCCGGCGGCCTGGAGGCCGCGGAAGGGGGAATCGCTGGGGATGGAGTCGATAAAGACTCCGGCCTCGTCGATGGGTCCGGGCTGGATGGTGTTGACGGTGATGCCGCGCTCTGCCGTCTCGCGGGCGAGGACCTCGGCGAAGTAGCGGCTCGGCGCCTTCGTCGCGGTGTAGAGGCCCGCCCCGGCGACGGGGCCGGCGATGGCGGTGGAGGCGATGTTGATGATCCTGCCGTTGTCAGCGACGTGTTGCGCGGCCCGCTGCAGGGTCAGGAGCGCGCCGTGGGCGTTGACGTTGACCATGCGGTCGATCTGTTCGTCGCTGAGGTTGGCGATCGGGGTGCCGAGCAGTTCCAGTCCGGCATTGGCGACGACGATGTCGACGGTGGCGAAGGCTTCCCTGGCCTCGGCGAACAGCCGGTCGACGTCTGTGGGCTGGGAGATGTCGGCCTTGACGGCGATGGCCTTGCCGCCGTGCGCGAGGACTTCCTTGAGTGCCTGATCGGCGTTGGCGTTGTTGGATGCGTAGTTGATGACGACGCCTGCGCCGAGCTGCGCGTAGCGCAGGGCGATGGCCTTGCCGATGCCTCGGGCGGAGCCGGTGATCAGGGCGGTCTTGCCGGTGAGGTCAGTCATTGCTCTCTCCGAAAGCTCTTCAGTGGACCTGCGGGCGGTTAGTGCGCCGCAGGTGCGGGGAAGCGGTACTCGATCTGGGTGCGGCCGGTGTAGAGCTGCCAGTAGGTCTCGGCGAGGTCGGCGGGGTCGATGACGTGCATGCCTGTGGTGCCGCCGGTGATCTCGGCGAGCTGCTCGGGCGAGATCGCGTTGTAGGACTCGCTGTTCTTGATGAGCGCGGAGAGGGTGACGACTCCGGCGTAGACGCCGGCGTCGGCGACTTCGCCGTGCAGGGAGTAGACGAAGTTGCGGATGCCGGACATGGCCGGGCCGATGCCGCTGATGAAGGGCTGGGGGTCGGCGGCGGTGAAGCCGCCGGTGACCATGAAGGCGCCTTCGCCGCGCTCGGTCATCTCGGGCAGCACGGTGTGAGCGATCTCGACGGGGGTGAGCAGGAAGAGGTTCACCCAGTGGCTCAGCCGCTCGGCATCGAGCTCGGTGGCGGGCATGAAGGCGGTGCCGGCCGGAAGAGGCTGGTAGGACACGACGTCGATGCGGCCGAAGCGGTCCTTGATGGCCTGCACCACCGTGGTGGCGTTGCCGGGGTCGGACAGGTCGGTGGGGAACGCGGCGGTCTCGATGCCCTCGGCGGCGAGCTCGTCGGTCATGGCCTGCAGCCGCTCGGCGTTCCGGGCGATCAGCGCGATGCGGTAGTTCTCCCTGCCGAAGCGGCGGGCGAGGGCGGTACCGAGGCCGGAGCCGGCACCGAAGATGGCGAGAACCTTGGACATGGCTGTTGCGTCCTTCGTGGTGTGGTGGGGCAGGGTGGCCCGGTTTCGGGCGTGCCTGGGTAGGGGGCCGTCGCGCAGAGGACCCCAGGGGCTGGATCGAGGAGGTTTTAGAAGTCGGTGGAGGCGGCGGTCGCCTTGCCGGCGTCAAGCTCGGCGATGCGGTCGCTCAGTGCTGTCCGCATGGCGCTGTAGGCGTCGCTGCCCAAGGCCAGGCGGCGCGGCGCCGGACTGTCCTCGGCGGAGGCGATGATCGCGGCGGCGACCTTCTGCGGATCGCCAGGCGCCTGGGCGGTGACGTTGTCGACCGTGGTGAGATAGCCGCGGATCTGACCGGCCGGGCCCGCGGCGTACTCGGGCATCCCCGGCGCGATGTCGAGGTTGGCGCCGAAGGTGGTGCGGATGACGCCGGGCTCGACCATGGTGATTCCGACACCGAAGGGGGTGACCTCAGGGATCACGGACTCGAAGAAGCCCTCCACGCCCCACTTCGAGGCGTGATACATGCTGGCGCCAGGCGTGGTGATGTGCGCGCCCATGGTCGAGGTCTGGACGAACCGGCCCCCGCCCTGCGCCCGCAGGTGCGGCAGCACAGCCCGCAGCAGCTGGATCGGCGCGGTCATGTTCAACGCGATCTGCGAATCGATCAGCTCGTCCGTCAGCTCCTCGGCCGCGCCGACGGAACCGCGTCCGGCGTTGGAGAACACCACATCCACCGGTCCCACCTCGGTGAAAACGCGGTCCACGACGGCGCGCAGCGCCTGGGTGTCGGTCACATCGAGGGGCGCGGTCCACAGCAGGTCCGGGTACTTCTCCGCCAGGTCTGCCAGCGCCTCGGGGTGCCGCGCGGTAGCCGCCACCCGGTGGCCCTGGGACAGGAGCTGCTCGGTGACGGCGCGGCCGATGCCCGCGGTGGCTCCGGTGATGAACCAGGTCTTCAATGTCATGACATCGCCCTTCTATTTCAACCGTTTGGTTGACTCTTAGAACGTAGGCGTGCCCAATGGCGATGTCAAACGGGCGGTTGAAATAGGATGGAGCCATGGCCTACGACCCCGCTGCCACCCGTGCACGCCTGCTGACTGCCGGATACGAGGAGTTCCTCCGGGTCGGCCTTGCCGGTGCCCGTATTGCCCGGATCGCCGAGGCCGCCAAGGTCAACAAGCAGGCCGCCTACCATCACTTCGGCTCCAAGGAAGCCCTGTTCGAAGCGGTCATGACCGACAGGCTGCGCATCCTGGCCGACGCCGCTCCCTTCACACCGGACGACCTGCCCGGATACGCCGGCGCCCTCTTCGACGCCCTGGCCGCCGACCCCGGGGTGCAGCGCCTGAACCAGTGGAAGATGCTCGAAAATCCGGAAGCCTCCGCAGGCGAAGTCGAGGCCCACGTATCCAAGGCCGCCGCCGTCGCCGAGCACTACGGCATCGGCATGTCACGTGCCACCGACGTCATGATGATCGTGCTGGGCATCGCCATGAACTGGAACGCGACCGAAGCGAAGATCCGCAACCCGCACGGCGAAGACAAGGCTCACCGCCTTCAGGAACACCGCACCGCCGTCGTGTCCGCGGTCACCGCAGTCACCAATGACCTCCTCGGAGAGCGCTGACATCTGCGCAAACACGCTGAGCACCCTCAGCTAGCGCACTCAGTCACGAATGCGCCGGCGAGCTCGCTCTGCCACGACCTTTCTCCTATCCGGACGAGACGGCGGGCAGGTGCGCGAGTCGCGGCACCTCGGCGAGCCTCCAAACTTGACCGCGGGCGACACTGCCCAGCCGTTAACAACGCTGGTGGTCAATACACCTAGGGAGGGTGTGACCACCCCCGTCAGTCACCCACCCCCGGCACCCCCCGATTCTCCGCCGAGTTGCGGAAGCCGTACGTCCCGTAGAGCACCAAGCCGACAACCATCCATACGGCGAAGCGCAGCCACGTCACCCGGTCCAGGTTGGTGATCAGCCAGAGGGAGAATGCCACGCCGGTCGCGGGGACCAGGGGGACCAGGGGGGTGCGGAAGGAGCGTGGGAGGTCGGGGCGGGTGTGTCGTAGGACGACCACTGCCACCGCTACCACCACGAACGCGGCCAGGATGCCGATGTTGGTGAGGTCGGCCGCCTCCCGGATCGGGAGGAAACCGGCGATCAGCGCGGAACCGGCGCCGACCGGCCAGATCACCCGGGTCGGCACGTGGCGGCGCGGGTGGTTCCTGGCGAAGTAGCCGGGCAGCAGGCCGTCGCGGCTCATGGAGAACCAGACCCGGGTCACCGCGAGCATGTTGGCGAAGGCCGAGGTGGTGACGCCGACGACCGCCCCGATCGCCACCACCATGCCGAGCCCGGAGAGCCCCACGGACTCCAGGGCGCTGGAGAAGGGGCTGCCGACCGAGATGTCCCGGTAGTCCTGCATGCCGAGGAGTACCACGCAGGTCAGCAGGTAGATCACGGCGGCGATGGCGAGGGAGATCACGATGGCCTTCGGCAGCACCCGCTTGGCGTCGGCGCTCTCCTCGGCCGCCGCGCTCATCGCGTCGTACCCGTACACCGCGAAGAACGCGGTGGCGGCCCCGGTGAAGGTGCCGTCGAGGCCGAACGGCAGGAAGGGGCTGAAGTGCCCCGAGGATATGTGGAAGGCGCCCGCCACCACGACGACCGCGACGATCAGCAGCTTGACCACCACGAGCACCGTCTCGAAGCGCGCCGACTGCCGGGTGCCGCGGGACAGCACGAACGCCAGCAGCAGGCAGAGCAGCAGCGCGAAGAGGTCGACGCGGTGGCCGTCGCCGCTGCCGGGCGCCCCCAGCGACCAGGCGGGCAGGTGCAGCCCGATGTGGTCGAGGATGTAGGTGAGGTAGCCGGAGACGGCGATGGCGACCACCGCCACGATCGCGGTGTACTCAAGCAGCAGGTCCCAGCCGATGAGCCAGCCCACCAGCTCGCCGAGCGCCGCGTACGAGTAGGTGTACGCGCTGCCCGCCCTGGGCACGGCGCCCGCGAACTCCGCGTAGCACAGGGCGGCCGCGCCGCTCGCGACGATGGCGATCCCGAAGGAGATCATCACGCCGGGTCCCGCGTCGTCGTGCGCGACCACCCCGGCGAGCGAGAAGACCCCGGCGCCGACGAGGCCGCCGAGGCTCAGCGCGACCAACTGCCACAGGCCCATCGTGCGGCGCAGCCCGCCCGCGGTCTCCTCCTCGCCGGTCTCCGCGGGCTTGAGCCGGAAGAGCCCGGCCCGTGAGAACAGGCCGCCGCGTGCGGCGCGGTCGGTTTGCTGGAACGCCAAGGGACACCTCCTGGTGTGCCGGTGGCCGCCGTGCCCGGCGGTGCATGCCGGTGGCCGCCGCGCCCGGCGGTGCGCGGGCCGCGTCAGAGGACGAAGCCGTGCGGGAACGGGTCGGCGGGGTCGAGCAGGTAGTCGGCCCTGCCGGTGATCCAGGCGCGCCCGGAGAACTCGGGCACCACGGCGGGCAGCCCCCCGACCTCGGTGGTGGCGAGCAACTGCCCGGTGAAGCGGGTGCCGATGAAGGACTCGTTGACGAACTCGGTGTGCAGCGGCAGTTCCCCGCGCGCGTGCAACTGCGCCATCCGGGCGCAGGTGCCGGTGCCGCACGGGGAGCGGTCGAACCAGCCCGGCCTGATCGCCATCGCGTTGCGGGAGTGCCGTGCGGTGGAGCCCGGCGCGAGGAACTGCACGTGCTTGCAGCCGTGGATGAGCGGGTCCGCGGGGTGGCGCGGCATGTTCTGCTCGTCGACGGCGCGGGAGATCGCGAGCCCGGCGGCCAGGATGTCGTCCTTGCGTGCCCGGTCGAACGGGAGCCCGAGGCCGGCGAGTTCGACGATGGCGTAGAAGTTGCCGCCGTACGCCATGTCGTAGGTGACCTCGCCGATGCCGGGCACCTCGACCTTCGCGCCGAGGTCGAGCGCGAAGGCGTCCACGTTGCGCAGGGTGACGTGCTCGGCGGCGCCGTCGCGCACCGCGACCCTGGCCTCGACGAGCCCCGCCGGGGTGTCGAGCCTGACCACGGTCTCCGGCTCGCGCACCTCGACCATGCCGGTCTCCACCAGCACCGTCGCGACACCCACGGTGCCATGGCCGCACATCGGCAGGAAGCCGCTGACCTCGATGTACACCACGCCCCAGTCGGCGTCCTCGCGGATCGGCGGCTGGAGCAGGGCGCCGCTCATCGCGGGGTGGCCGCGCGGCTCGTCCATCAGGAACCTGCGCAGACCGTCCAGGTGCCCGACGGCGTACGCGCGGCGCTCGGCCATGGTGGCGCCCGGCAGCGCGGGCACCCCGCCGGTGACCACCCGGGTGGGCATGCCCTCGGTGTGGGAGTCGACGGCGCTGAGGGTGCGGACGCTGCGCATCAGGCCGGCTGCCCCTCGGCGGCGGCCCCGGCGGCGATGGCGTCGACGGCGCGCCGCATGTCGGCGGTGACCTGTGCGTGGTGGGCGGGCACGAGCGGTCCCCGGGGCGGGCGGCAGGGGCCGCCGTAGCGGCCGACCAGCTCCATGCCGAGCTTGATGGCCTGCACGAACTCGGTGCGCGAGTCCCAGCGGAACGCGGCGACCAGCGGCTCGTACAGCGCCCGCGCCTCGGCGAGCCTGCCCTCCACGGCGAGCGCGAACAGCCGGGCGGACTCGGCGGGGAACACGTTGGGGAACCCGGCGAACCAGCCGGTGGCGCCCATCACCAGGCTCTCCAGGGTGACGTCGTCGGCGCCGCAGACCACGTCGAGCCCGGGCGCCTCCTCCTTGATCTGGAGGACCCGGCGGACGTCGCCCGAGAACTCCTTGACGGCGTGGACGTTGTCGATGGCGGCGATCTCGGCGAGCAGGCCGGGGGTCAGGTCGACCTTGGTGTCGAGGGGGTTGTTGTAGACCATGACGGGCAGTCCGACGGCGGCCACGGCCTCGAAGTGGGCCAGGATCTCGCCCCGGTTGGCCCGGTACATCGTCGGCGGCAGGCAGAGCACGCCGTCGGCGCCGTCCTCGGCGGCGGCCTCGGCCCAGTGCGCGGCCAGGTGGGAGCCCACGCCGTGCACCCCGACGATGACCCGGCCGCGGCCCGCGACGGCCTCGATGGCGGTGCGGGCGACGCGGCGGCGCTCCTCGTCGGTCAGCGAGGAGTACTCGCCGAGCGAGCCGTTGGGCCCGACGCCGTCGCAGCCGCTGTCGACGAGCCAGCGGCAGTGCTCCGCGTAGCGGTCGTAGTCGACGGCGAGGCCCGCGGGGGCGCCCGGGTCCTCGCGATAGGGCAGGGCGGTCGCGACGACGACGCCGGTCAGCGCCTCGGCCTGGGGGGTGGTGCTGGTCATGTACGGCTCTCCTGACGGAATCGGTGGGTCACGCGGGCGGGGCGGGCGGCACGGGTGGGGCGGCGAGTTCGCCGAGGCGCACCGGCACGGCGACGGGCCTGTGGTGCGCTCCCGCGGGTACGGGGCCCCCGGGGCGCGGCGGGGTGTCGGGGCCGCTGCGGGCGCGCAGTTCCGCGACGGTGGGGCCGCAGACCCTGGCCTGGCAGGGCCCGAGCCCGGCGCGGGTGTTCAGCCGCGCCACCCGGTCGTCGGCGTCCGCGGCGGCGCACAGGCTCGCGTAGTCGGTCGCCTCGCAGCGGCAGACCACGGTGTCGGGGCGCAGCCAGCCCGGCCAGTCGGCGCCGACGGGGTGGGCGCGGGCGAGCCGCGCCGCGAAGGCCCTGCCCTGGTCGCGGCGGCGGCGCAGCGCGGTGAGCGGCCGGGCGGCCGGGTCGCCCCCGGCGGCGAGCCAGCCCGCGAGGGCGCCCTCGGTGCGGGCGGCGGGTGCCCCGGCGACACCGGTCAGCTCCCCGCAGGCGTAGACGCCGGGGCTGCTGGTGGCCTGGTCGCCGTCGACGGCGACGTACGCCTCTCCGGGGCGGGCGCCGGGCGGCGCGGTGAGGTCGCAGCCCGCGGCGACCGGGAGTTCGAGGCGGGGCGTGAAGCCGTGGCCGACGCAGACGGCGTCCACGGGGGTGGTCCGCTCGGTGCCGGGGACCACGGACCAGTCCGGCCGCAGCGCCGCGTCGACGACCTCCTCGACCCGGCCGTCGCCGCGCGCCTCGACCACGCCCCTGCCGGTGCGGTACGGGACCCGGTGGCGGGTCAGCGTCGCGCCGAGCGCGGCGAGTTCCGCGCCCTTGCCGCCCTGCGCCGCGAGTTCCCAGGGCCGCCGCAGCCAGCCGCGGGCGAGCGCGGCGCCGCGGCCCGCTTCGAGGACGGCGGCGACCTCGGACCCGGCGTCGAGCAGCGCGGCGGCCACCGGCAGCAGGAAGGGCCCGGTGCCCGCGACCACCACCCGCTCCCCCACCGCCAGCCGTTCGCCCTTGGCGAGCGCCTGGGCCGCGCCCGCGGTGCAGACCCCCGGCAGGTCCCAGCCGGGGAAGGGCAGCACCCGGTCGTGGGCGCCGGTGGCGAGCACCAGCGCGTCGGGCGTGAGGACGTGCCGGGCGCGGGGGGCGCCGGGCTCGCCGCGCAGTACGTGCACGGCGGGCGGGCGCGCCTCGCCGGGTTCGGGGCGTTCGAGCGCCCACACCTCGGCGCCCGCCCACCAGGAGCAGCGGGGGTGGCCGAGCACCCGGGCGCTGCGCTCGGCGAAGGAGCGGTAGCCGTGCTGGACGGCCTCGGGGCGCGTCGCGCCGTAGGCGTCGGGGAGCATGCGGTGGTACTGGCCGCCGGGGCGCTCGGCGTCGTCGACGAGGGTGACCTGGGCCCCGGCCGCGAGCGCGGCGTCCGCCGCGGCGAGCCCGGCGGGCCCGGCGCCGACCACCACGACCGCGCGGCGCGTCACGGGCGTGCCCCATCGGCCCCGGGGCCGGTACGTGACTGGGTGGTGACGGTGTCCCCGTCGCGGGCGCGGCGGCGGCAGGCGCGCACGTCGCGCTCGCCGTTGACGGTGAGCAGGCAGTCGAAGCAGACCCCGATGCCGCAGAACACCCCGCGGGGGCGCCCGTCGCGGCCGGTGCGCCAGGCGGTGCGGCCCGCGGCGAGCAGCACTCCGGCCAGGCTCTGGCCCGCGACGCCGGGCAGCGGGGTGCCGTCGACGGTGATGGTGAGGGGGCGGTCGCCGCGGCGCACCGGGTCGGTGGCGGCGGGCACGAGCCTCGGGGTCATGACTCCTCCTTGGCGGCGGGCGCGGGGGCGCCGTCGGGCGGGGTGCCGAGGGCGGCGGGGCGGTCCACCCGGAACGGGGCGGGGTCGAGGGCGGGTTCCGCGTCGAGCAGCAGGTCGCGCAGGAGCCTGGCGGTGCCCACGGAGAGGCCGATACCGGCGCCCTCGTGGCCGGTCGCGTGCCAGAGCCCGGCGAGGCGCGGGTCGGGTCCGATGAGCGGCAGGTGGTCGGGGACGTACGGCCGGAAGCCGCCGTAGGCGCGCATCACGGGGACTGCGGCGAGGGCGGGGAAGAGCCGCAGCGCCTTGGCGGCGACGGCGGACAGCACCTCGGGGCGCGTCCTGTCGTCGAAGCCCGCGCGGCGCCTCGACGAGCCGATGAGCACGCTTCCCGCGCGGGTGGCCTCCACCACCGCGGAGGTCATCAGCTCCCCGGCGCCGCTGCCGACGGCGCCCACGTAGTCCGCGTCGTAGACCTTGTGGAAGACGGTGGGCGGCAGCGGGGTGGTCACCAGGATCTCGCCGCGGCGCGGGCGGACCGCGACGGGGGCGCCGAGCCTCACGGAGAGTTCGCCCGCCCAGGGCCCCGCCGCGTCGAGGAAGACGTCGCCGCCGAGCGTCCCGCGTGTGGTGCGTACGGCGGTGATACGCCCGCCGCGGGTGACCGCGCCCAGCACCTCGCGCCCGGTGTGCAGCCGGGCGCCCGCCGCCAGCGCGTCGCCGAGCAGCGCGGCCGCGGCGCCCGCGGGCTGCACCTGGGCGTCCTCGGGGTAGTGCACGGCGGCGGTGTGGTCCTCCGTCAGGAAGGGCTCGGCGGCGCGCAGTTCCGCGGCATCGAGGGGGTCGGCGCGCACCCCGGCGGCGCGCTGCGCGGCGGCGAAGCCGAGCAGTCCGTCGGCGCCCCCGGGGGTGGTGGCCACGACGATGCCGCCCTTGGGCTCCCACTCGGCGGCGCGCGAGGCGCCCGGGGTGCGCTCGTCGAGGGCGGCGAGCACTTCGGGCCACAGACGGCGGGAGAGGCGGGCGAGTTCGAGTTCGGGCCCCGGGCCCTTGTCGGAGACCAGGATGTTGCCCTCGCCGTGCGAGGTGGTCGCGGCGGCGGCGCCCGCCCTGTCCACGACGGCGACGTCGAAACCGGCGGCGGCCAGCTCGCGGGCGCAGGCGGCGCCGATGATCCCGGCGCCGAGCACCACCACCCGCGTTCGGCTCACTCGCCCGCCTCCGTTCTGTATAACGAACGAAATTCAGGCTAGGTATCCGGGGAGCGGGTGTCAACGGACCGTCCGCCCGCCGATCGGCCCGCGGACGGCGCCGCGGCGACGCGGTACGGCGGCCACCCGCAGGGGCGGGGGCGGCGGGGCGGCGGCCACGCGCAGAGGCGCGAACGGCGGGGCGGCGGCGCGGAACGACAGCAGCGCGCGGGCGCGAACGACGGAGCGGCGGCCCGCGCGCAGAGGCGGGAACGCGGTCTCAGTGAGGGGAGTTGGGCTGGTCGGCGGCCTCGTGCCGGCCGGAGCGGTAGTGCAGCAGCAGCACCGAGCGCACCGGCCCCTCGGGGGCCGCGTAGCTGTGCGGGAGGCGGCCGTCGAACGCGATGTAGTCGCCGGGGCCGAGGTCCACCCGGCGGCCGTCCACCTCGGCGACGAGCCGCCCCGACTGGACGACGGTGTGCTCGGTGCCCGCGTGGCCGAGCGAGCGCTGCCTACCGTCGGCGCGCACCTGCTGGTCGAACACCTCCACGATCATGCCGCTCGCCTCGATCCTGTGCAGCGCCCGCAGGTCGACGCCCTCCCCCGACAGCACCTCGGTCTCGGCCGCGCGCACCACCGTGACCGCGTCCGAGTGCCGGGCGTCCATCAGGTCGGAGATGGGGATCTCCAGCGCCCTGGAGAGGCTGAACACGGTCTCGATGGTGGGGTTCCCCGTCGCGGACTCAAGCTGCGAGAGGGTCGCCTTGCCGATCTTGGAGAGCTGGGAGAGCTTCGAGAGGGACAGGCCGCGCCGCACCCGCTCCCGACGGAGGTTGGCCGCAAGAACGTCCCTGATCGAACTCTCGGGGGACTTCACTCGGGACTCCTTCGGCTGAGCCGGCCCGGCGGCCTGTTCCACGGGGCTCACGTCCCGCCGCCGCGCCTGATGCGGTGTTCGGTTTAACGTACGGCCCTCCGGGTGACCGTTCGGCTTACTGAACGTACACGATGGGGGCAAGAACCGGGAAACCGGGGCGTACCGGCACCACGGGCGAGCGCCCGCGCACGCGCCCCATGGCTCACCCGCACGCGCCCGGCGGCTCAGGTGTCCAGGCCGCGCTCTATGGCGTAGCGGACCAGCTCGACCCTGTTGTGCAGTTGGAGCTTGCCCAGGGTGTTCTGAACGTGGTTCTGCACGGTGCGGTGCGAGATGACGAGGCGCTCCGCGATCTGCTTGTAGCTCAGCCCCTTCGCCACCAGGCGCAGCACCTCGCGCTCCCGGTCGGTCAGCCGGGGCGCCCGCGGCCCGTCCGGCGCGGACGGCGCGGGCTCGGACGCCAGCCTGCGGTACTCCCCGAGCACCAGGCCCGCGAGCCCCGGCGTGAACACCGGCTCGCCCGCGCCGGTGCGCCGCACCGCGTCGGTCAGCTCCTCGGTGGAGGCGGACTTCAACAGATAGCCGGTGGCGCCCGACTTGACCGCCTCCAGTACGTCGGCGTGCTCCCCGCTCGCCGAGAGCACCAGCACCCGGAGCCCCGGCAGCGCCGCGACCAGCTCCCCGCACACCAGCACCCCCGGTTTCGCGGGCAGGTTGAGGTCAAGCACCAGTACGTCGGGCGCGGCGGCGAGGGCGCGCCGTACCGCCTGCTCGCCGTCGCCCGCCGTGGCGACCACCCGGAACCCGGCCTCGCCGAGGTCGCGGGCGACCGCGTCACGCCACATCGGGTGGTCGTCGACCACCATCACCCTCAGCGGCTCCCCCGCCGCCGCGCCGTCCGTCATGCCCGCTCACCCCGCCCTGTCCTCGGAACCGTCAGTTCGACCTCGGTGCCCTGTCCCGGCACGGAGACCAGTGCGGCCGTGCCGCCGATGTCACGCAGCCGCCCCTTGATGGAGAGCGCCACCCCGAGCCGCCCCTCCCCCTCGGCCTCCGCGAGCCTGCCCTCCGGGATGCCGGGCCCGTCGTCGCGCACCGTCACCGTGACCGCGTCCGGCTCGTCCTCGACGAGTATCCAGGCGCGCGCGCCCGGGCCCGCGTGCACCCGGACGTTGTCGAGCGCCGCGCCGACG
Organism: Streptomyces sp. NPDC050560; assembly: GCF_044457285.1. Lineage (NCBI taxonomy): Bacteria > Bacillati > Actinomycetota > Actinomycetes > Kitasatosporales > Streptomycetaceae > Streptomyces > Streptomyces sp. NPDC050560. The sequence continues at coordinate 254,143 of NZ_JBITGT010000006.1, forward strand.
GCCGCGGCCAGCTCGCGCGCGGCGTGCCCGGGCAGCGGCACCGGGGCGCCGGGCTCGGCGAACGTCACCAGGGAGCCCGCGTACGGGGCGAGCAGCGGCCGTACGTCCGACTCGCCCCCGGGGCCCGCGGACGCGGCCGGGCGCCTCTTCCTGACGGCGGCCGGTGCGCGTCCCGGGGGCGCCTCCTCGGCGGGCGCGGGGGCGGCGCCGGTGACCAGGGTGCGCAGCGCCACCTCCTGCTCGCCCGCGAGCCTGCCGAGTTCGGCAGCCTCGCCGCCGAGGGCGGTGCCGCGGCGCTGCACCATGGCCAGGACCTGGAGGACGCTGTCGTGGATGTCGCGGGCCAGGCGCTCGCGCTCCCGGGTGGCGGCCTCGATCTCCAGCGCCCTCGCGAGGGTGCGCTCCGAGGCCCTGGCCACCTCGACGACGTAGCCGATCGCGATGGCGGCCACCCAGACCAGCAGGACGTTGTGCAGGGTGCCCCAGGTGGGGGTGCCGCGCTGCGCGATGTCGGCGACGCCGACCAGGGTGGAGGCACCGGCGGCCCACCGCCAGCCGCCCTTGAGCGCGTAGGCGAGGACGGAGCCCGCGCTCCATATCGTCGGCAGCGTGGGGCCCCCGACGGCGGCCGGGGACGTGCCCGCCGCCAGCGGTGTCAGCAGGATGCCGGCCACCGCCATGCAGAGGTCGGCGGCGAGGAAGCCCCGGGTGCAGGCGGCGGCCGTGGAGATACGGCGCACGGTGGCGACGTTCCACAGCGCGAGCGCCACGAGGTAGCAGACGGCGACCCCAGGACGCTCGTACTCGCGGTCGCCGAACGCCGCGATACAGACGGCGTAGACTACGGTCAGCAGCCGGTAGGCGATGAGTGCCTGCCACATCGGCTGTTCCACCGACATCCGCATGACGCGTCCGCGCCCGGTCATCTCGTTCCCCCCTGCCCCCTGGCGCCCGCCCTAAGGGTTCGTTCCCCCGGCCGGGCCGCCGTCCTGTCCCTCGCTCCGCGGCCCGCCGCCAGCGGTGGCGGACGTCGCGCCCGCCACCGCGGGCCGTGCCCCCCTGGCGTCCCGCTGCCGCTCGGCCCTGCCCGTCTTCTGGGCCGCCGCGGCCTCGTTCAGCTTCCGCTTCGCCGCCGTCGCGTAGATGTCGACGTACTCCTGGCCGGAGAGCTTCATGATCTCGTACATCACCTCGTCGGTCACCGCCCGCAGCACGAAGCGGTCCTGCTCCATGCCGTGGTAGCGCCCGAAGTCCAGCGGCCGCCCGATCCTGATGCCGGGGCGCATCAGCTTCGGCAGCACCTTGCCGGGCGGCTGGATCTTCTCCGTGTCTATCATCGCGACCGGGATCACGGGGGCGCCGCTGGCGAGCGCGACCCGGGCGAGGCCGCCGGGCTTGCCGCGGTAGAGGCGGCCGTCGGGAGAGCGGGTGCCCTCCGGGTAGATGCCGAACAACTCCCCGCGCTCCAGCACCTCCACACCGCTGCGCACCGCCGCCTCGCCCGCGCCCCTGGCGCCCGAGCGGTCGACGGGGAGCTGCCCCACGCCCTTGAAGAAGGCCGCCGTCATCCGCCCCTTGAGCCCGGGGGTGGTGAAGTACTCGGCCTTCGCGATGAACGTCACCTTGCGGTCGAGCATGATCGGCAGGAAGAAGGAGTCGGAGAACGAGAGGTGGTTGCTGGCCAGGATGGCGGGCCCCTCGGCGGGGATGTTCTCCAGGCCCTCCACCCAGGGCCGGAAGGCGAGCCTCAGCGACCCTCCGAGGGAAAGCTTCATCGCTCCGTAGATCAACCCACTGCCTCCCGTTTCCTCACTGCCGACCTTACCCGCGCCCGGACCCCTCACCCTCCCCGGAGCCCCGCGGAAGGCCCTGGTCGGTGTCGGTGCCGTCGCGTACGGTGAGGTACACCGCGCGCGTCCGGCGGCGCGGGTCAGTCGGGGGCTCCCGTCCGGGAGGGCCGTGCGGCGGCCCGTGGACGGCCTCGGCGGGCCGTTCCGCGACCGGTTGCGCGCGGTTGCGGGCGGTTCCACGGCTCCCGCACCACGACGACACAGCACGACGCCGCAGCACGACGAGACAGCACTACGAAACAGCACGACTTCACGACGTAGCACGAAGAGGAGACCGAGGTGCCGGTCCTTCCCGGAGCAGAGCCCTACCACCACCAGGCCGGTGACACCGGAGTGCTGTTCTGCCACGGCTTCACGGGGTCGCCCCAGTCGCTGCGCCCCTGGGCCGAGCGGCTCGCCGCCCATGGCCTCACCGTCTCGCTGCCGCTGCTGCCGGGGCACGGCACCCGCTGGGAGGACCTGGCGGTCACCGGCTGGCAGGACTGGTACGCGGAGGTGGACCGGGAGCTTCTGGCGCTGCGCCGCCAGTGCCGCGAGGTGTTCGTGGCGGGCCTGTCGATGGGCGGCACGCTGGCGCTGCGGCTCGCGGCGCGGCACGGGGAGGGCGTGGCGGGGGTGATGGTGGTGAACCCGGCGAACCGGGTGCACAGCCCGCTGGCCCCCGTACTGCCCGTGGTGAAGCACCTGGTGCGCGCGGTCCCCGGCATCGCGGACGACATCGCCAAGCCGGGGCGGCGGGAGCTGGGCTATGCCAGGATGCCGCTGACCGCTGTCGACTCGCTGCGCCGGTTCTTCCGGCTCGTGGACTCGGAGCTGCCGATGGTGACGCAGCCGCTGCTGCTGATGACCAGCCGCCAGGACCACACGGTGCCCACGGCGGACTCGGCCCGGGTGCTGTCCCGGGTGTCGTCCACGGACGTGACCCGCCGGGTGCTGGAACAGAGCTACCACGTCGCGACGTTGGACTTCGACGCGGACCTCATCGTCGACGAGAGCCTGGCTTTCGTCGGCCGGTCCGCCCCCGCAGTCGGCAAGGAAGGGACGGGGACCGGTGGCTGAGCAGGACGCGAACCGCGACGAGGGCCTCGACCCCGACGAGCCGGCGGCGGAGCCGGGCCACGGCGCCCAGGACTCGGGCGGCGCCCCGGCGGCCGAGGCCGTGGAGCGGCCGGGCGCGGCGGGGGACGCCGTCCCGGAGTTCGACGAGGAGGCGGCCTGGGCCGCGATCGTCGCCGGGTACGGCGAGGAGCCGCCGGACCCGCCGGGCGCCAAGCCGTTCAAGTCGGTGGAGGACCTGGCGCTGCTCGACCCGGAGCAGAACGAGGAGCCCGCTCCCCCGAAGCCCGGGAAGACCGAGAAGCCCGGGGAACCCGAGGAGCCCGACAGGAAGCCCGACGGGAAGCGCGGCGCCGGGCGCCCCGCGGGCGGGGACGGCGCGCTCGGCGACTCGGTGACGTTCGCGCCCGGGGTGGGCCCGCGGGACTTCGCCCCGGCCCGGCCGTCGGACGACGACTTCGACGCGGACGACGAGGGCCACTTCATGCCCCCCGAGCCCCCGCCGCTGCCGAGCCCCGACGTGACGTCGCGCTTCGCCTGGCTCGCCGTGGTGGGCGGCCCCATCCTGCTGCTGCTCGCGGTGCTGCTCGGCTGGCCGATGACATGGTGGCTGACGACGCTCGGCGTGGGCGGCTTCGTCGGCGGTTTCATCACGCTGGTGGTCAGGATGCGCACCGACGAGGAGGACGACGACGACCCGGGCCGCGGCGCGGTCGTCTGACCCCCGGGGCCCGGTGCTGACCCCCGGGGCCGGTGCTGGGCCCCGCGCCCAGTGGGCGCGTCAGCCCGCCGGGACGCGTACCGCGGCGAGCACCGGGAGGTGGTCGCTCGCGGCCCTCAGGTCGGCCCCGGTGACACCGGGCAGCGCGTCGGGCACCCCGCAGCCCAGCACCGTCACGCCCGCGGTGGCGAAGACGGCGTCGATGCGGCGGCGCGGCAGCTCGGGCGAGTAGGTGAGTTCGCCGCCCCAGGGGGCGGCCCCGCGGCAGTCCTGGAGGGCGCCTGCGAGGCGGCGGAAGGCGGGCCCTTCGGGCCGCTCGTTGAGGTCTCCGCCGACGACGGCGTGGGGGGTGCCGAACGCCTCGGTCCGCTTCAGCAGCAGCCCCGCCTGTACGGCCCGCTCCTGCGCCCCGAGCGAGAGGTGGCAGCTCGCCACGCCGAGCCTGGCGGCCCCGAAGCCGACGACCGCGGTGGCGAAGCCCCTGCGGTGCAGGCCCGGGGTGAGCGGCAGCAGCACGTCCTCGGTGCGCTCGACGGTGGCGCGCAGCGAGCACAGCAGCGCGGGTCCCGCCGCGGGCGCGCCCCCGGAGAGCAGGACGAGCCCGGAGGCGGAGGCGAGCGCGGCGAGCTTCTTGCGCCAGCGGAAGAAGCGGGGGGCCTCCTGCACCAGTACGAGGTCGGGGGCGCAGGCCCTGATCACCCGGGCGAGCGCCGGGACGTCGTCGCGCAGCGAGCGGACGTTGTAGGAGAGCACCCGTACGACGGCCGAGCCGTCGGATTCGGTGCGGGAGACGGGGAGTTCCGGGGCTGTGCTGCCGTTCATGGCGTCAATCTAGCGTGCCGGGCGGGAAGGGCCCTGGGGCCCTTCCCGCGGCGCGTGTGCCCCTTCCCGCGGCGGGCGGGGCCGGGGCCTCAGCCCTGCCTGGCGAGGTCCGCGGCGCCCACGAGGCCCGCCTTGCCGCCGAGTTGGGCGGCGAGCACCTGGGCGTGCGGGCGCCACTGGTTGCCGATGAGGCGGCGGCGGAAGGACTTGCGGATGGGGTCGAGGACCAGTTCGCCCTCGTCGGAGACGCCGCCGCCGACGATGAACGCGGACGGGTCGAAGAGCGAGGCGAGGTCGGCGAGGCCCGCGCCCGCCCAGCGCGCCAGCTCACGGAAGGAGTCGACCGCCACCGGGCAGCCGAGCCGCGCGGCCTCGCTGATGTGCCGGCCCTCGACGCCCTCGACGGTGCCGTCGCCGAGGCCGAGGAGTATCTCCGCGCTCTCCGGGGTGGCCTGGGCGCGCTGCTTCGCGTACCGCACCAGGGCGCGGCCCGACGCGTACTGCTCCCAGCAGCCCTGGCTGCCGCAGCCGCAGAGCAGCCCGTCGGGGACCACCCTGATGTGCCCGAACTCGGCGGCGACGCCGAAGCGTCCGCGGCGCAGCTTGTTGCCGATGATGATGCCGCCGCCGAGCCCGGTGCCGAGGGTGATGCAGATGACGTCCTCGTGGCCCTGGCCCGCGCCGAAGCGGTACTCGCCCCAGGCGGCGGCGTTCGCGTCGTTCTCCACGACGACCGGCATCCCGACCCGCTGCTCGACCTTGTCCTTGAGCGGTTCGTGCCGCCACTGGATGTTGGGCGCGAAGAGCACGGTGGCCCGCTTGTCGTCCACGTAGCCGGCGGCGCCGATGCCGACGGCCTCGATGTCGTGCCCCTGGCCTGCGGCCGTGACGGCCGTACTGATCGCGTCGACGATGCCCTCGGCGGTCGACGGAGTGGGCACGGTGTGTGTGTCCAGAATCGTGCCCTCTTCGTCCACCACACCGGCCGCGATCTTGGTACCACCGATGTCGACGCCGATGGTCAGTCCCATGTGTCCCTCAGTTTCGGTCGAGCCCCGCTACGGGCAACGGTACCGGAGGGCCACAGGGGCGACTGTCAGTCCAGGTCGATGTGTTCGCCGGAGGCGGGGCCCTCGTCGCCGGGGTCGTGGCGGCCGTCGGAGGGGCCCGTGGCGCCGTCCTCCCGGCCGGACGTGCCGCCCGCGCCGGGCTCACGGGGCCCGTCCTCGCCGGCCCGCCCGGTGCCGCTCGGCCCGTCGCGCTTGTCGAGGAGCGGGCGCTCGCCGCGGTCGGCGGGGGCGGGGTCCTGGTCGGCGGCCGTGCGGGTCCAGCGGCCCTCCTGGGACTCGACGGCCGAGCGGTAGGCGGCCAGCAGCTCAGAACCGGCGGCGGCCAGATGGTCGAAGAGGTCGGGGTTGCGCTCGATGACGGGCTCGACGGCGGCCCTGGCCTGCCGCACGGCCTGCTGCACCACCTGCTGGGCGGCGCTCTGCCCGGCGAACCCGAGCAGCGAGCCGCCGCCCGAGAGCTTGTCGGCGAGCACGTCGGCGAGCCTGCGCAGCTCCTCGGCGGCGGAGCCGGGCGGGGGGCCGTACCTGCCGCGGCGACGGGCCTTCTCCGCGGCGAGGTCCTCGGCGCAGGCGGTCGCCCACGCGTCGGCGTCGGGGGTCTCGACTGGTTCGGACACGTTGGGGTCCCTCCCACGCCTCTGGGCCGCCTCCGGCGGCCTGACGGCGGCCGCCCGACGGCGGTGCGCGCCGTCTGCCGGTGCCTACCGGTGGTTCCCGGTCCCTTCGACGGTACCCGAAGGGGCCGCGATCCCCCGAAGGTGCGGCGGTGTCACCGCTCGCGCGGCCACAGCTCCGGGTCGGGGGCGAAGCGGACCCGCAGCTCGCCCTCGCGGAGACCGGCGCCCGCGACGGTGCAGCGGCGCAGCACCGAGGGGAGTTCCAGGACGCGGTGGAACGGGCCCGCGGCGACGCAGAGTTCGTCGCCGCGCCGCATGAGGTCGAGTTCGCCACGGGTGGCGCCCGGCAGCGGCAGCGCCCAGACGAGGACGCCGTCCTCGGCGAGGCGGTCGGTGACCCGGCCGCGCTCCCCCGCGCCCGCGGGGCCTGGCGGCGGGGCGGCGAGCGCCGCCAGGTCGTCGGTGCCGCGGGGCTCGTACCCGAGGTGCGGGATCTCGTACGGCGCGGGCGGGGAGCCCGGCTGCGGGCCCCACTCGGCGAGGGCCTTGCGCTGGGACGCGGCGAGCGCGGCGAGCGGTCCCGCGGCGGTGCCCCCGGGCAGCACCCGGTTGGCGAGCACCGCGTCGACGCGCACGCCGTGCAGGGCCAGGCCCATCCGGGCGGTGCGCAGGGCCTCGGTGCCCGCGGCGCCCGGTTCCACGACGAGCCGCGCGGTGGTGGCGGGGTCCTCGATGACGCTCTGCACCCCGGCGAGTTCGAGGTCCCAGCGCCCGGCGGCGTCGTAGAGCCACTGAGCGGGTACGGGCACCCCGGCGAGGCGGCCGAGCACGGGCCGCAGCGCGCGGGCGGCCTGCCGCTCGGGCGGCAGCAGCCTGCGCAGATAGCGGCGAAGGCGCTCGGGCAGCGCGAGCGCGGTGAGCGCGGGGACGGTGGCGGGCAGGTCGACGACGACCAGGTCGAAGGGGCCCGCGGCGGCGTCCCGCAGGGCGCTCAGCAGGGCGAGTTCCGCGCTGCCGGGCAGCGGTGCCAGCTCGTCCGCCTCGAACGGGGCGGTCCCGAGGAGGTCGAGGGCGGTGGCGGAGCGCTGCTGGAGGGCGAGGAAGTCGTCGCGGAAGGCGGCCGCCTGGTCGGGACGGAGCGCGGTGAGCCCGGGGGCGATCCCGGTCGGCGTGTGCCCCGTGGGGGTGCCGAGGACGGCGCCGAGGGTGTCGGTGGGGTCCGCGGAGATCAGCAGGGTGCGGGTGGCGGGCCCCGCCGCGAGGGCGGTGGCCGCCGCGAGGGTGGTGCGGCCCGCGCCGCCTGGACCGGTTACGAGGACTGTGCGGATGGTGTCTTCCTGCCGATGGTGTCGGGGCGTCGCGGCCGGGTCCGCCGGGTGCGCGGGCGGTGGCGGGGCGGTCGCCGTGCGGGCTCGGGCCCTGGCGGCGGCTCAGCCCTTGGCGGCGGACTCCACGCGCTTCTTCAGGCCCGCGAGCGCCCGGTCGATGATGACCTTCTCCGCCTTGCGCTTGATCATGCCGAGCATGGGGATCTTGACGTCGACGGTGAGCTGGTAGGTGACCTCGGTGCCCGCACCCTTGGGCTTGAGGAGGTAGGAGCCGTCGAGGGAGCGCAGCATCTGGGACTTGACCAGGGTCCAGCTCACCTCGTTGGCGCTGTGCCAGGTGTAGGCGAGGGTCTGGTCGTCCTTGATCGCACCGGCGTCCATCACCAGTCTGACCTGCTCGGCGCGGCCGTCGCCGTCGGTGGCCAGCACCTCGGCCTCCTTCACCTCGCCCGTCCAGTCCGGGTAGCGCGCGAAGTCGGCGATCACGCCCATGACATCGGCGGGTGCCGCCTCGATCGTGATACTCGAACTGGTGTGTTCCGCCATCGCCGTGGCTCCTTGAGGAAGCGGTCCCGTCAGGGGTGATGTGCATGCCCCGAGCAGGCTACCGCGCACCGCGTCTCACCATTGAAGGACCCAGGGCCTGCCGGTACGGGCGAAGTGGCCGACGTTCACGCACTCGGTGGCCCCGACCCGCATGCGGGCGGCGAGCGGCTGGTGCACGTGTCCGAAGAGGGAGTAGCGGGGCCGGGTGCGGCGTATGGCGTCGAGCAGGGCGGTGCTGCCGCGCTCGAAGCGCCGCGCCACGGTGTCGTACACCAGCTCGGGGACCTCGGGCGGGATGTGGGTGCACAGCACGTCGACCTCGCCCACGGCCTCGATCTTCGCCGCGTACTCCTCGTCGCCGATCTCGTACGGGGTGCGCATCGGGGTGCGCAGCCCGCCGCCGACGAACCCGAAGACCAGGCCGCCGATCTCGGCGCGCTCCCCGTCGAGGACGGTGGTGCCCTCGCGGGCGTACTCGTGCCACAGGCCCGGCATGTCGACGTTGCCGTAGGTGGCGTACGTCGGGGTGGGGAAGGCGGCGAACAGTTCCTCGTACTGGCGCCGTACCGCCTGCTCCACGGCCCGCGCCCGGTCCTCGCCCATGCCGGACCAGAGCCTGCGGTCGAGGGCGCGCGCCTCCTCGAAGCGGCGCTCGGTGCGCAGTCTGACGATCAGGTCGGCGTTCTCGGTGCCGAAGAGGGTGGGGAAGATGCCGCGGGAGTGGTCGAAGTAGTCGAGGAAGAGGACCAGGTCGCCGAGGCAGACCAGGGCGTCGGCGCCCTCCCCTGCGCGTGCCAGGTCCTGGGCGTTGCCATGGACGTCGCTGACCACGTGCACGCGGGTGCGCCCGCTACCAGTGCCTGCCATGGCCTCACCCTAGAACCCGCCGCCGCGGCGGCGGAGACCGCCCGGCGGGCGGGCCCGTCCTGGATCTCGGGCCCGGTCGCGGGTCCCGGACCTGCGACGACTTCCGCGGCGGCGCGGGGGTGCACTACTGTGCGCGGGGTGGTGGTCCCGCCCGCGGTGCGGCAGACAGATGACCCTGCCCCCTACCGAAGCCGCGGTACCGGCGAGTAACCTCCGGGGGGCCCACTGTGCTCGGGTTGTCCGCGGATCGGCGGCTTTCGCCCCGGCGGCGACCATGAGCGCCCCGCACGATGCAGGGACCCGCGTCGGCGCTCGTCACCTCCCCGGGGGCGCCGTGGCGCCGGTGTCCGTTGAGGAGCAACAGCCTTGCGTGAGTTCAGTCTACCGGCCCTGTACGAGGTCCCAGCCGACGGCAATCTCACCGACATCGTCCGCGGCAACGCCGCACGGCACCCCGACAGCCCCGTCATCGCGCGCAAGGTGGCGGGCCGTTGGCGGGAGGTGAGCGCCGCCGCGTTCCTCGGCGAGGTGCGGGCGGTCGCGAAGGGGCTGGTCGCGAGTGGGGTGCAGCCGGGCGACCGGGTGGCCCTGATGTCCCGTTCGCGCTACGAGTGGGTGCTGTTCGACTTCGCCATCTGGACCGCGGGCGGGGTCACGGTGCCGGTGTACGACACCAGTTCGGCCGAGCAGGTGCGGTGGGTGCTCGGCGACTCGGGCGCGGTGGCCTGCGTGGTGGAGCTGGACGCGCACGCCGGGGTGGTGGCCTCGGTGCGGGACGAGGTGCCGGCGCTCGCGCACGTGTGGCAGATCGAGGCGGGCGGGGTCGAGGAGCTGCGACGCGCGGGCGAGGGCGTCGCGGACGCCGTCGTCGACGAGCGCGCCGCGAGCGCCCGCGCCGACGACCCGGCGACCGTCGTCTACACCTCGGGCACCACGGGCCGTCCCAAGGGCTGTGTGCTGACGCACCGCAGCTTCTTCGCGGAGTGCGGCAACGTCGTCGAGCGGATGCGCCCGCTGTTCAGGGACGGCGGCTCGGTGCTGCTTTTCCTGCCGCTGTCGCATGTCTTCGGCCGGCTGGTGGAGGTGGCGTCGATGATGGCGCCGCTGACCCTGGGCTGTGTGCCCGACGTCAAGCAGCTCACCGAGGAGCTGGCGGCGTTCCGGCCGACGCTGATCCTCGGGGTGCCCCGGGTCTTCGAGAAGGTCTTCAACGCGGCCGCCGCCAGGGCGCGGGCGGACGGCAAGGGGAAGATCTTCGACCGGGCCGCGGAGACCGCCGTCGCCCACAGCAGGGCCAGGGACACCCCAGGCGGCCCCTCGTTCGGGCTGCGGCTGCGGCACGCGGTCTTCGACCGGCTGGTGTACGCGCGGCTGCGCGCGGTGCTCGGCGGCCGGGGCGAGTACGCGATCTCGGGCGGCGCCCCGCTCGGGGAGCGGCTCGGCCACTTCTTCCGCGGCATCGGCTTCACCGTCCTTGAGGGGTACGGCCTCACGGAGTCCTGCGCGGCGACCACGTTCAACCCCTGGGACCGGCCGAAGGTCGGCACGGTGGGCCAGCCGCTGCCGGGCTCCGTGGTGCGGATCGCCGACGACGGCGAGGTGCTGCTGCACGGCGAGCACCTGTTCCGCGGCTACTGGAACAACCCGGAGGCCACCCGCGAGGCCCTGGCCGACGGCTGGTTCCACACCGGCGACGTCGGCACCCTCGACGAGGACGGCTATCTGCGGATCACCGGCCGCAAGAAGGAGATCATCGTCACCGCGGGCGGCAAGAACGTGGCCCCGGCGGTGATCGAGGACAGGATCAGGGCGCACGCGCTGGTCGCGGAGTGCATGGTGGTCGGCGACCAGCGCCCGTTCGTGGCCGCGCTGGTCACCCTCGACGAGGAGTTCCTCGGCCACTGGGCGCGCGAGCACGGCAAGCAGCCCGACCCCGGGGCGCTGCGCACGGACCCGGAGCTGCTGGCGGAGCTTCAGCGCGCCGTGGACGACGGCAACGCCGCGGTCTCCAGGCCGGAGTCGGTACGCAAGTTCCGGGTGTACCCCGGCCAGTTCACCGAGGAGTCGGGCCATCTGACCCCGTCCATGAAGCTGAAGCGCGCCGCGGTGGCGAAGGATTTGGCGGACGAGATCGAGGCACTGTACGAGAGCTGAGGGCTGAGCGGCGGGCGGGGACCGGGTAGTGAGCGCCGGGCGGGGACCGGACCGGGGCCTGGAGTGGCCCCGGCCGCTACAGCAGTTCCTTGAGCCGTTCGGCGAGCAGGTCCCACCGCCAGGTCTCCTCCACCCAGCCGCGCCCCCGCTCCCCCAGGCGCCTGCGCAGCACCGGGTCTTCGAGCAGGGACACGACGCGGTCCGCGGTGGCGCCCGGGTCGCCGCCGCGCACCACCCACCCGGTCTCGCCGTCGAGGACGGCGTCGGGCGCGCCCCCGGAGTCACCGGCCACGACGGGCAGCCCGGTGGCGGACGCCTCCAGGTAGACGATGCCGAGGCCCTCCACGTCGAGCCCGCCGCGGCGGGTGCGGCAGGGCATGGCGAAGACGTCGCCCGCGCCGAAGTGCGCGGGCAGCGCAGCCCGGGGCACCGGGCCGGTGAAGCGGACCGCGTCCCCGAGCCCCCGCTCCCGTACCAGCGCCCGCAGCCTTTTCTCGTAGGGACCGCCGCCCACGATGAGCAGCACCGCGTCCGGCACGGCGGCGAGCACCCGGGGCATCGCCGCGATGAGGGTGTCCTGGCCCTTGCGCGGCACGAGGCGCGAGACGCACACCACCACGGGGCGCCCGGCAAGGCCGAGCCCCGCGCGGACCTCGGCGCCCCCGGAGCCCGGGTGGAAGACCTTCTCGTCGACGCCCGGCGGCAGCCGCACCATCCGGGCGGCGGCCTCGGGGGTGAGCGCGGCGGCGATCCTGGAGCGGGTGTACTCGCCCAGGTACGTGACCGTGTCGGTGCGCTCCCCGATCGCGCGCAGCAGCGACCTCGCGCCGGGCAACTGCGCCCAGCCCGCCTCGTGGCCGTGGGTGGTGGCGACGATCCTGGTGGCCCCCGCGGCGCGCAGCGCGGGCGCCATGAGGCCGAGCGGCGCGGCGGCGCCGAACCAGACGGAGGTGCAGCCGTGCTCCCGCAGCAGCGCGGTGGCGCGGCGGGTGACGCGGGGGGTGGGCAGCAGCATCGTGGTGCGGTCGCGCACGACCTGGAAGGGCTGCTCGGCGTCGAAGTCGGCGGTGGCCCGCGCGCCCTGCCTGCCGCGCTTCCAGGTGGACGCGTAGACCAGGAAGCGCCCGGGGTCGAGGCGCAGCGCCATGTTGTGCAGAAACGTCTGGATTCCGCCAGATCGTGGCGGGAAGTCATTGGTGACGATCAGAGTCTTGTGCATCGCCGCCGACAGTACCGAACGGACCGCCCGTGTGGTCCGGGTGCCGCGGGGACCGGCATCATGACCCGCGTCGGACCACGAGCAGCACGGAGCAAGGGAGCAGGTGGGCATGAGGGCCGCACGGGAGAACGGGTTCCCAGGGCGGTGGGCGGCCCTCGCGGTGTGGTGCCTCACCAGGACGGCGCTGCTGTTGTGCGTGCTCAAGGTGCTCACGGTGCCGGGGCCCGACGTCACCAGCGACGTGTCGGTGATCTACCACGGCTGGTACGACGTGCTCACCTCGGGCACCTTCCCGGTCGGCGACGTGACCTGGCAGTACCCGCCGGCCGCCGCGCTGCCGGTGCTCGCGCCCGGCGCGCTGCCGTTTCTCTCGTACCCGCACGCCTTCTTCGTGCTGGCGCTGCTGGCGGACGCGGTGGTCTACGGGCTGCTGGCGTACGCCTGCCGCGGCGGGGGCCGCTCGGCCGCGGGTGTCTGGGTGTGGGTGTGCGGGGTGCCGCTGCTCGGCCCCACGGTGCTCTCCCGGTACGACGTGATGGTCACCGCGGTGGCGGTGGCGGCGCTGCTCGCGGGGGCGCGGCGGGCCAGGAGCCTGGGGGTGCTGGCGGCGTTCGGGGCGCTGCTGAAGGTGTGGCCGGTGTTCGTGCTGCTCGGCACCCCGCGGGGGCGCCCCACCCGGGCCTCCTGGACCACCGCGGCGGTGACGGCGGCGGTGCTGCTCGGCGGGGCGTGGCTGTGGCTGCCGGGCTCGCTCGACTTCCTGACGGCGCAGCGGGACCGGGGCACGGAGGTGGAGTCGCTCGGCGCGCTGGTGTTCCAGTTCGCCAGGCACCACGGGTGGCAGGGCGAGGTGCGGCTGAACTACGGCTCGGTGGAGTTCCTCGGCCCGCATGTGGCGCTGGTGAGCGACGCCGCGCAGGCGCTCTCGGTGCTGGCGCTCGGCTGGCTGGTGCTGTGGCGGCTGCGGGCCCGGGTGCGCACCCCCGGCACGCCCGCGGACGCGGCGTTCGTGGCGGTGCTGCTGTTCACCACCACGAGCCGGGTGATCAGCCCCCAGTACATGGTGTGGCTGCTGGGGCTCGGGGCGGTGTGTCTGACGTACCGGCGCGGGCGCATGGTCGCGCCGGTGTGCCTGGTGCTGGCCGCGACGGCGGTGACGCTGCTGGAGTTCCCGCTGGGCTTCGGGCACGTGGTGGCGGGCGACACGCTGGGGGTGACGCTGCTGGTGCTGCGCAACGGGCTGCTGGTGGCGGCCTGCGGGCTGGCGGGGTGGCGGCTGTGGCGGTCGACCGTGGGGCCGCGCGCCGAGGAGCGCGCGGCGGGCGTGGCAGGCGCGGCGGGGGCGCGGGGGCGGCACGCGCGCGCCGCGGCGCTCCCGGGGGCGCAGGGGCCGTCGGCGCCGTCCTCCGGGCCGTCAGGGCCGCCCGCGGCATCCGAGCCGTCCGCACGGTCCGGGGAGGGGCCCGACGGGGTGCTGGGGCCTCCGCGGGCCTGAGCGCGGCGCCGGTCACGGGGCGCGGTCGGGGCCGCGGTCACGGGGTGGCCGCGGTGAGTGCCTTGCGTACGTAGGCGCGCCACTGGGCCGTGAAGTCGTCGAGCCCGGTGTCGAGGACGTCGTGCAGGGCGGACTCGACGGCACCCTCGCGCGCGTCATGGGTGCCGACCCTGGCGTAGAAGGCGCGCAGCCGGTCCTCGCCCCAGCGTTCGGCGATCATGCGGCAGGCCAGCCAGCCGCCCTCGTACGCCTCGGCGAGCGGGTCGGCGGCGCGGGCGAAGCCGAAGTCGGCGTCGGTGGGCAGGCCGGCCGGCTGGTGCCCGGCGAGCACCGCCCGGCGCAGCTCCGGGGCGATCTCGGGGGCGGTGCGCCCGCTGCCGCGGTAGCCGGACCAGTCCGCGTAGCCCTCGGAGAGCCAGAGCGGGGTGGCGGCGGTGGTGGCGGAGCGGGTGGCGACATGGGTGGTCTCGTGGGTGAGGACGACCTGCTGGCCGAAGTCGCCGAGGACGCCGTACGCCTCCGGGTTGACGACGATGCGGTCGGCGGGGGCACGCGGGATGCCGCCCGCCTCGCCGGTGGTGACCGCGGCGATGCCCCGGTAGCCGGAGGCGGGCGAGCCGAGCAGGTCGCCCATGGCGTTCAGGGAACCGGGCACCTCGACCACGATCCGGCGGGCCCAGGCCCCGCCCCAGGCGTCCGTGACGGCGGGCACGGCGCGGTCGGCGAGGGCGGCGAAGTGCCGCAGCCTTGCGGTGTCCTGGCCGACGCCGAGCACCAGGCTGTGGGTGCCGCGCACGACTCGCACCCGGCCCTGCTCCCACAGTTGGCGCGACGCCTTCTTCGCGGGGGTGTCGGCGGTGACGTACCAGCGGCCCCGGCTCTCCCGGAGCCGTACGGTGCGCCGCGAGGTGAGCGGGGCGGCGTCGAAGCCGGTGAGCCGGTAGCCGAGTTCGGCGTCCGCGGTGGCGGTGTGCCCCGAGCGGTGGAAGCCGGTGACGCGGTAGGTGAGGGAGGCGAGCGGCACGTCGGCGAGGTTGTCGAACCAGGTCGCCGAGCGGTGCTCCGCCGCGGTGTCGGCGCCCCGGCCGCCGGTGGTGAGGAACCCGGACTCGTCCCGGCCGATGAGGTCGTGGGCCCGCCGGTCGAGCAGCCGCTGCACCCGGGCGCGCTCGGGGTCGGCCGCCGCGCGCGGCGCGCAGCCGCCGGCGAGGGCCGGGCCGAGCAGCAGGAGCAGCGCGAGCGCGGCCCGCGCCGCCCGCACACCGCCGTGACCCGCCACGCCCAAATCGTACGAGACCCGGGGCGGGCGGGCGTACGGCGGCGCTCAGACGCGGGTGACGGAGGAGATCGGGAGCATCCCGACGGGGTCGGTGCGCACCCGGGCACCGGGGTGCGGGGCGTGCACCACCATGCCGCCGCCGATGTACATGGCGATATGGCTCGCATCCTGCCGGTAGGCGACGAGGTCGCCGGGGCGCGCCTGGGAGAGCGGCACCGAGCGGCCCGCGTACCGCTGCTGCTGGGACGTGCGCGGCAGCGAGATCCCGGCCTTGGCGTACGCCCACTGCATCAGTCCCGAGCAGTCGAAGGCGTTCGGGCCCGAGGCCCCCCAGACGTAGGGGCTGCCGATGGCGGAGCGCGCGGCGGCGACGGCGGCCGCGGCGCGCCCGGAGACCCCCGTGGGCCACTGGGCCGCCGAGCCGCCGCCCTGTCGCTCGCGGTGGCCGACGAGGCGCCGCACGGCGGCGATCTTGCGGGCCACGGTGCGCTTGTGGCGGGCGAGGGCGGCACGGGACGCGGTCAGCTCCCGCAGCTTGCGCTCGGTCTCGGCCTCGCGCTGGGAGAGGGTGCGCTGCGCGGTGCGCAGGGCGGCGAGTTCGCTGACGCGGCGCTGTCCGATGCGGCCGAGGGTCTCGGCGCGGTCGAGGTAGCCGTCCGGGTCGGAGGAGAGCAGCAGCCGCAGCGCGGGGTCGACGCCGCCTGAGCGGTACTCGGCGCGGGCGAGCGGGGCGATCTGGTCGCGCAGGTCGTTCACGCGCTGCTTGCCGCGGGCGAGTTCGTCCCGGGCGCCGGCGACCCGGCGGCCGAGCGCGGTGACGCGCTCGTGGACGGCGTTGTACGCCTCGGTGGCGGTCTCGGCTTCGTGGTAGAGCCTGCCGATCTCGGCGGGGCTGCCAGGCGGCCGCTCGGGCGGCGCCGCGGTCGCGGGCGCCACCAGGGTGGCGGCGGTGGCCGTCACCGCCGAGACGGCGGACAGGGCCGACAGGACGGTGACTCGGGTGCCTTGGCGCTTCCGGCCGTGACCGGAGGCTGCCGTGCGTCGATGCGCTCCCACGGGCGACCGCTCTCCCTCGTGCCAACGGGTCCCCCCGCGTGGGGGATGCGGTGCCCGAGAGTAATCGCGCGACTACGCTCAGGCCAGGCACCCGCGCCGGGTACGGGCGGTAACCCGGGGCCCTCTGCGCAGGTCACCGGCGCGTACGGGGCCCTTGGGGGGCGAGCGCAATTCCCTCGTTCGGGGGCACGGCGCGCGGCGGGGGGCCGCTGGGGCGAGCGAACGTCCCGCCCCCGCCCGCCCGTTCGGGCGGTGACACGCGCGGCGCCCCCGGCCGTGGTGGCCGGGGGCGCCGTGGGGAAGTGCGGGGGCGCGGCGGTCAGATGCGCACGCCGAACTCGAACGGCATGGCGCTCAGCGACTCGTAGCGCACGGAGGCGCCGGTGTGCGGGGCGTGCAGGATCTGGCCGTTGCCCGCGTAGAAGCCGACGTGGCTGAGGTCGCCGTAGAAGAGCACGAGGTCGCCGACCTGGAGCTGGCTCTGCGAGTAGATGCGGGTGCCCGCGTTGGCCTGCGCCTGGGAGGTGCGGGGGATGGAGACGCCCGCCTGCGCGTAGGCCCAGGAGGTGAGCCCCGAGCAGTCGAAGGAGGAGGGGCCTGCCGCGCCGTAGACGTAGGGCGAGCCGATGACGCTCTGTGCCGCGGCGTAGGCGGAGCCCGCGCGCCCCGAGGGGGCCTTGGCGCCGGTGCCGATGGCGGTGCGCTCGCTGTCCCGGCTGGCGCGGTTCTCCTGGTCGTCGAGCTGCTGCTTCTCCTTGGCGGTCAGCGTGTTGAGCAGCTTCTGCGCCTCGGCGAGCTTGTCCTTGACCTGGGTTTTCTTCTTCTTGAGCTGGGTGCGGGTGGTGGAGAGGTCCTCAAGCTTCTGGGACGCCTCCTTGCGCTTCTGGGCCAGGGAGCGCTGCTTCTCCTGGATCTTCTTCAGCGCCTCGACCTGCTGTCCGCTGAGCTGGTCGAGGGTGGACGCCTTGTCGAGGTAGCTGTCCGGGTCGGAGGAGAGGAAGAGCTGCACGGAGGGGTCGATGCCACCGGAGCGGTACTGGGCGTTGGCCAGTGAACCGAGGCCGTCGCGGAGGTCGTTCAGCTCCCCCTGCCCGCGAGCGACGGTGTCCTGGAGGTCGCTGACCTCCTTCTCCAGCTTCTCCTGCTTCTCCTTGGCCCCGTTGTACTTCTCGGTGGCCTTCTCCGCCTCCTCGTAGAGCTTGTCGACCTTCGACTTGACCTCTTCCTTGCTCGGCTTGGGATCGGCCTGGGCGGTCTGCGAGGTCAGGGCCACCGCCGCTGCGGCGGTGAGGGTGAGCACGCTCACGCGGGCGCGGCTCGCCTGCTTGGGTCGACGGTGGGACGCCACGAAGGCGGTCTCCTTCTTCCTTCGACCGCCTCCGAGATGCCGGAAGGCGGTGAACTCCACCGGCGCTCCCGCTGAGCGACCAACCGAGCGGAGGTTCGAGGCCAGACCCTAGTGACCTTCTTGTGATCAGTTCAAATCCCGATGGGAAAAAACTCTGTTGCGAAGCTCATTCTTTACTCATAACTCACTGCCCGTGATCCCAATCTGACCAAATGTTGCCCGCATTAGGCAGTAATTCGGGCATACGAGCCACACGTTACTGATGGTGCTTAGGTGACCGTCCGGGTGATCATGGGCTCACGGCGGCGGAGCGAACGGCTCCGGTCGGAATGCGTTTAAGAGTCAACAGCAAACAGACAAAAGGGAGTCGGGGGCTCCGGGAACGGAGCGGCGCTCAGCCGTGCGACAGCCGCTTCAGCAGCACCGCGGACGCGACGGGGCGCGCGCCCGCCTTCGCCACGCCGTCCGCGACCTCACGGTCGGTCGACACCACGATCACCGGGCGGCCCGGCGGCTCGGCCCGCACCAACTGCCTGATCAGCTCGTCCGCGGTGACCCCGGGCTTCGAGAACAGCACCCGTACCCCGCGCGGCGGCGCGAGCAGCACGGGCGCCGCAAGCTCCGCGCCGTCGAACACACAGGTGACCTCGGCGCCCGTCTGTACCGCGAGGAGCGAGAGCGCGCCGAGCAGCCGCAGCCGCTGCTTGTCCAGCGGCATCTGCGGATAGCCGGTCTTGGTCACGTTGTAGCCGTCGACGACCAGATGGGCCTGGGGCAGTGCCAACAACTGGTCGAGAATGGCCGGATCGTGCTCCGACAGGGCGCGTGCGGCGATGTCCTTCGGCGTCATACGCCCCGGCTCCACCGCGTCCACGGTCTGCGCGGGCAGCGTCGACACCGGCGGCAGCGCCAGCTCCCTGCGCAGCCCCTGGGCGGCGCCGAGCAGGGTGTCGAGCAGCAGCCGCACCCGCATGTCCTCCATGCTGCGGCCCTCGCGCGCGGCCCGCCTCGCGGCTTCGAGCGCCGCCTCCGCCTCCCCCAGGCGCGCCTTGAGCCGCCTGGTCTCGCTCTCGGCGGCGGACAGTTGGGACTGGCTCTCGGTGCGCGCCGCCTCCGTCTCCAGACGGGCCTTGCGCACGGCGGCCTCGCCGCGCCTGATGTCGCTGAGCGCGGCGCGCAGCTTGCGGTGCAGCGCCTCGCCCTCCCTGCGGGCCGCGTCAAGCTCCTCGCGCAGCGCCTCCGACTGCCGCCGCGCGCCCTCCCTGGCCTCGGCCAGCTCCTCGCGCAACTGCCGCAGTTCGGCGCGGGTGCGGTCGTCGGCGCGCTCCGCGTCGGCACGCTGCACCTCCTCGCCCGCCGCCGTGACCAACTTCACCCAGCCGGTGGGCCGCAGCACATACGCCGCGGCGGCCACCTCAAGGGGGTCGGCCGCCGGGGGCGGGGTGCCGGAGTCCAGGGCCCCGCACAGCTCGGGCTCGGCCTCCCGCAGCCGCTCCGCGATGCGCTGCCTGAACAGCGGCTCGCTCTCGACCGCCGACGCCATCGCGTTCCCCGCGAACTTCGCCCGCCTGCTCGGCGTGAAGCGCGCGTACTGCCGGAGCTGGGTGGGCAGTTCGGCGACCGTGAGCCCGCCGAAGCCGTCGGATACGATCCGCACGACCCTGCGGCGCACACCCTCGGGCAGCGGGCGGTCGAGCACCTCAGCGGTGCCGTCGTCCGGCTCCCCGCCTGCGCTCTCCACCATCCGTCACCCCACTTGCTCAGTGGCGCCGCTCCCGGGGGAGACGGCACCGCGCGTCTTCACGGAACAGGTCCACCGCGGACCGGCTCCCGGCCGCCCCGTCGCCGCGCCTTCCGTACGGCGCTTCGCGACGATGGTCTCATCGGCCGCCCTTCGCTCTGCTGTTCTCTCTCCGCTCGCGGCCGCGCCGCCCCGAGCGCCACCCGGGCGCGGACGGCGCACGCCGTGGTGAGACCATACGCACGGCGCACGCCTCCCGGGTTTCCCGTGTTCGGATGTTTACTCGGCACACCGCGGCGCGGGCCGCCGTGGGCCGTCTCCGGTTGCACGGCGCGTTCGGCTCGTAACCCTACGGCCTTACCCGCGGCCCGCGCTCGGGTGCGGCGCACGGCGAGGCGCGGCGCCGCGGCGGTCCCGCTGCGCCATGATCGGTCCGTGATCGGCAGGGGACGCGGCCGCGAGGGCCTGGTGACCGGCGCGCTCATGCTGGGCTGTGTCCTGGCGTTCGTGCTCGGCCCCGCCACGGGCTTCGGGCACGGCGACGCGGCGGCCAGGGACCTCGCGGCGCACGCGTACTACGACCACTGGGGCGTCGTCCCCGCCCGGCTGCTGCACGGCCCCGTGCGCGGCGCCTGGACCCTGGTCACCGCCCTGTTCGTGCACGGCGGCTGGCCGCACCTGCTCGGCAACATGCTCTTCCTGTACGTCTTCGGCGCCCTGGTCGAGGAGCGCCTCGGCCGGCTGCACTACGCGCTGTTCTACGTGGCCGCCGGCGCGCTGGCGCTGCTGGGGTACGCCCTGGCGAACGGCGGCTCGCAGCAGGCGCTCGTGGGCGCCTCCGGGGCGATCTCGGCGGTGCTCGGGGCGTTCCTGCGGCTCTTCCCCGGCGCCCGGGTCACCAGCCTCTTCCCGTTCCTGTTCTTCCTGCCGCTGCGGTTTCCGGCCTGGGTGGTGCTGCCGTTCTGGCTGGCGTTGCAGTGGCTCGCGGCCCGGGGCGCGGACGGCGCCGCGGGCGCCGGAGGGGTGGCCTACCTGGCCCATCTGATCGGCTTCGCGCTGGGCTTCGGGTACGCGTGGACCGTGTACGGGCGCGGCGCCGGACGCCGTGCGGGCGGATACAGTGGTACGCCAGCCAGGGCGAGCGAGGGAGACAGCGCACCGTGATCACCGCGATCGTGCTCATCAAGACCAGCGTGGACCGCATCCCGGAGATCGCCGAGTCGATCGCCGCGCTGGACAGCGTCAGCGAGGTGTTCTCCGTGACCGGCACCTACGACCTGATCGCGATGGTGCGGGTGGCGGCCCACGACGAACTCGCCGACATCATCCCGGGCCGGATCAGCAAGATCCCCGGCGTGGTCGCCACCGACACCCACGTGTCGTTTCGCGCGTACTCCCAGCACGACCTGGAGGCCGCGTTCTCCATCGGCCTCGACTCCTGACCCGGCGCAGGCTCAGCCGCAGCCGCGCGCCGGGGCACGCTCAGCCGCGGCCGCGCGCCGGGCGCCAGTGCCCGTCCTCGACCACGTAGTCGAGCCGCGCCCCGCGCCGCACCAGCTCCCCCACGGCCCGTACGAAGCGCTGCACGTGCTCGTCCGGCGTCCCCACGCCGAAGCTGACCCGTACCGCCCCCGAGGGCGCGTCGCCGCCGCACTCCCCAGCCGCGCCGTCCACCAGCGCCCTGACCAGCGGGTGGGCGCAGAAGAGGCCGTCGCGCACCCCGATGCCGTACTCGGCGGAGAGCGCCGCGGCGAGCCTGCCGCCGCTCCAGCCCGCGACCACGAACGACAGCACGCCCACCCGGGGCGCACCGGGTCCGAACAGCGAGAGCACCCGCACCCCCGGCACCGCCGCGAGCCCGTCGGCGACCCTGCGGACCAGGGCGTCCTCGCGCTCGGCCAGCGCGTCGAAGCCGGCCTCGGTGAGGGCGGTGCAGGCGGAGGCGATGGCGTGGGCGCCGATGACGTTGGGCGAGCCCGCCTCGTGCCGGGCGGCCCCGTCGTGCCAGACCACGTCGAGGCCGCCGCCGCCCTCGCGGGTGACGACCTGCCGTGAGGCGCCGCCGCCCGCCAGGTACGGCTCGGCCTCGG
Organism: Streptomyces sp. NPDC050560; assembly: GCF_044457285.1. NCBI lineage: Bacteria > Bacillati > Actinomycetota > Actinomycetes > Kitasatosporales > Streptomycetaceae > Streptomyces > Streptomyces sp. NPDC050560. Next base: position 275,402 of record NZ_JBITGT010000006.1, read on the forward strand.
CGAGCCAGTCGGCGCGCCCGGCGAGCACCCCCGAGCCGAAGGGCGCGTACAGCTTGTGGCCCGAGAAGGCGACCCAGTCCACGTCGAGCGCGGTGATGTCCACGGCGCGGTGCGGGGCGAGCTGGGCGGCGTCGAGGACGATCCGCGCCCCGTGCGCGTGCGCCACCGACGCCAGCGCCGAGACCGGCCACAGCTCGCCGGTGACGTTGGAGGCGCCGGTGACGCAGACCAGCGCGGGCCGCGTCCTGTCCCGGTCGGCCAGCGCCTCGTCGAGGGTGCGCACCGCCTGCTCGTGGCTGCGGGGCGCGGGCAGGCAGACGGTGCCGTGGCCGCGCCAGGGCAGCAGCGCCGCGTGATGCTCGGTCTCGAAGACGAAGACCTGGCAGCCGCGCGGGAGCGCGCCCGCGAGGAGGTTGAGCGAGTCGGTGGTGGAGCGGGTGAAGACGACCTGGTCGCCGGGGCGGCAGCCGAGGAAGCGGGCGACGGTGGCGCGGGCGTCCTCGAAGAGCCGGGTGGAGAGCTGCGAGAGGTGGCCCGCGCCGCGGTGCACGCTGCCGTAGTACGGGGCGTAGGCGGCGACGTCGTCCCAGACGCGGCGCAGCGCGGGGGCGCTCGCGGCGTAGTCGAGGGCGGCGTAGGTGGTCTCACCGCCGGTGGCGAGCGGGACGCGGACGTCGTGGCCGAGGACTGCGAGCGGGAGCAGCGGCGCGAGGGCACGGGCGGGGGCGACGGGGGCGGCGGTGGACACGGATGTACCTCTCCTGGGGCCAAGGACCCCTGGGGGGTCCGCGCTTGCCGCGTCACCTTGCTGTGAGGCGGCCTGGTCTTCACCCGGGGGCACCCCGCCACGGACGGAGGGTTGCCGGACAGCGGGCCGGGGCCGTGTCGCTGTCACTCTTGACCTGCCGAAAAGTATGCCAGGTTCCCGCGGCGGCTTGGCAAGCGGTTCCCACATACCGGACTCATGGCGCGGGCGAGGGGGGCGCACGCGCCCACCCGGCACCGGGGCCGTGGCACGCGCCACGGCCCCTGGAGCTAGGGCGTGTCGTTTGGATCTTCGTGGACCAGGGTGCGGCGTCAGATGCTGGGGGTACCTCCCACGCCCTTCGGGCTGTGGGGGAGCATCGCAAGGCGGAGGATCGTCCTCGTACTGGGCGTACGTGGACGGTCCGACAACGCGGCGAGGTGCCGTAGCTGGCGTCGCGCCCCCGCGAAGATCCGAACGACACGACCTAGTTGGTGGCGGCCACCCACCGTTCGAGGCAGCGCCGCGCCGCGCCGCTGTCGACCGACTCGGCGGCGCGCTCCATGCCCGCCCTGATCTGGTCCTCAAGGGAGGCGGCCGTGGGGGCGAGGGCGACCAGGGCGGCCGCCGAGTTGAGGAGGACCGCGTCGCGCACGGGCCCGCGCTCGCCCGCGAGCAGCCGCCGTGCCACGTCCGCGTTGTACGAGGCGTCGCCACCGGCCAGCGCCTCCACGGGAACCAGGTCGAGCCCCACGTCACGGGGGTCGAAGGAGGTCTCGGCGACGGCGCCGTCCCTTATCACCCAGACCCGGGAGGTGGCGGTGGTGGTCAGCTCGTCCAGGCCGTCGTCGCCGCGGAAGACCAGCGCGGAGCAGCCGCGGGCCGCGAGCACCTGCGCCACGATGGGCGCCACCCGGGCGTCCGCGACACCGGTGGCCTGCGCCTCGACCTTGGCCGGGTTGGTCAGCGGGCCGAGGAAGTTGAACACGGTGCGGATGCCGAGCCCGGCGCGCGCGGCGGCGACATGGCGCAGCGCGGGGTGGAACTTCACGGCGAAGCAGAAGGTGATCCCCGCCTCCTCCGCCACCCGCGGCACCCGGGCGAGCGGCAGCTCCAGGTTGACGCCCAGCTTGCCGAGCACGTCGGAGGCGCCGCTGAGGGAGGAGGCGGCGCGGTTGCCGTGCTTGACGACCTTGGCGCCGGTGCCCGCGACCACGATGGCCGACATGGTGGAGATGTTGACCGTGTGGGCGCCGTCGCCCCCGGTGCCGACGATGTCCACGGTGGGTCCGGGGACCTCGATGACGTGGGCGTGCTCGTACATGGCGCGGACGAGTCCCGTGATCTCTGTCACGGTCTCGCCCTTGGCGCGCAGCGCGACCGCGAACCCGGCGATCTCCACGTCGGTCGCCTCGCCGCGCATGATCCGGTCCATGGCCCAGGCGGCGGTGTCGACGTCCAGGTCGTGGCCGTCCAGCAGCTCGTTCAGCACCAGCGGCCAGGACGGGCCCGCCGCGGTGCCGCCTCCAGCGGGTGTCACAGCGCTCATCTGCCGCTCCTGATGCCGTACGGGTGGGGAGGGTCCCCTGGTGCCACCCTATCCAGCCCCGGCACGCGGAAGGGCCCCGTCCGCTGTCACGGCGGACGGGGCCCTGCGGTCGCGGCGGAGGGCGGTCAGTGGTGGCCGTGGCCGCTGGTGATCTCCTGGTACTCCTCGGCGGTCGGCTTGGGGATCTGGTTCCCCTCGCCGTAGTAGCCCTTGGAGAGCCTGGAGCGCACCCGGGTGCCGCGCGAGACCTGCCGCTCGACCCCGTTGTCGTCGACGCCGGAGCCGACATCGAGGGGCTTGTACTGCTCGTGCGCGGTGAGGGTGTGCAGCTCGTCCGCGTCCAGCGGCTCGTGGACCTCGATGAACTCACCGTGCGGCAGCCGCTTGATGATGCCGGACTCGCGCCCGTGCAGCACCTTGTCGCGGTCGCGGCGCTGGAGGCCGAGGCAGATCCGCTTGGTGATCAGGAACGTGACGACCGGCGCCACGAAGAAGGCGATCCGCACGAACCAGGTGATCGAGTTGATCGACAGGTGGAAGTGCGTGGCCCACAGGTCGTTGCCGCCGCCGATCATCAGCACGAAGTACCAGGTGATCCAGGCGACGCCAAATGCGGTGCGGGTCGGCACGTTCCGCGGCCGGTCCAGGATGTGGTGCTCGCGCTTGTCCCCGGTGACCCAGGACTCGATGAACGGGTACACCGCGATCGCGGTGAGCACCACCGGCAGCAGGAGCAGCGGGATGAACACCCCGAGGACGAGGGTGTGCCCCGCGACGTTGATCTCCCAGCCCGGCATGGCGCGGATCAGCCCCTCGGCCATGCCCATGTACCAGTCGGGCTGGGCGCCCGTGGAGACCTGGTCGGGCTTGTAGGGGCCGATGGACCAGATCGGGTTGATCGAGGCGATCGCCGCGAGGATCGCGATGACACCGAAGACCAGGAAGAAGAAGCCGCCCGCCTTGGCCATGTAGACCGGCATCAGCGGCATGCCGACGACGTTCTTGTTGGTCCTGCCCGCGCCCGCGAACTGGGTGTGCTTGTGGTAGAAGACCAGGATCAGGTGGCCCACCACCAGGCCGAGCATGATGCCGGGCAGCAGCAGGATGTGGACCGAGTAGAACCGGGCCACGAAGTCGCCGCCGGGGAACTCCCCGCCGAAGAGGAAGAACGACAGGTACGTGCCGACGATCGGCACGGACAGGATCGCGCCCTCCATGAAGCGGACGCCCGTGCCGGACAGCAGGTCGTCGGGGAGCGAGTAGCCGGTGAACCCGGTGAACATGCCGAGCACGAACAGCAGGAAGCCGAACAGCCAGTTGACCTCGCGCGGCTTGCGGAAGGCGCCCGTGAAGAAGACACGCATCATGTGCACGAACATGCCGGCGAGGAAGACCAGCGCCGCCCAGTGGTGGATCTGCCGGATGAGCAGACCGCCGCGGACCTCGAAGCTGATGTGCAGGGTGGAGTTGAACGCCTCCGACATCATCTGGCCCTGCAACGGGAGGTAACTGCCGTGGTACTCCACCTCGTTCATCGACGGGTGGAAGAACAGCGTCAGGTACACACCCGTGAGGATGATGATGATGAAGCTGTAGAGGCAGACCTCGCCCAGCATGAAGGACCAGTGGTCCGGGAAGATCTTGCGGAGGTTGGCCTTGGCCAGGGAGTAGATCCCGAGGCGGCCGTCCGCCCAGTCCGCGATCTTCTCCCCGGCGGGTGCCTGGCGCCGGTCGGCGTCGGTGGAAGTGGTACTCGTCGCACTCATCGTCATCCACGCTCCCAGAAGGCAGGACCGACGGGCTCCTGGAAGTCGTCGAGGGCTTCCAGGTATCCGTCACTGTTCACGCCGATCCGCAACTGCGGCAGTGCGTGACCGGCCGGGCCGAAGATCACCTTGGCGCCGTCCGCGAGGTCGAACGTCGACTGGTGGCAGGGGCAGAGCACGTGGTGGGTCTGCTGCTCGTACAGCGAGATCGGGCAGCCGACGTGGGTGCAGATCTTGGAGTACGCGACGATGCCCTCGTGCGACCAGTCCAGCTCGCGCTTGTCCTTGATGTCGCCGGGCTGCAACCTGACGATCATGAGCGCCGCCTTGGCGATCTGCTCCTGGTAGTCCTCCTGCTTCTCCTCAAGGCCCTCGGGCTTGGCGAAGGTCAGGGAGCCGACGGTGACGTCGGAGGGCCGCAGCGGCTGGTCGGTGTTCATGTTGACGAGCAGCTTGCCGCGCTTCCACTGGGTGTGGCGCAGCTTGTCCTCGGGGAGCAGGCCGAGGTCGCGCAGCAGGACGAGGCCGGAGAGCGGCACGAGCGCCAGGGCGCCGAACAGGGTGGTGCGGATCAGCGGCCTGCGGCCGAACGCGGAATCCTTGGCGCCCTGCTTGAAGTCGGCGACGACCTTCGACTTCACCTCGGGCTCCGCCTCGATGGCGTGCCGCTCGTCGGCGATCTCGGCGTCCGACATCAGGGTGCGCGCCCAGTGCACGGCGCCCGCGCCGATGCTGAACAGGGCGATGCCCAGGGTGAGGCCCAGGGTGAAGTTCAGCGCGCTGAGGTGGCCGATCGGGAAGACGTAGATCGACTTGTCGGGGTCGATGGCGACGTAGGCCGCGATGAAGCCGACGGTGCACAGCATGGACAGCGTGAACAGCAGCGCGACCAGGCGCTCCGAGCGCTTCGCGGCCTGTTCGTCGATGTCCTGGACGCGGTGCTCGTGCGGCGGCAGGCCGGGGTCGGCGAAGGGGTCCTTGTCGCCGCCCCTGGCGAGGGCGCCGTGCTCGCCCCCGGCGTCCCCGTGGGCCTGGATCTCCCCGTGGGGCTCTTCTTCTGGCATGTCGTGGCTACTCATGACTTCTTGGCCTTTGCGGTCCGTGCGGCGACCCAGGTGGCGACGGCGATCAGCGCACCGAGACCGAAGACCCAGGCGAACAGGCCCTCACTGACCGGACCGAGGCCGCCCAGCTTGAGGCCGCCCTGGTTGGTCGTCTCGTCGCTGTTGACCGCGTGCAGATAGGCGATGATGTCCTTCTTGTTCTTCGTGGGCATCGTCGTGTCGGGGAACGACGGCATGTTCTGCGGGCCGGTCTGCATGGCCTCGTAGACGTGCTTGGGGTCGACGTTCTCCAGGTTCGGCGCGGACTTGCCGTTGGTCAGGGCGCCGCCCTCGCCGGAGAAGTTGTGGCACTGCGCGCAGTTGGTGCGGAACAGCTCCCCGCCCTTGGCGACGTCGGCCCCCGCGGGGTTGTAGTCGTCCTCGGTCGGGCGGGAGGGACCGGCGCCGAGGGAGGCCACGTACGCGGCGAGCTGGTCGATCTCGGCCTGCGAGTAGACGACCTTCTTCTTCGGGGCCTGGGGGCCCTGCTGCTGGAGCGGCATCCGGCCGGTGCCGACCTGGAAGTCGACGGCGGCGGAGCCGACTCCCACCAGGGACGGGCCGTCGGACGTGCCCTGCCCGCCGGTCCCGTGGCAGCTTGCGCAGCCCACCGCGAAGAGCTTCTTCCCCTCGTCGATGGCGAGGGACTGCGAGGTTTCATCGGCCTGCGCCTTGTCCGCGGGCGCGAACGCGGTGTACAGCCCCCCGGTGGCCGCCAGCGCGAGGAGTAGGACGACGACCGCCGCCAGCGGATGGCGTCGTCGTGCGGAGAGCTTTTTCACGGATTACCCCGGTGTCAGGATCTTCTGCGTCGATGCTTCAGGAGGGGTCGGGCCTCTGGCCCGGACTACTTGATCAGGTAGATCGTGGCGAAGAGGCCGATCCAGACGACATCGACGAAGTGCCAGTAGTAGGACACGACGATGGCGGCGGTCGCCTGCGAATGGGTGAATCTGCGGGCCGCGTAGGTGCGGCCGAGGACCAGCAGGAAGGCGATGAGCCCGCCCGTCACGTGCAGTCCGTGGAAGCCGGTGGTCAGATAGAAGACCGAGCCGTACGGGTCGGAGGAGAGGGAGATGCCGTCCTCCTTGACGAGGCTCGTGTACTCGTACACCTGCCCGCCGATGAAGATCGCGCCCATGACGAACGTGACGATGAACCACATGCGGAGCTTCTTCACGTCCCCGCGCTCGGCCGCGAACACACCGAGCTGGCAGGTGAACGAGGAGAGCACCAGGATCACCGTGTTGGTGCCCGAGAACGGCCGGTTGAGATGGTCGGCCATTTCCTTCCAGTGATCGGGGCCCGTCACCGATCGCAGGGTGAAGTACATCGCGAAGAGGGCCGCGAAGAACATCAGCTCGGAACTCAGCCAGATGATGGTTCCGACACTGGTGAGGTTCGGCCGGTTCACCGACGGGTGCGCGTGCCCGGTTTCTACTGTCGTTGCTGTCGCCACGACCGACATTATGTCGGTCCCTTATGTGGCGCTCACTCCGGGGGGTGCTGTTCGGTGTGTTGACACGCTGTGCGCTGCTCATACGGCTCAGCGGGCGCACCGGCAGGGCCGGTGTCGGCCCGGGCGGCGAAGGGGTAGCATCCGCGCAACGGCTCCCGTAGATCTCCCGGCCGGGGCGCCGCTCGACCGGCCGGGACAGGCATGGAGGAACGATGCAGGCGAAGGCCACGGTCCTGGTCTACAGCGACGACGCCAATGTCCGCGAGCAGGTGCGCCTGGCGACCGGCCGCCGGCCCGCCATGGACGTGCCCGAGGTCGAGTTCGTCGAGTGCGCGACCCTGCCTGCCGTCCTCAAGGAGATGGACCAGGGCGGCGTGGACGTCTGCGTCCTGGACGGCGAGGCGGTCCCGGCGGGCGGCATGGGCGTGTGCCGCCAGCTCAAGGACGAGATCTTCCACTGCCCGCCCGTGCTGCTGCTGATGGGCCGCCCGCAGGACGCCTGGCTCGCCACCTGGAGCCGCGCGGACTCCGCGGTGACGCTTCCGGTCGACCCGGTGGAGTTCGCCGACGCGCTGGCCGCGCTGCTGCGCACCCGGCTCGCCGTCGGCGCGTAGCCCCCTGGCCTCCCCGGCGCGCGGGCGGCCCCTCGCCCTCAGACCTGGGGGCGCAGCCGTGCCGCCTGCACGGAGGGCACCGCGTCGGAGCCGGTGTCGTTGGTGCCCGAGCCGGTGACGGCGCTGCCCTGGCGCCACTTGGGCCAGGAGAGGTTCCAGTCGCCGAAGCCGTTGTCGAACGGTGTCATCTCGTCGCCGTCGCTGCCGACGACCTTGACTATGTCCCCGACGTGCACCGTGTTGAAGAACCACTCGGCGTCGTCGGTGCTCATCCCGGTGCAGCCGTGGCTGGTGTTGGCGCTGCCCTGCGAGCCCACGGACCAGGGCGCCGCGTGCACGTACTCGCCGCTCCAGGTCACCCGGGTGGCCCAGTGCACCGGCAGGTCGTACGAGTCCCCGCTGCCCGCGGCGATGCCCACCGTGGAACTGCGCATCCGTACGAACGCCTCCTTGCCGAGGACGACCTTGACGCCGTTGCGGGTCTCGAACCCGGGCTTGCCCGTGGTGACGGGCAGGTCGTTTATCTCCTCGCCGTTGCGGTAGACCGTCATGCGGTGCGAGGAGGCGTCGGTGACGGCCTCTATCTTGTCGCCCGTGGTGATCCGCAGCGGATTGGAGTCGCCGCCCCACATGCCGCCGCCGATCTTTATGCCCTTGAGGCCGCTGCGTACTTCTATGGTGGCGTGCGCGGGCCAGTACGCGCGGGGCCGGTAGTGCAGCTCCCTGCTGCTCACCCAGTACCAGCTCCCCTCGGCGGCGGGGCGTGACTGCACGCTCAGGGCGCGCTCCACGACGGCCCTCGCGGCCTTGTCCTTGACGGGGCTGCTGAGCTTGGCGGTGATGGGCTGGCCGACGCCGTACTCGCCCTTCTTGGGGCCGAACTCGACCTTGAGGACGTTCTTGTGCCGGGGGTTCGCGGTGGCGAAGCTGACGACCTTGCGGCCGGGGGCGCCGTCGCTGTTCTCGGTGCTGACGCGCAGCGTGTAGTGGGCGCCCGAGGCGAGCGGGGCGGTGCTGTGCCAGCGGCTGCCGTCGTCGGAGAGGCGGCCCGGCAGGTAGCGGCCCGTGGCGTCGACGGCGGTGACGTCGGTGATGCGCCCCTCGCCGGACTTCGAGGAGATCTCCAGGGGCTTGTCGGGGTCGGCGTCGGCGCCCTTCTTGATGCCGCCGAAGGAGAGCTGGGCGGCCGCGTCGTAGGGGGCGGAGGAGAGCGAGTCGTCCGAGCCGCAGGCGGTGGCCGTGCCGACGAGGGCGAGGACCAGCAGGCAGCAGCCGGTGACCGTGCGGGTACGCGGTGAGTGGTTCATGCCCTCAACGTAGGAACGCGGCACCGTTCCGGCGCGCGCTGTGGGCCGTTCGAGGGGTCTCGGGGCCGGTCAGCTGGGCCGTACGCGTGAGCCCGGACCCTCCGCTGCGGAGTGTCCGGGCTCGGCGCGCGGGCGCGTGTGCTACTGGTTCTGGCTCTCGCCGCGGTAGTACTCGAAGACCCAGCCGAAGAGGCCGATCATGATGACAGGGGCCGAGAAGTACAGCAGCCACCAGCCGATGGCGATGCTCAGGAAGGCGAGCGCGCCACCGAGCCCGAGGGCGAGCGGCTGCCAGCTGTACGGGCTGAAGAAGCCCACCTCGCCGGCGTCGTCGGCGACGTCGGCCTCCTGGTTGTCCATCGCGCCGGTGTCGACCCGGCGGGCGGTGTACGACAGGTAGAAGCCGATCATCACGCTCAGCCCGAAGGCGAGGAACAGCGCGGTGGTGCCCGCGGGCTCCTTCGACCACACCCCGTACACGATCGCCATGACCAGGATGAACACGCTGAGCCAGACGAACATCTTGCCCTGGAGCTTCACTGTCCGGCCTCCTTGCCGCCCGACACGGCGCCCGCGTGCTCCGGCACGTTCTCAAGCTGGTCCATGGCGGCGATCTCCGGGTGGTGCAGGTCGAACGCCGGGGACTCGCTGCGGATGCGGGGCAGGGTGAGGAAGTTGTGCCGCGGGGGCGGGCAGCTCGTGGCCCACTCCAGCGAGCGGCCGAAGCCCCAGGGGTCGTCGACCTCGATCTTCTTGCCGTACTTGGCGGTCTTCCAGACGTTGTAGAGGAACGGCAGGATCGACAGGCCGAGGACGAACGAGCTGATCGTGGAGACGGTGTTCAGCGCGGTGAAGCCGTCGGCCGCCAGGTAGTCGGCGTACCGGCGCGGCATGCCCTCGGCGCCCAGCCAGTGCTGGACGAGGAAGGTGCCGTGGAAGCCGCAGAACAGCGTCCAGAAGGTGATCTTGCCGAGCCGTTCGTCGAGCATCTTGCCGGTGAACTTGGGCCACCAGAAGTGGAATCCGGCGAACATCGCGAAGACCACGGTGCCGAACACCACGTAGTGGAAGTGCGCGACCACGAAGTACGAGTCGGAGACGTGGAAGTCCAGCGGCGGCGACGCCAGGATGACGCCGGTCAGACCACCGAAGAGGAAGGTGATCAGGAAGCCGATGGACCAGAGCATCGGTGTCTCGAACGACAGCGATCCCTTCCACATCGTGCCGAGCCAGTTGAAGAACTTCACTCCTGTCGGTACCGCGATCAGGAATGTCATGAAGGAGAAGAACGGGAGGAGGACTCCGCCCGTGACATACATGTGGTGCGCCCAGACGGTCACGGAAAGACCGGCGATGGCGATGGTGGCGCCAATGAGGCCGCCATATCCGAACATCGGTTTTCGACTGAATACCGGAATGATTTCGGAAATGATGCCGAAGAATGGAATGGCGATGATGTACACCTCTGGATGGCCGAAGAACCAGAAGAGGTGTTGCCACAGCAGTGCCCCGCCGTTCGCCGCGTCGAAGACGTGGGCCCCGAATTTCCTGTCGGCCTCAAGAGCGAAGAGCGCGGCGGCGAGGACGGGGAAGGCGATGAGGACGAGCACACCGGTCAGCAGCACGTTCCACACGAAGATCGGCATGCGGAACATCGTCATGCCGGGGGCGCGCATGCAGATGATGGTCGTGATGAAGTTGACCGAGCCGAGGATGGTGCCGAAGCCGGAGAAGGCCAGACCCATGATCCACATGTCGGCGCCGACACCGGGCGAGCGGACCGCGTCGGACAACGGCGAGTAGGCGAACCAGCCGAAGTCGGCGGCGCCGCTCGGGGTGAGGAAGCCGCCCACCGCGATCAGCGAGCCGAAGAGGTAGAGCCAGTACGCGAACATGTTCAGCCGCGGGAAGGCCACGTCGGGCGAGCCGATCTGGAGCGGCATGATCCAGTTGGCGAACCCGGCGAACAGCGGCGTCGCGAACATCAGCAGCATGATCGTGCCGTGCATCGTGAACGCCTGGTTGAACTGCTCGTTCGACATGATCTGCGTGCCGGGCCTGGCCAGCTCGGCGCGCATGAACAGGGCGAGGACGCCGCCGATGCAGAAGAAGGCGAAGGACGTCACCAGGTAGAGCGTGCCGATGGTCTTGTGGTCGGTGGTGGTGAGCCACTTGACCACGGTGGCGCCGGGCCGCCTGACGCGTTCCGGCGGCTCGCTCACCGCCGTGCCCGCCGCCGCGGCACCCTGGGGTTCGTTGAGGATGCTCACAGGTTGTTCGTCTCCCGGTTCTTCTCGTGGCCCGTCTGTGCGATACCGGCCGGGACGTAACCGGTCTGGCCCTTCTTCGCCAGGTCCTCAAGGTGCTGCTGGTAGCGCTCGGGCGAGACGACCTTGACGTTGAACAGCATCCTGGAGTGGTCCACGCCGCACAGTTCGGCGCACTTGCCCCGGAAGGTGCCCTCCTTGTTGGGGGTCACCTCGAAGGCGTTGGTGTGGCCCGGGATGACGTCCATCTTCATGAGGAACGGCAGCACCCAGAAGGAGTGGATGACATCGCGTGAGGTCAGCACGAAGCGGACCTTCTCGCCCTTCGGCAGCCACAGGGTCGGGCCCGGGTTGCCGTTCTGCGGGTTGCGCTCACCGGGGGTGCCGACGTCGTACACGCCGCCCGCGTCCGCCGGGAACTTGTCCTTGAACCGGTCCGGGATCGCGGCGAGTTCCTTGGCCGACTTGGCGTTTCCGGTCGAGCCCTGCACGTCCTCGACGTAGTTGAAGGCCCAGCTCCACTGGAAGCCGACCACGTTCACCGTGTGCTGGGGCTTGTCGGACGTGTCGAGCAGCTTCGACTCGTCGCGCGCGGTGAAGTAGAAGAAGACCGCGACGATGACGATCGGGACCACGGTGTACAGGCCCTCGATGGGCATGTTGTACCGGGTCTGCGCGGGCACCTCGACCTTGGTGCGGGCGCGCCGGTGGAAGACCACGCTCCACAGGATGAGACCCCACACGAGCACACCGACGGCGAGCGCGGCCGCCCACGAGCCCTGCCACAGGGACAGGATGCGCGGTGCCTCCTCCGTGGTGGGCGTGGGCATACCGAGGCGGGGGAAGTCCTTGTAGGTGCAACCGGTGGCGGTCGCCAGGATCAGGCCCGCGGTCAGCACCTGCGCAAGCTTCCGCCGCATCGGGCGCCGCGACATGGGGGTACCGCCCACGCCCTTACGGCGATGGGGGAGGTCGGAGCCGTTGGGACTCACGTAGCGCCTTCCCGAGAGTTTCGCCCGCGCGGTCCGTTTCGGCCTTCTCGGTGGTCGTGCGCCGTACCGCGGCGGGCAGGGTTTGATGTTTATGCGGTGCAAACCCTACTGGACGCTATTTGGCACTGCGCGGGGAGGGTGCCCAACGCGCCGGGGGCCTCACCGAAGGGGTGGGCCGGGCCATGTCAGGGCCCCTTTTCGGGGTCGCTGAGCAGGCCGGGGACGGCCTCGTACGGGCACATGTGCGCCCGGCGCGCGGGCTTCTGACGGAGCGCCCGGGGCACCCGCGCGAATCCGCCGACTAGCGTGGGGGAATGGTGTATTTCGACGCCGCTTCCGCGGTGCCCCTGCATCCGGTGGCGCGGCAGGCGCTGGCCGCCGCGCTCGACGAGGGGTGGGCCGATCCCGCGAGGCCGCACCGCGAGGGCCGGCGGGCGCGGCTGCTGCTGGACGCGGCGCGGGAGAGCGCGGCGGCCGAGGTGGGGTGCCGCCCCGACGAGTTGGTGTTCACCGGCTCGGGCACCCGCGCGGTGCACACCGGGATGGCGGGGGCGCTCGCCGGGCGGCGGCGCGCCGGGGATCACCTGATCGTGAGCGCCGTCGAACACTCCTGCGTGCTGTTTGCCGCGGAGAAGCACGCCGCGGGCGGCGGCCGGGTGGAGCGGGTGCCGGTGGGGCGCACGGGCGCGGTGGCCGCGGACGGCTTCGCGGCGGCGCTGCGCGGGGACACCGCGCTGGCGTGTCTGCAATCCGCCAACCATGAGACCGGCACCGTGCAGCCGGTCGCCGAGGCGGCCGAGGCGTGCCGGGCGGCGGGGGTGCCGCTGCTGGTGGACGCGGCGCAGTCGCTGGGCTGGGGCCCGGTGCCCGGACCGTGGTCGCTGCTCACGGCGAGCGCCCACAAGTGGGGCGGGCCGCCGGGGGTGGGGCTGCTCGCGGTGCGCAAGGGCACCCGGTTCGCGCCGCCGGGGCCCTCGGACGAGCGGGAGTCGGGGCGTGCGCCCGGCTTCGAGAACATTCCGGCGATCGTGGCGGCGGCGGCCTCGCTGCGGGCGGTGCGGGCCGCGGCGGACGCGGAGGCGGCCAGGCTGCGGGAGCTGACGGCGCGCATCAGGAGCCGGGTGCCCTCGCTGGTGCCGGACACCGAGGTGGTGGGCGACCCGGAGCAGCGGCTGCCGCACCTGGTCACCTTCTCCTGTCTCTATGTCGACGGGGAGACGGTGCTGCACGCGCTGGACCGCGCCGGGTTCTCGGTGTCCTCGGGCTCCTCCTGCACCAGTTCGACGCTGACGCCGAGCCATGTGCTGGTGGCGATGGGGGTGCTCAGCGAGGGCAACGTACGGGTGTCGCTGCCGCCCGGCACCCCCGCGGAGGAGGTCGAGCGGTTCCTCGACGTGCTGCCCGGGGTGGTCGCCGGGGTGCGGGGGGAGCTGGGCGCACCGGCTACGGCGACGGAGGGCACGGCGAGCGCTGCGGGGGCGGCACGGGTGGCGGCCGAGGGGCCCCTCGTGGTCGACGCCCTGGGGAAGCGGTGCCCGCTGCCGGTGATCGAGCTGGCGAAGGTGTTCGCGGCGGTCCCGGTGGGCGGCCGGGTGGCGGTGCTCGCGGACGACGAGGCGGCGCGGCACGACATCCCGGCGTGGTGCGAGATGCGCGGGCAGGAGTACGTGGGCGAGGAGGCCGCCGAGCGCGGGGTGGCGTATGTGGTGCGCCGGGTGAGCTGAGCGGCGGCCGCCGGGGCGGGGCCGGGGGCGCGGGCCCCGCCCCGGTTGCGCCTCAGACCACCCGGGGCAGGTGGTCCTGGACCTCGGCGGCGGCCTCGTCGCCGTACCGCTTGGTGAAGCGCTCGATGAAGTTGATCCTGCTCAGCTCGTACTCCTGGGTGCCCACGGTCTCGATGACCAGGGTGGCCAGCATGCAGCCGACCTGGGCGGCGCGCTCCAGGGTGACGCCCCAGACGAGCCCGGAGAGGAACCCGGCGCGGAAGGCGTCGCCGACCCCGGTCGGGTCGGCCTTGGCGTGCTCCTCGGGACAGCCGACCTCGATCGTCTCGGCGCCCTCGGCCTCGATACGGGCGCCGCGGGGGCCGAGGGTGGTGACGCGGTGGCCGACCCTGCCCAGGATCTCGGCGTCGCTCCAGCCGGTCTTGGTCTCGATGAGGCCCTTCTCGTACTCGTTGGAGAAGAGGTACGCGGCGCCGTCCAGCAGGGTGCGGATCTCGTCGCCCTCCATCCGGGCGATCTGCTGGGAGAAGTCGGCGGCGAAGGGGATGCCCCGGGTGCGGCACTCCTCGGTGTGGCGCAGCATGCCCTCGGGGTCGTCGGCGCCGATGACGACGAGGTCGAGGCCGCCGACCCGGTCGGCGACCGCCTTCAGCTCGATCAGCCTGGCCTCGCTCATGGCGCCGGTGTAGAAGGAGCCGATCTGGTTGTGCTCCACGTCGGTGGTGCAGATGAAGCGGGCGGTGTGCAGCACCTCGGAGATCCGTACGGACCCGGTGTCGACGCCGTTGCGCTCCAGCCAGGCGCGGTACTCCTCGAAGTCCTCACCGGCGGCGCCGACCAGGACGGGCGCGGTGCCGAGCTGACCCATGCCGTAGCAGATGTTCGCGCCCACTCCCCCGCGGCGCACCTCAAGGCCGTCCACGAGGAAGGAGAGCGACACCGTGTGCAGTTGGTCGGCGACGAGCTGGTCGGTGAAGCGGCCTGGGAAGGTCATCAGATGGTCGGTGGCGATGGAGCCGGAGACTGCGATACGCACGGCGGTTACACGCTCCTGCGGTCGGGGGGCCGCGCATGGCGCATGCGCGGCGCTGGCTGGGCGCCCGCGCGGGGTGGTGGTGACGCGCGGCTGGGTGTGCTGTCCTTGCGGTCGTCCCGGCCGGTCGGCGGTTTCGAGTTCACCGGTGCCGGGCACGGCGCCCTTCGTACGCTACCGGGTTCGCGTTTCACTCGCCCGGCCATCGAAACTACCCGATAGTAGGGCTTTCTTCGCACACTGTCCGATGGCTACGGTTCCAGCATGACGAATGACCAGGCGTATCGGGCCGCTCCGTTCGAGCTTGACGGGGGGCTCGCCGCGCTGCGGGGCGCGGCGGCCGGGATGATGCCGCAGTGGGCGGACCGGCGTGCGCCCGAGGCGTGCCGCCCGGTGCCGCCGTCCCTGATCAACGGCGTGGTGGTGCCGCCGGGTTCCGCCCGGCTGCTCGACGCCATGTCGGAGTACGGGGACTGACCCGCCGGGGGCACCGCGCCCCCGCCGCCGCCCGGGCGCTCCCCCGGCGCGGTGGAACCGCTCGCGCACTCCCCGCGTCCCATAGCCGTCCCTCGCGGACGGACGCGGGGCCCGCCGCCGGGTGCGGCGGGACGGCAGGACAGCCGAAGGAGCGATGTGGTGAGCACCGAGCGACCGACCCCCGACAACGGCGAAGGCCACGACGGCACGGCGGCGCACGAGGACGCGCGGGCCGAGGCGCGGGCGGCCGACCAGGCCAGGGGCGGCGAGCCCCGGGCGGGCGGCGCGCGCCGACGGCCGCGGCTCGCGGTGGGCGCCGTGGCGGCAGCGGTACTGCTGGCGGGCGGCGGCGGAGCGTATCTGGCGACGGGCGCGTCCGGCGGCTCGGGAGAGCCCCGCGCGAGCGAGGGCAGCCCCCCGGTGCTGTCCCTCGACGGCTACTCCCCGGGCGACGCGGCGAGCGGCACGGCGGCATCCTCGGGGGCGCCCGGTATCGCGCCGGGCGAGCCGGACCCGAACGGGCCCGGGTACCGCGCCGACGAGGGCGCGCTGCCGAAGGGCCCGGACAAGGCCGCCGTCTACAAGGGGGGCGGCACGGTCGGCGCCGACGCGGTGCGGCGGCTGGCGCGCGCCCTCGGCCTCGCGGGCGAGCCCCGGCAGACCGGCGCGAGCTGGCAGGTCGGCCCGGACGGCGACGGCGCGGGCCCGCAGCTACGGGTGAGCCGCCAGGCGCCGGGCGCCTGGACCTACACCGCGCTGGGTTCCAACGGCTCGGACGACTGCCGGCGGGGCGAGACCTGCTCGGTCTCCCCCGACGGGCAGCACGGCGACCCGGTGGACGCGGCGGCGGCGAAGGCCGCGGCGGCCCCGGTGCTGAAGGCGGTCGGCGAGTCCGACGCCAAGGTCGACACGGACCAGTTGATGGGCTCGGTACGGGTGGTCGACGCGGACCCGGTGGTCGACGGGCTGCCCACCTACGGCTGGGCCACGGCCCTCAGGGTCGGCACCGACGGCCACATCACCGGCGGCAGCGGCCGGCTGACGGTGCCGCAGAAGGGCGACACCTATCCGGTGCTGAGCGCCAAGGAGACCCTGGACCGGCTCAACGCCGCCCGCGGCGGCGGTGGTGGTGGGCGGGAGGCGCCCGGCGGCTGCGCCTCCACGGAACCGCTCCAAAAGGACCAGAAGGACCAGAAGGGTCAGAAGGACCTGAAGGAGATGCCGTGCGCAGGGCCCGCAAAGCAGCCGCGGCAGCAGGTCGAGGACGCCGACTTCGGTCTTGCCGCGCGGTATGTCGACGGCAGGCCCGCGCTGGTGCCCTCGTGGCTGTACGAGGTGGGCTCGGGCGACAGCGCCCGTACGGTGCCGTATCCGGCGGTGGCGCCGAAGTACCTCGGTGAGCAGGAGGGCGGCACCCCGACGAGCACCGCGCTGACCTCGTACGCCGCCGCGGGCCGGAGCCTCACGGTCCGCTTCGAGGCCGGTGTGTGCGCCCACTACTCGGTCTCCGCGCGGGAGACGGGGGACACGGTCGAGGTCACGGTCCACGAGAGCGGCGGCAAGGGCGTCTGCATCGACTTGGCGCGCGTCTACGAGCGCACCGTCACACTGGACGAGCCGGTGGGCGAGCGCACGGTGGTGGACGGCGACCACAAGCCGGTGCGCGCCGAGTAGTCGCCGCGCAGTCAGGGCGTACGGGGGTCCCGTCGCGCGACCGGAAAACGAAGGACGGAAAACGAAGAGGGGAACCGCCTGGGCAGTTCCCCTCTTCCGTGTGGACCGGGCGCGCGGCCCCGGCCTCGGCGACTAGTGGAACGAGTCGCCGCAGGCGCAGGAGCCGGTCGCGTTCGGGTTGTCGATCGTGAAGCCCTGCTTCTCGATGGTGTCGACGAAGTCGATGGAGGCACCGCTCAGGTACGGGGCGCTCATGCGGTCGGTCACGACCTTGACGCCGCCGAACTCCTTGACGACGTCGCCGTCGAGGGAGCGCTCGTCGAAGAAGAGCTGGTACCGCAGACCGGAGCAGCCGCCGGGCTCGACCGAGACGCGGAGGGCGAGGTCGTCACGGCCCTCCTGGTCCAGCAGGGCCTTGACCTTGGCCGCGGCGCCGTCGGACAGGATGATGCCGTCGGTGGCGGTGGTGGTGTCGTCCGATACGGACATCTACATCTCTCCCGGGTAGTTCGGAGACTGCTTGCCGACGGGTCCAACCGATGCTGCCGCGGATTCATTCCGTTCCTCGGCGACCGAGGCGACCGTCTTCGTTTCTGTTGTCCTCCCCCATGCTCGCACACGCCCCGTTCCCCCGTACGGACGCACGCTGACGGTCCCGGGAGGGCGCCGACGGCCACATACGGCCGTCCGCGGGGCCCATCGCCGCCGGCCGGGAATTGCGTCACATCGACATGATGGCCATCGTCAACGTGACGTGAAGGGGTTATGATAGATAACGTCACATAGACGAAAAGTGGTGCCGTGTGTCCTCCCCGCACCCGGGGCGCGCCCGGCGTCCGTACCGCACGAGCCGCATGAGCCGGACGCCGCAGCGCGCCGTGGAGACAACGGTGCCTCCCCGCCTCGGGGTCCCCGGAAGAAGAGAGGGTGCGTGCCGTGACCACCGCCAAGACCACCCAGGACCTCGACGTGGAGCCCACCCCGCTCGCGCTGCTGCTGCTCGGCCGGGAGGCCGACCCGCACAGCGAGCGCGGGGTCGAGTGCCCCGGGGACCTGCCCGCGCCCTCCGACCCCGACCTGGTGGCGCGCGCCCGCGCCGCCAGGGCGCGCCTCGGCGAGAGGGTCTTCGTGCTCGGGCACCACTACCAGCGCGACGAGGTCATCCAGTTCGCCGACGTCACCGGCGACTCCTTCAAGCTCGCCCGGGACGCCGCCGCCCGGCCGGAGGCGGAGTACATCGTGTTCTGCGGGGTGCACTTCATGGCCGAGTCCGCGGACATCCTCACCTCGGACGCCCAGCGGGTCGTGCTCCCCGACCTCGCCGCGGGCTGCTCCATGGCCGACATGGCCACGGCGGAGCAGGTCGCCGAGTGCTGGGACGTGCTCACGGACGCCGGGGTCGCCGACCGGGTGGTGCCGGTGTCGTACATGAACTCCTCCGCGGACATCAAGGCGTTCACCGGGGAGCACGGCGGCACCATCTGCACCTCGTCCAACGCGGAGCGGGCGCTGCGCTGGGCCTTCGAGCAGGGCGGGCCCGACGGCAAGGTGCTCTTCCTGCCGGACCAGCACCTCGGCAGGAACACCGCGGTCCTCGACATGGGCCTCTCGCTCGACGACTGCGTGGTCTACAACCCGCACCGGCCGGGCGGCGGGCTCACGGCAGGGCAGTTGCGGGACGCGAAGATGATCCTGTGGCGGGGGCACTGCTCGGTGCACGGCCGCTTCAGCCTGGACTCCGTGCGGGAGGTGCGGGAGCGGATACCCGGCGTGCGGGTGCTGGTGCACCCCGAGTGCCGGCACGAGGTGGTGCGCGCCGCGGACCACGTCGGCTCCACCGAGCACATCATCCGCATGCTGGAGGAGGCGCCCGCCGGGTCCAAGTGGGCGGTCGGCACGGAGCTGAACCTCGTACGGCGGCTGGCGAACCGTTTCGCGGAACAGGACAAGGAGATCGTCTTCCTGGACCGCACGGTGTGCTTCTGCTCCACGATGAACCGGATCGACCTGCCGCACCTGGTGTGGGCGCTTGAGGCGCTGGCCGACGGCAGGACGGTCAACAGGATCACGGTCGACGAGCGGACGGCGGGGTTCGCACGGCTCGCGCTGGATCGCATGCTTGCGTTGCCGTAGGCGCGTGACTGGGCTGAGCGGGTTCGGCACCGCCGGGGGCCGCCGTGGGGGTTGCTCGCCGTTGCGGCGGTTTGAAGGGGGCCTGGCGGCCCCCTTCGGCCCCCGTTGTGGGCGGGTCGGGGGCCGAGGATGACGCTGGCGCGTCCTCCTCGGCCCCCTGCCGTGCGTGGTGGCGTGGCGCGCCCGGGGGAAGAGGTCAGAACCGGGGCGAGGGGGCGCGGCAGCGCCCCCTCTTTTCCGCCGCGACGGCGCCCGACCACGACGGCCGGGGACCGGCGGTGCCCGACGCACCCCGGCCCCCGCCCCGCGCAGCGGGATTCAGACCCCAGCCGGCTCCGGAGCCGGCTGCTCCGCGCGCGCAGCCCGCTTCGCGGCCTTCTTGCGGCGGCGCCGCTCCTTGCGGAGCTCCACCATCGCGTACAGCGTCGGCACCAGCAGCAGTGTCAGGATGGTCGACGAGATCAGACCGCCGATCACCACCACCGCGAGCGGCTGGGCGATGAAGCCGCCCTCGCCCGTGACGCCGAGGGCCATCGGCAGCAGCGCGAAGATGGTCGCGAGCGCGGTCATCAGGATCGGGCGGAGCCGGTGCCTGCCGCCCTCGACGACCGCCTCCACGATCCCGTACCCCTGTGCCCGGTACTGGTTGATGAGGTCGATGAGCACGATCGCGTTGGTGACCACGATGCCGATGAGCATCAGCATGCCGATCAGCGCCGGGACCCCCATCGCCGTGCCGGTGAGGATCAGCAGCGCGATCGCGCCGGTCGCGGCGAACGGGATGGACACCAGCAGGATCAGCGGCTGCACCAGCGACCTGAAGGTCGCCACCAGCAGCATGAACACGATGGCCACGGCCGCCAGCATGGCGAGCCCCAGCTTCGCGAACGCGTCGTCCTGGTCCTGCGAGACACCGCCGATGGAGGCGGTGGCGCCCTCGGGCAGCTTCAGCGCGTCGATCTTCGACTGGAGGGAGCTGCTGACCGAGCCGGTGTTGTCACCCGTGGGGCGGGCGCTGATGGTGGCGGCGCGCTGGCCGTCGATGCGGGTCATCGAGACCGGCCCGTCGACCATCTTCACGTCGGCGATCTGGCCGAGCTTCACCGACCCGAGCGACAGGTTGCGCAGTTGGCCGACGGTCGTGGCGGGCTGCGGGGAGCGCACCACGATGTCGCGCTCGGTGTCGTCCAGCGTGGCCTTGCCCGTCTTGTTGCCGTCGACGGCCTGCGCGACGGCCTGGCCGAGGGTGGTGTCGTCGAACCCGGCGGCGGCCGCCTTCGAGTTGGCCTTCACCGAGATCCGCGGCACCGACTGGGAGAGGTCGCTCTGCACGTCGGTGACGTCGTCCAGCTTGGCCACCGTGGCACGCACCTGGTCGGCGGCCTTGCGCAGCACACCCTCGTCGGCGGCCTTCACGACCACGCTCAGGTCCTGGCTGCCGAAGCCGTCCCCGGCGCTGATGGTGGTGTCACCGATGCCGGAGACCTTGCCGAGGTCCGCCTCGATACGGTCCTGCGTCTCGTCGTACGACGCCTTGTCCTTGAGCGTGACCTGGTACGTGGCGTGGTTGGTGTCGGTGCTGCCGCCGAACGCCGCGGCGAAGCCGGAGTTGCCGATGGTCGCCTGGTAGTCCTTGATGGTGTCGATGCCGTCGAGGGTCTTCTCGACCTTCTTGGCGGCGGCGTCGGTGGCCGCGAGGCTGGTGCCCGGCTTCAGCTCCTGGCTGATGCTGAGGGTGTCCTGCTCGCCCTGGTCGAAGAAGTTGGTCTTCAGCAGCGACGCCATGCCGAGGGTGAGCACCAGCACGAGCACGGCCACGATCACCGTGGTCAGCCTGCGCCGGGTGACGAAGCGCAGCACCGGCACGTAGAACCGCTGGAGCCTGCTGCGTGCCTCCTTCTCCTCCGCGACCCTGCGCGCGGCGTCCGGCTCCGCGTCCCGTACGGACTTCGGGGCGCGCAGGAACCAGTACGAGAGCACCGGCACCACGGTCAGCGCCACCAGCAGCGAGGCGAGCAGCGCGGCCGTGACGGTGAGCGAGAAGCCGCCGAACAGGGAGCCGACCATGCCGCCGACGAGTCCGACGGGCAGGAAGACGGCGACGGTGGTCAGGGTCGACGAGGTGACCGCGCCCGCGACCTCCTTCACCGCGGTGAGGATGGCGTGCTTGCGTTCCTCCCCGTAGCCGAGGTGCCGTTTGATGTTCTCCAGGACCACGATCGAGTCGTCGACGACGCGGCCGATGGCGATGGTGAGGGCGCCGAGCGTGAGGATGTTCAGCGACTGGCCGCCGATCCACAGCACGAGCAGCGCGAGCACCACCGACAGCGGGATGGAGATCGCGGTGACCAGGGTGGAGCGCAGCGACGCCAGGAACAGCAGGATGACGATGACCGCGAACAGCAGGCCGAGCGCGCCCTCGGTGGTCAGGCCGCTGATGGAGTCGGAGACCGCGGGGCCCTGGTCGCTGACGACGGTGAGGCTGGAGCCCGCGCCGAGGTCCTTGCGCAGGTCGGGCAGCTTGTCCTTGACCGCCTTGGAGATGGAGACCGCGCTGCCGTCCTGGCCCATCGTGACGGAGACCGCGAGGCTGGGCTTGCCGTCGGTGCGGGTGATGGAGGTCGCCTTCGACGGCTGCTGCTCGACGCCCGCGATGTCGCCGAGCTTCACCGGCGAGCCGCCGTCGGCGCCGGGGATCATCAGCGCCTTGATCTGCGCGAGCGAGGTGAAGCCGCCGCCGACCTGGACGCTGCGGTTGGCGCCGTTCTCGTCGAGGGAGCCCGCCGGGGTGGTGGCGCCGCCCGCCTGGAGCGCCTGGCCGAGCGCGGTGGGCGTGACACCGGCCGCGGCCATCTTCTTCTGGTCGGGGGTGACCGTGACCTGGAGGTCCTGCACACCGTCGACGGTGACCTGGTTGACCCCGTCGATGTCCTTCAGCGCGGGCACCACGGTGCGGTCGAGCTGGTCGGAGAGCGCCTGCTGGTCCTTGTCGGAGGTGACGGCGAGGACGACGGTGGGGAGGTCGTCGGTGGAGCCGAACACCACCTGGGGGTCCACGTCCTGGGGGATCTGGGAGCGGTTGACGGCCGTCTGGATGTCGGCCGCGATCTGCTTCGAGCCGTTGCCGTAGTCGAACTGGGCCATCACCACGGCGCTGCCCTCGGAGGCCGTGGAGGTGACCCCGGTGACCCCGTCGACCGCCTTGATCTGGTCTTCCAGCGGCTCGACGACCTGCTTCTCGACCACGTCGGGGGCGGCGCCCTGGTAGGGGGCGACGACGGACACCATGGGCAGTTCGATGGTGGGCAGGAGTTGTTGTTTGAGCTGCGGAATCGCGATCACGCCGAAGATCAGCGCGATGATCGACATCAGCCCTATCAGGGCCCGTTGGGCGAGGCTGAATCTGGACAGCCAGGACATGGGTCGGTCTCTCTTCTGTGGCGTGCGCGGCAGGCGAGGGCAGGCGTGAACCCCGCTGGAGGTGGCCCGCACGCGGGGCACCGCGGCGCTGGGACGCAGGGGGACCCGCGGGGCCACCACACACCACCCTCGGCCATGGAGGAGGCCGCCTTCGTCGCCTCCAGGTCCAAATCCCCCGGGGGGTGCTACTGCGGGCGCAGTACGACGTCTACACCGGGGGGTCTAGCGCGACCCCACCCGTGGGTAGGGTTTCGCGGCGCCGGGGGGTGGAGAAAGCTCAGCCGCTCCTGGGCCGTACGAGGCCCGACTCGTAGGCGATGACGACGAGTTGGGCGCGGTCCCGGGCGCCGAGCTTGGCCATCGCGCGGTTCACATGGGTCTTGACGGTGAGCGGGCTGACGACGAGGCGCTCGGCGATCTCGTCGTTGGAGTGGCCGCCCGCGACCTGGACGAGGACCTCGCGCTCGCGCCCGGTGAGCGCTTCGAGGCGGGCGGCGTGCGCCCCGGCGGCGGGGTCGTGGGCGCCGCCGCCGTCGCCCTGGGCGAGGAAGGTGGCGATGAGGCCCTTGGTGGCCATCGGGGAGAGCAGGGCCTCGCCCGCGTAGGCGACCCGGATCGCGTTCAGCAGTTCGTCGGGCTCCGAGCCCTTGCCGAGGAACCCGGAGGCGCCCGCGCGCAGCGACTCGACGACGTACTCGTCGACCTCGAAGGTGGTGAGCATGACGACGCGCACCCCGGCGAGCCCGGGGTCGGCGCCGATCAGCCGGGTGGCGGCGAGGCCGTCGGTGCCGGGCATGCGGATGTCCATGAGGACGACGTCGGCGCGCTCGTCGCGGGCGAGCCGTACGGCCTCCGCGCCGTCGGACGCCTCGCCCACGACGCTCATGTCGGGCTCGGAGTCCACCAGCACGCGGAAGGCGCTGCGCAGCAGCGCCTGGTCGTCGGCGAGCACCACCCGGATCGCGCTCTGGTCGGCGGCGCCGTCGCCCGGGGCCTTACCGGTCGTCATCTTCGCTCCCTGGTCCTCGTTCCGGCGCCGACGTGCGGGCCGCCGCGGACGGCGCGCCGCGCACCCCGGCATCACGCCCCTGGGGGCGTGGCCACCCTATGGCGGCGTCCCCAGGGCCCCGGCGCCGCCCGCCGCGAGCCGCGCGCCATCCGGCCGGCCGGCGAACGGGAGGACCGCGTGGACACGGAAGCCGCCCTCGGGGCGCGGCCCGGTGGCGAGGGTGCCGCCGAGCGCCACGGCGCGCTCGCGCATGCCGAGCAGACCGTGGCCGCCGTGGAACGTGGGGTCGTCAGGGGGGCGCTCCGCCCTGCACTCCCCCGCGGGGCCGCCGTCGAGGACGGTCAGCTCCAGTGCGGCCGCCGCGCGCACCACACACACCTCGGCGCTCGCGCCGGGGCCCGCGTGCTTGTGCACGTTGGTCAGCGCCTCCTGCACGATGCGGTACGCGGCCAGGTCCACGGCGGCGGGCAGCTCGCCGTGCGGCCCGGGGCCGCCGACGCTGACGGTCAGGCCCGCGGCCCTGAAGGTGCCGACCAGCTCGTCGAGCCGGTCGAGCCCGGGCGCGGGCTCCCTCGGCGCCGCGGGGTCGCCTGACTGCCGCAGCAGCCCCACCGTGGTGCGCAGCTCCCCGAGCGCAGAGCGGCTGGCCTCGCGGACCTGGTACAGGGCCTCCTTGGCCTGGTCGGGGCGCTTGTCCATGACATGGGCCGCGACCCCTGCCTGGACGTTGACGAGCGCGATGTGGTGGGCGACGACGTCGTGCAGGTCGCGGGCGATGCGCAGCCGCTCCTCCGCGACCCTGCGGCGCGCCTCCTCCTCCCGGGTGCGCTCGGCGCGCTCGGCGCGCTCCCTGATGGCGCCGACGAAGGCCCGGCGGCTGCGCACGGCGTCGCCGACCGCGGCCGCCATGCCGGTCCAGGCGAAGATCGCGATGTTCTCCTGCGCGTACCAGGGCAGCGGGCCCGCGAGCATCGCGGCGGCGGTGAGCACCGTCATGGTGAGCAGCCCGACCCGCCAGGTGGTGGTCCTGTCGGTGCTGGCGGCGACGGTGAACAGGGCCACGGCCGCGCACATGGCGACGGGGGCGCGCGGCTCCCCCGAGAGGAGTTCGGCGAGGGAGACGGCGCCGGTGGCGGCGAGCACCGGCACCGGGGCGCGGCGGCGGTGGACAAGGGAGAGGGAGCCGAGCACCATCAGAACGAGGCTGAGGGCGCCGGGGGTGCGGGTGCCCCAGGTGCTGCCGTGCGGGCCGCCGGGGCGGACGAAGGAGCCGACGACCATGCAGACGAGCGCGCCCAGCGCGACGGCTGCGTCGAGGGCGAGCGGGTTGGCGTTCAGCCAGGCTCTGATGCGGGAGACACGGGGGATGTCGGAGAGTGCGCTCACGGGCTGCGGCTTCACTGGTACGGGGCGGAGGCGGCGGTGGCCGCCCGGCTGCCGGGGCCCGGCAGCCGGTGTCCTGGGCGCCGGGCGGTCGCGGCGGTGCGCGACCGCCGGGCCTTCTCAGCCCGGTATCAGGCCGTCGTCCGTGAGCATGGCGCGTACCTCGTCGAGGGTCGCGTCGGGAGCGGGCAGGATCAGCTCCGAGGGCTCAAGGGAGTCGTCGGGGACCGGCTCGCCGATCTCGCGGACCTTGTCGAGCAGGGCGTGCAGGGTGCGGCGGAAGCCGGGGCCGTCGCCCCGCTCCACCTCGGCGAGCAGCTCGTCGTCGAGCCTGTTCAGTTCGCTGAAGCGGCTGTCGGCCAGCAGAAGCTGGCCCTCCCCCATGATCCGTACGATCATGACGCCCTCCTCGGCATCATCGGGCGTCGGCCGGCCGCGGGCCGCGCCGGCCGGCGCCGACTGGCATCGGCTGGGAAACCGCCCTCACTGCTTGTCGAAGCGGGGGCGGGCCGAGTCCTGGGGCTGCTCCTGGGGCTGCTGGGTCTGGCCGCCCTCCTGGCCGCCCTCGATGGCCTGCTGCTGGGACGAGGAGCCCCCGGCCAGCTCGGCCTTCATCCGCTGGAGCTCCAGCTCGACATCGGTACCGCCGGAGATGCGGTCCAGCTCGGCGGCGATGTCGTCCTTGGCCATGCCGGACTGGTCGTCGAGGGCGCCGGAGGCCAGCAGCTCGTCGATGGCGCCCGCCCTGGCCTGGAGCTGGGCCGTCTTGTCCTCGGCGCGCTGGATCGCGAGGCCGACGTCGCCCATCTCCTCGGAGATGCCGGAGAACGCCTCGCCGATCCTGGTCTGCGCCTGGGCGGCGGTGTAGGTGGCCTTGATCGTCTCCTTCTTCGTGCGGAAGGCGTCGACCTTGGCCTGGAGGCGCTGGGCCGCGAGGGTGAGCTTCTCCTCCTCGCCCTGGAGCGTCTGGTGCTGGGTCTCCAAGTCGGTGACCTGCTGCTGGAGCGCGGCGCGCCGGGACAGGGCCTCGCGGGCCAGGTCCTCACGGCCGAGGGCGAGCGCCTTGCGGCCCTGGTCCTCCAGCTTGCTCGACTGGCCCTGGAGCTGGCCGAGCTGTAGTTCGAGCCGCTTGCGGGAGGTCGCCACGTCGGCGACGCCCCTGCGCACCTTCTGTAGCAGTTCGAGCTGCTTCTGGTACGAGTAATCGAGGGTCTCGCGCGGGTCCTCGGCCCGGTCAAGGGCCTTGTTCGCCTTCGCGCGGAAGATCATCCCCATACGCTTCATGACACCGCTCATGGGCTTCGCGCGCCCCCTTCTGACGGACTTCTCAGCTCCAGCTCCAACAGAACCCACAGTACGGGCCCTGCATCCATTACCGCACTGTTCCGGTGCGGATGCGCTCATCCCCAAGGACGACTGCGTCCGCGGCTGCTCCGGCGTGAGTACTACGAGCGCTTCGGGGTCATCCCCCGGTCCTGCCCCCGGGACCGCGCCCGTCCCGCTCACCGCCGCGCCGCCGACCGTCGACCGGCCCGGTCGTCGACGCGTACGCCCCTACAGACGCGTGGCGTTGCGGGATCGTTCCCCGGGGGGCTGTGGTCCATGCGCCGGAACCCCTTACCCTTGGGGTTTGTGTTCCGTAGCCGAGCGAACGACGAGAAGACCACGGGCGCCAAGGCCCAGGTGAACGACCGCGAGCGTCACCCGGAGGCCCCCAAGGGGCGCCCCACGCCGAAGCGGAGTGTGGCCCAGGGCCAGCGCCGCAGCGTCGCCTCCACGCCGACGAACCGCAAAGAGGCGGCGAAGCGGCAGCGCGAGGGCAGGCGGGAGGCGATGGAGCGCCAGCGCCAGGCCATGGCGACGGGCGACGAGCGCTATATGCCCGCCCGCGACAAGGGCCCTGTGCGCAGGTTCGCCCGGGACTTCGTGGACTCGCGCTTCAGCGCGGCCGAGTACTTCCTGCCGCTCGCCGTGGTGATCCTGGTGCTGAGCATGGTGCGGATCGGCTCGCTCCAGAACATCGCGCTGCTGCTGTGGCTCCTGGTGATCGTGCTGATCGTGGTGGACTCCGCCGGTGTGGCCTTCCGGCTCCGCAGGCGGCTCGCCGAGCGCTTCCCCGACGAGTCCCACAAGGGCGCCACCGCCTACGCCCTCATGCGCACCCTCCAGATGCGCCGGCTCCGGCTGCCGAAGCCGCAGGTGGCGCGGGGAGAGCGGCCCTGAGTACGGAGGCACCGGGAGGCTTCAGGGACGGCGCCGAGGCATGGCTGCGCGGCCTCGGCGGCCTCAGGAACGTGGTGCGCCAGGAGCTGGTGGCCCGCCAGCTCGACGAGCGCATAGCGGGGCTCTTCCCCGTGGGCAAGCGCCTTCGGGTGCTCGACGTGGGCATGGGGCAGGGCACCCAGGCGCTGCGTCTGGCCCGCGCGGGCCACGAGGTCACGGGCCTCGAACAGGACGAGGAGATGCTGGCCGCGGCCCGCGCCGCGCTGGCGGGTGAGCCCGAGGGCATACGCGGGCGGGTGCGGCTCGTACAGGGCGACGGCCGCGACACCGGGGTGCACTTCCTGCCCGGCAGCTTCGACGTGGTCCTCTGCCACGGTGTCCTGATGTACGCGCAGGAGCCCGACCCGCTGGTCGCGGGGCTCGCCAGGATGCTGGCGCCCGGGGGGCTGCTGTCGCTGCTGGTGCGCAACGCGGACGCGCTGGCGCTGCGCCCGGGGCTGCTGGGCGACTGGCGGGGCGCGCTGGCGGCCTTCGACACGGTCACGTACACCAACCGGCTCGGGGTGACGGTGCGGGCCGACCGGCTCGCGGCGCTGAAGAGCACCCTCGCCGGGATCGGGGCGCCGCTGCGCGCCTGGTACGGGGTGCGGCTCTTCACCGACCTGGCGCCCGACGAGAGCGCGCCGCCGCCGGACGTGGAGACCCTGCTCGCCGCCGAGGAGCGCGCGGGCCGCACGGACCCGTACCGGAGGATGGCGGCGCTGCTGCACCTGTGCGGGGTACGCGGCGGCTGACCGCGGGGCGCGCACGCGCGCGTACGGCCCGTCGGGCGCCCACGCGCGGCGCACGTACGCGGGGCCCCCGAACGGCGGCGCACCGCGGGCCGGGGCCCGCGCCCCTGGGGATACTCCCGGACATGGACGCATCGCATGCCCGCAGCCACGGACCCCTTCTGACGGCGGTGGCGGCGCTGTGCGCCGCGGCCCTGCTCGGCGGCTGTGCGGGTGCCGACGCGGGGCACACCGCGCGGGCGGCCTCCGAGCGCCGGGCGCCCGCCGCCGCAAGCGACCTCCAGGACGACTACCAGCGGGTGATCAAGGACGTGCTGCCGTCCGTCGTGCAGATCCAGGGCAGCAAGGACCTGGGCTCCGGGATCGTCT
This sequence comes from Streptomyces sp. NPDC050560, assembly GCF_044457285.1. NCBI lineage: Bacteria > Bacillati > Actinomycetota > Actinomycetes > Kitasatosporales > Streptomycetaceae > Streptomyces > Streptomyces sp. NPDC050560. The sequence goes on from NZ_JBITGT010000006.1 coordinate 303,440, forward strand.
ACGACGACCAGGGCCATGTGGTCACCAACGCGCACGTCGTCGGCAAGGAGCGCACCTTCCGGGTCACCACGGCGGGCAGCGAGAGCAATCTGACCGCCCGCCTGGTGTCGGCCTACCCCGAGCAGGACCTCGCCGTCGTCAAGCTGACCAACATGCCGGCGGGTCTTAAGGCGGCCTCGTTCGGCGACTCGTCGCGGGCCGAGGTGGGGCAGATCGTGCTGGCGATGGGCTCGCCGCTGGGGCTCTCGTCGAGCGTCACCCAGGGCATCGTCTCGGCCATCGGCAGGACGGTGAGCGAGGGCCGCTCGGGGGACGGCGACAGCGGTACGGGAGCCACCATCGCGAACATGGTGCAGACGTCGGCCGCGATCAACCCCGGCAACAGCGGGGGCGCGCTGGTCGGCCTCGACGGCAAGGTCATCGGCATCCCGACGCTCGCCGCCACCGACCCCGACCTCGGCAACAGCGCGGCCCCCGGTATCGGCTTCGCCATCCCCTCCCGCACCGTCACCCATATCGCCGACCAGATCATCAAGAAGGGCAGGGTGACCGACTCGGGGCGGGCCGCGCTCGACATCACCGCGCGCAGCGTCGTGGACAGCTCGGCGCGGCCCTCGGGGGTGGCGGTGGTGTCAGTGCGCAAGGGCGGCGCCGCGGCCGACGCGGGGCTGCGCGCGGGCGATGTGATCACCCGGCTCAACAAGTCCCCGGTCGACTCCGTGACCTCGCTCGCGGAGGCGCTGGCGGGCCGCTCCCCCGGCGAACGGGTCGACGTGACCTACGTACGCTCCGAGCAGCGGCGCACCGCCCGGGTCACCCTGGGGGAGATGTGAGCCGCACGGCCGCGCGCGGCGCCGTCACCGGGGCGCACGCGCCCCGCGCGCGGACCCCGGCCGCCCGCCGGGTCAGGCCCCGGCTTCCCGCCCCGCGGCGTCGGCGCCGCTCGGGCTGTCGGGGGACAGGCTCATCGGGCCGTAGACCTCCGTGCCGTCCTCGAAAAGACGCACCTGGTCCGCGCCGCCCTCCGCGAGGCCCCGCCAGTTCTCCCCGAGCCAGGACTCCGCGTCCCCCTGGGTGGTGAACTCCTCGGGCCGCACCGCGGGCGGCACCTCGGTCCCGTCCGCCTTCTCGAACCGCCACGTCCACGCCACCACGTATGCCTCCCGGGGATCTCGCTGCTTCGGCCGCCTGAAGCGTAACCGGGCGCGCACGGTCCGCGCGGGCGCGGGAGGATCTTCGTATGGAACTGACACTGCTCGGCACCGGGGGCCCCGACGGGCTGCCGATCCCCGGGTGCCCCTGCGCGGCCTGTGGCGCCGCCCGGGGCCCCGAGGCGCGCGCCGCCACGTCGGTGCTCGTCGACGGGGTGCTGCTGCTCGACCTCACCCCGGGCGCCGCGTTCACGGCCGCGCGCGCGGGCGGCAGTCTGGCCGAGGTGGGGCGGGTGCTGCTGTCCCATCCGCACCAGGGCCCGCCGCCGCAGGTGCCCGCGGGGCTGCCCGCGCCCGGCAGGCCCGCGGACGGCGAGGACATCGCGCTGCCCTCGGGGCACCGGGTGCGGGTGGTCGCCCTGGACTCCCCGGGCACCGGCTACGAGGTCACAGGGCCGGACGGCGCCCGGCTGCTGTACCTGCCGCCCGGCGCAGCGCCCGCGGGGCCGCCCGCCGGCACGGCGCCGTACGACATGGTGCTCGCCGACGTCCTCGGCAGGCCGGACGCGCTGGCGGCGCTGCGTGCACGGGGCGCCGTGGACACCAGGAACGCGCACACGGACGTGCTCGCCGTGCACCTGGACCACCAGGTGCCGCCGGGCCGGGAGCTGCACCGCAGGCTGGCCGCCGCCGGGGTGCGCGCGGTGCCCGACGGCACCGGGCTCGACGTGACGCCGCGGACCGGGGTGGCGGCGGGCATCAGGCGCGGCATGGCGCCCGCCGCACCGCCCGTGCCCCGCCGCACCCTGGTGCTCGGCGGCGCCAGGTCGGGCAAGTCGGCCGAGGCGGAACGGCGCCTCGCGACCTGCCCCGACGTGCTGTACGTGGCGACTGGCGGCACCCGCGCGGGGGACCGCGAGTGGGCCGAGCGGGTGCGCGCGCACCGGGAGCGCAGGCCGGGGTCGTGGCGCACCGAGGAGACCTGCGACCTGGTGCCCCTGCTCGAAGGGGAGGGGCCCGCGCTGCTCGTGGACTGCCTGTCGCTGTGGCTGACGTCGGTGATGGACGAGGTGGGCGCCTGGGACGACACCGAGTGGTCCTGCGGCGGCGAGCGCGAACTGCGGCGCCGCGTGGACGCGTTGACGGCGGCGGTGCGCGGGACCCGGCGGACCCTGGTGGCGGTCTCCAACGAGGTGGGCTCCGGCATCGTGCCCGCGACCCCCTCGGGGCGCCGCTACCGCGACGAACTGGGCCGTCTCAATACGGCGTTCGCCGCGGAGTGCGAGCATGTGCTGCTGATCGTCGCCGGGCAGGCGCTGGCGCTGCGCGGCTGAGGCAGCTCACCCCGCCGCGCGCCGCGCCACCGCCCGGTACGCGCCCGCGCGGCCGAGGCCGCCGAAGGCGGGCGGCAGCGGGCACACCGACAGCAGTGTGAAGCCCGCCGCGTCCAGGGCACGCCGCAGCAGCGGCCTCGGCAGCGGGCGCGGCGCCGGGAGCACGGCCCTGCGGCCGAGTCCCGGGCGCGGTGTGCCGTGCGCCTCGATCAGCAGATGGCCGCCGGGCCGCAACACGGTGTGCGCGGCGGCCAGTTCCGCCGCCGGGTCCTCGACGCGCTCCAGGTGGTGGAGCATGCTCAGCGCGTCGTAGCGGCCCGCGAGCCGCCGGGCGAGCGCGGGCAGGGTGCCCAGGTGCGCCTCCTCGATGTGGCCGTCGGCCGCCGCGCGCCGCACCCCGTCGCCGGGGCCGAGCCCGTCGAAGGCGATGTACGGCTCCGCCTCGCGGGCGGCGGCGGCGAACGGCAGCGGCCCGGCGCCGACATCGAGCCAGCTCTCCGGCTCGGTGTGCCGCAGCACGGCACGCAGCGCCGCGCGGTGCCGCCTCCTGTGGAGGGCGCGGGACGGGGTGGGCATGGCGGCTCCAGTGGCTCGGCCCCCCGGCGCGGAACGTACGGGAACGTAGGGGAAGGACGGGGCCGATTCAACGACGGCGCCGGTGCGTCCCGCGCCGGTCGCCCCACGGGCGGCGCCCCGGACCCCACGGGCCGTCCGCGCGGGGGGCCGCCGGGGCCCGCGGGGGCACCCCCCGGCCCGCGGGAGCCGGACCGCGCGCCGGGACCTGCGCCCTGGCGGGCCGCCGCGGCGTCGATACTGTTTCGCGAACGTCCCGCCCCGAGGAGAGCCTGAGTGAATCTCGACGACTTCACCGATCTGATCGAGCGCCCCGACGGCGGGGTGCGCCGCGACGCGGAGGACCGCAGGGCCAGGACGGGCCTTCCCCCCGGGGCCCTCGGCAGGCTGGACGAGCTGGGCTCCTGGCTCGCCACCGCGCAGGGCGCCGCGCCCGTGAGGCCGGTCGAGCGGCCCCGCGCCGTGCTGTTCGCGGGCGACCACGGGGTCGCGGAACTCGGGGTGTCCACCCGCGCCCCCGGCAGCGCCCACACCCTGGTGCGCGCGGTGCTCGACGGCACGGCGCCCACGGCGGTGCTGGCCCGCCGCCTCGACGTGCCGGTGCGGGTGGTGGACATGGCGCTCGACTGCGACCCCGAGTCGCTGCCGGAGGGCGCGAGCGGCCTGGTGCGGCGCCGGGTGCGGCGCGGCTCGGGCCGTATCGACGTCGAGGACGCGCTGACCGTCGAGGAGGCCGAGGCCGCCCTGGAGACGGGGGTGGCGCTCGCGGACGAGGAGGCCGACTCGGGGACCGACCTCGTCGTGCTCGGCGACCTGAGCGTGGGCGGCACCACCGCGGCCGCCACCCTGATCGCCGCCCTCTGCGGCACGGACGCCTCGCTGGTGACGGGCCGCGGCGGCGGCGCCATCGACGACCTGGCGTGGATGCGCAAGTGCGCGGCGATCAGGGACGCGCTGCGGCGGGCCCGCCCCGTCCTCGGCGACCAGCTCCACCTGCTCGCCACCGTCGGCGGCGCCGACCTCGCCGCCGCCACGGGCTTCCTGCTCCAGTGCGCGGTGCGGCACACGCCCGTCCTGCTCGACGGGGTGGTGTCGGCGGCGTGCGCGCTGGTGGCGCAGCGGGTCGCGTTCCGGGCGCCGGACTGGTGGCTCGCGGGGCACGCGAGCGGGGAGCCGGGGCAGGAGAAGGCGTACGACCGCATGGCGTTCGAGCCGCTGCTCGACCACGGCGTGCGGATCGGCGGCGGCGTCGGCGCGCTCCTCGCGCTGCCGCTGGTGCGCTCGGCCGCGGCGCTCGCCGCCGAACTCCCCGCCCCCGAGGGGCCCGAGGGGGCCGGGGACGGCACGGAGGAAGCGGAGCCCGTGGCGGCGGACGGGGCGAAACCGCCGTCGGGCGAGGCGTGACGGAAGGGCCTGGCGGCTCGCGCGCCTCGGTGGCCGAGGGACTGCGGTTCGCCTTCGGCACGCTGACCGCGCTGCCCGTCACCGTGGCGCGCTGGGACCGCGCGGCGGCCCGCGCGGGCATGCTCGGCGCGCCGCTCGCCGGGCTCACCGTGGGCCTGTGCGCCGCCGCCCTCGGCGGGCTGCTGCTGGCGGCGGGCTCGGGCCCGGTACTGGCGGCCGTCGCGGGCGCCGCCACCGGGGCCGTACTGACCAGGGCGCTGCACCTCGACGGGCTCGCGGACACCGCCGACGGCCTCGGCAGCGGGCGGCCGCCCGAGGCGGCGGCCGCGGTGATGAAGCGCTCCGACATCGGCCCCTTCGGCGTGGTGGCGCTGCTGCTCGTGCTCGCCGCGCAGATCGCCGCACTCGCCCGCTGCTACGCCGTCTCCTGGCCGTACGGCGCCGTGGCCGTCGCGCTCTCCGCGACCACGGGGCGGCTCGCGCTGACCCTCGCCGCGCGCGAGGGGGTGCGCGCGGCGCGCCCCGAGGGCCTGGGCGCCGCGGTGGCCGAAACCGTACCGGCGCGCGCCGCGTGGCTCGCGCTTGCCGCGGTGACGGCCGCCGGGGCGGGCGCCGGCGCACTCGACGGGCCCGCCTCGATCGCACGGTGCGGCTGCGCGGTGCTCGCCGGCTGCGCCGCCGCAGAGGCGCTGCGCAGGCACTGCGGGCGCCGTCTCGGCGGGGTGAGCGGCGACGTGTTCGGGGCGCTCGCCGAAGCCGCCGCCACCGCGGCACTCGTGGTGATGACCTTCGGCACCGCGTGATGACGCCCCGGCGCCCGCACGGGCCGCCGCTCACGGCCCGTGCGCCGGGTGCCGCCCCGGCAACCGGTGGAGAGCGCGCGGCGTCACGGAGCGTAGGCTCCTTCCCGGCCCGGTCCCCCACCGGAACTCCCGGGCTGCCGTCGGGCCAGGTCGAACCACCCCTCGGCCAAGGAACTCAACGGAAGCGAGACTGCATCACCGTGACTGCTCTTACTCTCAGCACCGCCGCGGCGTCCTCGCTGCGTGCCGACGTGATCGTGGTCGGCGTCGCCAAGGGCACCGCCGGCCCGGTCCTGGCACCGGGCGCCGAGGCCGTCGACAAGGCGTACGACGGCAAGCTCGCCGCGACCCTGGAGACCCTGGGCGCCCGCGGCGGCGAGGGCGAGGTGACCAGACTGCCCGCCCCCTCCGGGTTCAGGACGCCCGTGGTGCTCGCGGTCGGACTCGGCACCGCGGTGGAGAGCGGTGGGCGCTACGACGACGAGACCCTGCGGGGGGCCGCGGGCTGCGCGGCGCGCGCGCTCGCCGGCTCGAAGAAGGCGGCGTTCTCGCTGCCCCTCGCCGACGCCGCCGCCCTCGGCGCGGTCGCCGAGGGCACCCTGCTCGGCGCCTACGCCTTCGACGCCTACAAGTCGGCGCCCGCGCCCCGCAGGGGCCGCACCGCGGAGCGGGGCGGCAAGGCGCCGCTCGCCGAGGTCGCGCTCCTCGGCGCCAAGCCGCGGGACAAGGCGCACAAGGCCGCCGTCGCGCGGGCCACCGCGGTCGCCGAGGAGCTGAACCGCGCCCGCGACCTGATCAACACCCCGTCGAACGACCTGGACCCCCAGGCGTTCGCCGCGCTCGCCTCGACCGCCGCCAAGGAGCACGGCGTCAAGATCCAGGTCCTGGACGAGAAGGCGCTCGCCAAGGGCGGCTTCGGCGGCATCCTCGGCGTCGGCGTGGGCTCCGCGACCCCGCCGCGGCTGGTCAGGCTCTCGTACACGAGCGGCAAGGCGAAGAAGTCGCTCGCGTTCGTCGGCAAGGGCATCACCTACGACTCGGGCGGCCTCTCCCTGAAGCCCGTCGGCCACAACGAGACCATGAAGTGCGACATGAGCGGCGCCGCCGCGGTGTTCGCCGCCGTGCTGGCCGCGGCCAGGCTCGGCCTCGACGTGAACGTCACCGGCTGGCTCGCCCTGGCCGAGAACATGCCGTCGGGCTCCTCCACCCGCCCCGGCGACGTCCTGCGGATGTACGGCGGCAAGACGGTGGAGGTGCTGAACACCGACGCCGAGGGCCGCCTCGTCCTGGCCGACGCGATCACCAAGGCCGCCGAGGAGCGCCCCGACGCCATCGTCGACGTGGCGACCCTCACCGGCGCCATGATGATCGCGCTCGGCGGCCGCTTCTTCGGCGTGATGGGCAACGACGACGGTTTCCGCGACGCGCTGCACACCCTCTCCGAGGAGGTCGGCGAGCCGTCCTGGCCCATGCCGCTCCCCGACCACCTGCGCAAGAGCCTCGACTCCCCCATCGCCGACCTCCAGAACATCGGCGAGCGCCGCGGCGGCGGCCTGGTCGCCGGGATCTTCCTGCGCGAGTTCGTCCCCGACGGCACCCCCTGGGCCCACCTGGACATCGCGGGACCGGCATTCAACGAGGGCGCGCCGTTCGGCTACACCCCCAAGGGTGGGACCGGGACGGCGGTACGAACCCTGGTGGGTCTTGCGGAGCGGGTCGCCTCCGGCGGGGTTCTCTGAATTTTTAGGCTCGTTCGCCTCCGGGCCCGCTGAGTCGGTGTCCCGCACCGCCCGTGCTCACTCCGCTCCTTCGTCGCTGCGCTCCGCGCGGGCGGCACGGGACACCGACGGGGCCCTTCGGCTCACTCGCCCTGCGAGGCGCCTCGCGAACAGCACTGCGCTGGGAGTGCCACGGCCGGGCCGCTGCTTTCGCGTGGCGTTCGACACAGCGGGACGACGGAAGAGGCGGGGGACAGACGTCGCCCCGGGGGGGGAAGGGCCCCGGCCATGGCGATCCCGACGCCGGCGTCCACCAAGGCTCCCGTAGGGCGAAGAGAGCCGAAGGGCCCCGTCGGTGTCCCGGTCCTCGCGCGCGCAGCGCAGCGACGAAGGAGCGGAGTGAGCACGGGAGGGCCGGGACACCGACTCAGGGGCCCGGAGGCGAACGAGCCAAAAAAAGGTGCAAAGATGGGTGACCGGCAGGACAGGGCCCTCACAGGGCCGGAGATTCGAGCGGCCGAACACCAGCCGGACGGTGTTCCGCACCACACGGGACCCGTCGTACGGCGCACATGCATGGAGGACGTGACGTGGCGAACGACGCCGGCACCGTTTTCGACCTAGTGATCCTGGGCGGTGGCAGCGGCGGCTATGCCGCGGCGCTGCGCGGGGCGCTGCTGGGTCTTGACGTCGCCCTGATCGAGAAGAACAAGCTCGGCGGCACCTGCCTGCACAACGGCTGCATTCCCACGAAGGCCCTGCTGCACGCCGGTGAGATCGCGGACCAGGCGCGCGAGTCCGAGCAGTTCGGTGTGAAGGCCGCCTTCGAGGGCATCGACATCGAGGCCGTCCACAAGTACAAGAACGACGTGATCTCCGGCCTGTACAAGGGCCTCCAGGGCCTGGTCGCCGCCCGTAAGATCACCTACATCGAGGGCGCGGGCCGGCTGTCGTCGCCGACCTCGGTGGACGTGAACGGCGAGCGCGTCCAGGGCCGCCACGTCCTGCTGGCGACGGGCTCCGTGCCGCGTTCGCTGCCGGGCCTCGACATCGACGGCGACCGGATCATCTCCTCCGACCACGCGCTGACGCTCGGCCGGGTCCCGAAGTCGGCGATCATCCTCGGCGGCGGTGTGATCGGCGTCGAGTTCGCGTCGGCGTGGAAGTCGTTCGGCACCGACGTGACCATCGTCGAGGGCCTGAAGCACCTGGTGCCGGTGGAGGACGAGAACAGCTCGAAGCTGCTGGAGCGCGCGTTCCGCAAGCGGGGCATCAAGTTCAACCTGGGCACCTTCTTCGAGAAGGCCGAGTACACCCAGGACGGGGTGCGGGTCACGCTGGCGGACGGCAAGACGTTCGAGGCGGAGGTCCTGCTGGTCGCCATCGGCCGCGGCCCGGTCTCGGACGGCCTCGGCTACGAGGAGGCCGGGATCGCCATGGACCGCGGCTTCGTCCTGGTCGACGAGTACATGCAGACCAACGTGCCGACCGTCTCCGCGGTGGGCGACCTGGTCCCGACGCTCCAGCTCGCCCACGTCGGCTTCGCCGAGGGCATCCTCGTGGCGGAGCGCATCGCGGGTCTGAAGACCGTGCCGATCGACTACGACGGTGTGCCGCGGGTCACGTACTGCCACCCCGAGGTCGCCTCGGTGGGGCTCACGGAGGCCAAGGCCAAGGAGGTCTACGGCGCGGACAAGGTCGTCACGCTGAAGCAGAACCTGGCGAGCAACGGCCGCAGCAAGATCCTGAAGACCCAGGGCGAGGTCAAGCTCGTCCAGGTCAGGGACGGTGCGGTGGTGGGCGTCCACATGGTGGGCGACCGCATGGGCGAGCAGGTCGGCGAGGCCCAGCTCATCTACAACTGGGAGGCGCTGCCCTCCGAGGTCGCCCAGCTCATCCACGCCCACCCGACCCAGACGGAGCTGCTCGGCGAGGCGCACCTCGCGCTCGCGGGCAAGCCGCTGCACTCGCATGACTGAGCCCGTCGGGCCGCCCGGGCGGTTGGCGCCCGGGCCGACCGGACCGGCCGTGCCGTCGTCCGTGGGCCGCGCGGCCCCGGGCGCCCGGCCCTTCGCCCCGCACCCGCCGCAGGGTGCGACGACCGCAGACTTCCGCACCTCCCCGTGGTCTCGACGCCGTGCGAGCAGGGGAAACCCCACCGTAAGGAGCAACTGAAACCATGGCGGTTTCCGTAACTCTTCCGGCGCTCGGCGAGAGCGTCACCGAGGGCACTGTCACCCGCTGGCTGAAGGCCGAGGGCGAGCGCGTCGAGGCCGACGAGCCGCTGCTTGAGGTCTCCACGGACAAGGTCGACACCGAGATCCCCTCGCCCGCCGCGGGTGTGCTCTCCTCCATCAAGGTCGCCGAGGACGAGACCGTCGAGGTCGGCGCCGAGCTGGCCCTGATCGACGACGGTTCCGGCGCCCCTGCCGAGCAGCCCGCGCCCGCGCAGGAGTCGGCCCCCGAGCCCGCCCCGCAGCCCGAGCCCGAGGCCCAGGCCCCGGCTCCGGAGCCCGCAGCCGAGTCGGCGCCGTCCTCGTCCGGTGGTGCGGCCGAGGGCACCGACGTGGTGCTTCCCGCGCTCGGTGAGAGCGTCACCGAGGGCACCGTGACCCGCTGGCTGAAGAAGGTCGGCGACTCCGTCGAGACCGACGAGCCGCTGCTTGAGGTCTCCACGGACAAGGTCGACACCGAGATCCCCTCCCCGACCGCAGGTGTGCTGCTGGAGATCGTGGTGGGCGAGGACGAGACGGCCGAGGTCGGCGCGCGCCTCGCGGTGATCGGCGCCGCCGGTTCCGCTCCGGCCGCGGCGCCCGCGCCCGCGCAGCCCGCCCCGCAGGCGGCGCCCGCTCCGGCGCCCGAGGCCCCGGCCCCGGCGCCCGCAGCTCCGGCGCCCAAGCCGGCACCCGCGCCCGCGCCCCAGCCCAAGCCGGCGCCCGCCCCGGCCCCCGCGCCCGCCGCCCCCGCGCCGCAGGCCCCGGCCGCACCGGCCCCGGCGCCCGCCGCTCCCTCCGGGGGCGACGGCGCGTACGTCACCCCGCTGGTGCGCAAGCTGGCGGCGGAGAACGGCGTGGACCTGGCGACGGTCAGCGGCACCGGTGTCGGCGGCCGTATCCGCAAGCAGGACGTGCTCGCGGCGGCCGAGGCCGCCCGTGCCGCGCAGTCGGCGGCGCCCGCGGCGCCCGCCGCCTCCGCGCCGAAGGCCCCGGCCATCGAGGCGTCCCCGCTGCGCGGCCAGACCGTCAAGATGACCCGGATGCGCAAGGTCATCGGCGACAACATGATGAAGGCGCTGCACGGCCAGGCGCAGCTCACCTCGGTCGTCGAGGTGGACGTCACCCGGCTGATGCGGCTGCGGGCCCGCGCCAAGGACGCGTTCGCCGCGCGTGAGGGCGTCAAGCTGTCCCCGATGCCGTTCTTCGTGAAGGCGGCGGCGCAGGCGCTGAAGGCCCACCCGGTCGTCAACGCCCGTATCAACGAGGACGACGGCACGGTCACCTACTTCGACACGGAGAACGTCGGCATCGCCGTGGACTCCGAGAAGGGCCTGATGACCCCGGTCATCAAGGGCGCGGGCGACCTGAACCTGGCGGGCATCGCCAAGCGGACCGCGGAGCTTGCGGGCGCGGTGCGGGCCAGCAAGATCACCCCGGACGACCTCGCGGGTGCGACGTTCACGATCTCCAACACCGGTTCGCGCGGCGCGCTCTTCGACACGATCATCGTGCCGCCCGGCCAGGTGGCGATCCTGGGCATCGGCGCGACCGTGAAGCGGCCCGTGGTGGTGAACCACCCGGACCTGGGCGAGACGATCGCGGTGCGTGACATGACGTACGTCGTGCTCTCGTACGACCACCGGCTGGTGGACGGCGCCGACGCGGCCCGCTACCTGACCACGGTCAAGGCGATCCTCGAAGCCGGGGAGTTCGAGGTCGAGCTGGGCCTCTGAGCCCTCCCCAGGGCGCGTCTGCCCGCCCCCGTCCACCGCGGCCCCGTGCCGTGGCGGGCGGGGGCTTCGCCGTGTGCCGCCGTGTGTACGGCGGGGTCCCGGGGCCGGGACGTGATGGATGGCTCACCGCCTGTCACGGTGCCGGGGCGTCGCCTGGCCGTATTGTCTATGGGTGAATCTCCCCCCAGGGTGCGTCCCCCGCGCGCCGTCCCAGACCCCACGGAGCCCTACATGACCGCCCCCGTCGTCCACTCGCTGCGCGAGCAGATCCGCGAGCACATCGTGGAGGGGATCGTCAGCGGGCGCTGGCAGCCGGGGGAACGGATCGTCGAGCGCAGGATCGCGACCGAGCTTGAGGTGAGCCAGACGCCGGTGCGGGAGGCGCTGCGCGAGCTGGAGTCGCTGCGGCTGATCGAGTCGGCTCCCAACAAGGGCGTACGGGTACGGAATCTGACCGCGGCCGATCTGGAGGAGAGCTATCCGGTCCGGGCGGGGCTCGAACAGATCGCGGCGGAGCTGGCGGCCGAGCGCCTTGCGCTGGACTGCTCGGCGCTGGAGCCGCATGTGGAGGCGCTGTACGAGGCGGACCGGCGGTCGGACGGCACCCAGCAGGTGCGGCACACGGTCGCCTTCCACCGGGAGTTGGTACGGGCGGCGGGCAACAGTGTGCTGCTGCACACGTGGGAGGGGCTCGGCATCGAGGTGTTCACGGCGCTGTCGATACGCTGGCTCGGCACGGTGCAGCAGTCGTACGCGGAGGAGCACCAGGACCTGGTGGCGGCGTTCCGCCGCCGCGACCCCCGCATCGGCGAACTGGTCAAGATCCACGTCCTGGGCTGCGCGCCGCGGCCCTGACGGGCCGGGAGCCGACAGGGTTGCGCCGAACTCGGCACCGCCGGGCCGCACCGCTGAACTCGGCACCGCCGGGCCGCACCGTCGTGGTTGCGCACCGCCGCGGCGGATCTGAGGGGCCTGCCGGCCCCTCACCCCGGCCCCATCGCACCCCCATCACTGCCGAGGGGGCCGAGAGGGGCCGAGGGGGCCGCCAGGCCCCCTCTATCCGCCGCAACGGCGAGAAAGCGCAACGACGCAAACCGGCGGTGCCAAACCCACCCCGGGCCCGGGGGCCCGAGGGGCGCCGCGCGCCCCTCGATTCCGCAGCAACGGCGAGCAACCACAACGGCGACCCCCGGCGATGCCGACCTCACCCCCACCCACGACCAGCCAAAACCCCGCCCCCAAAAAACCGCCCCTCACCTGCGCGAACCGCACAGCGGAGGGGCACCCGGTGCCCCGCCCTCCGGCACGCAGTGCCGACTTTGCTTCGACGACCTACTTTTTCCACCCGATACTTTGATCGATCATCGATCGCGGGATTACAGTCGAATGCGGGCTGGAACCACAGCCCCTCGCCCTGTCCTGCCACGACCAAGGGCACCGACCCTAATCGATGAGGGAAACCCCCTTCGACTCCGGAAGGCGGCGACATGACCGACCCCACCCCCGTCCAGCCGAGCGAGCTGGATCAGCTCCCGGACCGCGACCCCGAGGAGACCGCCGAATGGCAGGCATCCCTGGACGCGGTCACCGAGGCGGCAGGACCGCACCGCGCCGCCTACCTGATGCGCCGCACGCTGGAGCGGGCCGAGGGGGCGGGCCTGGCGCTGCCCAAGCTGCTGGAGACCGACTACGTCAACACCATCCCCACCGCCGACGAGCCCGCCGTGGACGGCGACGAGGCGATGGAGGAGCGGATCGCGGCGTGGAACCGGTGGAACGCGGCCGCGATGGTCACCCGCGGCTCGAAGTACGGCGTCGGCGGCCACATCGCCACCTTCGCCTCCGCCGCCTGGCTCTACGAGACCGGCTTCAACCACTTCTTCCGGGGCAAGGAGGCGCCCGGAGGCTCGGGTGACCAGCTCTACATCCAGGGCCACGCCTCCCCCGGCATCTACGCCCGCGCCTTCCTCGACGGGCGCCTCACCGAGACCCACCTGGACAACTTCCGCCGCGAGTCGGGCGGCGAGGGCCTGCCCTCGTACCCGCACCCGCGCCGGCTGCCCTGGCTGTGGGAGTTCCCCACGGTCTCCATGGGCCTCGGCCCGCTCTCGGCGATCTACCAGGCGCGGTTCAACCGCTATCTGACCGCCCGCGGCATCAAGGACGTCTCGGACTCGCACGTATGGGCGTTCCTCGGCGACGGCGAGATGGACGAGCCCGAGTCCACCGCGGCGCTCGCGCTCGCCTCCCGCGAGGGCCTGGACAACCTGACCTTCGTCATCAACTGCAACCTCCAGCGCCTCGACGGCCCGGTCCGGGCCAACTTCAAGGTCGTACAGGAGCTTGAGGCCCAGTTCCGCGGCGCCGGCTGGAACGTCGTCAAGAGCCTCTGGGGCACCGCCTGGGACGAGCTGCTGCGGCTCGACACCACCGGCGCGCTCGTGCGGCGGCTGCGCGAGGTGCCGGACGCCCAGGTGCAGACGTACCAGACGCGCGACGCGGCCTACATCCGGGAGGACTTCTTCGGCGCCGAGCCTGCGCTCGTCGAACTGGCGAAGCTGCTGAGCGACGACAAGATCCTGGAGTGCTTCCACTTCTCCCGCGGCGGCCACGAGCCCCGCAAGGTCTACGCGGCGTACCGGGCGGCGCTCGCGCACAAGGGCGCCCCGACGGTGATCCTCGCGCAGACCATCAAGGGCCACACCCTCGGCACCGGATTCGCGTCGAAGAACGCCAACCACCAGATGAAGAAGCTCTCGGTGGACGAGTTCAAGACGATGCGGGAGCTGCTCGACCTGCCGATCCCGGACAGCGAGTTCGTCGACGGCGTGGTCCCCTACGGCCACCCGGGCGCCGACTCCCCCGAGGTCCGCTACCTCAAGGAGCGGCGCGCCGCCCTCGGCGGCCCCGCCCCGGCCCGGCGCGTCCACCCGGTCGCCCCGCTCCCGGCCCCGGCCGAGAAGGCGTTCACGGCGTTCGACAAGGGCTCCGGCTCCCAGTCGGTGGCCACCACCATGGCCTTCGTACGCCTGATGAAGGACCTGATCAGGGACAAGCAGTCCGGCAAACGCTGGGTGCCGATCGTCCCGGACGAGGCCCGCACCTTCGGCATGGAGTCGCTGTTCCCCGCGCTCGGCATCTACTCGCCGAAGGGCCAGACGTACGAGCCGGTCGACCGCGACCAGCTCATGTACTACCGCGAGGCCGCCGACGGGCAGATCCTCAACGAGGGCATCACCGAGGCCGGTTCGATGGCGGACTTCATCGCCGCGGCCACCTCGTACGCCACGCACGGCGAGGTGATGATCCCCTTCTACATCTTCTACTCGATGTTCGGCTGGCAGCGCACCGGCGACCAGATGTGGCAGCTCGGCGACCAGCTCGGCCGCGGCTTCCTCGTCGGAGCCACCGCGGGCCGCACCACGCTCACCGGTGAGGGCCTGCAACACGCGGACGGCCAGTCCCCGCTGATCGCCGCGACCAACCCGGCGGCGCTGACGTACGACCCGGCGTTCGCGTACGAGGTCGCGGCGATCGTCAAGGAGGGCGTGCGCCGCATGTACGGCGAGGCCCTGCCGGGCGAGGACCAGAACGTCTTCTACTACCTGACGGTCTACAACGAGCCGATGCCGCAGCCCGCGAAGCCCGCGGGTGTCGACGACGGCATCGTCAGGGGCCTGTACCGCTTCAACACCGCGGAGTCCGCGGGCCTGACGGTCCAGGCGAACGCGCCCCGTATCCAGCTCCTCGGCTCCGGCACCGCGATCCACTGGACGCTGGAGGCGCAGCGGCTGCTGGCCGAGGAGTGGGGCGTGGCGGCCGACGTGTGGTCGGCGACGTCCTGGGGCGAGCTGCGCCGGGACGCGATGGAGTGCGACGCGGCGCTGCTGCGCGGCGAGGACCGGGTGCCGTACCTGCGCCAGGCGCTCGCGGGCGTGGACTCCCCCGTGCTCGCGGTCAGCGACTACATGCGGCAGGTTCCCGACCAGATCGCGCAGTGGGTCGAGCAGGACTACACCTCGCTCGGCGCCGACGGCTTCGGCATCTCGGACACCCGTGAGGGCGCCCGCGGCTACTTCGGTGTCGACGCCCACGCGATCACGGTGGCGGCGCTCGCCCAGCTCGCCCGCCGCGGTGCCGCCCCCGCGGCGGCCGTGAAGGAGGCCAGGGAGCGCTACGGCCTGTAGGCCCGCGGCCCCTTCCGCCGGCTCCCTCCCGGCCCCCCGGTCGCGGCGCGTGCGCGTCGCGGCCGGGGTGACTTGTTCCGGACCGGCGGGCCAGCGGAAACACGGTTCCCGACGGGGCGTGCGGCCGGGATGATGGCCGTATGCGCGCTGCCCGGCTGATCAAGATGGTGCTGCTGCTCCAGTCGCGCCCGGCCATGACCGCGGCCCAACTCGCCGCGGAGCTGGGCGTGTCGGAGCGCACGGTGACCCGGGACGCCCAGGCGCTCTCGGAGGCCGGGGTGCCGGTCTACGCGGACCGCGGCAGGACGGGCGGCTACCGGCTGCTCGGGGGCTACCGCACCCGGCTGACCGGGCTCGCGAGGAGCGAGGCCGAGGCGCTCTTCCTGTCCGGGGTGCCGGGGGCGCTGCGCGAGATGGGCCTGGAGGACGCCGCCTCCGCGGCCCGGCTGAAGGTGTCGGCGGCGCTGCTTCCCTCGCTGCGGGACGCCTCGCACTCGGCGGCGCAGCGCTTCCACCTCGACGCGCCCGCGTGGTTCAGCGAGGCGTCCGCGCCGCCCGCGCTGCCCGCGATCGCCGACGCGGTGTGGGACGACCGCAGGATCACCGCGCGCTACCGGGGCCGGGCCGGCCCCACAGGCGCGCCCGCGCCCCGCGAGGTGTCCCGGGTGCTCGAACCGCACGGCCTCGTCCTCAAGGCGGGCGTCTGGTACGTGTGCGCCCGTACGGGGCCTGGGGAGCGGCCGCGCGGCGCGTTCCGGGTGTACCGGGTCGACCGGTTCACGTCGGTGGCGCCGGGCGAGGAGCGCTTCGCGCGCGACACCGGCTTCGACCTGCCGGCGTTCTGGCGTGCCAGGGCCGCCGAGTTCGCGCGGGCCATGCTGCGGGCCACGGTGCGGCTGCGGGTCTCCCCCGCGGGCGCCAGGATGCTGCCCGCGGCGGCGTCCCCCGCCGACCCGGTGCGGGAGGCCCTGGCCGCGGCCGAGGGGCCCGACGAGGACGGCTGGGTGACGCTGTCGCTGCCCGTGGAGTCCCACGAGGTGGCGTACGCCCAACTGCTCACGCTCGGCCCTGAGGCGGAGATCCTGGGCCCCGCGCCGCTGCGCGAGCGGTTCGCCCGCGCGGCGCGGCGCACGGCCCGTCTCTACGGGTGAGGCGGCCACCGGAGAGGCGACGCGAGCGCGCGGGCCGGGGCCGTCCGTCGCCCCCGGCCCGCGCGGCCCGCCTCTCAGCGGTAGTCGTCGGCTCAGCGGTAGTCGTCGGCCGTGCGGTCCGCGCCGCCCTTGACCACCTCGCTGAAGTACGCCTGCGCGTCGGGGCGGGAGCCGTCGGTGTCCGTGAAGCCGTAGACCCGGGCGAGTCCGCCGCTGCTGAGGGACTTCCCGTTCCAGCGGGCGCGCTCGGGGTCCCCGGCGAGCGCGGCGACGGCGCGTCCCAGGTACGCCGGGGACTCCGCGATGGCGAAGTGCGGCTCCCGGGCGACGGCGTCGCGCCAGGTAGCCTCCGTGACGCCGAAGTGGTCGAGCATCTGCTCGGAGCGGAGGAAGCCGGGCGTGACGCTGACCGCGGTGGCCCCCGCGTCGGCGATCTCGACGGCGAGGTCGGAGGCGATCCTGAGGGGCGCGTTCTTGGCGAGGTCGTAGAAGATGCCGGCCTCGGGGCGGTAGTCGCGGTTGAACTCGGCGGTGCCGTCGGTGACCTCCACGACCAGGCCGCCGGGGCGGCGCAGCAGCAGCGGCAGCGCGAGGGCGCTGGTGATGAGGTGGGTGCGCACCCCGAGGTCCAGCATCCGCAGCCCGCCGTCGAGGTCCGCCTCCCACAGCCGGGGTCCGAACTCGACCAGGTGCTCGCCGCCCCAGCAGTCGTTGACGAGGACGTCGAGCCTGCCGTGGTCCCGCTCGATCCTGGCGACGAGGGCACGTACCGCCTCCTTGTCGAGGTGGTCGGTGGGGACGGCGATCCCGGCGCCGCTCCTGCCCGCCGCCTCGTCGACCAGCTCCGCGGTGCCCTCGATGGTCTCGCCCGCGCGCCCCACCTCGCTGACCCGCTCCCTGGTGGTGCGCCCGGTGGCGTACACGGTGGCTCCGGTCCTGCCCAGTTCCACGGCGATGGCGCGGCCCGCGCCCCGTGTCGCGCCCGCGACCAGCGCGACCGTCCCCCCGCTTCCTTCACGTGTGTTGTCCATGCGGACCACGCTGCCATCGAAACCCGACACCTTCTGTCGGCCTTTTCCGCGGGCCCCGCCGGTTCGCCCGGGCGGCCGGACGCGCCGCGGGCGCCGCGCCCGCGCGCGCCACGACGTGCGCGCGGCGCGCGGGCGGCAGAGACTTGTCCCGTGATGGACGAGACCGAGTTCTGGGAGATGGTCGACACCGCCCGCGAGTCCGCGGGCGGCGACCCCGACGAGCAGGCCGACCTGCTCGTGGAGCGCCTTGAGGGCGCCGACCCCGACGCGGTGCTCGACTTCGCCCGCCACTTCGAGGCCCGTATGAACCGTGCCTACCAGTGGGACCTGTGGGCGGCCGCCGTCGTCCTGGTGGACGCGGTGGACGAGGAGTCCTTCGACGCGTTCCGCTGCTGGCTGATCGGCCAGGGCCGGGAGCTGTACGAGGGCGCCGTCCACGAGGCGGACGCGCTGGCCGACCTGCTGGACGACTTCGACCCGGAACTCGACGGCGACGGCGAGGAGCTCGGCTACGCGGCCGACGAGGCGTACGAGCAGCTTACCGGGGTGCCCGCGCCCGGCCTCGGCATCGGCTCCGCGCCCCCCGAGCCCGCGGGCCGCCCCCTCGACCCGCGCGACAGCGCCCAGGCCGCCGAGCGCTGCCCCAGGCTCTGGGAGCGCTTCGGCCCCTGAACGGGACGGCGCCGCCCCGCCTCCCGTACGGACCGTGCGGAGGCTAGAGCTTGCGCCCCATGTACACGTCGTCCACGTACGAGCCGTCCAGGTAGAACTCGTCCGGCTGGACGCCCTCCACGGCGAAGCCGAGCGAGGCGTAGAGGGCGCGGGCGGGGGTGTTGTGCCCGAGGACCCGCAGGGTCATGCGCAGGGCGCCCTGGCGCCGCGCCTCCTCCATGGCCGCGGTGAGCAGCGCGCGCCCCACCCCTCGCCCCCTGGCCTCGTGCGCGACGGCGAGGCCCTGGATCTGGCGGACGTGCGCGTTGGACGGCAGCGGGGTGGGCGGCGCGATGCGGATGTAGCCGACGAGCCTGCCGTCCACCTCGGCGACCAGGTGCTCGCGCGGCCCGAAGCGCGCGCTGAAGAACGGCCCGTACGGCGGGGTGTCGGGGGGCTTCACGGCGTGCAGCGGCGACCAGGTCGCGCGGTCGAGCACGCCGAGTGCCGCGTCGTCGCCCGGCTCGGCGAGGCGTATGTCCGTGTCGGGCATGACGCCACTCTACGCGCGGCTTCGGCCGGTTTTCCGGCCCGTCCCCGCCCCGGCGCAACCTCCGCGGCGGGCCCGCGCGGGCCGGGGGTCAGCGGGCGCCGGTGCGGGTGCGCACGGGTGCGGGGTGCCGGTCGAGCGCGGCGCGCAGGGCGTCCTCGATGTCGGGGAAGGCGAAGGTGAAACCGGAGTCCACGAGGCGCCGCGGCAGCACCCGCTGGCTGCCGAGCGCGTCCTGCGCGAGGTCCCCGAGCGCCAGCCTGAGCAGCGGCGCGGGCGCGGTGAGCACGGTGGGCCTGCGCAGCACGCGGCCCATGGCGGCGGTGATCTCCCGGTTGGTGCGCGGGCGCGGCGCGGTGAGGTTGACGGGGCCCGCGAGGCTCCCGGTGTCGAGGACGTGCCGCAGCGCGGCGACCTCGTCGTGCAGCGAGATATAGCTCCAGTACTGGCGGCCGTCGCCGACCCGGCCGCCGAGCCCGGCGCCGAAGAGCCGGAACAGCCGCTTCCAGGCGCCGCCCTCGCGCGCCACCACGAGGCCGGTGCGGCAGCACACGGTGCGGATGCCGACATGGGCGACGGGTTCGGCGGCCGCCTCCCAGTCGACGCAGAGCCCGGCGAGGAAGCCGTCGCCCGCGGGGTCGTCCTCGGTGACCGCGCGGTCACCCGTGTCGCCGTAGTAGCCGATGGCGGCGCCGACGACGAAGACCTTCGGCGGGGTGCCGAGCCGCAGCACGGCCTCGGCGAGCGCGGTGGTGCCGCCGATCCTGCTGGCCCGCAGCTCCTGCTTGTACTCCTTGGTCCAGTAGTGGTCGGCGATCCCGGCCCCCGCGAGGTTCACGACCGCGTCGCAGCCCGCGAGGCCCGCCTCGTCGATCCACTGGCGCGCCGGGTCCCAGCGGACCTCGTCGGGGCCGCGGGCGGGGCGCCGCACGAGCCGTACGACCTCGTGCCCGTCCGCGGTCAGCGAGCGTGTCAGGGCGGAGCCGATGAGGCCCGAGGCGCCGGCGATCACCACACGGGAGCGTTCCATGCCCCCATGGTCGCCGGTGCCCGCCCCGCGCGCCCGCCGCGGGGGTCCCTCCGGGCGGGCGTGCGGGGCGTCGGCGGCCGACCGCGGGCGGGGCGCGTCGGGCTCGCGGGGCGCGGGGTCAGCCGAGGGCCGCGACCCGGTCGCGGTAGCCGCGCACGGCCGCGGCGTCCCGGTACGGCTCCAGACGGCGCTCGAAGTCGCGTACGTACTCCAGTGCCCTGACCGAGCGCATGTCCGACGCCTGCTGGGCGGCCTCGGCGCCGAGCTGGCACGCCTGGTCGAGTTCGCCGAGGCCGAGGCGGGCGGTGGCGAGGACGACCCGGCAGAAGACGCGGCTGCGGGCGAAGCCGGGCGCGCGCAGTTGCAGCGAGCGCTCGGCGTGCTGGGCGGCGGCCCTGTGCTGGTTGAGGTCGCGGTGGCAGTGCCCGAACTCGTCGGCGAGCTGCGCCTCGTCGAAGAAGCGCGCCCAGTGCGGTACCTCGTCGCCTGGGCGCGCGGACTCCAGGGCGCGCTCGGCGCGTGCCAGCGACGCCGTGCAGGCCCGCACCTCGCCGAGGACCCCGTGGCCGCGCGCCTCTGCGGCCTGGAGCAGCGCCTGCACCACGGGCGGCGCCGAGGCGCCCACGCCCTGCTGGGCGACCCGGGTCAACTGCACCGCCTCCCTGCCGTGCCCGAGGTAGACGGCCTGGCGGCTCATGGTCACGAGGATGTACGAGCCGAAGGCCCTGTCCCCCGCGGCCTGCGCCAGCCTGAGGGCCTGGACGAAGTACCGCTGGGCGAGCCCGTGCGCCGCGATGTCGTACGAGGTCCAGCCCGCGAGCCTGGTCAGCTCCGCGGCGGCGCCGAACAGCCTGCGCCCTGTCTGCTCGCCGTAGGTGCCGCGCAGCATCGGCTCGCCCTCGTGCTCCAGGTAGCGCACGAGTGCCTGGCGGGCGTGGCCGCCGCCGTAGGCGTTGTCGAGCGCGCGGAACAGCTCGCCCACGGAGCGCAGCGCGGCGATGTCGCCGCCGCTGACCCGCTGCCCAGGGCCCGGCTCCACGGCGCGTCTGCGCTGCTCGGGGACGAGGGGCCGGCCGCCGGCCGCGGTCCTGCGCTCGGCGGCGCGCTCGGGGCCGCGGGCGACGCGGTCGTCGGCGCGCCCGATGAGCCAGTCCCTGCTGGGCACCACGAGCCCCGCTGGGGTGAACGCGATCTTGCGCAGCTCGGCGTGGCTGCCCGAGTCCTTGCGCCAGAGGCCGCCGACGATGTCGATGGCCTCCTCTGGCGAGGAGGCGAACTCCAGGCCCGCGTAGACCGGCGCCGAGGCGTCGAGGCCGAGGTCCTGCGCGGTGAGGCGGCGGCCGAGCCGTCTGGTGAAGACCTCGGCGATCAGCGCGGGCGTGGTGCCCCGTGGCTGCTGGCCGCGCAGCCATCGGGTGACCGAGGTCTTGTCGTAGCGCAGGTCGAGGCCGTGCTCGATTCCGAGCTGGTCGACGCGGCGCGCGAGGCCCGCGTTGGAGAACCCGGCCTCCGCGATGAGAGCGGCGAGCTGGCGGTTGGGGGTGCGCTGCGGAGGTCGTTCCGTCATCAGCTGTGCGGTCTCCTGCCTTTCGGGCCGTCCTGAGCAGCCCTTGATCAGCCCTTTGGCCTCCTGAACGGCGCGAATGTAGCGGTCCGCGCCCGATTACTCGCCCCCTTCGCTCTGCATTCATCCGATCGTGTGAGGATCGGGTGGCAGGCTGACGTGAATCCGCTGGTCGTACAGTGGTTTGGGCGCCGTGCCGATACGGCGCCATCCGCGGGCGCGCGGTGCGGTGCGCGTGCCACCGTGAGACGCACACCGCTCGTACGGCACGGGCCGTGCGGGGACGAGGAGGCACGCGCCGTGAGTGAGTTGCGGTTCACCCGGCTCGGGTTCGGGGACGGGGCCGTCGAGTACCGGGCGGCCTGGGACGAGCAGCGCCGGGTGCACGCCGCCCGGTTCGCCGACGAGGTCCCGGACACCTGTCTGCTGCTGGAACATCCGCCGGTGTACACGGCGGGCAGACGCACGGAGGACAGCGAGCGCCCCCTGGACGGCACCCCGGTGGTCGACGTGGACCGCGGCGGGAAGATCACCTGGCACGGCCCGGGGCAGCTCGTGGGCTATCCGATCCTGAAGCTGCCGCGCCCGGTGGACGTGGTGGCGCACGTGCGGCGCCTTGAGGAGGCGCTGATCCGGGTCTGCGCCGAGTTCGGCCTCGCCACCTCCCGGGTCGAGGGCCGCAGCGGGGTGTGGGTGCTGGGCGAGGACCGCGACCCCGCGGACCTCGGCGGCCTGTCGCTCGACTTCATGCCGCGGCCGGCGGGCGGTCCCGGCGACGTCGAGTACGACCCCAGGCTGCGCGGCCCCGAGTACGCGCCGTCGAACGCGGGTCAGCGGCGCGAGGACCGCAAGATCGCGGCGATCGGCATCAGGGTCGCCAAGGGCGTCACCATGCACGGCTTCTCCTTCAACGTGAACCCGGACAACACCTGGTTCGACCGCATCGTGCCGTGCGGGATCAGGGACGCGGGCGTCACCTCGCTCAGCAACGAGCTGGGGCGCGACCTCACCGTCCCCGAGCTGCTCGACCCGGTGGAGCGGCATCTGCGGGACGTCCTGGAGCACGCGCGCCCCGCACCGCGCGCGGTCGAGAAGACGGTGGCGTGAGCGGCCGCGAGGGCCCGGCGCGGGGTGGGAATGCGCCCGCCCCGACCCCGGTTGGCCCGGAGGAAGGACCTGCACATCACTGGCGTACGCTGGTGTGGGCCCGTGATGTGAAGGAACCACGGCGAGGAATCCAGGCATTCATCCGGCCCTCCTGAGCCGTGGGCCCCGTACCAAGGACCCGGCGGCAGCCGGGAACCATCGATCAGCAGGGAGCCGACGTGTCCGCAGTCGCACCCGACGGACGCAAGATGCTGCGCCTTGAGGTCCGCAACAGCCAGACCCCGATCGAGCGCAAGCCCGAGTGGATCAAGACCCGGGCGAAAATGGGCCCCGAGTACAACGCGCTCCAGAAGCTGGTGAAGAGCGAGGGCCTGCACACGGTCTGCCAGGAGGCGGGCTGTCCCAACATCTACGAGTGCTGGGAGGACCGCGAGGCCACGTTCCTCATCGGCGGCGACCAGTGCACCAGGCGCTGCGACTTCTGCCAGATCGACACCGGCAGGCCCCAGCCCCTCGACCGCGACGAGCCGCGCAGGGTCGCCGACTCGGTGCTGACGATGGACCTCAACTACGCCACCATCACCGGCGTGGCCCGCGACGACCTGCCCGACGGCGGCGCCTGGCTGTACGCGGAGACGGTGCGGCAGATCCACGCCATGACCGCGGCAAGGGAGTCGGGCGCCACCAAGGTCGAGCTGCTGATCCCGGACTTCAACGCCGAGCCCGACCAGCTCGCCGAGGTGTTCTCCGCCGAGCCCGAGGTGCTGGCGCACAACGTCGAGACGGTGCCGCGGATCTTCAAGCGCATCCGCCCCGGCTTCCGCTACGAGCGCTCCCTGAAGGTGATCTCCGAGGCCAGGGACGCGGGCCTGGTCACCAAGTCCAACCTGATCCTGGGCATGGGCGAGGAGCGCGCCGAGGTCAGCGACGCGCTGCGGCAGCTCCATGACGCGGGCTGCGAGCTGGTCACCATCACCCAGTACCTGCGCCCCTCCGTGCGCCACCACCCGGTGGAGCGCTGGGTCAAGCCGCAGGAGTTCGTGGAGCTGAAGGAGGAGGCCGAGGAGATCGGCTTCTCCGGTGTGATGTCGGGCCCGCTGGTGCGCTCCTCGTACCGCGCGGGGCGGCTGTACCGGATGGCGGTGGAGCGCCGCGGCGCGTACGTCGCCTCGCAGGCCGTCTGAGCCCCGCCCGGGCCCCTTCGGGGAGCGGACCGCGCCCGCCCCTCGGAGGGGCCGTCGTACGGGCGCCCGTGTGAATCCGCGCACAAACGGCTACCGCCCGGTAGCCTCGGCGGGGCGCACCGCGCGCCGGTCCCCGCAGGTGACGGCTCCCCCGCCGCTGAAGCGGTGTTTTACCGGCCCCTGCGACGCTTTCATCGCCGTTTGACCGCCCGGTCACGCGCTGGTAACACCGTGGAGTGACGGTGAAACCGGATGTGTATGAATGCCTCCGACTTCGGTCGTTCAGCGCCCACTGAAGATCACACAGCGCGCGATAACGACTAGCATTTCGACTGCATTTGTTCGGCGGCATGTGACCGTTCGCGCCCGACCCGTACCGCCGCTTCATGCCCGACCCGCACCGCAAGCCGCACCACCCCGCACCGCCTCCCTGTCCGAGCAGCGTCCCAAGGGGATACAGACCATGCAGGCAGCGTCGTCCTTGCGCGCCAGCGCCCTTCCCACCGTCACCGACACCCTCCGCGTCGTCGAGACCCTGCTGATGAGCCGGGGCCACCGCACCGCGCGCCGCAACGCCTGGACATCCGTCCTTGAGGACCGCCGCAGGGCACGCGCCCGGGTCGAGGCGGAGGACGCCTTCGCACGCCTGGACGGATCGGTATCGGCCCGCACGTCGTAGCCCGCGCGTACGCCACGTAGACTCGGGGCATGGCGAGGAAGGACACGGCGGCGGAGACCGCCGCGGAACCCGGGCGGCTCAAGCAGATCGCCCTGACATACCAGATGACCCGTAAGGCCGACCCGAAAATCGGCCTGATCCTCGGTGGCATCGGCATCATCACGCTCGGCGTGCTCCTCGCCGTCGGCTTCCTGATCGGTCATCCGGTCTACCTGGGCATCGTCGGGCTGCTCCTCGCCCTGCTCGCGACGGCGATCGTCTTCGGCCGCCGCGCCGAGCGCGCCGCCTTCGGGCAGATGGAGGGCCAGGCGGGCGCGGCGGCGGCAGTGCTGGAGAAGGTGCGCGGCTGGACGACGACGCCCGCGGTGGCGATGAACCGCAACCAGGACGTGGTGCACCGCTCCGTCGGCAAGGCCGGCATCGTGCTGGTCGCCGAGGGCAACCCCAACCGCGTCAAGAGCCTGCTCGCCTCCGAGAAGCGCAAGATGGCCAGGATCGTGGCGGACGTCCCGGTGCACGACATCATCGTCGGCAACGGCGAGGGCCAGGTCCCCCTGAAGAAGCTCCGCACGACCCTGCTGCGCTACCCCCGGGTGCTGACAGGCCCCCAGGTCACCACGACCACCGACCGGCTGCGCGCGCTGGGCGACCTGATGAGCAACATGCCCCTGCCGAAGGGCCCGGTTCCCGGGCGTGGCCTTTCAGGTCGCACCCCCCGACCGCGACGCTGACACCCGGGCGGGCGGTTGCACGACAGGCGCCCGCGGCGGCCGCGGGGGTGATCGCGGCGCAGGCGGTCCCCGGGGGCTCGGACACCGCGCGCGGGTGCTGCGTCGAGTCCCCCCGGGCCGGGCTCCGGTGATGACTGCGAGGCGTCCCGACGGGTGGTCATCGCCGGGCGGGCGGGGCAGACTTCATCCGGGGGGGGCAGCGTGAAGATGCAGGCGATGAAGTGGCCCGGCCAGATGATTCAGCTCCACAACGCCGATGACCAGACCGCGGACTGGATAGCGAAGGCGCGTACGCCCGAGACGGGCGCGCGCATCCGGCGGTGGTCGCGGATGGAGACGATCGGGGCGGGCGTGGCGCTGGCCGGTATCGCGCTGTTCCTCCTCGCCCTGATCGCCACGGTCGCATTGGTCATCTGGTTCGCCGTTGCCGGAATCGAACGCACGGACGTGTACTGGTGGCTGTGGGGCTTCGCCGGCGGGGTGCTGCTCGCCGGAGGCATTCTCATGGGCGTGAGCGGCCATCGGCGCCTCACGGCCTGTTTCGCGGACGGGTATGTGTCGACAGGCCGGGTCGACAGGGTAATCGAGTGCCCCGGCGGTGGCGACGACTCCACGTGGTACGAGTTGAGAGTCAGCGCTCAACTGTCCGACGGAGTCGTCCTGCACCGGAAGGTGTACCGGGACGGAGCCAACCCCCGTCGGCGGATCGGAGGACCGATCCGCTTCCGTCACAACACCCTCGATCCTGACGACGCGCACGACGTCCTGTTCGGCGGGTTCCCCGGCGCGGACACGAGATCGCCGCGATCATGAGCAGGCCGGAGAGCAGCGAATCCCCCCTGGTCCGCATCGTCAGCGACGCCACCCCGGCCGGGACGCTCGTCCTCCTCACCGCAGAGCACGGCGAGGCCCGGCGTGACGGTCACGCCCTCGACCGCGTCCGCCTCGGCACCTGCCCCGGGCCGCCCGCACAAGGCCCGGGATCGCCGTTCCCGCGTGACGGCCTGAGACGGAGGCCAACGCCATGAGCGACGAGTATCCGACCGGGCATGGGACCGGCATCAGCGAGGGGCTCGTGCCCGTGCGCCCGCGGCCCGAGGACCGCCGGTATTCCGAGCACGTGCTGTTCAGAGCCCTGTGGATCGTGGTCGCCGTGCTGTTCGCCTGGCTGGCCTTCGGATTCGTCCGGGAGCCGGCCTCGTGGCCCGAGCGGTGGATCGTCGTTTGCCTCGCCTGCTGCCTCGCCGCGCCCATGATCGCGACCAGCGGCTATCGCAAGAGACTCCCCGCGCTCGACCGGACGCCACGGCGAGCCACCGCCGACATTGTCGCCGCGGAAAGCCTCGCGCGCTTCGTGGCCGGTTCGGTCTGGGACGTGTACGCGTTCGAGGACCCGGCCGAGCTGAACCATGACCACCGGACCCGGGTCATCCTCGCCGAAACCCACGAGGACGTCATCCGTTCCGGATACGACCTGGGCACCTGGGCGCTGCACAACGAACCGGGACCGGGATCGGACCTGCTGCGTCGCTTCGCCGACGATCGCCGCGCGCGGAAGGCGGCAGCATCATGACACGGGGGCAGACCGAGGAGTGGATGAGCCGCGCGAAGACCCCGGAGACCCGGACGCGAATCCGCCGGTGGTCGCAAGTGGAGACCGTCTCCGGGTTGATCCTGTTGATCGGTACGGTGGCGTTCGTCGCGGCGATCCCGGTCGGCATCGGTCTCGCCCTCTGGTTCTGGATCGCCGGCGTCGACCGGTTCGATGTCTTCGCCTGGCTGTACGGACCGGCCGTAGGGGTGCTGCTCCTCTGGGCCGGCCTCGACGCATACACCAAGTCCCGGCTTGCAGAGGCCCGGTTCGCCGACGCGCAGCGCACCATGGGCGTAGTCGAGGAAGTAGTCGAGCTGCCGGCCGACGGCGACGGGAACCCGGCCTACGACCTCGCCGTTCGCGCCGAGCTTCCAGAAGGGCGCGCGCTCCGGCGCACCGTCAATTGGGGATCGGGAGACTCGTCGGGGCCGGACGATCGCTGGGTCGGACGGGCGATCCGCTTCCGCCACAACTCATCCGACCCCGACGACGAGCATGACGTGCTCTTTGACGGATGGCCCGACGACACGAAGGAGAGCCGTCGATGAGCTTCGGACGCCTCGGCAGGCCGGCCCGCCCGAAAGAGGAACCAGCCACCGAGGGGCGCTTGGCCATCGGCATGATCGAGGACTGGATCGAGGACGGCCCCACCGAGGTGCAGGGCCCCGACACGCTCATCATCAGCGCCGACGTACCTGGACACGGGGCCCTCCGCCTGCGGGTGACCTCGCCGCTCTCGATCCCCGGCAGCGGACGCGACCTGGTCGGACAGGCAGTCGTCCTCCGGCACACCGCCGGACCCGACGGCGTGCATGTCATTCGGTGGCCCGACAAGGTCAGGAGGACTCCGGAACCGCTTCGTCCCGAGGGCCCCTCGGCCGGGCGTGTACGGGCATGGGAGTTCCTCGCCGAGTGCGGCGCCGTCGTCTCGGTGGGTGGGATTCTCCTGACCGTGGTGACGCTCATCGGCGTGGTGTTCACCGGTGGCGAGCTGTTCGCCGATCTCCCGGCGTGGTTCCGGCCCGGCGTGGTGCTCGCCGCGAGTACGGGCGCGGCGGTGCTGGGGCCGTTCGCGTTCGCCTTCTGCAATTCCCGCAAGATGGCGGCCCTGTCTCGTCCCGCTCCCTGCGCATGAACCCACCCCTTTCGCCAGCTACCGGGTGGTGTGCGGTCGCTTCGCGACGACGAGCTTGACCTTGCCCGGCCGGCAGGACGGCGCGACCGCGTCTGCCGGCTTCGCCCCGACCCTGCGGACACCGGTTGCCTCGGCCCCGACCGGCCAAGCCGCCGCCCCGGGCCTCCAGGTGCGGAGCCTCTACTGCGCGGGGCCGGGGCTCAGATCCTGACCTGAACGGCGCGGGCCAGCCGGTCGTGCAGGCCCCGGGAGTCCCGGTCCCAGATCAGCGCCGGGATGGCGAGGCAGAGCAGCAGGCTGCGGAAGAACCCGCGCAGCGGTGACAGCCGCCCGCCGCCCTCGGCGACGACCCGCAGCCCGAAGATCCGCTTGCCCGGGGTGCTGCCGACGGTCCCGACGGTCAGCACGCTCAGCACGAAGAAGATCAGCAGCGACCAGTTGCTCAGCGCCCGCTGGTCACCGTGGGCGAACAGGCCGTATGCGATGAGGACGCAGAGCGCCCAGTCGAGGAAGAGGGCGCCGAAGCGGCGCCCCAGCGGCGCGACGGACCCGGCGCCCTCACGCGGCAGCCCGAGCTGCTGGCCCCGGTAGCCGAAGTCGACACCCATGTCCTCGGCGGCCGCGCGGGGCCCCGAGAGCCACGATCCCATTGCTCGCCTGTTGTCCACGGCTCCACGGTACTGCGCCCGATTTCGGCGGCGATGCCCAGGGGGCGCCACACCCGGGACACCTCCGCGAAACGGTCGCCGCGCCCCGTACGAGGTGGGTCGCACGGACCGGACATGGAGGAACATGGTGCAAAACAGCCCCAAGGCCGGTTAACTTCCGCGAAACAAATGAGTCACGCTTGAGAAATAGCCGCTCCATATGGTCGGGTCCAGCGTGTGCGACCGCGCACCGGCCGCGCAGACGAGCGACAGGACCCCCGCCCTCCCCCAGGGCCGGGATAGGAGGAGCTGGATGTTCCAGAACGTCGAGGACGCCAAAAAGTTCATCGCGGACGAGGACGTCAAGTTCGTCGACGTACGCTTCTGCGACCTCCCGGGGGTGATGCAGCACTTCACGGTGCCGGCGGAGGCGTTCGAACCGGCGGACGAGCTGGCGTTCGACGGCTCCTCCATCCGCGGCTTCCAGGCTATCCACGAGTCGGACATGGCCCTGCGCGCCGATCTGAGCACGGCCCGGGTGGACCCGTTCCGCCGCGACAAGACCCTGAACATCAACTTCTTCATCCACGACCCGATCACCGGCGAGCAGTACAGCCGCGACCCGCGGAACGTGGCGAAGAAGGCGGAGGCGTACCTGGCCTCCACGGGCATCGCGGACACCGCGTACTTCGGCCCCGAGGCCGAGTTCTACGTCTTCGACTCGGTGCGCTTCGAGACGACCGCCAACCGCTCCGTATACGAGATCGACTCCGAGGCGGGCGCCTGGAACACCGGCGCCCTGGAGGACAACCGCGGCTACAAGGTCCGCTACAAGGGCGGCTACTTCCCGGCGCCCCCGGTGGACCACTTCGCGGACCTGCGCGCCGAGATCAGCCTGGAGCTGAACAAGGCGGGCCTGAAGGTCGAGCGCCAGCACCACGAGGTCGGCACCGCGGGGCAGGCGGAGATCAACTACAAGTTCAACACCCTGCTGGCCGCCGCCGACGACCTGATGCTCTTCAAGTACATCGTGAAGAACGTCGCCTGGCGCAACAACAAGACGGCCACCTTCATGCCGAAGCCGATCTTCGGCGACAACGGCTCGGGCATGCACGTCCACCAGTCCCTCTGGAACGGCGGCGACCCCCTCTTCTACGACGAGCAGGGCTACGCGGGCCTCTCCGACACCGCCCGTTACTACATCGGCGGCATCCTCAGGCACGCCCCGTCGCTGCTGGCGTTCACCAACCCGACGGTGAACTCGTACCACCGCCTGGTGCCCGGCTTCGAGGCCCCGGTGAACCTGGTCTACTCGCAGCGCAACCGCTCGGCGGCCATGCGCATCCCGATCACCGGCAGCAACCCGAAGGCCAAGCGCGTCGAGTTCCGCGCCCCCGACCCGTCCTCCAACCCGTACCTGGCCTTCTCCGCCCTGCTGCTCGCGGGCCTGGACGGCGTCCGCAACAAGATCGAGCCCGCCGAGCCGATCGACAAGGACCTCTACGAACTGGCCCCCGAGGAGCACGCCGGCGTCCCCCAGGTCCCGACCTCCCTCCCGGCGGTCCTCGACGCCCTGGAGGCGGACAACGAGTACCTCCAGGCAGGCGGCGTCTTCACCGCCGACCTGATCGACACGTGGCTGGACTACAAGCGCACAAAGGAAATCGAGCCCATCCAACTGCGGCCGCATCCGCATGAGTTTGAGCTTTACTTTGACATTTAAGGGGCGGGGGCGAATGACCTGGGCGTAAGCCTGGGAAACCGGCTGTGATCTGCGAAAACTTTTCCCCTGAGTTCTCGTCGTTCCCAGCTGTTTTCCACCACCTTGTGTACCGCGCGTGCACCGGTCGGCGAGAGCTCCGATGTGATGTCAGGTTGGCTTTTGAGGGCCGTCACCCGGAATCGGGGGGCGGCCCTCACTGGGTTGGCAATGCTTCGCCGCCCTTGCACATCCCTGGTCACGCTGGCCGATGTAACGGCGAATCGTTGCCTTCTTGGTCTCCCAGTAATGGGGTGGGGCAGCGACCTGCGAAGGTTTCCGCTACAGGTCGCTGACCTGGCCTTTCCCCGATTGTTTGGCGTTGGGGGCCGACGGGTGTGATCGGGTGTCCTGGGGACTGTATACGGACTGCGGCTGCGCTTCAGCGGTCGACTAGTTCCTCTGGTGAGGTGCCGGTACAGGAGGAGTGGGCCTTCCTTAGAGCAGTTCCGGTTCGAGGGCGGCGTCAGACGGTTGGTCAGGCGACGCGCTCGGTTCTGGTCCAGGAAGCCGAGGGCTTCACCCGCGGGCTTGTTGAGGAATGCGCTGGTGTGAGCGGAGGCAGACTGGCTGAGCGGAGATCACGCCTTCTCGCGTGTGGAAGGAGCGATGGACCACCGGGCGCTGATGGTGCCGTCCGGCTCCCAGCCGTAGTCTTTCAGCCGCTTCGCTTCCTCGTGGCGGCCCATGGATTCCAATACCCATACCGCGCAGTCCATTCGTTCGTGGGAAGTGTCAGGCTCGCTGATCGACCTGAGCCAAGTGAGAGCCTCAGGCGCACGTTTGGCACGCAATAGCAGCCTCACCGCGCCGGAAACTGAGTCGTGCCTGCCGTCCTCCGCGCTCTCCTGGTACCAGGTGAACGCCTCGTCGAGCCGGCCCTTCTTCTCAAGAATTTTGGCCAATTCGTGCTGAGCCCGAGAATCCCCAGCAGTTGCCAGTGGGGCCAGCAAGGAAACCGCTTCATCACCCCTGGAATCCTGTTGCAGAAGATCTGCAAGCTCGTATGTCACGCCAGCGTTGTCCTCGGACTGGCAGTAGAGGAAGGTGATGGCCTCATCGCTGCGTCTCAGGCGGCGCATCAGTTCAGTAAACTCGCTGGCTGCCGAACTGTTTCCCTTTTGGATCATTTCTCTCAAGATGGTCGCACATTCTTCCTCGCGCCCCTCCGAGAGCAGAATATTTTTCAGAGCCATAGGGGCAAAGATAGATCCCATATGGCCCCCATGTCCCAGCTCCTTCAAGTATGAGAGTTCGGATTCAATTCCGCCGGATAGTCGCTTCTCTTGGCAGACTGTGTACATTGACATAAAGTCGCCCTCGAGTACCGATTCCTCAAGTACATCCAGCCCTCTCGCTCGTCGCCCTACTCCAATGAGTAGTTTACCCAGGTTATACTTCGTGCCGAACTGCTCGCACCAGGTCAGAGCCGCTTCTACGGAGACGTGGCGCCAAGTGTCCGCAAACGCATCGTGGAGCCACTCATCCGCATCACCATCGTATTCCCATTCGTTCATGTGGTCCCTGCAGTCAATGAGCGCGAAAATGTCACCCTGGCGGGCTGCCCGCATGTAATAGGACTTCGCCGAGTCCCAGTCCGCTTCCTCGCAGGTCACCAACGTCTGCGCGGCGAAACGCAGCGCATGGGAAGATCCGAGAGAGTGGGCCTCCTCGAACCATTCGACAGTTTCCCCCTTTCTGTCTGTCATGGAGAGAATCTCGGCAATCTTCAGGGCGGCCTCACCGTTTCCAGAGTCGGCAGATATCTTGGAGAGATCGACGGCCGTGCGGTATAGGCCACGATATTCCGCCGATCTTCCGACATTCAGCGCCTCGGCTGGCGTTGAGTGGTGCACCAGGAGGTCCCAAAGCCCTGGTGGCGGGGACAGTCGACGCCGCTCTTCGCGCCCCAGGTGATCCAGGGGGTCTGCCAGGCGGTACCGCACCGATCGTTCCATCCCTCCTTTCTTGCGTGGACGGACACGGGTCAATGGCCCGCGGATCCCGCGTTGAGGTTTTGCCGCGTAAGCCAGGGCGGCTTCCAGCCAGTCATCGGGCAAGTAGTCGAACTCCAGGTCAGTCATATATTCATACGCTGCGGCTTCGAGCAGTTCCAGTGGCATGTGTTCGCCATAGCCAAGTCGGCGGATGTCCATCGCTGCGTCGATGAGGGCTCTGACCGGGGGCGGAGCTGTCTGGTAGCGCTGAATCAGCGCCGGCACTCCGGCCAAGTACTGGGTCACCTGACGCTGTTCCGCGTGTTCCATGGCTTGAGCAAGCCGGGCATCGCGTGCAGCGGCCACTCTCAGAGTGTCCAGATCATCCGGCTCGAAGGTGGCTGGAACGCGTATGGAACTCCCGTTGAGAACGTGGCGCGCGTGCGGGTGCACGTCTCTGTGACCGTCGCGTGGTTCCGATGTCAACTGGTCCCAGTACTTGGGCCAGAGGGTCACAAGGATAAGCACGGGACGTCGCTCAGACGCGCGCATGATCCGTCGAAGTGCGGCCGCCACTTGCTCGCCCTCCGCAGGGTCGGACGTGAGGAGAAAGCGCTGGGCCTCGTTCAGCCACACTACCGTGTACGGACCGACCTTCTCGAGCTCTGCTGCCAGATCAGAACGGGGGGCGGAGTCCAGAGCTTGCCACAGGCGCCACTTCGGGGGCAGTTGCTGAATTGCCTCCCAGAGGGCTCGGGTCTTTCCTGTCGAGGATTCTCCAACGAGCGTGACGATTACGCTCTGTTCCGAAACCGCGCGGTCGACCTTCTTTCGTACGTGCCAGTCGTGATCACGTACCACATAGGTCGGCAACGTTGGCGTGTGCTCGTTTTCGGCGACAGTGATGGACTGGTGAACTTCGAGGGCGTAGGGGTCGAGTTCACTCAGCGGCTTGCCCGGAGGCTCGGCGAGGAGCACCTTCACCCATGCTGTTCGGACCCGCTCCATCGTGTCCGTGACATCCCAGCGGGCTTCGCGGGCCAGTACCGCCGCGACGGAGACAACATTTGCCTGTTGTGCGGGGAATTCGCTCGAACCGATGATCCTGTGCACGGTGTCCTTCGACGGGGCCCCCGGGAGCAGATCGTCGGGGTCATCAGCGATCAGTTTGGCGATCCGCGCCACTGGGGGAGTCCTGGCCTCCA
This sequence comes from Streptomyces sp. NPDC050560, assembly GCF_044457285.1. Taxonomy (NCBI): domain Bacteria; kingdom Bacillati; phylum Actinomycetota; class Actinomycetes; order Kitasatosporales; family Streptomycetaceae; genus Streptomyces; species Streptomyces sp. NPDC050560. Next base: position 336,514 of record NZ_JBITGT010000006.1, read on the forward strand.
CATAAAGGCGGTAGAGCAGCAGCTTCAGTTCACGCAACGGGCCCGGCGCGACTCGCGGTGCGGGAATTCGGCGCTGACCACCGCCGCTCGACTCCCCGTACTCTCCCTTGTCTCGGCTCATCGCAGCATCATCCCGCCTCCGCCTCGCTCCGTCAGGTTTCTCCAGGTCGGGGCCCCGCCGCTGGTGATCCTGCCGTCGCAACTCATCGTGTGCCCTCCGCAGCCCCGCAGCGTAGTCACGTGAGCGGGCAGAAGACACGCCCGCCGGACGCTCAGTGGGAGGCGAATGTGTGCGAGACCAAGCAGGGCAAGCGCAAGATCCGACGCGGGCCGCGACTGTCCCGTGCCGAGCGAAACGCTTTGCTGGCGGCGGCAGTCGGCGGAATGTCGACCGCCGTCGTGAACGGGCTCGTCAGCTTCGTCGTGGAAGCCGTAAGGGCCGCGCTGGGACGATGACACGTACGCGGCCCCATCGGTGGCGCTGTGCAAGACCCATACCTAAGGGCGCGAGAGCTGAATCTCACTGGCGAGAGCGCCCAGGGCCCCCGGCGGGCAGATGACACAAATTGTTGACGAGTTGCTGTTCACGGGTGGCAGTCGGGTTGACGTTTGCGGCGCCCTCGCCGTCGAACAGGGCCTCGAAGTTAAGATATTCGGTGACGCGCCTGACCTTGACCTCGCAGGTCTCGTCGCTGCCCTTGATATGGAAGCGGATGGTCTTGTTGCCCGCGGTGACGAGGTCAAAGTACTGGCGGTAGAGGTCGAGCTCGCGAATGCGGGCAGTGGTGTCGGTCATCATGCGGCCGATCTTGGTTGCCGAGTACGGGTGGCGAAGGGTCCGCCCTGGCAACGGTCGGGCCGCGATTGGTGCCTCTATCGCCAGCCGTCGAGGGAGACCTCCGAGCCTGCCTCGAGGTACTGGTGGAGGGCGTTTGAGGTAGTGTCCACGAAGTTCTCCGGGATCGCGTTGGCGTCGACCCACCGGGCCTGGGCGTGCTTGTGGGGTTCGCGGTTTTCGGGTTCGCCGGTCCATTCGTGGGCAGCAAAGACGACGGTGAGGAAGCCATTTGGGGCTTCGCCGTGGATGATGTGGGCGACCTTCAGGGACTCCGGCTTCCCGGTCAGGCCGGTCTCTTCGTGCAGCTCGCGGACGGCGGTTTCGGTGATGGCCTCACCGGGTTCGCTCTTGCCGACAGGAAGGTCCCACATGCCCTGGGCGAACTTGGCGGGCTGGCTGCGCTGGAGGAGGACGATGCGCTTGGTTGCCTGGTCGTGGACAATGACGGCCGCGACAAGGAGGGTCATGGAGTCAAGGGCAGGCTTGAGGGTCTGGGGCGGTCGTCGGTGTTCGGCTGAGCCACGGTGATTCCTTCGTCGGCAGGGTTGATCGGCATAGTAGGTCAGTCAGGTCAGGGCTTCGCGGGTGCGGCGGGTGAGTTCGGCGGCTCCGGGGACTTTACGGCGCTGGTAGACCGCGAGCGTGGATCTGATGGAGGAGATCGCTTTGCGGGTGCGGTCGGAGGTCATGCCGTCCGTACCGCTGTCGTGGGAGCAGACGGATGCCCTACGGCCACACCTGCCCGAGCGCTACCAGGCCACGGTCGACTGCGGCCGAGGGCTGGGCATGCGGCAGGGCGAGATCTTCGGGTTCAGCCCCGAGGACGTCAACCTGGATACAGAAGGACAAGGTCGTCCACATACGCCATCAGATCACCCACGATCGCGGCACGCTGGTCTTCGCTCTCCCGAAGGGTGGCACGGAGAACGGCCCGAAGGAACGGTTCATGCCGCTCAGCGACGGGCTGGCGGCGTTGCTCACCGAGCACATACGCAAGCATCCGCCAGCCGAAGTCTCACTTCCCTGGCTGGAGAAGGGCGGCGAGCCGATCACCGTCCGCCTCGTGCTCACCACGCGCGAGCTGAAGCCGCTGGACAAGAACTACTTCAACTACCTCTGGAAGGGCACCCTGGAGGCAATCGGCGCGATAGCAGCCCTCAACGACAAGCCCGTCGGAAAGGGCCGCAAATGGGAAGAGTGCCGGGACAAGATGATGCAATCACTACGGCACCTCTTCGCCTCCGAGGCGATCAACGAGGGCATCGACGTCTACACCCTCGCCGACCTCCTCGGCCACGAGGACCTGCGTCTACCCTCCGCCGCTACGTCCACCGTGTGACGGGTGCCGTCGAGAAGGCCCGCATGGCGATCAGCCGGAGCTACCGCCTAGCCGCCTGAAGAGGTCTCACCCGCGTCACTCGCCTTCGAGCAGATCGGGCCGCCACTCCTGGATATCCGTGTCGAACTTGCCTCGGCGGACGTCCTGGAGGGCGGCCGCGTAGCCGATCTCGATGGCCCATGAGAACGCCTCCAGGACCTCCATCGGCGCGTTCAAGTAACCGCTGCCCGAGTGGAGGTTGGCGGCGGCTTCGGACGCCACACGGGCATCCTCAGCAGGCACGGTCTCTATGTGGAGATCGTTGATGGCTCGTACAAGACCATCGAGCTGTTCTTTTGGTGTGTCAGCCATAAGGGACAGGATGTGCCGCCGAGGGCTATCTGAAACACCAGCCCGTCGCCTCTCTCCTGCGATGTGCACCGCTTGCGTCCGGACTGTCCGTGGAGCAAACGTCCGAGCAGTTCAGAGCGCTTTTCTCTCTCCTTTGCCGCCTGTCAGCGGCAAAGCGGCCGTCAGGGTAAAACTGGTTTCTAAGCCGCACAACGACTGTCCCTGGCCCTGGGAGTGAGTTCTGGCGCCGCCTACGGGCTTGGCCACCACGGCGACACGCCCGTTCGGAGTGCGGCCAACCTGTCGTCAGAAGGCGTGTGCGCCGACAGACTCGGCCCATGGACCTCGAACGTACAAACGTCGCTCTCTTGGTATCCGGTGGCAGTGCGGTAGGCGCGCTCTGCAACATGGGTATTGCAGCCCTGACATACAAGCCAGTGAGGCCCAAGGTGCTCGTGATCGTGGAAAACCACGAGATGAGCCCAGTAGCACCTAAGCCACGGCAAGAGCATAAGTACCGTATGCGTATCCGGCTGGCTAACCGTGGCGTTATCGCCATCGGGGTCGAGCGTATCGAGGTTGTCCCCGTCCACAGTCCGTGGTGGCGATGATGGGACCGAAAGAAGAAGCGAGAGAGCGGCCAACGGTTCCCGGACCCCAAGGTGATTGAGCGCCTCAGCGACTTGAAGCATTAAGAGAACATCCAGCTCAGTGCTCTGCTGCACGACGGGAAGAACCCCCGGTACGTGTACGTCACGGCGCGGCTCACCAACGGTTCGAAGGTGCAGAGCGCTCCAGTCAAGGATCTGTCCGGCCTGGTGGTGGACATCGGGCCGGACGTCCCAGACGTCTGAGCCGCCTGTTCGTGGGAGGCGTCGGTGGCGTGGTCGACTCGGAGGCCGTGGCCACTAACGAGCTCGTGCACGGTAGGTAGGCACAGCCGTAACGGAGCCACGTCGTCGAACCGGGCGTGACGCAGTCCAGCAGCGGACGCCGCCGACACTGCAGCCGGTACCGCCACCCTGCACCCACAGCACGTTCACCTCACGCCGCGAGGTTCGGTTGAGGCTTTCCTACATTACAACTCGACGCAGAGGTGGGCAGGCATCGGGTACAGTGTGGCCAGATGCCGGTCCGCGGAGGCCCGGTTGCCAGCAGAAGTATGTGAGCCCGGTACTCACGGAAGCTGTGCAGGGTGTGGAGCACCTACTCCGCGACGCAGCAGACGGCGCGTGGTTTCACAAGGTATCTGGCCCTGATGCGCTGACCGGGCAGCGATGAGGTGAAGCATGCCCGAAAGCCAGCGAAACATGGCGGCCCGTACTCGCGCGCTGTACACCGGCGAGAAGTTCGCCGCAGCCAAAACAGGCATCGCCCGCGACCACTCCGTCGGACTAGATGCCTGTAGCCCCGGGCAACGAGAGCTACGTGCACTACTCGCGCTCGGTTTACTGAACCGCGGGTACGACTACAGCACCCCCGCGGGGTGGCGCATTGCTGCCCTATCCGCATACACCATCACGGCGTCCCCACGATTCAATCGCCTGGTACTCATCACTGACGTTCCCCATAACGTGGTCGACTACCTCCTCCCAGAGCCCAACAGAGCAGGTGGCCTGCCAGGACTGCGAGTTGAGGAGCACCGTGGGTACGGCACTTACATCATGCGACACCTGCCCACGGACGCGCAGTTCGTAGTCACGGATAATCCGTCAGGGAAGCCTGTCGGTGCACGAAGCGACTCCTACGTCGACTTCTTCACCGTGACCACTCCGCTCACACCTGACGAACTCGAACAGCTGGCCAGGGTGCCTCACATGACTGAGCACGCTCAATGCCTGCTTGCTGGCGTCCTCTGTCGCATCTCAGCACGGGACCCTCGTAGCAGGTGGGCAATCGGCAACTGGTTCCACGACCCCCTGCGACGCCGAGGCTGGTTCGACAGCGATCGAAGTTTCGGCGAAATCCGGAAGCTTCACGGGACCGGTGACAACTGGGAACTGCAATGGGACTCATACCCCTACCCGGACGACCTGGCCGCGTCTATGACAGATCCAGTCATCGGCATTCCCGGAAGCAAGACAGTGTCGGCGCACGATCACCTCACCGTCACACTCGGAAACGCTTCGCTCCGCCTTCTCTTGCGACGCGCCTAATCAATCGCATGTCGTTCACCTCTCTGCGTTGCCGACAGAAAGCACTCACGTCGTGATCGAGATCCTCGGGGCCGTGGGCTCTGGCCTACCCTGGTGGGCAGCCTGCCTGGTCGTCGCATTCACTACCCTCATCTACTTCTGCCTCCGGGCCCTTCGGCTGCTCATCCCAGACAAGTCCAGTGATCGACTGGCATGGTGGATTGCCATCCTGGAGCACCGGGGCCGGCGCACGAAAGCCGCGCGCCACCAGGAAGCTCAGCCAACCGAAACCCCGAAACCGCAGGGGGCGCAGTAACTCCGCCTGGCAGTCATCTCGTGCACCCGTTGTGCACCGGCCCGTCTGGCTGAAGGCATCTACCCAAGTCAGAAGGTTCGTCCAACTCTACTTCGACATTTAAGGGGCGCGGTCAACCGGCCTTGGCCGGAGGCCCGAGGGCCTGATGTGATCTGCGGAAGCGCCTTTCGGTGTTTCTTGCCGCGGGGGATGTCACAGTCGTCGGTGAGGGCTGCTTGCCTGGGGATCAGGGAAGCAGCCCTCACTGTCGTGCCACGGGGGTGGCGAGTCACCGCGCCCGGCGCGAGCGGCGCCAGCGGCGCCAGTCCATGCGCGGGGTGTTCTCTTCGGTGTCGTCGTCTTCCGCCTCATCCTGCTCGTCGCGGGACTTCGACGCCATGACGGAGGTCAGCAGGCTCTCGGCCGCGCTGAGCCGTTCACGGAGATCCTGAACTTCCAGATCCTGCTCGCACTTGTCTGCCTCGCGGCCCGTCGCCACGACGCGCCGTTGGCTCTCTTCCTCCCTGGCCCAGGTGAAGTACAGCTCCGCCCGCCGAGCGTGCAGCCCGTTCAGCTTCTCCAGCAGCACCAGCCGCTCGTCACGGACCGCCCGCGGCTCGGCATCGAGATCGGGGATGCTCAGGTCCTTGGTCCTGGCGGGCTCCTCCGGCTCCTCCTCCCAGGCGACGGGCGTCGGCAGGGCCAGAGGCGACGTCTCGTCACGAACCGCGGTCCAGAGCGTCCGGAACTCGTCCACGTCGCCGCCCAGGGCTTCCACGACGAGTTCCAGCGGGCCCCAGCCGGGCGGGCTTTCACAGCGCAGTACGCTCCCCGGCGTCGTATGGCTGATGGCCTTGCCTGTGCGCGGCGAGATGACTCGGAAGCTGGGTTCCCCGCTCTCCCGGTGAAGCCGTTTCATCCGCTGCCCGAGATGCTCCAAGGCCGGCCCCGGCGCGGATCGGGATGCTGCCGACGCCATCACTCCTCCGGTCTCGCCACCGACACGATCGTCGCAGGGACACACTCCTGACGCATGGAGTTTGCGGATGCCGGGTGTCGTTCCCCTCACCGATGACCGCCGCCGCCCCCGCGCCAAGGCTTTACGGTGACGGGCGCTCGTTCAAGCAGTCCGGGATGGGGGTGGGGGGTGGGGCAGGTGTTGTGTGGGATTCTTCGATTTGTTCCAGGGTGCGGCCTCCCGTTTCGGGGACCATGTAGATCGCCCATATCACCGCGAGTACGCCCATCGCCGCGAAGGCCAGGAAGACCGTGGTGGCGCCCGCGTCCAGGAGGGAAGGGAAGACCTGGCTGACGACGACGCTGGCCAGTTCGGTCAGGAATGTGGCGATGCCCATGGCCATCCCGCGTACCGCGAGCGGGAACATCTCGCCCAGTACGATCCAGACGATGCCGCCCCAGCTCAGTGCGAAGGCCACCTGGAAGAGGGCGAGGCCGGCCACGGCCAGGTAGCCTGCGCCGCCCGACACCTTGCCGTCGTGGGCGCCGAGGAAGACCAGGGCGAGTACGAGCATGCTGACCGCCATGGCGAGCGCGCCCCAGATCAGCGGCAGTCTGCGGCCGACCCGGTCGACCACCACGTACGCCATGACCACCGTGGCGATCAGGCCGAGCGCCGAGAGGCCGACGTTGGCGGTGACCGCGGCGGTGTCGCTGAAGCCGATGCCCTTCAGGACGCTGGGCGCGTAGTAGGTGATGGCGTTGATGCCGATGAGCTGCTGGAGCACGCCGAGTACGGAACCGGCCAGCAGGAGGCGCGCCAGCGGGCGGGAGCGGAAGAGGGAGAGGAAGACGCGCGCGGCGGGGCGTTCGCCTTCGCGGTCGGCGGTCTCCCGGCTGACGGTGCGGATGTCCTCGATCTCGCGGCGGGCCTCGTCGGCGGAGCGGGAGCCGGAGAGCACGGCCAGGGCCTCGGCGTCGCGGCCGTGGTCGACTAGCCAGCGCGGGCTCTCCGGCAGCCGCAGGGCCCCGGCGAACATGACGACCGACGGCACGATGCCGAGGCCGATCATCCAGCGCCAGCCGTCGATCGGGGTGAAGGCGAGGCCGACGAGGCTGGCCGCGAGCACCCCGACGGTGATCATGACCTGGAACAGCCCGCTGAAGGTGCCGCGGCGCAGGGCGGGCGAGATCTCGCTCAGGTAGACCGGGATCATCGCGGTGGCGATGCCGACGGCGACGCCGAGCACCACGCGCGAGGCGATCAGGACGCCCGCGTCGGGCGCGAACGCGGCGATGAGGATGCCGGCGCTGTAGAGGACGGCGGCCAGTGAGAGCAGCACCCGCCGTCCGAAGCGGTCGGCGAGTGGGCCCGCGCCGAGCGCGCCGAACAGGGAGCCGATCAGCGCGGAGCTGACGACCCAGCCGGTGGTGGACGGGGTCAGGTCGAGCGCGGGTTTGGCGAAGATCAGCGCGGTGGAGACCACGCCCAGTTCGTATCCTCTGATGCCGCCGCCGAGGGCGCCGAGGACATAGCTGCCCCGGCCGATCATCGGCGGGGCGGCGGGTGCGCGGGGTCCGGTCACGGTACGCCTCCCTCTCCTGGCTGAGCGGTGCCTGACGGCGGGCTGGTGCCTCGGCGGCCACGCCTCGGGTGCGGTGGGCGCGGTGCGCCCCGAGTGCGGCGGGCCGTCTCGGGTACGGCGGGCGGATCGCGCCTCGGACGCGGCGGGCAGACTGCACCCGGGGGTGCGGCGGCCCGCGTCCACGGGTGCGCGATTGCGCCCGCCGGAACGCCCCGGACCCGGCCCGCCCCCCGGAGTTCAGAAATTCGCGGTGCGTCCGGGCAGTGGGTCGACCGTCCAGGCCATCCGGTCGGCCAGTCTGATCAGCAGTTCCGCCTTGAGGGCGGCGTGGTCCTCGGAGTCCCAGAGGTTGGTGTGCTCCCCGGGGTCGGCCGTCAGGTCGTACAGCTCGCCGGTGTCCAGGCCGTGGAAGGCGACCAGTTTGTGGGCGGCCGTGCGGATCATGGTGGCCTGTGGCTTGGGGTCGGGGTGCCAGGGCATCGCGTTGTAGTACTCGCAGTACACGTCCTCGCGCGGCTCGGCGGTGTCGTCCTGCCCGCTGAGCCGCGGCCACAGCGAGCGCCCCTGCATGCCCGGTGTCCTCGGCAGCCCGGCGGCGTCGAGCAGGGTGGGTGCGATGTCGACGAGTTCCACCAGTTCGGGCGCGCGGCGGCCGGGCGGGACGCGGCCGGGGAAGGAGACGATCAGGGGGACGCGGACGGCCGCCTCGTAGAAGTAGGGGCCCTTCAGGTAGATGCCGTGGTCGCCGAGCATCTCGCCGTGGTCGGTGGAGAAGACCACGATGGTGTTGTCGCGCTGCCCGGTGCGGCCGAGGGCGTCGAGCATGCGGCCCACCTGCGCGTCGATCAGGTCGCACATGGCCCAGTAGGCGGCGCGGACCAGGCGGTGCTCGCGATCGGACATCCGGGGGTACGAGAAGTCCTCGTTGCCGCCGTAGGCGCCCTCGTGGTCGATGCGCTGGAAGACCGGTTTGGTGTCGAGTTCGCCGTCCTCGTAGGCGGGCAGCGGTATCTCGTCGAGGCGGTCGAGGTAGCGGCGCAGGTAGGCGGCCGGGGGGTCGAAGGGGTGGTGCGGGTCGAAGATGTTCACGGAGAACAGCCAGGGGTTCTCGAAGTCCTCGTGGGCCTCGATGAACTCGACGGCCTTGTTCGCGCACCAGGTCGTCTGGTGGTCCTCCTCCGGCATGCCCTCCATGACGTGGTGGGAGCCTTCGAGGAAGGGGGTGCTGTAGGTCGTGCCCCGCTCGCGCAGCCAGTGCTCGTACTCGTTCGTCGGCCAGTCGGGGTCGGGGTGGTGCGACCAGTGGAACTCGGAGTAGCCGTCCCGCACCCGGGGCTCCGTGCCGGGGGACACGGAGGGGTGGGCGGCCGACAGGTGCAGCTTGCCCGCGAGGCCGCAGACGTAGCCGGCGTCGGCGAGGGTACGGGTCACCAGCACCTCGTGCTCGGAGAGGGACTGGCCGTTCTGGCGGGCGCCGGTGGTCCTCGGGTAGCGGCCGGTCAGGAAGCTGGCGCGGGAGGGGGTGCAGACCGGGCTCTGGGTGTACGCGGCGTCGAAGACCACGCCGCCCTCGGCGAGGGCATCCAGGTGCGGGGTGCGGGTCCAGGTGTTGCCGGCCGAGCCGAGCGTGTCCCAGCGCTGCTGGTCGGTGCAGATCCACAGGACGTTGGGCCTGGTGGTCATGGCGTCGGTGCTCCTCACTGCGTCGTCCCCGTGGTTCACCGCGTCGTCTGCGTGGTTCACCGCGCCGTCCCCGTGGTGCGGCCCAGATGGCGGGCGGCGGCGGTCACCGCGCGGTTGGCGGCGACCACCCGGTCGCGGTCCGATAGCTTGAACACTCTTCTGTCGTAGCTGTAGAGGCCGTTGACCTGGAGTTCGGCGTCCTCGAACAGGTTGTAGCTGGCGGCGCTCAGCCCCTCGTAACGGACGAAGCCCACGACGTCGCGCAGCGCGGCCGTGTAGCGGTCCGTCAGCTCGGCGGCGCCCGCGACCTCCTGGTTCGGGGTGCTGTGGCCCGGCAGGTACTCGTGCCCCTCGGGGGCGTAGCCGAAGGCGCCGAACTCGCCGATCACGGACGCCCTGCCGTGTCCCGGGCGGGGCGCGGGCCCGGCCCAGGGGTCGCCGAGGTTGTGCCAGTCGGCGACCTGGCCGCCGCGCTCCTCGTAGTCGGCGACGTTGGTGCCGCTCATCTCGTTGACGAGGCGGCCCGGGTCGAGGGCGCGTACCCGGTCGGCGATACGGGCCAGATCGTAGGCGCCCCAGCCCTCGTTGAACGGAATCCACATCACGATCGAGGTAAAGACCCGCAACTGGCGTATGACGCGCTCCAGTTCGCGTTCGAAGCGGGCCTTGCCCGCGGCGGGCGGCTGGGACGGCTCCTGCTGGTTCGGGGGCTGGCGTCCCGTGGCGGTGGCGGGCATGTCCTGCCAGACGAGGACGCCGAGCCGGTCGGCCCAGTGGTACCAGCGGTCGGGTTCGGTCTTCATGTGCTTGCGGACCGTGGTGAAGCCGAGGTTCCTGGCCTCCTCGATGTCGAAGCGCAGCGCCTCGTCGGTGGCCGCGGTGTAGAGGCCGTCGGGCCAGTAGCCCTGCTGGAGGCAGCTCACCTGCGGCAGGAACCGCCCGTTGAGCATGAGCCGGGGCGCGCCGCCGACCTGTGCGATGCCGACGGAGCGCATCCCGAAGACATGGGTGACGCGGTCGCCGCCCCGGCCCGCGACCTCGACGTCGAGTTCGTAGCGGAAGGGGTCGTCGGGCGACCAGAGCCGCAGCGGGCGTACGGGCACGACGAGTGCGCGGTCGGCGCGCCCGCGTACCTCCGCCGTCTTCCGGCCGCCGTAGCGCAGGGTCAGCCGCACCTCGGCGCCCGGGTCCCCGGCCAGGGCCACCGTCACGGCCGCGGTGCGGGCGTCGATGTCCGGTGCGGTGACGACCTGTTCGACGTGGACCGCGGGCACCGGTTCGAGCCACACCGGCTGCCAGATGCCGGAGCAGGGCGTGTAGTAGAGGGAGCTGTGCGGGGCCGCGGGGTCGAGGGCCGCGACGCGCTGCTTCCCGAGCGGCTGGTCGCCGTCCTCGGTCGGGTCGTCGACGAGGACGAGCAGTTCCTGCTCGCCGGTGGGCGCCCCGGCGCTGCCGGTGGCGAGCGCGTCGGTGACGTCCACGGTGAAGCGGTCGTACCCGCCCTCGTGCACGGCCAGCGAGCGCCCGTTGACCAGCACCTCGGCCCGGTGGTCCACGGCGTCGAGGTGCAGCAGCAGCCGCATGCCGCCCGTGCCGGTGCGCACTCCCCAGGCGGGCGGGACCGTGAAGCGGCGGCGGTAGAGCATCCGCGGCTCGTGCCGCATGATCCCGGACAGCGCGGACTCCACCGGGTAGGGCACCAGAATCCGCTCGGCCAGCTCCCGGCCCGGTGCGGGCCGCGCGTCCGCTGCCACCGCCGCGAACTGCCAGACCCCGTTCAGGCTCAGCCAGCGCTCGCGCGTCAACTGCGGGCGCGGGTACTCGTGGCGGGCGTTGCGCGGCGAGACCCGGCCGGTCCACGGCGTGGTCAGCCGGGGGGTGCCCGGGGTCCAGCCGCTCTCCTCGGGCCTGGCGCCGCCGGAAGCCGCGTCGGCCCCCGCGGCTGCCGCGGCCCCCTCGGCCTCGTGGGACGGCCGGGCGGATGCCACGCCCGGCGCCGCCGCCGACAGCGCGCCGAGGCCCGCGGCCCCGGCGGCCCGCCGCAGGAACGCCGCCCTGCTGATGCCCTCACGGTGCATGTCGTCTCCTCCTCGCCTCGCGACACAGCCACCGTAGGAGCCCGTCTTGTAACGTTGCAATACCGGGGAACGAGGCAATCCGCGGGAGTCTCGTCGTGAGGTGCGGCCTACCGGGGGCCGGGGTGTGCGGGGGCCACCGTCGAGGCCCGTACCACCAGGCGGTGTCCGATCACGGTGTGCTCGGGGGGCCTGCGGGGGTCCGCCTGGCGGGCCAGGATGGCGTCGATGGCCCGGCCCGCCAGGCCCTCCATGTCGTGCGCGATGGAGGTCAACGGCGGTGCGGTGTAGCGGACTTCGGGCGCGTCGTCCCAGCCGACGAGCGCCATGTCGGCGGGGACGCGGACGCCGAGGTCGCGCAGGGCGGCCGCGGCGCCGACGCCGAGCAGGTCGGCGGCGCAGACCAGGGCGTCGCAGTCCGCCGCCGCCTCCGCCAGTTCGCCGGCCACCCGGTAGCCCTCGTCACGGCTGTGGTCGCGCACGTCGAACACCAGCTCGGGGGCGAGTGCGAGGCCGTGTGCGCGCAGCGCCCGCCGTACCCCTTCGAGGCGTTCGTGGGCGGGTCCCGTGCCGCTCGCCAGCCGCATTCCGGCGAAGGCGAGACGGCGGCGCCCCGTGGCCAGCAGGTGTTCTGTCGCCTCGACGGCCGAGCGCATGCTGTCGATGGCGACGTGGTCGAAGGTGCCGCCGGGTACGTACTCGCCGAGCAGCACGGTGGGGACGTCGCTCTTCAGGCGTTCCAGTTCGGCGGGCGACATGGTGACGGGGCAGAACATGACGCCGGTGACGCCGCGGATGGGGTAGCCGCGGGCGATGGCGCGTTCCTGTTCCGCGTCGCCGCCGGTCTCGTCGATGAAGAGGGCGATGGAGCGGCGGCGTGCCTCGGTGATCACCACGTGTGCGAGGCGGCCGAAGTAGGGCGAGGTGATGTCCGGCACTGCGAGGGCGAGCACCTGGGAGCGGCCCGCCCGCAGTTGCCTGCTGACCAGGGAGGGCGCGTAGCCGAGGCGTTCGATCGCCTCTTCCACGCGGCGGCGGGTCTCGGCGGTGACGTAGGGGTGGTCGTGGAGCACGTTGGAGACCGTGCTCGCCGAGACGCCGGCCGCCCGGGCGACGTCCTTGACCGTGGGGCGCCGTGCCGAGTCCCACATCGTGTACAACTCCTCGCTTGGCGGGCTCCTTCCGCGGGGCGGGATCGCCGCGGCGGACCGGGACGGCGGCGCGGCCGCTCCGGAAGGACGTCCGGAATGCGATGATCTTACGTCGCGGTGGGCGCGGGAGTCGAAACGCCGCGGGGGCCGCCGTCCCCGGGGCGGGACGGCGGCCCCCGCGTGGTGCGTGAGGTGTGCCGTGGGGAGGGGTCGGCGGCGGCGCGGCCGGGGTCACTGGGGGTGTGCCGCCGTCCGGCTCACAGATGGGAGCGGTAGTCCAACGCGTAGGCCAGCTTGCCGGGTTCGTCGTCGGAGAGGGGCCTGCCGAGCTTGTCGAACTCGCCGTCGTCCGCGTCGTCGCCGTCGTTCCACTTGTCGAGCCGTCCGAGGTCCTTCGCGGTGTGGCCGTCCGCGATGACGGTGTCCCCGTCGGCGTCGGTCATCTCCTCGGAGGCGTCGCGCACCGCGTCCAGGTAGTCGTCCTCGTCGGTGAGGTCGTGGTCGTCGAGGTCGACGCGGTCGCGCAGCCAGGTCCCCCACAGGAATTCGAGGAACTCGGCGGCGTCGTCGGGCGCGGTGTAGCCGATGTCGCGGGTGAAGTAGACGAGGCTGCGGTAGCGGTCGTCGTGGAAGCCGCTCAGGCCGAGGTGCCGGGGGAGCTGGGCGGTGGTGATGGGCTGGTTGTTCTCGTCGCGCAGCCAGACCCAGTCGTTGCGCTCCATGGTGTTCCAGAAGCCGGTCTCGGAGTCGCCGCTGAGGTTCGCCTGGACCTTGAGCCGGATGTGCAGGTCGGGGCCGCCGTCGGGGGTTTCGAGGAGCGATGTCAGGGAGTGGTGGCCGTCGGTGAGGTAGAGGGCGCCGCCGGGGCCGACGACGACGGTCTTCATCTGGGCCAGGGTGTCGTCGCTCTCGTCGCCCTCGTCGACCTCGCAGGTGAAGCTGGAGGGGTCGGAGAGCGTGGCGGAGCCGGGGACCTTGTCGGCCTTGTCCTGGCCGTTGGTCTCGCAGTAGTCGTCGAACCGCTTGTTGGGGTCGCCGTTCTCCTCGTCCTTGCTGCTCGCGTACCGGTCGAGCTTGTAGTAGATCTGGTCGAACCCCAGGGTCTCCTGGGTGGGACGCAGGTCGCCCAGGCGCACGTCGAGCAGGTCGCCCGCGGCGGCGCAGAGCCGGGCGCCGGTGCTGCCCGAGCAGCTCGCGGCGCCCGCGGGCGCCCCGGCGGCGAGCCCCGTCCCGCACAGCAGCGCGGTGGCGGCGAGCACCCCGGCGAGGCGGGGGCCGCGGGCGCGGCGGGGCGGCTGCTGCGGCGTGTTCGGGTGCGGCATCGTCACTCTCCATCGGTGCTTCGGGTGCGCGGCCGCGCCGTGCGCGGGGCGCGGCGCGAGGGGATCTGCGCAGGTGTACCCGCCGACCGGGGGCGCCGCGGTGGCTACCGGTGGTCTTCCCGGCGTCCCCCGGGTGAACCTTCCGGAACGCGGCCGGTGGGTAAGGGAGTTGGGGGTGCGGGTCAGGCTCCGGCGGCGGTGGTGAAGGCGGTGCGCAGGGCGTCGCCGTGGGCGCCTGAGGCGATGAGGGAGTGCAGCAGGAGGCGGGCCTTGGGGGCGTCGAGGGTGCCGGCGGGCAGCAGGCCGCGGGAGAGCAGGTCCGTCTCGGAGCCGGGGCCGCGGTAGGTGTCGGTCAGTACGGGTCCCGCGCCGGTACGGGAGGCGAGCACCACCGGGATGCGGGCGGCGAGCCGCCCCAGGGGACCGGTCAGTTCGCGCGGTGCGTGGCCCGCGCCGAAGGCGGCGAGGACGAGGCCGTCGAAGCGGTCGTCGACGGCGTCGAGGAGTTCGCCGCGGTCGCCGAGGCTCAGGGTGAGCAGGGCCACCCGTGCGGTGCGCCGCGGCAGCAGGGGGCGGGGCACGGTGGGCGCGGGCGGGCGCAGCAGGATGCAGGGGCGGCCCTCGGAGACGGTGCCGAGGGGGCCTGCGGTGGGCGAGGCGAAGGCGGCGGGCGAGGTGGTGTGGGCCTTGCGCACATGGCGGGCGGCGTGGATCTGGTCGGCGAGGACGGCCAGGACGCCGAGGCCGTGGCAGCCCGGGTCGGCGGCGACGGCGACGGCGGCGGCGAGGTTGGCGGGGCCGTCGGCGCCGGGCAGGTCGGGGCGGCGCATGGCGCCGGTGACGACGACCGGGGGTCCCTGCGGGCAGAGCAGGTCGAGCAGGAAGGCGGTCTCCTCCAGGGTGTCGGTGCCCTGGACCACGACGCAGCCGGTGCCCTTCGCGCGGATGGCGGCGGCGAGTTCGGTGATGTCCTCGACGGTGAGGGAGGAGCTGGGCAGCCGCCGGAAGTCGCACAGCTCCACGGGGGTGTCCGTGGGGACGCCTGCGAGCACCTGGGCGCCGGTGAGGCGGGAGTCCCCGCCGCGCGCCGCGGAGATGGTGCCGCCGAGGGTGAACACGGTCACCGGTGCCGTCGTCATGCCCGTCCCGTCGGATGGTGGGGACCGCCGGGGGTGCGGGCGGCCGGGGCCGCCGTGGCCCCAGGGTCGGGAGGATAGCGGGGGCGGCGCGGGTGCGGGCGGGGCGCGTGGTGTACGCGGGCCGGTGGGCGGGTGCCGCACCGCCGCCGGGGGCGCGTGCCGCGCGGCCCGGCGGCGGGTCAGCGGGTCAGCGGCTGTAGCGCATGAGGGCGCGGACCATGTGGCAGGTGGTGTCCGACGGCCGGTGGACGCCTATGCGCTCCGCGGTGAGCCTGATGCGGTTGTCGTGCGCCTGGTTCGGGAGGTAGACGCCCGAGTCGAGCAGGGCGATGGCCAGGCGCATGGCCTTCAGCCGGCGGTTGTGGGTGATGTACCACTCCCGGGGGCGGCCCGCGGGCAGCCTCCTCTTCTCCAGCGGGGTGTACGGGACGTCGAACAGGACCGGCTTCCGGGTGAGCGCGGCAGCGGGCACGGGCATCCTCCTGTCGCTCGTGAACAGGTCGACTTGACGCGTACTCGGGGCCTCGGCAGGCCCTCGAACACTGAGTCAAGTGTACTGCGGGGCACTGACAGAAGGACCTGGCCACGGTGGCCGTGGGGCGGCTGCGACGGGTGCGCGAGAAATCGAACAGACGGTTCGGGTACGGGGTCGGTGGCGGGGCGCGCGGGCGGCGGGGCGCGCCCTCCCGGGGCCCGCACACGGGAAGCCGCCCCGGGACCCGGCGCCCCGAGGGCGCGCCGGGTCCCGGGGCGTACCGGTGCCGCTCCCCCGCCGCCGGGGCTACTGCGGCGGCGCGTACTTGTAGCCGACGCGGCGCACGGTCTGGATCACGCCGCGGTACTCGCCGCCGAGCTTGCGCCGGAGTCTCGCGATGTGGACGTCGACGGTGCGCCCGTCGCCGACGTGGCCGTAGCCCCAGACCGTGGTGACGAGCGCGTCGCGGGTGTGGACCCGGTGCGGGTGGGCCACCAGGTGGGCGAGGAGTTCGAACTCCAGGTAGGTGAGGTCGAGACGCCGCCCGGCCACGACGGCGGTGCGGCGGGCCGGGTCGACGGTGATCAGGGGCTCCCCGGCCGGCTCCTGCGCGGGCGCGGGCTCCACCGGGGCGGCGGCGGGCGCCTGCACGACGGGAAGGCCGGTCTGCTGGTCGGCGGGGACGAGGACGAGGTAGCCGATCATCGGGGGGTTCCCCGGCAGCGCGGGCACCGTGTGCGGGGGCGCGGGCAGCCAGGTCGTACCGGGCGGGAACACCGCGGTGCCCGTGGGCGTCTCGTCCTTGTCCACGGCGCGCAGCCGGTGCCGTGGCGGCTCGGAGGGGACGGCGGACAGGGGTGTCGAGAAGGGGGTCGAATGTGCCATGGGAGGTCAGCTCTTTCGCGCGAGGGTCGCCGGGAGGACGTACGTCGTGCGCGCTGGCCGAAGGCCGGGGTGCGGCTTTAGAGGGCCCGCGCGTTCCGCGCGCGACAACACACCCGGTCGAAGTCGTGGTGCTGACGGGAGGGCCAGAAAGGCTCAAGGTCCCCGCACCCGACTGGGGTGTTCCGATAGCCGACCATGCGGCTATTGAAGCAGAACTCGGTCCCCGGCAGCAGGCCCCCAGGTCACGTTCTCACTCCTCGATACCGGCGTCTCACGGGCGGGGCGTGGGCGGGGAAGGCGCCGCGGTTCGCCGGGAGACCCGCTCCCCCTCCCCCGCGCCGGGACCCGCCACGGCGCTGCGGTGCGGTGGCGGCACCCTGTAAATTCAGGGCAATGAGCCCCCGTGTAGTCCTCGCAGAGGACCTCTTCCTGCTGCGTGACGGACTCGTGCGCATGCTGGAGGCGTTCGACTTCGAAATCGCCGCGGCCGTCGAGAGCGGGCCCGAGCTGACCAAGGCGCTCGCCGAGTTGGACCCCGACGTCGCCATCGTGGACGTACGGCTGCCGCCCTCGCACACCGACGAGGGCCTGCAATGCGCGCTGGCCGCGCGGCGGGCCAAGCCGGGGCTGCCCGTGCTCGTGCTGTCCCAGCACGTGGAACAGCTCTACGCGCGCGAGCTGCTTGCGGACGGCAACGGCGGCATCGGCTATCTGCTGAAGGACCGGGTCTTCGACGCCGAGCAGTTCATCGACGCCGTGGAGCGGGTGCGCGCGGGCGGTACGGCCATGGACCCGACGGTGATCTCGCAACTGCTGTCGCGGCGCGAGGTGGACCGGCCGATGGGCAAGCTCACACCGCGCGAGCGCGAGGTGCTTGAGCTGATGGCAGAGGGCCGCTCCAACCAGGCCATCGCGGAGAAGCTGGTGGTGACGGAGCGGGCGGTGGCGAAGCACACCTCCAACATCTTCACCAAGCTCGGCCTTGAGGTCTCCGACGACGACAACCGCCGCGTCCTCGCCGTCCTGGCCTACCTCGACCAGGACCGGTAGGCGCGGCGGCCCCACACCCCCACCGGGGTGACACCCCCCGGCGCGTCACCCCCCGTGGCGCCGCGCGGCGCGGGGGGCTGCGTCAGCCTGGGCGGCGCGAAGGCGGGGCGGCGCGGGCCGCGCCCGCCCCGTGTCCACGCCGCACATATGCCCCGGGGGGAAGTCCATGGCCGCTCCGTACCGTCAGAAGGCCGTCGCCGGGGCCGCCGTGCCGCCGTCGAGGCGGGCGCTGCTGGGGGCCGCGGGGCTGCTGGGCGCCGGGCTCGCCCTCGGCGCCGGGTCGTCCGCGGCCGCGGCGCCCGACCCGATGGCGGCGGCGCGGGCCGCGCTGCGGCGGCTGCTGCCCCGCCACCAGGGGCAGTTCACATGCGAGGCGCTGCCGGTGGCCGACGGTGTCCAGCGCTTCCGGGTCGACGGCGCCGCGGGGCGCCTCACGGTCGCCGCGACCAGCCCCGCCACCGCGCTGACCGGCGTCCACCAGTATCTGAAGCGCGCCGTCGGCGCCCATGTCACCTGGGGCGGTGAGGTGCCCGCGCTGCCGCGCACCCTGCCCGCACCCGCCGCGCCCGTCGAGGGCTCCACCGCGCTGCCGCACCGGTTCGCGCTGAACGACACCAACGACGGCTACACCGCCCCGTACGCCGACTGGCCGTACTGGGAGCGGCTGATCGACGTCCTCGCGCTGCACGGCGTCAACGAGGTGCTGGTGATCGCGGGCACCGAGGCCGTGTACCGGCGGCTGCTGACCGAGTCCGGGTACGGCGACGCGGACGCGCGCGCGTGGCTGCCCGCCCCCTCGCACCAGCCCTGGTGGCTGCTTCAGAACCTCTACGGATACGGCGGGCCGCTCTCCGCCGACGTCGTCGCGGCCCGCGCGGACCTCGGGCGCCGTATCACCGGGCGGCTGCGTGAACTCGGCATGGCGCCGGTGCTGCCCGGCTACTACGGGCACGTGCCCACGGACTTCGCCGAGCGCGCGGGGGGCGACGCGCGCGTGGTGCCGCAGGGGACGTGGCACGGCTTCGAGCGCCCCGGCTGGCTCGACCCGCGCACCGACTCCTACGCGCGCACCGCCGCGGCCTTCTACCGGCTCCAGGCCGAACTCCTCGGGCCCGCCGCGCACTTCAAGATGGACCTGCTGCACGAGGGCGGCCTGTCCGGCGGGGTGCCCGTGGCGGACGCCGCGCGCGGGGTGCAGAAGGCGCTGCTCACCGCGCGCCCCGACGCCACCTGGGTCATCCTCGGCTGGGAGGCCAATCCGCTGCCCGCGCTGCTCGACGCGGTGGACAGGGAGCGGCTGCTGATCGTCGACGGTCTCTCCGACCGCTACCCGGAGACCGGCGAGCGGGAGCGGGACTGGAACGGCACCCCGTACGCCTTCGGCACCATCCCCAACTTCGGCGGGCGCACCACCCTGGGCGCGCGCACGCATCTGTGGCGTGAGCGGTTCTTCGCCTGGCGGGACCGCGCGGACAGCGCGCTCGCCGGGACCGCGTACCTCCCGGAGGGCACCGAAAGGGACCCGGCCGCGTTCGAGCTGTTCTCCGAACTGGCCTGGCAGGAGGGGCCGTTCGACGGCGCGGCCTGGTTCGCGGGGGACGGCGGCTACGCCGACTACCGCTACGGGGGCCGCGACACGGCGGCGCGGCGCGCCTGGCGGGTGCTGCACGAGACCGCGTACCGGCACCACGCCGTGCGGCGCAGCGACCCGCACGACTCGCTGTTCGCGGCGCGCCCCGACCTGGCGGCCGAGCGCGCCTCGGTGTACGCGCCCCCGGCGCTCACGTACGACCCGGCGCGCTTCGACGCCGCCCTCGCCGCGCTGCTCGACGTCGGGGAGCCGCTGCGGGACTCCCCCGGCTACCGCTACGACGTGGTGGACGTGGCCAGGCAGGCGCTCACCCACCGGGCCAGGCAGTACCTGCCGCAGCTCAGGGCCGCGTACGAGCGCGGCGACGCGGACACCTTCGGGGCGCTTGCGGAGCTGTGGACGGATCTGATGCGGCTGCTCGACGAACTGACCGGCACGCACACGGCGTTCCTGCTGGGGCCGTGGACCGAGGCCGCGAGCCGCTTCGGCACGACGGCCGGGGAGTCGGCGGTCTTCGAGCGCACCGCGCGCGAGCTGGTGACGGTGTGGGGCACCCGGGCGACGTCCGACGCGGGCAGGCTGCACGACTACGCGGCGCGGGACTGGCACGGGCTCGTCGGCGGGTTCCATCTGCCGCGCTGGCAGCGGTGGCTGGACGAGCTGGGCGCGGCGCTCGCGGAGGGCAGGCAGCCCGCGGCGGTCGACTGGTACGCGGTCGAGGAGCCGTGGACGCGGCGGCGCGGCGGGGAGGCGACGGAACCGTCGGGCGACCCGTACGAGACGGCGGCGCGGGTGCGCGACCGGCTCGCGGGCGCCCCGTACCAGGGCGGGCTCGCGGTGCGCGCGGAGCCCGCCGCGCTGCCCCCTGGCGGGCACGCGCGCGTGACGGCCGAGTTCACCAACGTCAACGGGCTGCGCGCCACGGGCCGCGTCGACTTCACGCTCGCCCTGCCGGACGCGGGGGACGCCGCGCCCGAGGGCGCCGAGGCGCTGCCCGGGGTGGCGCCCGCCGGGCGCGGGTCCGTGAGCTGGCGGGTGACGGCGCCCGGCGCGCCCCTGACGGAGCCGCTGCGCCCGCTGCCGTACACGCTGACCGCGCGGTACGGGCCGCAGGGGGCCGAGCGGGTGCGCGCCGTCCACGAGGGCACGCTGTACGAGGCCGGGCCACTGGCGGCGGGGCTGCGCACGGTGACCACCAACGACGCGGTGTTCGGGCAGGCGGGCGGGCGGTTCGCGGTGAACGGGGCGGGGGCCGACCTGTGGCGGTCCACGGCCGAGTTCGGCGCCGTCTACCGGGAGGGCGCGCTCGACGACGGCGGCCTGGTGGTGCTGCGGGTGGACGCGCAGGAGCACACGGGGCCATGGGCGCGCGCCGGGATCGTGGCCCGCGCCGGGCTCGCCGACGCGGGCTCCGGCGGCTTCGTCAATCTGGCGGTGACGCCGTCGAACGGCGTGGTGCTCTCCTGGGACGCCGACGGCGACGGGCTCCTCGACACCTACCGGCGGGTGACGGGAGTGACGGCGCCCGTGGTGCTCCGGCTCGGCATGGCCGACGGCTCGTACACCGGCGAGTGGTCGAGGGACGGCGAGCGGTGGCAGCCGGTGGCGAGCGCGCCCGCGGGCGGCGCGGGGCCACGCGACGCGGGGCTGTTCATGACGGCGGCGGGCGGGGCCCGCGGCACCGTGGAGTTCAGCGGGTTCCGGGTGGAGTGAGCCCGCAGGAGCGGGCGCGGGGCGGGCGGTGCGGCGCCCCCGGGGCGCGGCCGCGGTGGGCGGGCGTAGCGCTGCGCGAGGGCGGCGGGTGACCAACGCCGCGGTCGCTCGTTTTGCTCAGCGTGCAGTCACAGGACGTCGCATCCCACCCCGACCATCCGCCCGTCGACGGGCCGGCCGTCGATGTCGAGCAGGCGGAAGCCGCGCTCGTCGAGCACTACACACGGCTGGTGCGTCTCGCCTATCTGGTGCTGCCGCCGGGGCTCGGCAGACACCGCCGGGTGCTCAGGGCCCATGCGCTGACCCAGCGCGCCCTGCCGCGCGGCAGGGCCAGGGCGCTCGAACCGTCGGTGCCGGGGCCGCGGCAGGCAGGCGGCGGGCGCGGCGCGGGCCCCGGGTATGGGCTCGTGCGCGAGCGCGTGGTGCGGCTCTCGCTCCAGGCGGGGCTGCCGCTGCTGCGGTTCGCGGTGCCGAAGCGGGCCCAACTGCCGCCGCCGCTGCCGCTGGTGTGGGGGCTCAGGCTCACACCGCGCTCGGGCGGCGCCGACGAACTCGCCCTGGACCAGCGGCTCGCGGCGCTGTCGGGCCCGGGCCGCGCCGCGTACGCGCTGCGGGTGCTGGAGGGGCTCACGGAGGAGGAGACGCTGCGGGTGCTCGACGCCGCGGGCGCCGACGACCCGGACGCCGCGCTCGACGAGGCGGGGGACCCGAAGGACGACAGGGCGGCGGCGCTGCTGCGCTCCCCCGAGTTCGACCCCTGCTCGCTGCGGGCACGGCCCACCGATCTGATGCGGCGCAGGCAGCACCGCAAGGCCGCGCTCGCCGCCGCGGTCGCCGCGGTGCTGTGCGGGGCGCTGCTCGGGCTGCCGGGCGACGGCTGGGGCCCGGACGGTCCCGCCGCGCCGCCGTACGCGCGCAACCCCGCGCAGGAGGCCGCGCTCGACCCGGCGAAGGTGACCACGGCCGCGGCGACGGCCTGGCACAGCTCCACCCGGCGGGACTTCTCGGTGTGGCCGGCGCGCGGGGACGCCGTCGGCGACAAGGCGCTGCTGCGCAGGGCGCTCGCGGTGTGGGCGCGGCCCGGCGGCTCGGTGCATGTGTCGGCGACGCCGGGCACCGCCTCAGGGGCGCCCGCGGGCCCCGCGCAGCTCCTGTACGCGGGCACCGTGGACGGCACCCGGGTGGTGCTGTTCTACGACGGTCTCCGGGTGGTGCGGTACGCGGAGCCGAAGGGCGGCGAGGGCACCACGGCGCTGGACTTCGCCCGGGTGGACGGCGCCACCGAGGACGAGGCGGGCGCGCTGGTCGTGGACCGCTCGGACACCAACGTGCGCTTTCTGACGGCGCCCTGGGTGCGGGGCGCGCGGGTGCGCGACCTGCTGAAGCCCGAGGCGGA
This sequence comes from Streptomyces sp. NPDC050560, assembly GCF_044457285.1. NCBI lineage: Bacteria > Bacillati > Actinomycetota > Actinomycetes > Kitasatosporales > Streptomycetaceae > Streptomyces > Streptomyces sp. NPDC050560. The sequence continues at coordinate 358,474 of NZ_JBITGT010000006.1, forward strand.
GCCGCAGCCGCTCGACAGTGGCGGCGACGGGGTGAGCGCGCCGGTGCCTGGCCCGCCGCAGAGCGGCGAGTGCGGCTCGTGGAACGTGCTCCAGCTCGGCGACGGCGCCTCGCCGCCGCTCCTGACCGACCTGGGCGAGCTGGTGCCCGCCCGGCTCACCGACGGCTCCCCCGGCGACGTGCGGGGCTCGGTCGGCGCGGCGGCGCTCACGGACTGGCAGCACACGGCGTGCTCGCTCGGGGCGCTGCGCGGGCACGGGGTACGCACGGTGAACTCGTGGCCGTACGCGGACCAGGAGCTGCCGGAGGCGAACGGCACCGCGAAGTGGCTGTGCACCAGGGCCGAGACATGGCGGGGCACCGGCAGCAGGGTCCTCGCCCAGTTCCTCGCGCCGAAGCACCCGATGGCGTCCCCGGTGGCGGAGGCGCAGGACTCGGCGGCGTGCGGCGAGCGCGGCTCCGGGGTGCTCGCGGGGGTGCTGTGGAAGTCGAAGGGCGGCGACTGGTACCTGCTCGCGGCGGCGAACAGGAGCGTCACGTCGGTCTCGGCGAGCGGCGACGTGGACGGCACGGCACACGGCCCCGTCCTCGCGCTGCCCGCGAAGCAGGGGGCGCAGGCGCGGCTCAAGGGAACCCTGGCGGGGGGCGGGGAGCTGGCGCCGCTGTCCTGACCCGGGGGGGGGCGTGCTGCGGGGGGCCGGTCAGGAGGCGGGCGCGGACGGCACTCCGTCGGCGACGACGGCGAGGACTTCCGCCGCGCCCGCCGTCAGCGCCTCGCCGAACCCGGCGAAGTCGGTGTGCTCCTCGGTCACCCACCGCTCGGTGGTCACCCGCAGCACGGCGAGACCGATGTCGGTGGCCAGCCGCGCGGTCGCGCGGTCGAAGCCGCGGCTCAGCAGGGCGGCGGTGATCTCCTCGGAGACGGTGGCCATCTTGATCAGTTCGCGTTCCTGGAGGGGCGGGTTGGCGGCGATGACCGCCGCCCTGCGCAGCAGGAACTCATGGGGCCGGAACACCCGTGGCGCGGTGGCGAAGGCGGCCAGCAGCGTCCGCAGCGCACCGGTGCCCTCGGGGACGTCGCCGATGGCCGTGACGAGCTGCTCCCCGAGTTCCTGGGCGCCGCCGAACAGCACTTCCCGCTTGTCCGTGAACCACCGGTAGAACGACCGCTCCGTCAGGTTCGCGCGCTGGGCGATCTGCGCGACCGTGGTGCGGTCGTAGCCCTGCTCCTCGAACAGGGCGAGCGCCGCCTGTTCTAGGCGGCCTCGTGCGTTGCCCTCCCACCGTGCCATGTCACGAGTGTAGCGACAGCAGATGCTGTCGACACACATGACAGCAGATGCTGTCGTCACTCTGCTAGCGTGACCGTCGACAGATCCTGTCGTCACTTTTGGTTCTGTCGTCACTTCTGCTGTCCCGACTCGGGAGGAGACCGATGCGCACCCTTCGCTTCCACACCTACGGGGACCCGGCCGACGTACTGCGGATCGAGGACGCGGAGCCCCCGCGCCCCGGCCCCGGCCAGATCCGGGTCGCCGTCACGGCGTGCGGGCTGAACCCGGCCGACTGGGGGCTGTGCGGCGGCCTGTTCGCGGGCGACCTGCCGCGCGGGATCGGGCTGGAGGTCTCCGGCACCGTCGACGCGGTCGGCGACGGAGTGACCGGCGTCGGCATCGGCGACCCGGTGTTCGGGCCCGCGCCGTTCACCGGCCCCACCGCCGGCGCCTCCGAACAGGCACTGCTCGACATCTGGTTCCCGCGGCCCCGGGGGCTCGACACGGCGGGGGCCGCCGCGCTGCCAATGGCGGTGGGCACGGCTTACGCGGCGCTTGACGCGCTCGGCGTCGACTCGGGACACACCGTGCTCATTCACGGCGCGGGCACCACCACGGGGCACGCCGCGGCACAGATCGCGGCCGGGCGCGGGGCTCGGGTGATCGCCACGGCGGGCGAGACACACGCCGCGGCCCTCCGTGACATCGGCGTCGAGGTGACCGGTTACGGCGACGGCATGGCCCGGCGGGTGACGGAACTCGCCGGGGGCCCGGTCGAACTCGCCCTCGACACCGCGCCGTTCAGCAACGCACTGGCGGAACTCGTCCGCACCGTCAAGGCGCCGGAGCACGTGCTGACGGTCGGCGGCCCCGAGCCCGCCAGGGAGTTGGGCGTGCGGTCCGCACTCGACATCGGCGGCGGGCCGCGTTACGACGTGCTCGGCACGTTCGGGCGGCTGGCCGCCGAGGGCCGCTTCGCCATCCCGGTGTCCCGCACCTTCTCCCTGGAGGACTGGCCCGCCGCACTCGAACTGAGCAGGTCGCACCGGGCGCGCGGAAAGTTGGTGCTGCGGCTCGGCTGAGGTCCTCCGCCGCCCGGAGGGCGCACCTGGGGAGGTCGCCGCTCCCGTACGGCCGGGGCCGCGAACTCCGGATGTCTCGAACTGGTCGGTAAGGTGTTCGTATGACAACCGGGGTACGTCGCAGGATGGGAGTCGAGGAGCGGCGGCGGCAGTTGATCGGGGTCGCGCTCGAACTGTTCAGCCAGCGCTCGCCCGACGATGTCTCGATCGACGAGATAGCGGCCTCCGCGGGCATCTCACGCCCGCTCGTCTACCACTACTTCCCCGGCAAACTCAGCCTCTACGAGGCCGCGTTGAGGCGTGCGGCGGAGGACCTGGCGGAGCGCTTCACGGAGCCGAGGCAGGGGCCGCTCGGGGCCCGGCTGCTGCGGGTGATGGGGCGGTTCTTCGACTTCGTGGAGGAGCACGGACCGGGGTTCTCCGCGCTGATGCGGGGCGGCCCCGCGGCGGGCTCCTCGGCGGCGAGCGCCCTCGTGGAGGGGGTGCGGGAGGCCGCCAAGGTGCAGATACTCAGCCATCTCGACGCCCAGGACCCGCCGCCGCGGCTCGAACTCGTGGTGCGCTCCTGGGTGTCGCTCGCCGAGTCCACGGCGCTGATCTGGCTGGAGGACCGCGCGGTGCCGCGCGCGGAACTCGAACTGAAGCTGGTGGGCGACTTCGCGGCACTGGTCGCGGTGGCCGCCGCACAGGACCCGGGCATGGCCGGCGTACTGGGGCGGCTGCTCGCCGAGGAGCACGGCACAGGACCGCTGCACACCCTGCTCGGCAGCCTGTCGGCGTTCACCGCACCGCGGGACACCGAGGGGGGCGCGGACGGCGTGGACCGCACGGGCGGCGAGGCCGCGGTGGGCGGTGTCAGCGCCCGGGGCGGTGTGGACGCCGAGGACGCCACGGCCGAGGGCGCCTCTCTCTGACGGGGTGCGCGCCGGGGCGCGGCCGGGCGTGCGCCGCCGGTTCTTGCGGCAAGCACCGGGTGTACGGCGCCTGCGGGAGGCGCGCGCGACGGCGCCCGGGGTGCGCGGAGGCGGCCGGGGACGGGCCCGCGCGCGGTGGCCTGCGCAACGGCTTGCGGTCCTGGCGCGCCCCCATCGGCCGGGGCGCGCCAGGACCTGGCCGGGGGTGTCTCAGGCGGTCCACCACACCGTGGTGTCCCCCGGGACCTCCGCGATCCCGTCGCACACCCGGATCTCCTCGGGGCCGCTGGCAAGCAGCACCGCCCCGTACGCCGGCACGCGCACCGCGGCGCCCGTGGTGTTGGTGACGCACACCAGGGTGCGGCCCCCGCCGGTGCGGCGGTGCGCGAGCACGCCCCCGGGCGCGGCCAGCCACTCCACGGAGTCCCCCGCGCCGAGCGCGGGGTGCTCGCGGCGGGCGGCGAGGGCCGCGCGGTACAGCTCAAGGGTGGAGCCGGGGGTGCCGGTCTGCGCCTCCACGCTCAGCTCGCCCCAGTGCGGGGGCTGCGGCAGCCAGGCGCCGCCGGAGCCGAAGCCGTACGAGGGGCCGTTCTTGGTCCAGGGGAGCGGCACCCGGCAGCCGTCGCGGAAGCCGTCCTGCCCGTCGGCGCGGAAGAACGAGGGGTCGCGGCGCGCCTCGTCGGGGAGGTCGACGACGTCCGGCAGGCCCAGCTCCTCGCCCTGGTAGAGGTAGGCGGAGCCGGGCAGCGCCAGCATCAGCAGCGTCGCGGCGCGCGCCCTGCGCAGCCCGAGCACCGGGTCGCCGGGGGTGCGCAGTTGGGTGCCGAGGCCCGGCGGGTTGCCGAGGCGGGTGGCGTGCCGGGTGACGTCGTGGTTGGAGAGCACCCAGGTGGTGGGGGCACCGACGGGGCGCATCGCGTCGAGGGAGCGGTCGATGACGGTGCGCAGCTCCGCGGCGTCCCACGGCGTCGTCAGGTACTGGAAGTTGAACGCCTGGTGCAGCTCGCCCGGGCGGACGTAGCGCGCGGTGCGCTCGACGGTGGGGGTCCACGCCTCGGCGACGAAGATGCGCTGGCCCGCGTACTCGTCGGCGACGGAGCGCCAGGAGCGGTAGACCTCGTGCACCCCGTCCTGGTCGAAGAAGGGCATGGCGGCGCTGCCGAGCAGCCTGGCCTGGCCGCTGTGGCCGATGTCGGGCAGCCCGGGCGCCTTGACGAGGCCGTGTGCGACGTCGACGCGGAAGCCGTCGACGCCCATGTCGAGCCAGAAGCGCAGCACGGAGCGGAACTCGTCGGCGACCGCGGGGTGGTCCCAGTCGAAGTCGGGCTGCTGCGGCGCGAAGAGGTGGAGGTACCAGTCGCCCGGGGTGCCGTCGGGGTCGGTGGTCCTGGTCCATGCGGGGCCGCCGAAGACGGACTCCCAGTCGTTGGGCGGCAGTTCGCCGTGCGGGCCGCGGCCGGGCCGGAAGTGGTAGCGCGCGCGCAGCGGCGATCCCGGGCCCTGCGCGAGGGCGCGGCGGAACCACTCGTGCTGGTCGGACGAGTGGTTGGGCACCACGTCGACGATGACGCGCAGACCGAGCGCGTGGGCGTCCGAGATCAGCGCGTCGGCGTCGAACAGGCCGCCGAACAGCGGGTCGACACCGCGGTAGTCGGCGACGTCGTAGCCGCCGTCGGCGCCCGGCGAGGTGTAGAAGGGGCTGAGCCAGAGGGCGTCGACGCCGAGCCGGCTCAGATACGGCAGCCGGGCGCGGATGCCGGGCAGGTCCCCGACGCCGTCGCCGTCGCCGTCGGCGAAACTGCGCGGATAGACCTGGTAGATGACGGCGTCGCGCCACCAGTCGCCGTGCCTCGCGGGGGCGGTGGGTGCCCGCCGCGGCCGGGGGGTGATGGCTGCGGTGTCTCGAGTCATGGCTTCCTGACTGGTCGGACGGGCAGGCGTGAGAGCGCCCGGCCGCCTCCCCGCCGCGCGACCGGGCGACGCCTCTCGTAACGGCGCTGTCACTTACGAAATAGCTTGCAGCAATATGGCGAAAAATATCCCGACGGTTATCCAGTTGTGACCGTCAGTAGGGGCACGAGGGCGCGGAAAGCGGGACTTGGGGGCGCTTTCGGGGCGTGCAAGAATCTGCAAGCGGTTGCCTCCGGCGGCTTCCCGGCGGGAACACGGGCGCGCGTGGCGGCGCGCACGGACGCCGTGCGGGCGGTACGGACGGCGGACGACATCGGCACACGTACGGCATACGGACGGCTGACGGACGGCAGGGGCGGGAGGCCACGGCATGGTGCGGCGCGGAGGCGGGTCGGGGGCAACGGGCGGGTCGGGGGCCGGTATCGGTGGGCAGCGCGGGGGCGGCCCGGTACAGTCCGGACACGTGACCACACGGCTCGCCGACATCGCGGCCCGGGCGGGCGTCAGCGAGGCGACCGTGAGCCGGGTGCTGAACGGCAAGCCGGGGGTGGCCCCGACGACCCGTCAGTCCGTGCTCGCCGCGCTCGACGTGCTCGGCTACGAGCGCCCGCTGCGGCTGCGCAGACGCAGCGCGGGCCTGGTCGGCCTGATCATCCCCGAGCTGGAGAACCCGATCTTCCCCGCGATGGCGCAGGTCATCGGCCAGGCCCTGACCCGCCAGGGGTACACCCCGATCCTGGCGACGCAGACCGAGGGCGGTCCCGCCGAGGACGAACTGACGGAGATGCTGGTGGAACGCGGCGTCGCGGGCATCATCTATGTGTCAGGGCTCCACTCGGACACCACGGCCGACATGGGCCGCTACGAGCAGCTACGCGCGCAGGGGGTGCCGTTCGTGCTGGTCGACGGGTTCTCGCCGAAGGTGCGGGCACCGTTCATCTCGCCCGACGACCGGGCGGCGGCACAGCTCGCGGTGACGCATCTGGTGTCGCTGGGGCACACCCGGGTGGGGCTGGCGCTGGGGCCGCGGCGCTATGTGCCGGTGCAGCGGAAGATCGAGGGGTTCGTACGGGCCATGCGGGAACTGCTCGGGCCCGGCGCCGGGGACGCCGAGGCCGTCGAGGAGAGCCTGGTGGAGCACTCGCTCTACTCGCTGGAGGGCGGGCAGGCGGCGGCCGCCGCGCTGCTTGAGCGGGGCTGTACGGCGCTGGTGTGCGCGAGCGACATGATGGCGCTCGGCGCGATCAGGGCGGCGCGCGGGCACGGCCTTCGGGTGCCGCAGGACGTGTCGGTGGTGGGATTCGACGACTCGCCGCTGATCGCGTTCACCGACCCGCCGCTGACGACCGTGCGCAAGCCGGTGACGGCGATGGGCCAGGCCGCGGTGCGCGCCCTCCTTGAGGAGGTGGCGGGGACGCCCGCGCCGCACAGCGAGTTCGTGTTCATGCCGGAACTGGTGGTCAGGGGCTCGACCGCCTCCCATGGCGGAGAACGGAGTCGTTCCTAGGGTGGACAGAAATGCGTTCTTGACCCGACCGGGGGATGATCGGCCGTGGACGGGGTTTCTGGCAGACTCTGACTATGGGTGACCGAATCGTGACCACACTGGAAGGCCCGCAGGGAGCCACCGACTCACCCATGCCGGACCGCGAGCGCGGGCGGACGTACCGCGCCGTCCGGGCGGTCGCGCTGCGCCTGCGCACCCCGCGCAGGCCCCGGCTGTGGTTCGAGGTACTCCTGATCGGGCTCGCGTACTGGATCTACTCGCTCATCCGTAACGCCGTGCCCGAGCAGCGCGGCGCGGCACTGCGCAACGCGCACTGGCTGTGGTCGCTCGAACACCATCTGGGCATCGCGGTCGAGGGCTCCGTGAACCACGCGCTGAACTCGGTGAGCTGGCTGATCGTCGGGATGAACTACTACTACGCGACGCTGCACTTCATCGTGACCATAGGGGTGCTGGTCTGGCTGTTCAGAAAGCACCCGGGGCGCTTCGCGGCGGCCCGCACGGTGCTGTTCGTCGCCACCGGCACGGCGCTGATCGGCTACTACCTGTTCCCGCTCGCGCCGCCGCGGCTGATGCCGGGCAGCAACTTCGTGGACACGGTGCTGGTGCACAGGACGTGGGGCTCGATGGCGTCAGGCGACCTGAAGCACGTCTCCAACCAGTACGCGGCGATGCCGTCCATGCACATCGGGTGGTCGCTGTGGTGCGGGCTGACGATCTTCGCGCTGGCGTCGGTGCCGTGGGCCAGGGTGCTGGGGCTGCTGTACCCGATGCTGACGCTGACGGTGATCGTGGCCACCGCCAACCACTTCTGGCTCGACGCGGTCGGCGGCATCATCTGCCTGGCCGCCGGCTACGCGGTGTGCAAGGCGCTGTACGGGCGGCTGCCGTACACCCTGCCGCGCACGGTGCAGCCGCTCAAGCCGCCGCCCGGGTCGCTGCCCGCGGCGAGAAGGGCCTGACGCCGGGCCGCCGCGCCGCAGGGGGGCGGCGGCGCGGGCTCGGCAGCGCAGGGGCGGGCCCTTGAGGGCGGGCGCCGCTCATCGGCCCTGAGGGCCGCCGTTCACCCCACGGGCGCCCCGTAGAAGTGCTCCTCGACCACCGCCCGCGCCCTGCGGGTGGTGCGCCGGTACGCCTCCAGCATGTCGCCGGTCTGCCCCGGCCCGTAGCCGAGGTAGCGGCCGACGGCGCCCAGCTCCCGGCCCTCCGAGGGGAACATGTCGCCCGCCCTGCCGCGCACCAGCATGACGGCGTTGCGCACCCGGGTCGCCAGCACCCACGCCTCGTCGAGGACGGCGACGTCCTCCGCGGGCAGCAGCCCCGCGGCGCTCGCGGCGGCGAGGGCGTCCCTGGTGCGGGGGGTGCGCAGTTCGGGGACGCGTCCCGCGTGGCGCAACTGGAGCAGTTGCACGGTCCACTCCACGTCGGACAGGCCGCCGCGGCCGAGCTTGCTGTGCAGGGTGGGGTCGGCGCCGCGCGGCATCCGCTCGGACTCCATGCGCGCCTTCAGCCGCCTGATGTCGCGCACCGCGTCGTCGGACAGCCCCTCGGGGGGGTAGCGCAGCGGGTCGATCAGGGCGAGGAAGCGGCGGCCGAGGTCCGCGTCGCCCGCGACGAAGTCGGCGCGCAGCAGCGCGTGCGACTCCCACGTCAGCGACCAGCGGCGGTAGTACGCCTCGTAGGAGCCGAGGGTGCGCACCAGCGGGCCCGACTTGCCCTCGGGCCGCAGGTCGGCGTCGATCACCAGGGGCGGGTCGGAGCTGGGGATCTGGAGGAGCCTGCGCATCTCGGCGACCACGGTGTTCGCGGCGCGGGCCGCCTCCCGCTCGTCGTCGCCCGGGCGGGGCTCGTGGACGAAGAGGACGTCGGCGTCGGAGCCGTAGCCCAGTTCGTGCCCGCCGAAGCGGCCCATGCCGATGACCGCGAACCGGGTCGGCAGGGTGTCGCCCCAGCCGGTGCGGACGACGGCGCGCAGGGTGCCGGCGATGGCCGCGGCGGTCACGTCGGAGACCGCGTCGCCCACCAGGTCGACGAGGGCGCCGGGGTCGACCTCGGCGGGGCTCTCCTCGGTGCCGTGGGAGGCGATGATGTCGCGGGCCGCGGTGCGGAACAGCTCGCGCCTGCGCACGCCGCGGGCGGCGGCGACGGCCTGCTCGCCGTTCTCGGCGCGGCCGACGGCGGCCAGGGTCTCCTGTTCCAGCGCGGCCCTGCCGCGGGGTTCGAGCCCGGGCCCGTCGCCGAGGAGGGCGACCGCCTCGGGGGCGCGCAGCAGCAGGTCGGGCGCGAGCCGCCCGGCGGACAGCACCCGGGCCAGGTTCTCGGCGGCGGCGCCCTCGTCGCGCAGCAGCCGCAGGTACCAGGGGGTCTTGCCGAGCGCGTCGGAGACCTTGCGGAAGTTCAGCAGCCCGGCGTCCGGGTCGGCGGAGTCGGCGAACCAGCCGAGCAGTACCGGCAGCAGGGTGCGCTGGATGGCGGCCTTGCGGGTCACCCCGGACGCCAGCGCCTCGATATGGCGCAGCGCGGCTGACGGGTCGGCGTAGCCGAGGGCGACGAGGCGCTCCCTGGCGGCGTCCGGGCTCAGCCGGGCCTCGCCGGGCGCCAGTTGGGCGACGGCGTCGAGCAGCGGCCGGTAGAACAGCTTCTCGTGGAGCCTGCGGGCGACCGAGGTGTGGCGCCGCCAGGCCGCGCCCAGCTCGGAGATGGGCTCGGTGCGCAGGCCGAGCGAGCGGCCGAGGCGGCGCAGCTCCGCGTCGTCCTCGGGCACCAGGTGGGTGCGGCGCAGCCGGTGGAGCTGGAGGCGGTGTTCGAGGGAGCGCAGGAAGCGGTAGGCGTCGTCGAGCTGGACGGCGTCGACCCGGCCGATGTAGCCGCCCGCGGCGAGCGCGGCGAGCGCCACGAGGGTGTTGCCGCTGCGCAGCGCGGAGTCGCTGCGGCCGTGCACGAGCTGAAGGAGCTGGACGGCGAACTCGACGTCGCGCAGCCCGCCGGGGCCGAGCTTCAGCTCCCTGTCGACCTCGCCGACGGGGATGTTGGCGATGACGCGGCGGCGCATCTTCTGCACGTCGTCGATGAAGTTGTCGCGCTCGGCGACCTGCCAGACCATCGGGGCGACGGCGTCGAGGTAGGCGGCGCCCAGCTCCTCGTCGCCCGCGACGGCGCGGGCCTTCAGCAGCGCCTGGAACTCCCACGCCTTGGCCCAGCGCTGGTAGTAGGCGATGTGGCTGGCGAGGGTGCGCACGAGGGGGCCGTTGCGACCCTCGGGGCGCAGGTTGGCGTCGACGGGCCAGATGGTGCCCTCGACGGTGGTGTCGGAGCAGATCCGCATCAGATGGGAGGCGAGCCGGGTGGCGGCGGGCAGCGCCTCGTCCTCGGGGACGTCGTCGGCGGGTTCCGCGACGAAGATGACGTCGACGTCGGAGACGTAGTTCAGCTCGTGTCCCCCGCACTTGCCCATGGCGATCACGGCGAGGCGGCAGAGCGCGGCGTCGGCGGGCGCGGCGTCGCGGGCGAGCGAGAGGGCGCTGCGGAGCGTGGCGGTGGCGAGGTCGGCCAGCTCCGCGGCGGTCTCGGCGACGTCGATGGTGCCGCAGACGTCGCGGGCGGCGATGGAGAGGAGCGCCCTGCGGTAGGCGATCCGCAGCGCCACGGGCCCCGCCACGTCGGCGAGGCCGCGCTCGAACTCCGCGACGCCCGGGTGCAGGTCCCGCTGCTCGTAGGTGACGAGGGCCTGCCAGTCCAGGGGGTGGCGGGCGAGGTGGTCGCCGAGGGCCTCGGAGGCGCCGAGGACGCCGAGGAGCCGGTCGCGCAGCGGCTTGGCGGCGAGCAGGGTGTCGAGCAGCTCGATGCGGCCCCCGGCGTCCCGCTGCGCCTCGACGAGCCTGGCGAGGCCGAGGAGCGCCTGGTCGGGGTCGGCGGTGGCGCCGAGCGCTTCGAGGAGTACGGAGTCGGAGCGCACCCGGGCGAGCGCCTCGTCCTCCAGCAGGCGCTCGGCGGCGGAGGGGTCGGTGAAGCCGAGCCGCAGCAGCCTGGTGAACGTGCTGCTTCTGCGCCCTTGCGGCACCGTCATCTCGGGGGCCTCCCGTCCGGACCGGTACGGCCCGGCCCTGTCCGATCAAGGACCCGAGCCTACGTCGGGCTCCCGGGAGCGTGCCCGGGGATGAGTCCTGCCCTTTACAAGGATGATGTCTGTTTTTTACAAGCCGCAATGCCGGATGGATGAGGATATGCCGGATGTCTGCGGTTGGCTCGGGGCGTGCGTGTTTCGAGGGGCGCGGGCGCCGCGCGGGGTGCCGGGGGCGCGGTGCCGGGCGCCGGGAGCGGGCCGCGCGGGGGCCCCGGCCCCCGCGGCGGTTCAGAGCACCGGCAGGTTCTTGCGCAGCTCGAAGGCGGTGACCTCGGAGCGGTACTCCTCCCACTCGTGCTTCTTGTTGGCGAGGAAGAACGAGAAGACGTGTTCGCCGAGGGTCTCCGCGACCAGTTCGCTGCGCTCCATCAGGGCGATGGCCTCGCCGAGGTTCTGCGGCAGCGGCTCGATGCCCATGGCGCGGCGCTCGGCGTCGCTGAGCGCCCAGACGTCGTCGTCGGCGCCGGGGCCCAGCTCGTAGTTCTCGTCGATGCCCTTGAGGCCCGCGGCGAGCAGCAGCGCGTACGCCAGGTAGGGGTTGCAGCCGCTGTCGAGGGAGCGCACCTCGATGCGCGCGGAGCCGGTCTTGCCCGGCTTGTACATGGGCACGCGGATCAGCGCGGAGCGGTTGTTGTGGCCCCAGCAGATGTACGAGGGGGCCTCGCCTCCGGCGCCCGCGGTGCGCTCGGAGCCGCCCCAGATGCGCTTGTAGGAGTTGACCCACTGGTTGGTGACGGCGGAGATCTCGGCGGAGTGCCGCAGCAGTCCCGCGATGAAGGAGCGGCCGACCTTGGAGAGCTGGTACTCGGCGCCGGACTCGTAGAAGGCGTTGCGGTCGCCCTCGAAGAGGGAGAGGTGGGTGTGCATGCCGGAGCCCGGGTACTCCGAGAACGGCTTGGGCATGAAGGTGGCCTGCACCCCCTGCTCCAGCGCGACCTGCTTCATGACCAGCCGGAACGTCATGATGTTGTCGGCGGTGGAGAGGGCGTCGGCGTAGCGCAGGTCGATCTCCTGCTGTCCGGGGGCGCCCTCGTGGTGGGAGAACTCGACCGAGATGCCCATGGACTCCAGCATGGTGATCGCCTGGCGGCGGAAGTCCATGCCGACGGCCTGGGGGGTGTGGTCGAAGTAGCCGGAGGAGTCGGCGGGGGTGGGCCGGGAGCCGTCGACCGGCTTCTCCTTGAGCAGGAAGAACTCGATCTCGGGGTGGGTGTAGAAGGTGAAGCCGAGGTCGGAGGTGCGCGCGAGGGCGCGCTTGAGGACGTAGCGGGGGTCGGCGAAGGACGGGGAGCCGTCGGGCATGAGGATGTCGCAGAACATCCGGGCGGTGCCGGGCGCCTCGGCGCGCCAGGGCAGGACCTGGAAGGTGCTGGGGTCCGGCTTGGCGATCATGTCGGACTCGTAGACGCGGGCGAAGCCCTCGATCGCCGAGCCGTCGAAGCCCATGCCCTCGTCGAACGCCTGCTCAAGCTCGGCCGGAGCCACGGCGACGGACTTGAGGAACCCGAGCACGTCGGCGAACCACAGGCGTACGAACCTGATGTCGCGCTCCTCCAGGGTGCGGAGCACGAATTCCTGCTGCTTGTCCATTGTCGACTTCCACCCATCCTTGCTGGTCAGGCTTCCCGCGATGGCGCTTCCCCGGGTGGGCTCCGCGAGTCGCACCGAAGGCGTACGAGCATCCCACCACACCGTTTCAAGCGCATTGCGGGCGTCCGCTGAATGCCTCGTGTCCTGCCGGTGTACCGCGCGGGCCCGCGGTGCCACCGTGCCGGTCGCGTCGTTCGTGTCGTTCGTGTCGTCTGCGTCGGCGTGGGGGGCTCCCGCGTGCTCGCCGGTCTCCTTTCCGCCCATTGTGCGGCACGGGGCGACCCCCGTCCCGTTCGCCCCGCGCGGGGGCGCCGCCCGGGCGCGGTGGTGCGGGGGGCGCGCCCCTGGCGCGCGGGACCCGGGCGGCGCGCCGGGGGGTCGATGCATGCCGGATCGGTGTCGACTTACCGTCAAATTGATGCTGTTCGGGGCCGGTCGAGCACCTGGATGACACAAGAAGACCGTGTATCGCACACACTTGGGGTCTTCTTGAGCATTCCGTTCCCCTGACATGAACGGTTCATCGCCAAAGTGATCCCTTACGTGTGCGCGTCCTCAGCCACACGGAACGAACCGCATCACAGGGGGTTCCATGAGATCCAGGAGAACCAACCGCGCCGCGGTGCGCACCGGAGTGAGCCTCGCGGCCACCCTGCCGCTGCTCGCCGGCGCGCTCGCCCTCGGCATACCCACGGCCCAGGCCGCGCCTGACCCCGGCGCCAGGGCCGCGCTGAGCGGGACCAAGCCGCTGTGGGCGACCGCGAAGGCCGACCAGGGCGCCGCCCCGGCCTCCTCCGCCGTCACCGCGCGCGTCTACCTCGCGGGCCGGGACGCGGCGGGACTCACGGCCTACGCGAAGGCGGTGTCCGACCCCGGGTCGGCCTCGTACGGCAAGTTCCTCAGCGCCGAGGAGGCACAGCGGCGCTTCGGCGCGACCAAAAACCAGGTGACGGCCGTCACGTCCTGGCTCAAGGGCGCGGGCCTGAAGGTCACCGCCACCACCCGCCACTACGTCGCGGTCAGCGGCAACGTGGCCACCGCGCAGCAGGCGTTCGGCACCGAGCTGCACAGCTACCGCAAGGACGGCAGGACCTACCGCGCCCCGCAGCGCACGGCCTCCGCGCCCGCAGGGCTGAAGGACGCCGTGCTGACCGTCTCGGGCCTCGACAACGCCCCGCACCGGGCGAGCCACCAGGACGAGCTGCCGCCGCCCGACGCCGTCTTCCGCAACTCGGGCCCTCTCTCGTCGTACTACGGCTCCAAGGTCGCGAAGGACCTGCCGCGCGCCTACGGCAAGAAGGCCCCGTACACCGTCAAGGGCTACACCGGAAAGCAGCTCCGTGGCGCCTACGGCGCGGGCAGGGAGACCGGCAGGGGCGTGACGGTGGCGATCACCGACGCCTACGCCTCCTCGACCATCGCCGAGGACGCGGCGCGCTACGCGAAGCGCAACGGCGACGCGGCCTACCGCAAGGGCCAGCTAGGCCAGGTGCTGCCGGACGCGTACACGGACACCGAGGCGTGCGGCGCCTCCGGCTGGTACGGCGAGGAGACCCTGGACGTCGAGGCGGTGCACGCGGTCGCGCCCGAGGCGAACATCACCTACGTCGGCTCCGCCTCCTGCAACGACGACGACTTCCTCGACACGCTCAGCAGCGTCGTCGACGGCCATCTCGCGGACATCGTCTCCAACTCCTGGAGCGACGTCGAGACCAACCAGACCCCGGCCCTGCACGACGCCTACGACCAGGTCTTCCAGCTCGGCGCCATCGAGGGCATCGGCTTCTACTTCTCCTCGGGCGACAGCGGCGACGAGGTCGCGAGCACCGGCACCAAGCAGGTCGACGTGCCCGCGGGCTCGGCGTGGGTGACCTCCGTCGGCGGCACCTCGCTCGCCGTCGGCAGGCACGACAGGTACGAGTGGGAGACCGGCTGGGGCACCGACCAAGCCGCCCTCTCCGACGACGGCAGGAGCTGGACGGACTTCCCCGGCGCCTACACCTCGGGCGCGGGCGGCGGCACGAGCGCCGTGGTGGAGCAGCCGTACTACCAGAAGGGCGTCGTGCCCGACTCGCTCGCGAAGGCGAACGGCGACACCCCGATGCGCACCGTCCCCGACATCGCGGCGGTGGCCGACCCCAACACCGGCTTCCTCGTCGGGCAGACCCAGACCTTCCCGGACGGCTCGCAGCAGTACGGCGAGTACCGCATCGGCGGCACCTCGCTCGCCGCCCCGGTGATCGCGGGCGTACAGGCGCTGGCGCAGCAGGCGCACGGCGGCAGGGCGCTCGGCTTCGCCAACCCGGCGATCTACGACCGCGAGGGCACCCGCCGGATCAACGACGTGACGGACCATCCGCGCGGCAGCGGCAAGGGCCTCGCGGTGGTGCGGGTCGACTACGCCAACGGCTTCGACGACTCCGAGGGCCTGCTCACCTCCGTCCGCAGCCTCGGCAACGACAGCTCGCTGAGCGCGGTGCGCGGCTACGACGACGTCACCGGGGTCGGCTCGCCCGCGCCCGGCTACGTCGAGTCGTACCGCAAGCGGTAACCGGCGCCGCCCCGCGGTCCGTTCCCCGAGGCGCCCGTCCCCGAACCCGGGGGCGGGCGCCTCGCGCACGCGGCGCCGGGGCGCGCGGGTCGACGTGGGGCGGCGTGGGGCGGCCCACACCCCGGGGCGCCGACATCGCGTCGCTCTGACGATTACACTGGCGTGGTGCCTCTACTTCGTCTCGCCCTGAATCAGATCGACTCGACCGTCGGCGACCTCGCGGGCAACGCCGAGGCGGTGCTGCGCTGGGCCAGGCGCTCCGCCGAGCGCGGCGCGCACCTGGCGGCGTTCCCCGAGATGGTGCTCACCGGCTACCCCGTCGAGGACCTGGCGCTGCGCTCGTCCTTCGTCGAGGCGTCCCGTGCGGCGCTGCGCTCGCTCGCCGCCCGGCTCGCCGACGAGGGCCTCGGGGAGCTGCCGGTGGTCGTCGGCTACCTCGACCGCTCACCGGCCGCGCAGCCGCGCTACGGGCAGCCCGCGGGCGCCCCGCAGAACGCCGCCGCGGTGCTGCACGGCGGCCGGGTGGCGCTCACCTTCGCCAAGCACCACCTGCCGAACTACGGCGTCTTCGACGAGTTCCGCTACTTCGTGCCGGGCGACACCCTGCCGGTGGTGCGGGTGCGCGGGGTCGACGTGGCCCTCGCGATCTGCGAGGACCTGTGGCAGGACGGCGGCCGGGTGCCCGCGGCGCGCAGCGCGGGCGCGGGCCTGCTGCTGTCGGTCAACGCCTCCCCCTACGAGCGGCAGAAGGACGACACCCGGCTCGACCTGGTGCGCAAGCGCGCCCAGGAGGCCGGGTGCACCACCGCGTACCTGGCCTCCACCGGCGGGCAGGACGAGCTGGTCTTCGACGGCGACTCGGTCGTGGTGGACGCGGCGGGCACCTGCCTCGCCAGGGCCGGGCAGTTCGCCGAGGAGTGCGTGGTCCTCGACCTCGACCTGCCCGCGGCCGCGGCCGAGCCGGTGACCGGGGTCGTCGACGACGGACTGCGCGTCGAGCGCCTGGTGCTCTCCGAGGACCGGGCGCCCGCCCCCGCCGCCCCGCTGACCGGCGGGCACGCCGAGCCGCTCGACGACGACGCGGAGGTCTACGAGGCGCTGGTGACCGGGGTGCGCGCCTACGTCCTCAAGAACGGCTTCAGGTCCGTGCTCATCGGGCTCTCCGGCGGCATCGACTCCGCGCTGACGGCGGCCCTCGCCGTGGACGCGCTGGGCGCCGACCGGGTGTACGGGGTGTCCATGCCGTCGAAGTACTCGTCCGGGCACTCCAGGGACGACGCGGCGGAGCTGGCCGAGCGCACGGGGCTGCACTTCCGCACGGTCCCCATCGAGCCGATGTTCGACGCGTACATGGGCGCGCTCGGGCTCACCGGGCTCGCCGAGGAGAACCTCCAGTCGCGGCTGCGCGGCACCCTGCTGATGGCCCTCTCCAACCAGGAGGGGCACATCGTGCTCGCGCCGGGCAACAAGTCGGAGCTCGCGGTGGGCTACTCGACGCTCTACGGGGACTCGGTGGGCGCCTACGGGCCGATCAAGGACGTCTACAAGACGTCGGTGTTCCGGCTCGCGCGGTGGCGCAACGAGGAGGCGAAGCGGCGCGGGCAGACGCCGCCGATCCCGGAGAACTCCATCGCCAAGCCGCCGAGCGCGGAGCTGCGCCCCGGCCAGGTGGACACCGACTCGCTGCCCGACTACCCGGTGCTCGACGCGATCCTCGACCTGTACGTGGACCGCGACCAGGGCGCGGACGCCATCGTGGCCGCCGGGTTCGACGCGGATCTCGTGGCCAGGACGCTCAGGATGGTGGACGCGGCCGAGTACAAGCGGCGCCAGTACCCGCCGGGCACGAAGATCTCCGCGAAGGGCTTCGGCAAGGACCGCAGGCTGCCGATCACCAGCGGCTGGCGCGAGGGACGCACGGGCTGAGGGGGGCGCGCGGCCCCCGCCCCGGCCGCGGCTCCTCTCGCGGCGCCAGGCCCGCGGTCAGTCCGAGGACGCCAGGTCGAGCCGGGCCGCGATCGGCAGGTGGTCGCTCGGGGTGCGCGGCAGGGTCCACGAGGACACCGGCTGCACGCCCTTGACCATGATCTGGTCGATGCGGGCCATCGGGAACGACGCGGGCCAACTGAAGCCGAATCCGCTGCCCGCCGCGCCCTGGGTGGAGCGCATCTGGGAGGTGACCCCGTTGAGCGAGCGGTCGTTCATGGTGCCGTTGAGGTCGCCGAGGAGCACCACCCGGTGCTCGGAATCGTGCGAGATGGCGCGGCCGAGCGCGTCGGCGCTGCGGTCGCGCTGGCTCGCCGTGAAGCCGGAGTGCAACTTGACCCGTACCGAGGGCAGATGCGCGACGTACACGGCGGCCCTGCCGTCCGGCGCGCTGACCACGGCGCGCACGGCCCTGGTCCAGCCGAGTTCGATGTCGACCGGCTTGACCCCGCTGAGCGGGTACTTGCTCCACAGCCCGACGGTGCCCCTGACGACCCGGTACTTGTAGGTCGAGGCGAGCGCCTTCTCGTAGACGGGGACGGCGCTCTCGGTCAGCTCCTCAAGGGCGACGAGGTCGGCGCCCGAGGCGGCGACGTCCCGGGCGGTGCCCGCGGGGTCGGGGTTGTCCGCGTTGACGTTGTGGGTGGCGACGGTGAGGTCGCCGCCGCCCCCGGTGCGGTCGGGCAGCAGCCCGACGAACAGGTTCAGCCAGACCGCGAGCGGCAGGATCAGCGCGATCAGCGCGGTCGCGGACTTGCGGACGAGCGCGAGGACCAGCAGCACCGGGATCAGCAGCCCGAACCAGGGCAGAAATGTTTCGCTCAGGCTGCCGAGGTTGCCCACCCGGTTGGGGATGCTGGCGTGCAGCGCGAGCACCAGGGCGAGCAGCACGGCGAGGGCCGCGAGCACCAGGCCGCGGCGCCACATGCCGCGGCCGTCGCGCCAGCCGCGCAGCAGGCGGGCAAGACGGGCTCGTGGGCCGGTATTCCCCGCGTCGTCCCGGCCCGTCTCCGCTACGTACGCCTGCGCCATGAAGCCGCCTCACTGCCTACCCGTGCGTGCGTTCCCGCCACGACCCTAGGGGATGGAACCCCGTGCTTTCGCCGCCCCTGCGGCTCCCGGCCGAGGGGGTGTTCACGCCGGAGGACGGGCGCGGCGGTGTCCCGGGTTCCGGCCGGGCGCCGCATCCGCCCCTGCTGTGACAGAACGCGCATACTCACACGCCGCCACGGGTCCGGTACGTCCCGTGTCCGCCGCGGTCGGGCGCTTACGGGCCGTCGGTCGGCTCTGGCCCCCTCTGGCCTGAAGTGCCACCATGGAGATGGTCCGGAGACGCCGTGAGGGCGCTTCGAGATGACACGAGGAGCGTTGTGATGACGCAGAACCCGGCTGCCCAGACGCCCGCCGTGACCGGCGCGGCGCACGGCGGCGGCACCCAGCACACCGGCGACACGAGCAAGGCGCTGTACGGGGGCAAGTCCTCCCGGCGCATCACCGTCCGCGACATCACCGCCGCCAAGGAGCGTGGCGAGAAGTGGCCGATGCTCACGGCCTACGACGCGATGACGGCGTCCGTGTTCGACGAGGCCGGGATTCCGGTGCTGCTCGTCGGCGACTCGATGGGCAACTGTCATCTCGGCTACGACACCACGGTGCCGGTGACACTCGACGAGATGACGATGCTGTCCGCCGCCGTGGTGCGCGGCACCCGCAGGTCGCTGATCGTGGCCGACCTGCCCTTCGGCAGCTACCAGGAGGGCGCCACCCAGGCGCTGCGCAGCGCCACCCGGCTGGTCAAGGAGGCCGGGGTGGGGGCGGTCAAGCTGGAGGGCGGCGAGCGCTCGCACCGGCAGATACAGCTCCTGGTGGAGTCGGGCATCCCGGTGATGGCGCACATCGGCCTGACCCCGCAGTCCGTGAACGCCATGGGCTACCGGGTGCAGGGCCGCGGCGAGGAGGCCGCGGCGCAACTGCTGCGGGACGCGAAGTCGGTGCAGGACGCGGGCGCGTTCGCGGTGGTGCTCGAACTGGTCCCCGCGGAGCTTGCCGCCGAGGTGACCCGGGTGCTGCACGTGCCGACGGTCGGCATCGGCGCGGGCCCCGAGACCGACGCCCAGGTGCTGGTCTGGACGGACATGCTGGGCCTCACCCCCGGCCGGGTGCCGAGGTTCGTCAAGCAGTACGCGGACCTGCGGTCCGTGATGACGCAGGCGGTACGCGGCTACGCGGACGAGGTGGTGTCGGGCGGGTTCCCCACCGCCGACAACTCGGTCCACTGAGCCGACCGGCGCCCTGAAGTGTGCGGGGGCGCTTCCCGGGAGCCACACGCCCCGGGAAGCGCCCCCGCGGCGTGCCGCCGGGGCTTTGTGGGGCGCCCGGGGCGTCCGGTGGGGGCGCCGACACCGCGGCGCCGCCGTCCTGTAGGCCCTCTGTAGGCGGCTGTCGGCGGGTTGTCGGTGACGGCTGACACCTTGGTGGCATGACGCGAAACCTTGAGAACCACACGACGGCGTCCGCCGTCCGCGTTCGGGGGATGGTCAAGCACTACGGCGAGACCAAGGCCCTGGACGGAGTGGACCTGGACGTCCACGAAGGCACCGTACTGGGGGTGCTGGGGCCCAACGGCGCCGGGAAGACCACCCTCGTGCGCTGCCTGTCCACGCTGATCACACCGGACGCGGGCGAGGCGACGGTCGCCGGGCTCGACGTGCTGCGACAGCCGCGCGCGGTGCGCCGGGTGATCGGCCTGACCGGGCAGTACGCCTCGGTCGACGAGAAGCTGTCGGGCCGCGAGAACCTGTATCTGATCGGCCGGCTGCTCGACCTGCCCCGCAAGACCGCGCGGACCAGGGCCGAGGAGCTGCTGGAGCGCTTCTCGCTCACCGAGGCGGCCAAGCGGCCCGCGAACACCTACTCGGGCGGTATGCGGCGCCGGCTCGACCTGGCCGCCTCCATGATCGGCAGCCCGTCGGTGCTGTACCTGGACGAGCCCACCACCGGCCTCGACCCCCGTACGAGGAACGAGGTGTGGGCCGAGGTCAAGCGGATGGTCGCCGAGGGCGCCACCGTGCTGCTGACCACGCAGTACATGGAGGAGGCCGAGCAGCTCGCGAAGGAGCTGACCGTCGTCGACCGGGGCCGGGTGATCGCGGGCGGCCGGGTCGACGAGCTGAAGGCGAAGGTCGGCGGGCGCACCCTGCGGGTCACCCCCGCCGACCGCGCGGAGCTGCACCCGACCGCGCGCGCCCTCGACGACTTCGGCCTCACCGGCCTCGCCACATCCGCCGTCGACGAGGAGAGCGGCTCCCTGCTGGTGCCGATCCTCAGCGACGAGCAGCTCACCGCGGTCGTCGGCGCGGTCACCGCGCGCGGCATCACGATCGCCTCCATCAGCACGGAACTGCCCAGCCTCGACGAGGTGTTCCTGTCGCTCACCGGCCACAAGGCCAGTGCTCCCCAGGACCCCGCGCCCGTACCCGAAGGGGTCTCCGCATGACGACCGCAGTGATCGACGCCCCCGCGCACCTGAAGGACGACGGCCGTATCGGCCTGCGCGCGCATCTGCGGCACACCGGTGCGCTGGCCCGCCGCAACCTCCTGTGGATCAAGGAGGACCCCGAGTCGATCTTCGACGCGGTGCTGATGCCGATCGTGTTCACGCTGCTGTTCGTGTTCGTCTTCGGCGGCGCGATCGCGGGCAAGGGCAACCAGGACGAGTACGTGGCGTACGTGGTGCCGGGGCTCATGGCGATGATGGGGATGAACCTCGCCATGGGGGTGGGCACCGGGTTCAACCAGGACTTCCAGACCGGGGTCATGGACCGCTTCAGGTCGCTGCCGATCGCCAGGGCCTCGGTGATGATCGCGAAGATCGTCGTGGAGATCGGGCGGATGCTGCTCGCCACCGCGATCCTGCTCGCGGTGGGCTTCATCCTCGGGCTCTCGGTGGCCGACGTGCCGGGCCTGTTCGCCGCGATCGGGCTCTCCGCGGTCTTCGGCATGTCCATCATGTGGATCTTCATCACGATGGGCGTGGTGATGAAGAGCGCGCAGGCCATCCAGGGCATGGGCTTCCTGGTGCTGATGCCGCTCCAGTTCGGCTCGTCGATCTTCGCGCCGACCAGCTCGATGCCGGGCTGGCTCCAGGCGTTCACGGACTACAACCCGCTGTCGTCGCTGGCCGACGCCGCGCGCGGGCTGATGAACGGCGGCCCGGTCGGGCACGACGTGCTGGTGACGCTGGTCTGGTCGGTGGTCATCACGGCGGTGATGGCGCCGATCGCGATCCACAAGTTCCGTACGAAGAGCTGAACCGCGTCTCGCGTCAGACGAGGGCGGCGGCCTCCGGGAGGGAGAGCCCGCCGCCCTCGGCGTACGCGGCGTCGAAGGCGTCGTCGCCGAGGGCGGCGACGGCGGCGGTGCGGGCGCGTTCGACGACGGTGCGCTCCATCGCGCCGGGCACGAAGCGGTCGGGCAGCAGCGCGTGCGCGGCACCGAGCAGCCGGGCGGCGTCCGCGGCCCGCGCCGAGCCGTCGGCCTCCGCGACCCCCAGGGCGGCGATCAGCAGCAGCAGGGACGGCATCTGGGGCGCGACCATGCGCGCGAGCGGGTCGAGGGGGCGGGTGAGCGTCGCCCTGACCTGGGCGAGGCCGCCCTCGTAGTCCCCCTCCATGAGCAGCAGCCAGCCCTCGCAACTGTCGAGGAAGCCCTCGAAGACGAGGAAGACGGACGAGTTGAAGCCCTCGCGCAGCAGCTGCACCTGCTCGCGCGCCTCCGCGACGCGCCCGGTGCGGCCGAGCAGGAGGGCCAGGAAGAGCCGCCCGGCGGCCATGGCCTCGTGGGCGCTGCCGCGGTCGTCCTCGATGGTGGCGCGCAGCAGCCGCTCGCCCTCCGCGGTCTCCCCCGCCTCGGCGAGCACGTTGCCGAGCCTGAGGGTGAGCACGGCGACCTGGGAGTGGGCGCCGAGCCGCCTGGCGAGCCGGATGGCGCCGCGGTGGTCGTCGGCGGCGCGGGCGTAGTCGCCCACCCGCTCCGCGGCCTCGGCCCGCGCCGACAGCGCCTCCGCGGTGCCCCAGGAGTCGCCGAGTTCGCCGAAGATCCGCAGCGACTCGTCGGCGTCGACCCGCGCGTCGGCGGCCAAAGCGCTGTCGTTGGCGAGGATGTTGGCCCTGGACTGGAGGGCGGCGGCCAGCTCCCAGCGGTAGCCGAGGGCCCGGCAGGCGGCGATGGTCCTGTCGATGGCGGCGTGCACCGCCCTGGCCTCGCCCTGGAAGAGCATCGCGTAGAACCAGAGGTTGCCCGGGGTGCGGCAGGACTGCGGCAGGCCCTGCGAGTAGACCCGGGTGATCGCTTCGAGCAGGGCCTTGGCCGCCGGGGTCTGCCAGCGCTCAAGCTCCAGGTCCATGCAGGTCAGCATGATGACGCGGATCTCGCGGCGGGCCTCGACCAGCACCTCGGGGGCCATCGGGGGCGGCGCGGCGGTGCAGGGCTCGTACAGCGGCGGTACCGGGGTGTCGGTGTCCTCGAAGGGGTCGGGGCCGAGCGCCGCGACGGCGTTGGACCAGATCCTCGCCTCGTCGCGCAGGTCGTGGATCTGCCAGTACCAGACGAGCGAGAGGACCAGGCAGAGCGCCTCGTGCTCGTCGCGGACGGCGACCGCGTGCCGCAGGGCGGTGCGCAGGTTCTCGTAGTCGGCGCTGATCCTGGCGATCGCGGCGGCCTGTCCTGGGCCGCGCAGCTCGGGGTCGGCGGTCCTGGCCAGCTCGCGGTGGTACGTGAGGTGGGCGCGCTCGGCGGCGGGCCTGCCGCCGGACTCGTCGAGCCGTTCGCCCGCGTACTCGGCGACGGTCTCCAACAACCGGTAGCGCATGGCGCCCGCGCCGCCGGGTGCGGCGACGACGAGCGACTTGTCGACGAGGGAGCCGAGCACGTCCAGCACGTCGGGCCCGCCGGGTGTGCCGCACACCGCCTCGGCGGCGGCGAGTTCGCAGCCGCCGGAGAACACCGAGAGGCGGCCGAGCACCGCGCGCTCGCCCGCGTCGAGCAGGTCCCAGGACCAGTCGACGACGGCCCGCAGGGTCTGCTGGCGCGGCAGCACGGTGCGGGCGCCGCCGGTGAGGAGGGCGAAGCGGTCGTCGAGCCGGTCGGCTATCTGCCGGGGCGTCAGCAGCCGCAGCCGGGCCGCGGCCAGTTCGATGGCGAGCGGCAGCCCGTCGAGGCGGCGGCAGATCTCGGCGGCGGCCTCCGGGTCGTCGGCCATGTCGAAGCCGGTGCGTACGGCCGAGCCGCGCTCGGCGAGCAGCCGCATGGCGACCGGCTGCGGCAGCGGCTCCACGGCGCGCACCGACTCGCCGGGGACACCGAGCGGTTCCCTGCTGGTGGCGAGCACGGTGAGCCCGGGGCAGTACGCGAGGAGCTGTTCGACGAGCCCGGCGGCCGCGGTGATCACATGCTCGCAGTTGTCGAGGACCAGCAGCATGCGGCGCGGGGCGCAGTGCTCGACGAGCCGGGCCAGGCTGCCGCCGTGCCGGTCGGTGACGGCTCGCAGCTCCTCCGCGCCGCCGCCGCGCAGCACGGTGGTACGGGCGCCGAGCGCGGCGGCGACGGCCTCGGGCACCGCCTCCGGGTCGTCCACGGGCGCCAGTTCGGCCATCCAGGCGCCGTCGGGCAGGCCGGCCGCGACCCGCTCTGCGGCCTCCTGGGAGAGCCGGGTCTTGCCCGAGCCGCCGGGCCCGAGGAGGGTGACGAGCCGTTCCGAGCCGAGCCTCGCGGTGATGTCCTCGATGTCCTCCTCACGCCCGACGAACGAGGTGAGGCGGGCCCGCAGGTTGCCACGGACCGCGGGACGCGGCGCCGGTGCAGGTCCGTGAGCGCGCGCGGGGTCGGGGCCGGGGCCCGGCGCGGCGGGGCGGGCCGGGCGGGCGGGGGCGCCGCGCAGCAGTTCCGCGTGCAGGGCGCGCAGCTCGGGGCCCGGGTCGGTGCCGAGGCTCGCGGCGAGCGCGCGGCGCACCGCCTCGTATCCGGCGAGCGCCTCGGCGCCGCGTCCCGCGTCGCGCAGCGCGCGCAGCCGCAGCACCTGGACGGGCTCGTCGAGGGGGTGGGCGTCGCACAGCGCGGTCAGCTCGGGCAGCGCGCCCTCGGCGTCGCCGCGCGCCACCCTGGCGGCGAGCGCGGCCCTGCTGACCTCGCGGTGCCTTGCCTCCCAGCGGTGGCCCTCGGAGCCGCGGTCGGCGAGGTCGGCGAGCACCGGGTCCTGCCAGAGCGCGAGCGCGTCGTCGAGGAGGGCCCCGGCCTTGACCGGGTCGCCGTCGGCGAGCGCGCGTGCGCCCTGGGTGGCGAGCCGGTCGAAGCGGAGCAGGTCGATGTCGTCCGGCTCGGCGACGAGCCGGTAGCCGCCCTCCTCGGAGACGACCAGGTCGGGTCCGATGGCCCGGCGCAGCCGCCTGACCAGGGCCTGGAGCGCGGCGGGCGCGTCGGCGGGCGGCTCGCCCGCCCAGACCTCGCCGACGAGGACGGGCGTGGGCACGGTGCGCCCTGGGCGCAGCGCGAGGACGGTCAGCAGGCCGCGCAGCCGCGCCCCGCCGACCGGGACGGGGGTGCCGTCGGCCTTCAGGACGCGGGTGGTGCCGAGGATGCGATAGCGCACCCGGCCATTGTCCCCGCTCGGGGGCCGCGGGGGCACGGCTCCCCCCGGGTCGGCGCGCGCCGCGCCCCGCCGGTGCGGAACTCGCCGCGTGCTCGACTCGTTCTGGCCTTGCGGCCGCGGCGGCGCCCGGTGCCACGGGCGGCGCCGCGCGGGCGGCATCCGGTGCGCCGCCCTCCCGCGGCGGCGCCGTACCGTGTCCGCCCGGCGGCGCCGTACCGTGTCCGTCCGGTGCCCGCCCCACACCTGCCCCCCGTCCACCCCATGTACAGGAGCCACCGCGATGACCACCAGCGCCTACCGCCGCCAGGGCGGCGACCAGCGCGTCAGCCCCGTGTTCCTGGGGATCGTGGCCGTGATGGTGCTCGGCGGCTGGGGCGCGTGGACGGGGTCCTACGACCGAGGCTTCGCGGTGTTCCTGTTCGTGGTGGCCGCGTGGGTGGTCTCGCTCTGCCTGCACGAGTACGCGCACGCGCGCACCGCGCTGCACAGCGGGGACCGCACCATCGGCGCCAAGGGCTATCTGACGCTGAACCCGCTGAAGTACACCCAGGCGTGGCTGAGCATCATCCTTCCGGTGCTCTTCGTGATCATGGGCGGGATCGGTCTGCCGGGCGGCGCGGTCTACATCGACCGGCATCTGATCAGGGGCCGCTGGCGGCACAGCCTGATCTCGGCGGCGGGCCCGCTGACGAACGTGCTCTTCGCGGTGGTGTGCACGGCCCCGTTCTGGCTGCACGCCCTCGACGGGGTGCCGTCCGCGTTCCGCTTCGGGCTCGCGTTCCTCGCGCTGCTCCAGGTGTCGGCGGCGATCCTGAACCTGATCCCGGTGCCGGGCCTCGACGGCTACGGGATCATCGAGCCCTGGCTCACACCCGCGGCCCGCCGCCAGGTGGAGCCGCTGGCGCCCGTGGGCTTCCTGCTGGTCTTCGCGCTGCTGTGGATTCCGGCGGTGAACGACGTGTTCTTCGACGCGGTGGACGCGATCCTGCGCGGCCTCGGGGTGTCGGACCTCGACACGTTCCTGGGCCGCGACCTCTTCCGCTTCTGGAAGGACAGCGCGGACATCCCCCAGATCGGACTCTGAAGGCCACGCGCCCCGCCCGGCGCCCGCCCCGGTGAACGGTGTACGTGCCACCCGTACGGCCGCCTGCCGCGGGAGCGTCCCCGGCGGGCCGCACCTCACCCGGTCCGCCTGTCCTGCGTCGGCGGCGGGAAGCCTCCCGTACGCGAATATCCCGCGATGAACCGGGGGCGACCGGGTAGACGGGGGCGTGGCGGATCATGACGGCGCCCCGGGCGGCGAGGCGGCGCCCGGGCGGCGGCAGCGGCCCCGGCTCGGTGGGCCGCACGGCCGCGGGGGCGCTTACATGGACGCACACGGACCGCTTCGTCCGCGTATGCGGAGAGTGTGCGCGGGGGCGGTCAGGGCGACGAGGTGAGGCGGGTGGTGCGCCGATGGCCGACGCGGTCACGGATACAGGGAGGCCGGGGCGGCCTGACTCCGGCGGGCGCAAGGGCAAGGCGGTGGGCGTCTCGATCGCCGCCGCGGTGGGCGGCTTCCTCTTCGGCTTCGACTCCTCGGTGATCAACGGCGCCGTCAACTCCCTCGACTCCCACTTCGGGCTCGGCTCCTTCCTCTCGGGGTTCGTCGTCTCGATCGCGCTGCTCGGCTGCGCGGTGGGCGCCTGGTACGCGGGGCGGCTCGCCGACAGTTGGGGGCGGCGCAACGTGATGCTGCTGGGCTCGGCGATGTTCGTCATCAGCTCGGTGGGCTCCGCGCTCGCGTTCAGCGTGCCCGACCTGCTGGTGTGGCGGGTGATCGGCGGCCTGGGCATCGGCATCGCCTCGGTGATCGCGCCCGCGTACATCTCGGAGGTGGCCCCGGCGTCGGGGCGCGGCGCGCTGGGCTCGCTCCAGCAGCTCGCCATCACGGTGGGGCAGCTCGTCGTGCTCAGCTCCAACAAGGGGCTGGCGAGCGCGGCGGGCGGCGCCTCCCAGAACCTGTGGTGGGGGCTCCCGGCCTGGCGGTGGATGTTCCTGGTGGGCGTGGTCCCGGCGGCGGTGTACGGGGTGCTGGCGCTGATGATCCCGGAGTCGCCGCGCTACCTGGTGCTCAAGGGCGACTTCGACCGCGCCTCCGGGGTGCTTGAGCGGGTCTCCGGGGAGCGCGACGGGCGCGCGAAGGTGGAGGAGATCCGCACCACGCTCCGCAAGGAGCACCGCAGCAGCTTTGGCGACATCAGGGGCGCGTCCTTCGGTCTTCACCCGCTGGTGTGGGTGGGCATCGTGATGGCGGCGCTCCAGCAGCTCGTCGGCATCAACGCGATCTTCTACTACTCGACCACGCTCTGGCAGTCGGTCGGCTTCAGCGAGTCCAGCTCCTTCACCACGTCGGTGATCACCGCGGCGATCAACGTCGTGATGACCGTCGTGGCGATGCTGTACGTGGACCGGGTGGGCAGGCGCAGGCTGCTGACGATCGGCTCCGTGGGGATGTGCCTGGCGCTGCTGCTGACGACCGTCGCGTTCTCGCAGCAGCAGGGCAGCGGCGAGGACGTGGCGCTGCCGGACCCGTACGGCCCGCTCGCGCTGGTCGGCGCGAACCTGTTCGTGGTGTTCTTCGCGCTGTCCTGGGGCCCGGTGATGTGGGTGATGCTCGCGGAGATGTTCCCGAACCGGATGCGGGCGATGGCGCTGGCCATCGGCACCGCCTCGAACTGGATCTTCAACTTCATCGTGACGTTCTCGTTCGAGCCCGCGACCCGCAACGTGGGCCTGTCCTGGCTGTACGGCGCGTTCGCGCTCTTCGCCTTCCTGTCGTTCTTCTTCGTACGGCTGAAGGTACCGGAGACGAAGCAGCAGACGCTGGAGGAGATGACGGGCGACACCTACCGGCGGCCCGAGGCCGGGGCGCGGCGGTGAGGCGGCCGCGGGCGGCGCGGCGTCAGCGGGCGGCGGGGGCGCCGCCCGGGGCGCCGGCCGCGCGGCGGGCCCTCGCCCTGCGGACGTAGTACCAGGCCATGTTGGAGGCGAGCCCGGCGAGCAGCAGCCAGACGACGCCGAGCCAACTGCCGTGGACGAAGGAGAACACGGCGGCGGCGAGGGCGAGGACGAAGAGGGCGGTGGCGTAGGCGGCGAGGCGTGGCATGGGTGCTGGTGTCCTTCTCCGGTACGGGCGCCCGGGCCGCCGCCCGCTCCAAGGGGGGCGGCCCGTACGGGCCCTAGATGTCGGTGACGCGCAGGCCCGCGTGGGCCTTGTGGCGGCGGTTGACCGAGATGAGGTTGGCCACCAGCGCCTCCACCTGGTGGGCGTTGCGCAGGCGGCCCGCGTACACGCCCCGCATCCCGGGGATGCGCCCGGCGAGCGCCTGCACGATGTCGGTGTCGGCGCGCGCCTCGCCGAGGACCATCACATCGGTGTCGATCTCCGCGACGCCCGCGTCCTGGAGGAGCACCGCCGAGAGGTGGTGGAAGGCGGCGGCGACCCGGGAGTCGGGCAGCAGGGCGGCGGCCTGTTCCGCGGCGCTGCCCTCCTCGGGGCGGATCGCGTACGCGCCCTTCTTGTCGAAGCCGAGCGGGTTGACGCAGTCGACGACGAGCTTGCCCGCCAGCTCCGCGCGCAGCCCTTCGAGGGTGGCCGCGTGCCCGTCCCACGGCACCGCCACGATCACGACGTCGCTGCGGGCGGCGCAGTCCGCGTTGGCCGCGCCGGTGACCCCGTGCCCGAGTTCGGCGGCGGCGCTGGCGGCGCGCTCGGCGGCGCGGGAACCGATAACGACCCGCTGGCCCGCGCGGGCCAGCCGGTAGGCGAGGCCGCGGCCCTGGTCGCCGGTGCCGCCGAGCACCCCCACCACGAGCCCGGAGACGTCGGGCAGGTCCCAGGGGTCCCTGGCGGGGGGCTTGGCCGCGGAAGCATCAGGAGAAGTCATGGCCGGAGTCTATAAGCGGGACGGTTCGGGGCTTTCGTGCCCACCGCGACCCCACCGCGGCCCCGCGCCGCGCCCGGTCAGCCGTTCCCGTGGGTGTCCGCGTCGCGCGTGGTGTCCGCGTCGTGCCAGCGGGGGTCGTTCTCCCACTCGGCGTTGCGCTCGGCGGAGGTCTCCCTGGCGTGCTGGGCCGCCTCGCGGGTGGGGAAGGGGCCGAGCCTGTTCTTCGCGGGGCACTCGGGCCCCTCCTCGACCTTCCCGTGCTCCAGGCAGTAGTACCACTCGCCGGGCTTCCCCGTGGTCCGCCTCTTGAACAGGGCCATCGTCGGCTCCTTCGCGTCTGCTGCTGTCGTCGGGCCCGTGCGCCGCCGCGCCACCGGCACGGGCCCGGCACGGGCGCCCGTACGGAGCCGGGTCACGGGCCCACGCTCGCCATGGTGCCCCAGCGGCGCTGGTTACACTCGCTGGCATGTCTGGTCAGCCGCTGCTCGTACCTGGGGACGTCTCCCCCACCCGCTCCGTGCCCCCCGCCATCAGGCGCCCCGAGTACGTGGGGAAACCCGCGCCGACGCCCTACGAGGGCCCGGAGGTGCAGGACCCTGAGACGGTGGAGCGGATGCGGATCGCCGGGGGTATCGCGGCGCGCGCCATGGCGGAGGCGGCGAAGGCCATCGCGCCCGGGGTGACCACGGACGAGCTTGACCGCATCGGGCACACGTACATGTGCGACCACGGCGCCTACCCCTCGACGCTCGGCTACCGCGGCTTCCCCAAGTCGCTGTGCACGTCCGTCAACGAGGTGATCTGCCACGGCATCCCGGACTCCACGGTGCTGCGCGACGGCGACATCGTGAACCTGGACGTGACCGCGTACATCGGCGGTGTGCACGGCGACACCAACGCCACCTACCTGGTCGGGGACGTGGCGGAGGAGTCGCGGCTGCTGGTGGAGCGCACCAGGGAGTGCCTCGACCGGGCGATCAGGGCGGTGCGCCCCGGCCGCCAGATCAACGTCATCGGGCGGGTCATCGAGTCCTACGCGAAGCGCTTCGGCTACGGCGTGGTGCGGGACTTCACCGGGCACGGCATCAACGAGTCGTTCCACTCCGGGCTGATCATCCCGCACTACGACAGCCCCCAGGCGACGACGGTGATGCGGCAGGGGATGACGTTCACGATCGAGCCCATGCTGACGCTCGGCAGCTACGACTACGACATGTGGGACGACGGCTGGACGGTGGTGACCAAGGACCGCCGCAGGACGGCCCAGTTCGAGCACACGCTGGTGGTCACGGACGGCGCTCCCGAGGTGCTGACGCTGCCCTGAGCGGGGTCACGGCGCCCGGCGGCGGGCGCCGGTCCCGGGTGCCGGGCGGGCCCGGCGGCGGCCGGTGAGGGGGCGGTCGGGGGCGGATTTCCTCGTGGCCGGGTGACAGGACATGACCCGGGGTGTTGACTTAGGTAAGCCTTGCCTAACATCATCATCGGGTCAGCCATCCGTCCCGTCCCGGAGGTCCGTATGGACACGACGCCGTTCATGGACACGACGCCGTTCTCGGCCGCGATTCGCGCCGCGTCCCAGGAGGCCCACACCGAGGCCGAGACCTCCCCGTTCATGGGCGCGCTGCTCGCCGGCTCGCTCGGCATAGCGGCCTTCGCCCGCTACACGGAACAGCTCTACTTCGTCTACGAGGCCCTGGAGTCCGGCGCCGAGCGGCTGCGGGACGACCCGGTCGCCGGGCCCTTCATCCGCCCCGAGCTGCTGCGGCTGCCCCAGCTCGAACGGGACCTCGCGCATCTGCGGGGCCCCGACTGGCGCGCCGGGCTCACGGCGCTGCCCGCCACCGCCGAGTACGCCGCCCGGGTCCGCGCCTGCGCGGCCGACTGGCCGGGCGGCTATGTGGCGCACCACTACACGCGCTACCTCGGCGACCTCTCCGGCGGCCAGATCATCAGGGACCGCGCCGAGCGCGCCTGGGGGTTCGCCCGCAAGGGGGACGGGGTGCGGTTCTACGTGTTCGAGGGCATTCCCAACCCGGCCGCGTTCAAGCGGGAGTACCGCGCGCTGCTCGACGCCGTCCCCGCCGACGAGTTGGAGCGGCAGCGGATCGTGGCGGAGTGCGGGCGGGCGTTCGAGCTGAACACCCGGGTGTTCGGGGCGCTCGGGGAGCAGTTCCCGCTGACCGCCTGAGACGCCCCCCTCGGAGGGGCGGACGTCGCGTCAGTGTCCCGGGTCGCCCTCGTGGGTGAGGGCGACCCGGCCGCCGATCTCGATCCAGCCCTCGGGCTGGGGCGCCGTCAGGAGCTGGCCGCCGGGGCCCTGGTGGATGTTGAGGGCGCGGCCGAGCGCGGCCGTCAGCAGCAGCGCGGGGGTGCCGGTGACGGCGTCGTCCGGGGCGCCCGGGGCCTCGGGGGCGGGGGTGACTTCCCTGGCCTCGATACGGCCCGCCGCCTCGTCCTGCCAGGCCCAGCCGTAGACGGGGCCGTCGCGCGCGGTGAGGGCGTCGAGTTCCGCGGGGGCGGCGCACTGCCGCAGGGTCCACGGCGGTGCCCACTCGGGACGTGCCTCGATCCAACTGAACTCGCCGTCGAGCCGGGCGAGCGGCTCCCCCGCGGGGGTGACCAGCTCGGGCAGGTCGAGCAGCCAGCCGGCGCCGACGCAGGCGTGCGCGGCGAACGGCACCCGGGCGGTGGGCGCGTGGATGTCGACGGCGCCGCGCTCGGGGTCGTCCACGAACACCGTCCACAGGCCGAGGCCCGCCGCCGTCGCCTCCCGCTCCGCCGCCCCGGGGACGGCGCCGCCGTCCCGTACGACCGCGAGCGGGGTGCCGTGCCGCCCCCGGGGGTCGCAGAAGACCCGCAGGCGGTCGACGGTGGGGCGGCGCGTTGTCATGGCGCCCCCATTGAACCAGCCCCCGGACCGCCGCACTCCCCCGCGCGGCGGCTCAGCCACGCCAGTCGCGGCCCGCCGTGCGCAGCAGGTCCCACACCGCGGCGGCGGCAGGCGACGCGGGTCCGGAACGCGCCGCCAGATAGAGGGTGTTGAGCGGCGGGAGCGCGGGTTCGAGCAGGGGGCGCAGCCGCCCGTCGGCGAGTTCGGCGGCGCACAGATAGCGCGGCAGCACCGACACCCCCGCGCCCGCCGCCACCGCCGCGAGCACGCCCCGCAGGTCGGGTACCACGAGCGCGGGGGCGCGGGTGGGGCGGGTGCCGAAGACGGTGCGCCAGTAGCGGCGCACGATCGGCAGGTTCTCCGCGTACGACACCAGCGGGGCCGCGGACGGCTCGCCCGCCGCCCCGTCCCCCGCCCCGACGAGCACGAACTCCTCGTCGCACAGGGGCTCCACGCGCAGCCCCCGCAGCCGCGGCCGCACCGTGCAGACCGCCAGGTCGAGCGCGCCGCCGGTCAGCCCGGAGAGCAGTTCCTCGGGCAGCCCGAGGGTGACGCGCAGGTGCAGGCCCTCGGTGACCAGCGGGGCGAGGGCGGGGAGCACCCGGGCGCAGACGAACTCGGCGGGACCGCCCAGATGGACGGTGCGGGCGAACCGGCCGGCCGCGGCGCCGAGGTCGGCGCGGACGGTGTCCTCCAGGGAGTCGAGCGGTCCCGCGACGCGCGCGGCGAGCCGGTCCGCCGCGGGCGTCGGGGCCATGCCCCGGGGCACCCGCTCGAACAGCGGCCTGCCCAGGGCCGTTTCGAGGGCCCTGACGCGGTCGGTGACGGTCGGCTGGGCGAGGCCGAGCAGTTCGGCCGCGCGGGTCACCGAGCCCGCGCGGTAGACGCCGAGGAAGGTGCGCAGCAGATCGAGGGAGACGCCCATGGGATATCCGTACCAGAGCGGCATCGGAATTCCGATGGGAGCACCCGTGATCGGCTATTGGAATCCGATGGCCCGGTGGGCGAGGCTCGACGGTGTACGCCCGGGGTGGTCCCGGGGCGCGGGCAGGGGGCGATGTGCGGTGAAGGACCGGATTCTGCTGGTGCTGACCAGCCACGGCAGGCCGGGGGACACCGGCCGGGGCACCGGTTTCCACGCCGGGGCGGCGGCGCACCCCTGGGAGGTGTTCACCCGGGCGGGCCACCCGGTGGACATCGTGAGCTGCGCGGGCGGGCCGCCCCCCGTGGCCGCCAGGGACGACGCCGACCCGGTGCAGCGGCGCTTCTTCGCCGACCCCGGAGTCGCCGCTGCGCTCGCCGCGGCGCCGCCCGCCGCGTCCGCGGAACCCGCGCGCTACGGCGCGGTGTTCTTCGCGGGCGGCCACGGCGCCCTGGGGGACTTCCCCGACAACCCCGCGCTCGCGCGGATCGCCCGCGAGGTCCACGAGGGCGGCGGGGGGGGTGGCCGCGGTCAGCCACGGGCCCGCCGCGCTGCTCGGGGTCACGCTCACGGACGGCTCCCGGCTCCTCGCCGGCAAACGGGTGGCGGCGCTCACGGGGGCGGAGGAGAAGGCGGTGGGGCTCGGCGGCGCGGCGCCTTTCCCGCTCGTCGAGCGGCTGGTCGCGGAGGGCGCCACGCAGGTGCCCGGACCCGGCTTCGCCGAGCACACGGTGCGCGACGGGCGGCTGGTCACCGGGCAGAACCCGGCGTCGGCCGCGGCGGTGGCGCGTGCCGTGGTGCGGATGCTGGCCGCCGGGTGGACCGAGATCCCGACGGCCGCCGCGGACGGCGGCACCCTGGGCGCGTACGTGGCGCGGCCGGACGGCGCGGGGCCGTTTCCCGGGGTGGTGGTGGCGCCGGAACTCTTCGGCGTGAACGGCCATGTCGAGGACGTCACCCGGCGCGTCGCGGAACTGGGCTGTGTGGCGATCGCGCCCGACTTCCACCACCGCACCGAGCCCCGCGCCGCCCTCGGCTACGACACGGCGGGCCGGGAGCGCGGCTTCGCGCTGCTGAACGCGCTCACCAGGGACGGGGTCACCGAGGACGTCGCCGCCGCGCTCACCCATCTGAGCCGCCGGGAGGGCACCACACCGCGCACCGGGATGGTCGGCTTCAGCGTGGGCGGGCACCTCGCGGTGATCGCCGCGGCCCGGCTCGGCCTCGACGCGACGGCCGCGTTCTACCCGGGCTGGCTCACGGGCACCGAGTTCCCGATCGGCCGCCCCGAGCCGACGCTCGGACTCGTCGGGGACATCAGGGGGCGGCTGCTTGTGCTGGTGGGCGAGGACGACCACGTGGTGCCGGCCGCGGACCGGGAGCGGATCGCCGCCGCGCTCGCCGCGGCAGGGCCCCGCCATGAACTCGTCGTCCCGGCGGGCATCCCGCACGGCTACTTCTGCGACGAGCGCGACAGCTACCGGCCCGAGGCGGCGGCGGACGCATGGCGGCGGGTGGCGCGCCTGCTGGACGGGCTGCGGATGTAGGGCGCGATCGCCGGGCGGCCGGGGCACAGGGACGGGCGCCCCAGGGCGAGGAGTGGGGCGCCCGGGGCGCGGGGGGGGGCGCTCCGGGCGCGGGTTCCGGTGTGTTCGCGCCGGTGAGAGGCTGTGGGCGGCCGCCGCGGTGGCGGCCGTACGCCGTCACGTCGCCGAGGGGACCCCCATGCCGAGCGCCCTGCCCGTCAGCCTGGACGACATCCGGGACGCCGCCGCGAGGCTGCGCGGGGTCGCGCACCGTACGCCCGTGCTGCACTCCCGCACCCTGGACGCCCTCGTCGGCGCCGAGACGTATCTGAAGTGCGAGAACTTCCAGCGGGTGGGGGCGTTCAAGTTCCGCGGCGCCTACCACGCGGCCTCCCGGCTGACCCCGGCGGAGCTGGCCGGGGGCCTCGCCGCGTACTCGTCGGGCAACCACGCCCAGGCGGTGGCGCTCGCCGCCAGGGAGCTGGGGACCCGGGCGGTGATCCTGATGCCCGAGGACACCCCGCGCGCCAAGCTCGCCGCGACGGCCGGGTACGGCGCCGAGATCGTCACGTACGACCGCTACACCGGGGACCGGGTCGCGCTCGGCGCGGCGCTCGCCGCGGAGCGCGGGCTGACCCTGATACCGCCCTACGACCACCCGCATGTGATCGCGGGCCAGGGCACCGCGACGCTTGAACTCCTGGAAGAGACCGGCGAGTTGGGTGCGCTGGTGGTGCCGGTCGGCGGCGGCGGGCTGATCTCGGGCAGCGCCACGGCCGCCAAGGGGCTGTACCCGGGCATCGCGGTGTTCGGGGTCGAGCCGGAGGCGGGTGACGACACCAGGCGGTCGTTCGAGGCGGGGCGGCGGGTCGCGGTGCCGGTGCCGCGCACCATCGCGGACGGTCTCGCCGGGGACACCCCGGGCGAGCTGACCTTCGAGTTCACCCGCCGCCTCGTGGACGGCATCGCGCTCGTCGGGGACGAGGAGATCAGGGCGGCGATGCGGTTCGCCTTCGAGCGGCTGAAGATCGTCGTCGAGCCGAGCGGTGCCGTCGGGCTCGCGGCGCTGCTCTCGGGCCGGGTGGCCCCGCTGCCGCCCCGCGTCGGTGTGCTCGTCTCCGGAGGGAACACCGACGCGGGGCGGTTCGCCGAACTCATCGGGGAGTAGGCGCCGCCCACCCGCCTCAGCCGCGGGCGCGGCCCCACCGTCAGGCGCGGGCGGGGGCCTGGCGGCGGGCCAGCCAGAAGGCGCCCGCGCCCACGGCGGTCACCGCCGCTGCCGCCCCGGCGATCCCGGCCGCCGGCATGCCGGTGCCGGTGGAGGCCAGCGCGCCGGTGCCGCCGCCGGCCGTGCCGCCGCCCCCGCCGGTCGCGGAGCCGCCGGAGGCGCCGCCGGTGGCCGAGCCGCCCGAGCCGCCGGGGACGTCGGCGTCGGCGGAGAGGGTGAGGGCGACGGTCACCGGGTCGAGCGCGGTGCCCTCCGGGTAGGGCGACCCGGTGGTGTCGTTGGTGAACTCGGCGGCGCCCGCGGCGGTCAGCGCCGCGGGCACCTTGTCGAGCAGCAGCACGTCGCCGTCGGCCTCGTACGACGCCTTGCCGAGGTCGAGGGTGGCGAACTCGACGCCCTTGTCGGTGCCTTCGGGCGTGGTGACGTCGAGCTTGAGGGTGCCCTTGGCGCCCTCCGCCTCGATCTCGGGGGCGCCGAAGGTCATGTCGATGCCGTGCGCCGGGTAGGTGAAGCGCGCGGTGCCGTCGAAGGCGGCGGTGAGCTTCTTGGCGTCGGCGTCCAGCGTGCCGGTGGCGTAGGGGAAGTCGAAGCCGTCGCCGTTGTCGGAGGCGCCGTCGCCGACCGTGATGTCGCCGCCGGTCTTGATGTAGGCGCGGAAGGACTCCTTGAGGCCCCAGGAGAGGGCGCCGTCGTAGATCTTCCCGGACTCGTCCGCGGGCTGGTCGCCGCCCGTGCCGCCGGTACCGCCCGTGCCGCCGCTGTCCCCCGTGCCGCCGGTGCCGCCGGTGTCGGAGCCGCCGCCCGCCTGGCCCCCGCCGTCGGAACCGCCGCTGCCCGTACCGCCGTTGTCGGAGCCGCCGTTCCCAGAGCCGCCGGTGCTGCCCTCCTGCGCGGGGGTGACGGCGAGGGTGGCCGGGTCGAGGGCGGTGCCCTCGGTGTAGAAGCCCTGGAAGGCGTCGGCGCCCTCGGCGGTGAGGGTGGCGGGGATGTCCGCGAACACCATCGCGCCGCCGTCGCCCGAGCCCGGCGCGACGTCGGAGAGGTCGAGGTCGGCGAGCGGGGTGTCGTCGTCGGTGGTGGCGGTGCCGTCGGTGGTCGTGGTCACGTCGGCGGTGATGGTGCCGGTGGTGCCCGTGGTGGACACGCGCAGGTCGGCAAGTTCGATGTCGAGGACGCCCTCGTGGCCGAGGAAGTGCACGCTGCCCTGGAAGGCGGTGTTCACCGCGTGGTCGGTGGTGTCGTAGTCGCCGGTGCCGCCGGTGAAGGTGAACGGGCCGTTGTCCGGGGCCTGTTCCGCGCCGTCGGCGACGGTGATGCTGCCGTTCGCGATCGGGGAGAGCAGATACGAGCGGAACGACTCCTTGAAGCCCCACTCCAGGGTGCCGTCCTCAAGGCCGATGGAGGCGGCGGGCGCGGCGGGCGCGGCGGCGGCGACCGTGGCGGGCAGCGCGAGCGCACCGGCTCCCACGGTGACCGCGACCGCGGCGGCGAGCGCGAGGGATCTGTGGATGGGGGCCATGGTGTGGTTCTCCTCGTCGGGATGGGGCCGCGTGCCGCGGCCCGGGAAGGAACGGGTGTACGGGGGGGGTGCGGCGGGGGTCAGTCGGCGGGGGCCTTGGTGCCGCGGCGGGCGCGCACGACCAGCAGGACGACGACGGCGACCAGGACGGCCGCCCCGGCTCCCCCGCCCACCAGCGCCCCGACCGGCGCGGAACTCCCCGACGAGGCCGCGGGCTTCGCGGCCGGTGACTCCTCGGGCGCGGCGGCCGGGGACGCGGTGTCGGAGCCGAGGTCGGGCAGGGCGGGCAGCGCGGCGTCCGCGTCGAGGGCGAGGGCCAGCGAGACCGGGTCCATGGCGGCGCCCGCCGGGTAGAGCCCGCCGAACGCCTTCGCGCCGTCCGCGGTCAGCTTGGCGGGGGCCTCCTTCACCCGCAACAGGCCGTCCACGGGCTTGAGTTCGCCGGGGGTGAAGGTGACGAGCGGGGTGTGGTCCCGGGTGAGCGCTCCGCCCTTCACGTCGGCGTACAGGGTGCCCTTGCCGTCGGCGACGGTGACCGAGGGGCGGGCGATGGTGAGGTCGAGGCCGCGTTTCCCGGTGAAGCGGACGGAGCCGGTGAACCGCGCGTCGAGGCCGCCGCCGCCCTTGGCGTCCGGGTGGTAGGCGCCGGTGCCGCGGGGGAAGCGGAAGAGCGCGCCGCCGTCCCTCGCGCCGTCGCCGAGGGTCCACTTGCCCTGGGCGACGGGCCCGGTGACGTACTCGCGGTAGGTGCGGCGCACGCCCCAGTCGGCGGCGGCGTCGGTGAAGCGGCCGTCCTTCGCGGTGTCCTCGGTGGGCTTCGCGGAGGTCTTCGGCGTCGTGGAAGGCTCGGTCTTCGCGGCGGCCGCGGTGTCCACGGAGAGGGTGACGGGGTCGAGCGCGGTGCCCTCGGTGTAGTAGCCGGCGAAGGCGGTGGCGCCGCGCGCGGTGAGGGTGGCGGGGACGTGGGCGAGCGCCACGGGGGTGGTGGCACCGCGCATGTCGACGCCGGAGAGGTCGAGCGCGGCCAGTGGGACCTGTCGGCTGCTGGTGACCTTGCCTGTGCCCTTCGCCTTGCTGACCATGTCCGCGTAGAGCGTGCCGCTGCCGCCCGAGATGCGGACCGTGGGGGCGCCGATGGTCAGGTCGAGCTGGTAGGAGCCGTCGGAGGCGCGGTGGCCGAGGAAGTGCACGGCGCCCGAGAAGCCCGCGCGGAAGGCGCCGGTGCCCGGGTCGTACGTGCCGGTGGCCGAGTGGAAGCGGAACTGGCTCTCGCCGACCGTCGCCGCACCGTCTTCGAGTCGCCAACTTCCCCCGGCGATCGGTCCGGTGACGTAGCTTTGGAAGGACGCCTTGACGCCCCAGTCGAGCCGCCCGCCGGACACCGTCCTGGCGCCGGCCGCGTCGGCGGAGGCGGCGGGCAGCAGCACCACGGCGGGCGCCAGCAGCGCGAGCAGCGTGGCGAGCCACAGGGCCGCGGTGGCACGTGGGGCCCGTACGGGCAGCATGGGTCCTCCCTTTCAGGCTGGCCAAGCAAGGTAAGGCTAACCTAAGCTATCGCCGGGTCCCCGGGGAACCCTCCCCGTCTCCCCGGGGCCCCCGCCCCGCCGCACCCCGCCGTACTCCTCGTGCCACCCGCCCGACTCCATGACAGGACGGCCCCGTTGTCGCGCATCCCACGTCTCCTCGGCGTCCTCGCCGCCGTCCTCGCCCTGGCCGTCGCGGGCTGCGGGTCCTCGTCCGACGGCGGCGGGGCGGGCCCGTCCACCGAGGCCGCGGCCGCGGCGGCACAGAACCGGGTGGAGCCCCTCTCCCCCGCCCCCGAGCCCGAACTGCCCGCGACCGTGCGCTCGGCGGACGGCCGCAAGGTCACCGTGCGCGACGCGAGCCGCATCGTGCCGCTCACCGGCAGCCTCAGCGAGATCGTGTTCACCCTGGGCCTCGGCTCGCACGTGGTGGCGCGGGACGTCAGCACCACCTTCCAGCAGGCCGCGAAGCTGCCGCTGGTGACGCGCGCGCACGACGTCTCGGCGGAAGGCGTGCTCGCGCTGCACCCCACGGTGGTGCTCGCGGACACCACCACGGGGCCCGCCGAGGCCGTCGCCCAGATCAGGGAGGCGGGCGTGCCGCTGATCGTGTACGACCCGCCGCAGGGCCTGTCCGACGTCAGCCCGCGGATCGACGCGGTGGCGCGGGCGCTCGGCGTGCCCGACGCGGGCGAACGGCTCGACGAGCGCACCCGCGACCGGCTGGACGCGGTGCGCGCCACGATCCCCCACCACCCCGCGGCCGACCGGCCCAGGGTGGCGTTCCTCTACGTCCGCGGCACCGCGTCCGTATACCTGCTCGGCGGCGCGGAGTCCGGCGCGAGTTCGCTGATCGAGGCCGCGGGCGGGATCGACGCGGGCAAGGCGTCGGGACTGCGCAAGGACTTCACCGCGATCACCAGCGAGGCGCTGGCGAAGGCCGCGCCCGACGCGATCCTGGTCATGACCAAGGGCCTGGAGTCGGTCGGCGGCGTCGACGGGCTGCTGAAGGTCCCCGGCGTCGCCGAGACCCCCGCGGGCCTCGACCGCAGGATCGTCTCCATCGAGGACGGCGCCCTGCTCAGCTACGGGCCGCGCACCGACGCCGTACTGAAGTCCCTGGTGGGGCAGTTGTACGCGGGCGACGCCACGTGACCGCCGCCGCGCACCGCGAGGTGGAGGTGGCGCCGCCCGAGGAGTCACCGCCGCCGCCCGGCACGCCGGGCGCCGGCCGCCGCCGGGTGCCCGCGGGCGCGCTCACGGTGGGACTCGGCTGCGCGCTGGTGCTGATCGCGCTGGTGTCCGCCGGGACCGGCGCGTACCACATCCCGCTCGGCGACGTGCTGGGCTCGCTGCTGCACAGGGCCGGGCTCGGCGGGGCGCCGCTCGACCGGGTCGGGGAGAGCGTGCTGTGGAACGTGCGGCTGCCGCGGGTGGTGCTCGCGCTGCTGGTGGGCGGCTCGCTGGGGTGCGCGGGGGCGCTGATGCAGGGGGTGTTCGGCAATCCGCTGGCCGAGCCCGGGGTGATCGGGGTCTCCGCGGGCGCCGCGGTGGGCGCGGTCGCCTCCATCGCGCTCGGCGTCGGCTTCCTCGGCACCTGGACGCTGCCCGCGTCCGCGTTCGCCGCGGGCCTCGTCACCGTGCTGGTGGTGTACGGGCTCTCCCGCTCGGGGGGCCGTACCGAGGTGGTGACGCTGATCCTCACCGGGATCGCGGTGAACGCCTTCGCGGGGGCGCTGACCGGTCTGTGCGTGTTCCTCGCGGACAACGCGCAGCTCTCCCAGATCACCTTCTGGCAGTTGGGCTCGCTGGCGCAGGCGACCTGGCCGAAGGTGCTCGCGGTGCTGGTGCCCGCCGCGCTGGGGCTCACGGTGGCACCGCTGTTCGCGCGGCGGCTCGACCTGCTGGCGCTCGGCGAGCGGTCGGCGCGCCACCTCGGGGTGGACGTGGAGCGGCTGCGCCTCGCGCTGGTGCTGGTGATCGCGCTGCTGACGGCGGCCGCGGTGGCGGTCTCCGGGATCATCTCCTTCGTCGGCCTCGTCGTGCCGCACGCGCTGCGGCTCGCGGCCGGGCCTGGGCACCGCTTCCTGGTGCCGGGCAGCGCGCTCGGCGGGGCGCTGGTGCTCACCGCCGCCGACCTCGCGGCGCGCACCGTGGCGGCGCCCGCCGAGCTGCCGCTCGGGGTGCTGACGGCGCTGCTCGGCAGCCCGTTCTTCTTCTGGCTGCTGCGCAGGACGCTGCGGTGAGCCGCAGGGGAGGTCCTGGGGCGGCGGGCGTACGGGCGCTGTTCGGGGTGCGGCGCGGGGCGCTGCCCGCGCCGCACGCCCCGGGCGAGACGCTGGCGGAGGCGCGCGGGCTCGCGGTGGCGCTGGGCGGGCGCACGGTGCTGGCAGACGTCACGCTCGCGGTGCGGGCCGGGGAGGTGCTGGCGCTCGTGGGGCCCAACGGCGCCGGGAAGTCGACCCTCCTTGCCGCCCTGGCCGGGGACCTGGCCCCGGCCGCGGGCACGGCGCTGGTGCGCGGCAGGGCGGCGCACGGGGTGCCGGCCGCCGAACTCGCGCGCCTGCGCGCCGTGCTGCCGCAGTCGGCGTCCGTGTCGTTCCCCTTCACGGTCGAGGAGGTGGTGCGGATGGGCCGGGCGCCGTGGTCGGGGACCGGACGCGTGGACGACGACGATCGCGCGGTGGCCGCCGCGCTCGCCACCACGGAGACGGCCGCGCTCGCGGGGCGCCCGTTCGGCGAGTTGAGCGGCGGGGAGCGGGCCAGGACGGCGCTCGCGCGGACGCTGGCGCAGGACACCGGGCTGCTGCTGCTCGACGAGCCGACCGCCGCGCTCGACCTGCGGCACCAGGAGATGGTGCTGCGGGTCTGCCGGGAGCGGGCCTGGGCGGGGGACGCGGTGGTGGCCGTCCTGCACGACCTGGGCCTGGCCGCGGCGTGCGCGGACCGGGTGGCGGTGCTGCACGGCGGCCGTATCGTCGCCGAGGGCCCGCCGGGCGACGTGCTCGCCGCGGACCTGCTCTCGACCGTCTACCGGCAGCCGGTCGAGGTCTTCCCGCACCCGCGCACCGGGCAGCCGCTGGTGGTCCCGGTACGGGAGCGGGACGCGGCGCACACGGCGCACGCAGCGGACACAGCAGGCCCGGCAGACCCGGCAAAAGACGTCGGGGGTTTCCCATCAGCCCCCGCCTGACCGGCTCTTGACCTCTGGCGGGCCCTCACTTGAGACAACCGTGACCTGGCTGTGCCCACCGGCGGTGGTTGAGACCTGAATCACCTGACACAGTGGGTTAACTGAGGCAAGCCTCAGTTAACTTAGGTAAGCCTCATCTAGCCGAACGCCTGGAGCCCGTATGCGTGCCGTCAGACTCTCCGTTGCCACCGCCGCCGCTGCCGCGGTGGCGCTCGGCGCCGCCGGGTGCACCGAGAAGAGCAGCGCCGCCGACAGCGACGCCATCTCCGTCACCGCCGCCGACACCACGTGCGACACCTCGGCGAAGAAGACGGAGGCGGGGAAGGTCACCCTGGCGATAGAGAACAAGGGCTCGCGCGCCACCGAGGTGGAGATCCTCTTCCCCGACGACCGGATCGCCTCGGAGAAGGAGAACATCGGCCCCGGCACCAAGTACACGCTCACCGCCGAGATCAAGGCGGGCACGTACGAGATCGCCTGCCGCCCCGGCATGAAGGGCCGCGGGGTACGCCAGAAGCTCACCGTCACCGGCGGCTCCGGCGCGAAGCGCGACCCGAAGGCGGACAAGGCCGTCGCCGCCTACCGCGGCTACGCCCAGGACCAGGCCGACAACACCCTGCCCCGGGTGGAGGAGTTCACCAAGGCGGTCAAGGCGGGCGACATCGCGGCGGCCGAGAAGGCGTACGCCACCTCCCGCATCGGCTGGGAGCGCACGGAGCCGGTCGCCGAGTCCTTCGGCGACATCGACCCCAAGGTGGACACCAGGGCCGACGGCCTGGAGGACGGCCAGAAGTGGACGGGCTGGCACCGCCTGGAGAAGGCCCTCTGGCAGGACAAGAAGATCGGCCCCACCGAGAAGGGCCTCGCCGACCAGCTCGTCAAGGACCTGACGGACTGGCGGCTCAGGGTCGGCCAGGCCCAGATCACCCCCACCTCCATGGCCAACGGCGCCAAGGAACTCCTCGACGAGGTCGCCACCGGCAAGGTCACCGGCGAGGAGGACCGCTACTCGCACACCGACCTGGTGGACTTCAAGGCCAACGTGGAGGGCGCCCAGAAGGCGTACGAGCTGCTGCGGCCGGTCGCCTCCGGGCACGACGCCGCGCTCACCAAGGAGTTGGACGGCCGCTTCGCCACCCTGAACAAGCTCCTCGACGGCTACCGCACCGGAGGCGGCGCCGACTCCTACGAGTTCACTCGGTACGACAAGGTGTCCAAGGCCGACCGCAAGGACCTCTCGGACGCGGTGAACGCGCTCGCCGAGCCGCTGTCCAAGCTGGCCGCCGCGGTCGTCGGCTCCTAGGGCGCGGCATGGCGGACGACACACGGCAGGAGGGTGCGCGCGGGCCCGCCGCGCACTCCCGGCGCGCCCTGCTCGGCTGGGGCGGCGCGGGGCTCGCGCTGGGCGCGGCCGCGGCGGGCGGCGGGGTCGCGCTCGCCACCGGCACCGACGCGGCGGCCGGGGACGGCGGCGCCGCGGTGCCCTTCCACGGCGCCCACCAGGCCGGCATCGCCACCCCGGTCCAGGACCGGCTGCACTTCGCCGCGTTCGACGTCACCACCGAGGACAGGGCGGCCCTTGTGGCGCTGCTCAAGGAGTGGACGAAGGCGGCGGCGCGGCTGACCGCGGGGCACACGGTCGGCGCCGGCGCCTACGGGGGCGTCGCCGAGGCACCGCCCGACGACACCGGGGAGGCGCTGGGCCTGAAGCCGTCCCGGCTGACCCTGACCCTCGGCGTCGGCCCGTCCCTCCTCGGCCGCTTCGGGCTCGCGGGCAGGCGGCCCGCGGCCCTCGCCGACCTGCCCGGATTCCCCGGCGACGACCTCGACCCGGCGAGGAGCGGCGGCGACCTGTGCGTGCAGGCGTGCGCGGACGACCCCCAGGTCGCCGTGCACGCCATCCGCAACCTCGCCAGGATCGGCTTCGGCACCGTCGCGATCCGCTGGTCCCAGCTCGGCTTCGGGAAGACCTCCTCGACCACGCCCGACGCCCAGACCCCGCGCAACCTGATGGGCTTCAAGGACGGCACCCGCAACATCGCGGGCACCGACACCGCCCGCCTCGACAAGCACGTATGGGTGGCCGAGGGCGACGGGCCCGGCTGGATGACCGGCGGCTCCTACCTGGTGGCGCGGCGCATCAGGATGAACATCGAGACCTGGGACCGCGCCCCGCTCCAGGAGCAGGAGGACGTCTTCGGGCGCGACAAGGGCGAGGGCGCCCCCGCGGCCCGCGCCAAGGAGCACGACGCGCCGCTCCTCGCGGCGATGAAGCCGACCGCGCACGTGCGCCTCGCCCACCCCGACTCCAACCACGGAACCGTCATCCTGCGCCGCGGCTACTCCTTCACCGACGGCACCGACGGCCTCGGGCGGCTCGACGCGGGCCTGTTCTTCCTCGCCTACCAGCGCGACGTGCGTACCGGCTTCACCCGGGTGCAGCGCAACCTCGCCCGGCACGACGCGCTGGGCGAGTACATCCAGCACGTGGGCTCCGCGGTCTTCGCGGTGCCGCCGGGCGTGCGGGACGCGCACGACTGGTGGGCCCGCGCCCTGTTCGACGGCTGACCCCGCCGCCCGCCGGGCCCAGGCCCCAGGCAACCGACACGGCCCGGCGACAGCGCCGGGGGAAACGGACGCGACATGTTCGCCAACTATCTGATCGGGCTGCGCGAGGGCCTTGAGGCCAGCCTCGTCGTCTGCATCCTCGTGGCCTACCTGGTGAAGACCGGGCGGCGCGAGGCGCTGCGCCCGATCTGGCTCGGTATCGCCGCCGCCGTGCTGCTCGCGCTCGGCTTCGGCTGTGTGCTGACGTACGGGTCGCAGGAGATGACGTTCGAGGCGCAGGAGGGCCTGGGCGGCTCCCTGTCGATCGTGGCGGTGGGCCTGGTCACCTGGATGGTGTTCTGGATGCGCCGCACCGCCCGGCATCTGCGGGCCGAGCTGCACGGCAGGCTGGACGCGGCCCTCCAGA
This sequence comes from Streptomyces sp. NPDC050560, assembly GCF_044457285.1. NCBI lineage: Bacteria > Bacillati > Actinomycetota > Actinomycetes > Kitasatosporales > Streptomycetaceae > Streptomyces > Streptomyces sp. NPDC050560. The sequence goes on from NZ_JBITGT010000006.1 coordinate 402,760, forward strand.
TGGGCACGGCGGCGCTGGTGCTCACGGCGTTCCTCGCGGTGGGCCGGGAGGGCCTGGAGACGGCACTCTTCGTGTGGGCCTCGGTGCGGGCGTCGAGCGACGGCACCCACGGGCCGCTGCTCGGCGTGGTGCTGGGGCTGCTGACCGCGGTGGTGCTCGGCTGGCTGTTCTACCGGGGCGCGATCCGCATCAACCTGGCCAGGTTCTTCACCTGGACGGGCGGCATGCTGGTGATCGTGGCCGCCGGGGTGCTCGCGTACGGCTTCCACGACCTCCAGGAGGCGGGCGTCCTCGGCGGTCTCACCGACCTGGCCTTCGACATCTCGTCGGCCATTCCGCCGGACAGTTGGTACGGCACCCTGCTGAAGGGCGTGTTCAACTTCCAGCCCGACCCGACCGTCGTCCAGGCGGTGGTGTGGCTGGTGTACCTGGTCCCGGTCCTCGGCCTGTTCCTGTCCCCGATAGGGTTCGGGCCCGGGAAGGGGAAGGTGAGGACGACCGATGCGCACTCTTCGAACACCGCGCGGGCCGAGGACGGCGGTCCCGCTGCGGCCGGTGGTGGCGGCGGCCGTGACGACGGTACTGGCGGTGACGGCGAGCGGCTGCGTGACGGTACACGGGGAGCGGGAGGTCATCCCGTCGGCGACCAGGGCTGAGGCGGGCCGCGCGCTCAGCTCGTTCGTGACCGCGTACAACAAGGCCGACAAGGCGTACGACCCGGCGCTCGACGCGCCGGTCATCACGGGGCCCTTCGGCGCGATCAACCAGGCGGGTCTCAAGGCCAAGCGGGTCAACCACCCGCACGGCAACGAGAACCACTCGCCGCTGGCGCTCACGGACCCCGAGTTCACCATCCCGAAGATGGCCGGCTGGCCCAAGTTCTGGGTGGTGACGGCGGACTCCAACCGCGACAGGGACGGCGACCCGAAGCTCGACAACAGTTGGATGCTGGTCTTCACCCGCTCGGGGCCCGACGAGCGCTGGAAGGCGTCGTACCTGAACGTCGTGCTCCCCTCCGAGGTGCCGAAGTTCGTGAAGGACGGCGACGGCCTCGCGACCCCGGTGCGGCCGAACGCCGCGCACCTGGCGCTCCCGCCGGGGAAGCTCAGCTCCGCGTACACCGGCTACCTCGCGCACGGCGGCGACGCGTTCGCCGACGGGCCCCAGACCTCCGGCTGGCGCGAGGCCCGCGAGAAGAACGCCTCGCGCCCCGGGATGTCCACCCAGTTCATCGACGAGCCGCTGACCGACGGCACCTATGCCCCGGTCGGGCTGCGCACCGCGGACGGCGGCGCGCTGGTCTTCTTCAGCAGCCGCCACTACGAGAAGCGGACCGCCGCCAAGGGCCTGAACCTGGAGATCAGCTCCGACGTCAGGGCCCTCATGACCGGCGACGCCAAGCAGTCGGTGACCCTCGACTGGGTGTCCAACCAGGTGGTCGCCGACCCCCCGAAGTCCGCCTCAGGCGGGGTGCGTTTCCTGAGCAGGGTGGAGGGCCTCACCGGCGCCAAGGGCGAGTAGCCTCCCACGCGACAACCGCCCGGCCGACGGCCGATTGTGCAACAAAACCGGGGCGGTCCCCCGCCGTACCGGTACGACTCCCTCCGGGGCGGGCCGCCCTGCTCCGCCGCGAGGACGTAAAGTTGTTGTACATTGCCGGTTCCGGTGTCCGGGGCGTGCCGCGTCGCGCGGCCCGGTCGCGGGGAGGGACAGCACCTTGGAGGACAACGTCATGGCGGCAGCCGCGGAGACCGACGCGGGCAACGAGGGCGGTGCGGACTCGGGTGCCAACCGGACGCTGCACGCGTACAACGAGCTGCGCGCGCTGCTGCTGTCCGGCCACTACGAACCGGACTCGCGGCTGACCGAGTCGGAGCTGACCACCCGGCTCGGCGTCTCGCGCGGCACGCTGCGCTCGGTGCTGGCGCGGCTGGCGCAGGAGGGCTACGTCACCGCGGAGGCGCACCGCAGCGCGCGCACCCGCTCGTTCTCGGTGGCCGAGGCCCTGGAGATCCTGGAGACCCGCGAGGTGCTTGAGGCGGCGCTCGCGGCGAGCGCCGCGACACGCGCCACCGACGCCGAGATCGCCGCGATGAAGGAGACCTGCGAGCGGATGTGGGAGTGCCAGGTGCCGGGCGGGCGTGACGAGTACTGGCGGCTCAACCACAGGTTCCACGGGCAGGTCAGGGAGGCGGCGCGGCACGCCACGCTCGCCCGGTTCGTCGACAGCCTGCTCTACCCGCTGGTCATGCAGCAGTACCGCAACGTCGACAGGTCGCACCCGCGCACCGACTCCGTCAGGGAGCACGAGGCCGTGCTCGCCACCATCGCCACCCGCAATCCGGAGGCCGCCGCGTCGGCGATGCGGCACCATCTGTCGGCGGCGAGGCACGCCCTCCAGATCCAGCTCGGCTGACCGCGCGCGGCCGGTCAGGACCACAGCGCGATGGTCCACCGGGGGTCGAGGACCACGTTCACCTCGTCGCCCGGGCGGGCGCGCAGGTGTGCGTCGGCGTGGGCGCGCAGCGGGATGTCCCCGACGGTGACGACGACCTCCTGGCGGTCGCCCAGGTACTCGCTGGAGGTGACGCGCGCCGTGAAGCGGTTGGCCGCCGCGCCCTCCGGCTCCCCCGTGGTGACCCGGATGTTCTCGGGCCGGACGCACACCGACAGCTCCTGGCCCGCGGCGGGCCGCCGCCCGGGGGTGGTGAAGCGCTCGCAGCGCACCACGCCCGCCGCGGTCTTGGCGTCGACCGCGGTGTCGTCAGGGCCCACCGCGCGCTCGGTCACCCCGGGGACCAGGTTGGCGCTGCCGACGAAGTCGGCGACGAAGCGGGAGGCCGGGGAGTCGTAGATGTCGTTCGGCGATCCGATCTGCTCGACACGGCCGCCGTTCATCACGACGATCGTGTCCGACATGGCCAGTGCCTCGCCCTGGTCGTGTGTCACATAGATGGTGGTGACGCCGAACTCCTGCTGGAAGGCGCGCAGTTCGGCGCGGAGCTGGGAGCGCAGCTTGGCGTCCAGGTTGGAGAGCGGCTCGTCGAGGAGCAGTACCTCCGGCTCGCACAGCAAGGCCCTGGCGAGGGCGAGGCGCTGCTGCTGGCCGCCGCTGAGCTGGACCGCCCACCGGTCGGCGTACTCGGAGAGGCCCACCTGTTCGAGCATGGCGAGCACCCGCTGCCGCGCCTGGTCCTTGGGGTAGGTGGTGCGGCCGTAGCGGAGGGGGAAGGCGGCGTTGTCGAAGACCCTCATATGCGGCCAGATCCCGTAGGACTGCGGCACCATCGCGATGGGCCTGGCGTCGGGGGACACGTCGCGGCGGCCCGCGGCGGAGAAGACCGGCTCGCCGTTCATCGAGATCTCGCCGCGGTCGGCGGTCTCAAGCCCGGCGAGACAGCGCAGGGTGGTCGTCTTGCCGCAGCCGCTGGGCCCCAGCAGGGTGAAGAAGTCGCCGCGCGGCACGGTGAAGCCGACGTCCTCGATGCCGCGGCCCGGCTCGCCGCCGCGCCGGGGGGTGTACCGCTTCTCCAGGCCGGAGATCTCGACGGCGTAGTCGGAGGAAACCAGGTTCTGCACGGTCACGACACCTCACATGTGTTGTTGGAAGCCACGCCGGTTGACCCACCAGACGGAGACGGAGGAGAGGGCGAGCAGCAGCACGGCGAGGGCGCTGGCCTCGGGGTAGTTGGCGCTCTCCCCGATCATGTCCCAGAGCATCACGACGACCGTGCGGTTGTCGGAGCTGGACAGCAGCAGCGCGACGGGCAGTTCGCCCAGCGCGTTCGCGAACACCCACAGCCAGGTGCGCGAGACGGCGGGCCCGATGAGCGGGAACACCACCCGGCGCAGTACCGAGGTCTGCGACGCCCCGGAGACCCTGGCCACCTCTTCGAGCCCGGGGTCGAGTTGCAGCAGCGCGGTCTCGATCATGCGGGAGCCACGCGGGATGTAGCGGGTGGTGAGCGCGATGACGATGATCCACACGGTGCCGTAGACGGGGATCGGCAGGTAGAGGTAGAGGAAGAGCACCGCCATGCCGAGGACGACGCTGGGGATGGCGAAGACCAGGAAGGACAGGTCGAACAGCAGCCGTCCGGCGCGCCCGCCGCGGGAGGCGGCCAGCGCGAGCCAGGAGCCGAAGACGGCGGTCAGGGTCGCCGTGAGCACGCTGATGACGAGGGTGTTGACGACCGCGCGGCTCAGGCTGGGGTCGGTGAAGATCGTGGTGTAGCTGTCGAGGCTGAGCCCGTCGAGGTTGTCGAGGGTGATCGGCTGGAGGAACGGGGTCAGGCTCGTCCAGACCAGGGTCAGGATGGGCACCACGATCGCGACGAGCACGTAGAGCGTGACGAGGGCGGCGGCCGGGACGCGCCAGCGCCCCAGCCGTACGGGGGCGGCGCGGTAGCCCTTGCCGCTCACCACCCGGAAGCGGTGCGCCTCGCGGGTCTGGCGCCGGTAGACGGCGATCATCACGAGGGACAGCAGGACGAGCAGCACCCCGTAGGCGCTGGCCCGGCCGTAGTTGGGCAGTCCGGACGGCGGCTGGAGGGCGGCCTGGACGTAGCTGCTGAACACGTAGATCTGGTCCGGCGTCCCGAGCATGGCCGGGATGGCGAACTCCTCAAGGGCGATGACGACGAGCAGCATGCTCGCGGCCGAGATGGCCGGGACGGTGAGCGGCAGGACCACCTTGCGCGTCCTGGTGAACCAGCCCGCCCCCGAGGTGGCCGCGGCCTCCTCGAACTCCAGGTTGAGCCGGGCGAACGCGGGCGCCAGCATGATGTACATGCCGGGGACGGCGAAGATGCCGGCCACCAGGATCATGCCGGGCAGCGAGTAGATGTCGACCGTGTAGCCGAGGGCCCGTTCGACGGCGAGCGCGAGGGGCCCGTTGGCGGGGTTGGCCGCGAGGACCCAGGCCACCGCCATGACCGTGGCGGGCACGGCCATGGGGGCCAGCGTGCTCGGCGCGAGGACGCGGCGCCCGGGGATGTCGGTGCGCTCGAAGAGGTAGGCGAGGCCGACGCTGACGACGAGCGCGAGGACCACGGTGCCGACCACGAACACCAGCGAGTTGACGGTGATGTCGAGCAGCCGGTCGGAGGTGAAGATGTGGGTGAAGTTGGCGATCGAGAACGAGGGGACCTGGAAGGGCAGCTTGTAGTCGCTGTCCTTGAGGCTGCTGTAGAGCAGCATGCCCAGGGGGAAGAGCACGAGGTAGGCGAGGACGGCGCCGATGGCGATGTTGACGCCGGCCAGGACGCGGTCCCGGCGCTCGGGGCCCGCACCGGCCGCGCCGCCCCGGACGCGGTCGCGCCGCTCGGGGCGCGGACCGGAGGGCTGGGTGCCAGACTGCATCGCTGAAGTCTCCAAGGGTGAGCGGAGGGGCCCCGCCCGCGACGGGCGCGGGCCGCGGGCGGAGGTGCGTCGGTGGCGGCGGTCAGTCGACGTCGGTGCCGAGGGCGTCTTCGACCTTGGGGAAGAACGCCGAGAACCGCTTGTACTGCGCGACGTCCTTTTCGCTGAACCAGGTGACGCCGGCCTTGCAGAGGGCGCCGATGACCTGGTTGGTGGCGGCGCGGGTGCAGTCGGTGTCGGTGGGGATGATCGAGTTGTAGGTGTCGACCAGGGCGGCCTGGCCCTCCTTGGACGCGAGGAAGGCCGTCAGGAGGCGGCCCGCCGCCGGGTGCGGGGAGCCCTTGGGCACGAAGAGGTACGACTTGTTGGCGTTGGTGGGCCCGACCGGCGCGACCCGGATCGGGGCGCCCTTGGCCTGGTCGGCCAGCACCAGGTTGATGAGGTCGGTGCCCACCGGGGTCTGTCCCGAGACGATGTTGGTGTGCGCCTGGGTGGTGTTGTCCGTGTAGTGCGGCTGCTGCTTCGCCAGCCGGGAGGCGTAGTCGAGTCCCGCCGCGGTGCCGAGGGAGGGGTCCTGCGCCCATACGGTCATGAACGAGCCGCGGGACTCGACGGTGAGCTTCTGCCCCTTCCTGCGGGACGAGAGCAGGTCGTTCCAGCTCCTGGGCACGGCTTTCGCGGGGACGGCGCGGGTGTTGTACGCCCAGACCTTCGGCACGGCCCAGACGTAGACGAAGTCGTCGGCGAAGACCTGGTCCCCGGGCACCCCGTAGTCGGCCCAGTCCACCGGCGCCGCCATGTCGAGCGACGGCAGCACGGTGAGGCCGCCCGCGTTGGAGACGTCGAAGCTCACCCGGTCCGCGGCCTGTTCGACATTGACCTGGGTGACGAGGTCGGGGGCCTTCTTGTTCGTGTACTTGACCTTGATGCCGGGGTACTTCTTCTTGAAGGCGTCGATGGCGGGGCGCATCTGCGCCTCGGGTTTCGGCGCGAACCAGATGACCTGGCCCTCGTCCTTCGCCTCCTGGTAGAGGCCGTTCAGGTCGGTGGCCTCCGGGTCGGGGGGAGGGCCGCTGCCGCAGGCGGTGGCGAGCAGGGCGACCACGGCGGCGAGCGCGGTCAGGAGGGGGCCGCGGCGCCCGCGGCCTGCGGGGAGGCGGGCTCGTTTCACGGGGGCCGCCTAGCGCCGGGCCGCGGCGGCGTCGGGAAGCCCGTAGAGCCGGGCCGCGGTGCCGCCCGCGATCATGGCGAGGCCGGCGTCGTCGAGCGCCGGCAGGTCCCCTTTGACGAGGTCGGCCAGCTCGGCGAGCGTGCCCTCGGAGGCCGGGTAGTTCGAGCCCCACATGACGTGCGCGGCGCCGAACTCCTCGACGAGCGCCCGCAGCAGCGGTCCCGCGGCCCCCGCCTCGCGCCGGGCGCGCAGCACGGCGGGCGGGGTGAGCTTGACGAAGACCCGGCCCGTGCCGCTGAGCGAGGCGGCGTCGGGGTAGCGGGGCGCGCCCGCGTCGAGCTGCGGCCTCGCGGCGTGGTCGAGGACGGCGGTGAGCCCGGGGTAGCGGGTCAGCAGCCCCGCGAGTACGGGGGCGTGCCGGGCGTGCATCTGGATACAGACGGGCACCCGGCGCTCGGAGAGGAACTGCCAGACCGGCGCCATCCGTTCGTCGTCGAGGCCGCGGCCCGGGGTGGGGACGGCGGTGGTGCCGTCGGCGGCGCGGATGCGGACCCCGCCGAAGCCGCGCTCGTCGATCCAGTGGGTGAGGTCGTCGACCGCGCCAGGGGAGAGGAAGTCGACCGAGCAGACTCCGGTGAGGCGGTCGGGGTGCCGGGCGAGCTGGTCGGCGACGTAGCTGTTGTCGAAGCCGTAGACGGTGGACGCCTGGACGACGACGAGGTGGTCGACGTGCGCGGCGTCGGCCTGGCGCAGCAGTCCCGCCATGTCGGTGGGCCGCTCCCGGGACCAGGTGGAGCGGTGGCCGCCGAGCGGGGCCGGGGGGTAGGCGTCGGTGTCGGGCGAGATGATGTGGGTGTGCGTGTCGACGTGGAACATGGGCACCTCTGTTGGGCGGACGGCTCGGCGGGCGGACGGGGTCAGGCTGGGTCGCCGAGGTGCCGGGTGAAGTCCGCGAGCAGGTCGGTCACGGTGACGGGTGTGCGGATGACGTTCTGCCGCAGGGCGTAGTCGATCGCCGTCCGGAGTCCGGCGACCAGTTCGTCGCTCACGCCGAACCGCAGGGCGCGCACCCGGGGGCCCGGCTCGCTCTCGGCCGCCCTGCGCTCCTCGATCCGGGCGCCGAGGGCCCGGTACAGCGCGGCGACGGCCTTCGGCTCCGACTCCAGCAGGTCACGGCGGACGGTGAGCATGTGGTTGATCGGCACGGTGCCGTGCCGGGCGCCCCAGTTCTCCTCGGCCTCGCGCCAGTTCGGGATGATCGGCACCAGGGGGCCCTGGGCGCCGTCGAGGGCGGGCGGGCCGAGGACGGCGGCGACGGCGTCGCGGCGCTCCAGCACGTCGAGGACCCTGCCCGAGGTGCGCTCGACGTTGGGCGGCTCGACATAGCTCGCGACGTGCGGCTCCTCGGTGGTGACCCAGGTGACGTCCTCGGCGGCGACGCCGAACTCCTCCTGGAGGATGCCGCGTACCCACAGCCCGGTCGTCTGGCTGTACGCGCGCACGGCGACCCGCTCGCCCGCCAGGTCGGCGGGGGCGATCTCGGCGGAGCCCGGCCAGCGGGTGAGGGAGTGGTGGTGGAAGTCGCCGCTGAGCACCACGGGCAGCAGCGCGAGGGGCACCCCGGCCTCGTGGGCCTGGAGGAAGGTGGCGATGGCCATCTCACTGACGTCGTAGCGCAGTTCGCGCACCATCGGGGCGAACGCCTGGTAGATCGGGTCGGCCGCGGCCAATTCGACGGCGTGCCCGTCGGCGCGGAAGCCGGGATCGGTGAGGAACGTCGTGTGCGGATAGGACTTCACCGCGACGGACAAGGTGCTGGGCATGAAGCGACTCCTCTGTTGCGTCCCGGTCCGGGGAGTGGACCGGTCCCGGTGCCCCGGGGGCACGGTGCGACCGCCGGATTAACATGAAGTGTCAGACAGTTTCGGCCACCGTACGCGGGAGACTCGACACCATCAAGACTTCTCCGGCCCGATCGTCAAACAATCTGAGCTGTGCGCCGGACCTGAGGCACCTCCGGGGCACCGCCTCCGGGAGATCCCCGGGCCGGGCAGTGCGCACGGCGACTCGGATTGGCTGATTGTTGTACACGATCCTGGCGGTGGATAGGGTCGCGACCGAGAAAATCCTGTTCCCGGCCGAGTCCTTGCCGATCTCCGCGGGGCGCTGCTAGCTTGACGGGAAAAGTTGTCGAACAATTTTTAGGCAGGGTGCGGAAGAGCCGAGGGGGCTCGGGAGAGCCCGCTCACGATCTACTGGCGAGGAACCACTGTGATAAAGATCGACGAAGAGATCGCCGTGCCCGCGCCGCCCCCGCGGGTCTGGGAGGTCGTCTCCGACCCCGCCGAGGTGGTGTCGTGCATCGACGGCGCCGCCCTCGGCGCCTCGCACGACGACGGCTCCTTCGACGGCACCCTGGCCGTGAAGTTCGGCGCCATCCGGGTGCGCTTCGGCGCCCGGGTGTCACTGGACCTGGACGAGGCCGAGCAGGAGGGGCGGCTGTCCGCCCGCGGCAGGGACGGGCAGGGCGCGACCCGGTTCTCCGCGCACGCCACCTTCGAGGTGCGCGAGGACGGGGCCGGCGGCACCCGGGTGCGGGTGTCGGGCGAGATCAACCTCGCCGGGCGTCTCGCATCGGTGATCGAGGCGGGCGCGGGAGCCGTGGTGGGCCGTATGACCAGGGACTTCACCGGCGAACTCGTGCGCCGCTGCACCGGCGACACGGCGCAGGCGGCCACCGGCACGGCCGCGCGGGCGACGGCGCAGGAGACCGGGGCGCCCGTGCGGCCGTCCCGGTGGGCGCGGCTGCGCGCCCGGCTGCGGCGGGTCTTCCGCGGGCGGCGGCGGGACGGGGCGCCAGATGGCAGGGCCGCGTAACGGCGGGGCGGCGGGCCTGGTGCTGGCCGCCACCTGGTCGCTGCTGCTGTCCGACCCTCTCGCCGCGCTGGAGTACCCGGTCGGCTGCCGCGCGGCCCCCGACGCCGACACCGGGGACGGGACGCGGGAGGCAGCCCCGCGGGCCTTCCCGCCCGACGCGGTCGTCCTCGCGTCGGGCGGCAGAGCCCTGTCCCTCGTCCTCGTGCGCCGCCCGGCCCGCACGACGCCGACCGGCGGCCCGTCCCCGTGGACGCGAGCCCGCGCCTGGTGGCGGACCATCCACAACCGACAGAGCGGAGCGCCCAGTGGCACGCCTGAACAGCATCATCGACGCGCTGGAGACGGGCAGGCACGCCTTCGCGGCGTTCGCGTCGCCCGACCCGGCCACGGCCCTTGAGTTCGCCACGAGCGACTACGACGGGCTCGTCTTCGAGGCCGAGCACAAGCCGTGGGACGCCACGACGCTGCGGGACAGCCTCCAGTACCTGCTCAACCGGCGGCGCGTCCACGAGGCCGCCACCCTCGCCGCGTCCCCCACCCCCCTCGTCCGGGTGCCCGTCAACGGCGCGGAGCAGGGGCAGTGGCACGCGAAGCAGGCCCTCGACCTGGGCGCGTACGGGATCGTGTGGCCGCACATCAGCCGGGTCGAGGAGGCGCGCAACGCGGTCGCGGCGTGCCGCTACCCGCGGCTGCCCGGGACGGAGCGGTACGAGCCCGCGGGCGTACGCGGCGACGCGCCCGCGGCGGCGGCACGCTACTGGGGCCTCCCGAACCAGGAGTACTACACCAGGGCCGACGTATGGCCGCTCGCCCCCGACGGCGAGGTCCTCGTCGTCATCCAGATCGAGGACCAGCTCGGCATCGAGAACCTGCCCGCGATCCTCGACGAGGTGCCGGGCATCGGCCTCGTCCTGATCGGCGAGGGCGACCTCAGCCAGGAGCTGGGCGTGCCGCGGCAGCTCGACCACCCGCTGATGGTCGAGGCCAGGCGCCGGATCGTGGAGGTCTGCCTCGCGCAGGACGTCGTCGTCGGCCATCCGCACGTCACCGCGGACAACGTCCAGCAGGTGGTCGAGGAGGGCTACCGCTTCCTCATGTCGGCGCCCGTACGCACCTTCCCCGGCCTCGAAGCGGGCCGCGGGCTCACCGGCCGCGCCTGACCCGGAACCACGAGGAGAGACCTTTCATGATTGTCGACTGCCACGGCCACTTCACGACCGCGCCGCCCGCGCTCGGACAGTGGCGCGAGCGCCAGATCAGGGCGTTCGAGGACGCGGGCGCGCGCGTGGACCCCGGGGAACTGCGCATCGGCGACGACGAGATCAGGGCGGCGATCGAGGGCGGCCAGCTCAGGCTGCAACGGGAGCGCGGCACCGATCTCACCGTCTTCTCGCCCGGCGCGGGGAAGATGGCGCACCACTACGGCGACGAGCGCACCAGCCTCGACTGGTCCCGCGTCGCCAACGACCTCGTCGCCCGGGTCTGCGGCCTCTTCCCCGGCCGGTTCGCCGGGGCCTGCCAGCTCCCGCAGTCGCCCGGCGACGCGCTGGCCTCCTCGGTCCGCAGCTCCGCCGCGGAGCTTGAGCGGTGCGTCACCGAACTCGGCTTCGTCGGCTGCCTGCTCAACCCGGACCCGTCCGACGGGTACTGGCAGGCGCCGCCGCTGACCGACCGGGTCTACTACCCGCTGTACGAGAAGATGGCCGAACTCGACGTGCCCGCGATGGTGCACGTCGCGATGTCGCGCAACCCGGCCGTCCAGGGCACCTGCGCGCACTACCTCAACGGCGACACCGCCGTCTTCATGCAACTGTGCCAGTCGGACCTGTTCAAGGACTTCCCGACGCTGCGTCTCATCCTGCCGCACGGCGGCGGCGCGGTGCCCTACCACTGGGGCCGCTACCGCGGGGTGATGCAGGACCAGGGCCGCCCGCCGCTCGAAGAGGCGCTGCTCGGCAACGTCTTCTTCGACACCTGCGTGTACCACAGGCGCGGCCTCGAACTGCTCACGGACGTCATTCCGGCCGCGAACGTGCTGTTCGCCTCGGAGATGATCGGCGCCGTCCGCGGCGTCGACCCGGAGACCGGGCACCGCTTCGACGACGTCAAGGCGCTGCTTGACACCATCGAATCCCTCGCCGACGACGACCGGGAGGCGATCTACGGCGGCAACGCGCTGCGGGTGTTCCCGCGCCTGAAGGGCCGGGCCACGGCCGATGACGACCAGCAGAAGGAGGCCGCACGGTGAAGGTCTACGAAGCGCTCGCGGAGGCGTTCGCGGCCGAGGGCACCACGGATGTGTTCGGCATGATGGGCGACGCCAACATGCACTGGATGAACGCCCTGGCCGGCCGCGGCACCCGGCTGTACGAGGTCCGCCACGAGGGCGCGGGCCTCAGCATGGCGCACGGGTACGCCCGCGCCTCGGGCCGTCCCGGCGTGGTGACGACCACCAGCGGCCCCGGCACCGCGCAGCTCGCCACCTCCATGATCGTGGCGAGCCGGGCGCGCACCCCGCTGGTCGCCTTCTGCGGCGAGACACCGCTCGGCGACGAGAGCGCCGTGCAGTACCTCGACCAGCGGCGGTTCGCCGCCGCCGTCGAGTGCGCGTTCCTCCGGGTGGCGAAGGCCGACTCGGCCCACGAGGTGGTACGGCGGGCCTTCTACACGGCGCGCTCCGAGTCCCGGCCCGTGATGGTCAGCGCCCCGTTCGACGTGCAGCTCGCGGAGTTCGAGGACGACATGCCCTACGTGCCGTCCACCGAGCTGCTGAAGACGCCGAGGCTGCTGCCCGACCCGGACCTGATCGCGCGGGCGTGCGACATCGTCGGGTCGAGCAAGCGGGTCGTCATCATCGCGGGGCGCGGTGCCCGCGGGGCGGGGGCCGGCGAGGAGGTACTCGCGCTCCAGCGGCGTACCGGCGGCATGCTCGCCACCACGCTCCAGGCCAAGAACTGGCTGTGCGACCGCAGCGAGTACCACGTGGGGATCGCGGGCCTGTTCGGCAGCAAGCTGGCGATGGAGCTGCTGCAAAGCGCGGACTGCGTGGTGGCGGTGGGTGCGAGCCTCAACCACTACACCATCGAGAGCGGCTACCTCTTCCCCGACGCCCGCTATGTGCAGATCGACACCGCGCCGCACGTGGTGATGGGCAACGGCCGGGTGGCCGACGCGTACGTGCAGGCCGACGCGGTCCCGGGGCTCGCCGCCCTGACCGCCGGACTCGCCGGGCGCGGCGTCCAGTTGGAGGGCTTCCACACCGACGAGGTGCACCGCAGGCTCACCGCCCCGCTGATCGACCCCGCCGAGTACCGCGGCGGCCACGGCCTGCTCGACCCGCGCGAGGCGATCGCGGTCCTCGACGAGGAACTGCCCGGCGAGATCGGGCTCGTGCTCGGCAGCGGGCACCAGACGGACTTCGGCACGATGCTCTTCCAGCGCTCCCGCGAGGTCACCTCCAACTACGGCATGTTCGGCGCCATCGGCCAGGCCCCGCTGCTGACCATCGGCACCGTCGTCGCGTCCGGTGGCAAACCGGCGTTCGTGGTGGAGGGCGACGCGAGCTTCCTGATGCACCTCTCCGAATTCGAGACCGCCTGCCGCTACGACCTGCCGGTGCTCGTGGTGGTCATGAACGACGAGGGCCTGGGCGCCGAGTACCACAAGGCGCAGGCCAAGGGCCTCGACCCGCAGCTCGCCGTGATCCCGACCCCGGACCTCGGCGCGGTGGCGCGCTCGCTCGGCGGCGCGGGCGCCACCGTACGCACCACGGGCGAGCTGCGGGCCGCGCTGGCCGAGTACGTCGCCGCCCCGCGGCCCACCGTGATCGACGTCCGGATCACCCGCGACGTGCTCAGCGTGCCCTACCGGCGCCTCCAGTACGGCGAGGACGTGTGACCGTCCGGCAGCGGAAGGACCACGCCACCGACACCACCGAGGAGCGATCCATGGACATCGTCGACACCCACTGCCACGTCATCTCCGACGACGTGGCCCGCTATCCGCGCGCGCCGATCGGCGGGAAGCAGTCAGGCTGGGCCACCACCCGGCCGGTCACCGCCGACGGCATGGCCGAGCGCATGGACGGGGCCGGGATAGGCCGGGCCGTACTGGTGCAGGCCACGACCGCCTACGGCTACGACAACTCCTATGTGCTCGACAGCACGGCGCGGCGGCCCGACAGGTTCATCGCGGTGGGCACCGTGGACCCGCTGCGGCCCGACGCCGCCGACAACCTGGAGGCGGTGACCGGGGAGGGCGGCCTGTCCGGGGTACGGCTGTTCACCAGCGGCAGCACCGTGCCCACCCAGGGCGAGTGGTTCGCGGCGCCGGAGACCTTCCCGTTCTGGGAGCGGGCGGGCGCGCTCGGGGTGACCGTGTGCCTCCAGATGCGGCTCGGCCCCGCGACCGAGCAACTGCACGCGCTGCTGCGGCGGTTCCCGACGGTCCGGGTGCTGCTCGACCACATGGGCTACCCGGACATCGCGGCCTCCCCCGCGGACGCCGCCACCGAGGTCGCCAAGCTGGCCGTGCACCCCGGCCTCCACCTCAAGCTGACCCACCGCAACCTGGAGCGCCTGCACGACGCGGGCAAGGAGGCGAACGACTTCCTCTCCCCCGTGCTGACCGCCTTCGGCGCGAACCGGATCGCCTGGGGCTCCAACCTGCCCGCGGCCGAGCAGTCGCTGCCCGAGCTGGTGGCGCTGGCCCGGGGGGTGCTCGCTGAGGTGCCCGAGCCCGAGCGCCGGGAGATCTTCGCGGGCACCGCGCGGCGCCTGTACCCGGGTCTCGGGGGCTGAACCGCCCCCGGCCGCGCGCGCCGGTCCCGCCGCCCCCGTCCGCCGGGTGGGCTCAGCCCCGCATCGGCCAGGCGGGGGCCGCTTCCTGGTCGGACCCGGCGGGGGCGTGCCGGGCGCAGGCGTCGGTGAGGGGTTCGAGGAGGGTCAGCGGGTCGGGCAGCGGGTGCTCGGGGCCGCGGGTCCAGTAGACGCCGAGGTCGCCGGGGAGGCGGGCGGGGGGCACCAGGACGTAGGAGCCGCGGCAGTGCCAGCGCAGGCCCGGGTGCTCGTCCATCGTCTCGGGGTGGCAGTCCAGCTCGCAGGGCCACCACTCGTCCTCGTCCTGCGGGGTGCCCCTGGTCGCCGTGAAGAACAGCATCCTGTCGTCGTCGGACTCGGCCACGGGGCCCACCGCGACGTCCTCGGCGAGCAGCCGCGCCAGCGCCTCCCGGCCCGCCGCGGCCGGTACGTCGAGGACGTCGTGGATCATGCCGGTGGCGGTGACGAAGTTGGCTGCGGGCTGGTGCCGCGCCCACCGCTCGATCTGGGCGCGGTCGGTGGTCGCCTGGGTGCCCCAGGCGAAGGAGACCGGATGCCTGGCGGGGGTGGGGCACCCGATGCGCTCGCACGAACATCGGTAGCCCTGGGGGTGCGCCGCGGGCGCCAGGGGCATTCCCGCGGCGGCGACGGCGAGCAGCAGTTCCTCACGGGCGGGGTGTTCGCTGGTGTCCTTGGGGCGGCGGCGCAGCCATCCGGAGAACCTGCCGCGCCCGCCCGAGCGGCCTTCGAACCCAGCGCCCATACATCCCCTCGCCTTGCCCTCGTGCCCGACCGGCTTCCGTTCTATCGTCCCACCATCCTGCGCCCCATCTCTCCGGAGACAAAAGGCGGGGTGCACGGGGGGCGGAGAGAGGCAGGACGGGGGCGCGCACGGCGCCGGGAGGCCGCCTAGGCCCTGTCGGGCCGCGGCGCCAGGCCGTACAGCGCGTAGTCGACCAGGCGGTCGGTGTAGGCGTGGGTGATCTCCCCGGTGTGCTGGAGCCAGCGCTGCGCCAGCGGCGCGACCAGCAGTTCCAGGGCGATACGGGGGTCGACGCCCAGCCGTACGGCGCCGGTGTCCTGGGCGGCGCGCAGCCGCTGTTCGTACCGCCCGAGCTGGGGTTCGAGCAGCTCCGCGACGACCTGGCGGCCGAAGTCGGCGTTGACGACGCCCTCGGCGGCGAGCGCGCGGGCCGGGGCGGCGAAGGCGGGGTCCAGCAGTTCGTCGACGGTGGCGCGCAGCACCGTCCTGAGGTCGGCGGCCAGGTCGCCGGTGTCGGGGAAGGCGAACGGGGCGCCCTCGGGGCTCTCGCCCATGCGCGCGGCGAGGCCGAGGAACGCTTCGAGCAGCACCTCGGCCTTGGACGACCACCAGCGGTAGATGGTCTGCTTGCCGACGCCCGCGCGGGCCGCGATGCCCTCCACGGTGGTCCTGCGGTAGCCCTCCTCGGCGACGAGGGCGAGGGCGGCGTCGTGGATGGCGCGGCGGGAGCGTTCGTTGCGGCGGGCGGCGTCGGGGGCGGGACGCGCGGGCTTCCCCGCCGTTGTCCGCGACGGCTTCCGGGCGGCGGGCTGCGGGCTGTTGGGCATGCGGCGAATCTAGTGCCGCGGTGCCTCCGGCGCGGGCGGGGGCCGGTGGGTGGCCGGGCCGGGGCGCGGGCGGCCCCGGTTCACCAGGGGTCGCCCCACGCGGTGTCCCTGGCCCGCCGGTAGCGCTCGCCCTGCCGCTTGGTGACGGTCTCGGCGGCGACGGTACCGTCGGCCTTGCACACGTCGAGCAGTACCTGCCCCTTGCGCTGCCGCGGCCTGCGGATGACGCGGGCAGGCGCGGGCCCTGGCTCGCCGCGGACGGCGGCGACGTAGCTGAACTTCTCGTCCTCGTACGGCAGCGAGCCGGCCTTGACCCTGCGGTGCAGCGAGGAGCGCGCGACCCGGGCGGAGAGGTGGCACCAGTCGGCGCCGCCGGCCAGGGGGCAGGGCGCGGTGTGCGGGCAGGGCGCGGCGATCCGCAGCCCGGCGGCCATGAGCCGGTCGCGGGCGGCGAGCACGCGCGCGTGCCCTTCGCGGCTGCCGGGCTCGACGACCACCACGGCGCCGGTGGCGGCCGCGGCCGCCGTGTCGACGACGGCGGCGCGGTCGGCCTCGGTCAGCTCGCCCAGCACATAACTGACGGTGACGAGCCCGGCGGGTCCGGGCGTGAGCCCGGGGCCGATACGGGCGGCGCGGAAGTCGGCCCCGGCGAGCGCGGGGTGCGCCGCGGCGAGTTCGCGGCCGAGGTCGAGCGCGGGCGCGGCCCAGTCGAGCACCGTGACACGGCGGCTGCCGCCGTGCACGGCCTGCGCCGCCCAGACCGCGGCCCCGGTGCCGCCGCCGATGTCGAGCTGGCTGTCGGGCGCGGGCCCGTGCCCCGCGGCGGCGGTGAGCGCGGCGCGCGCTGCCTCGAAGGTGGCGGGCATCCGGTACGCGGCGTAGGCGACGACGTCGGCGCGCTCGCGCAGCACGGGCGCGGCGGTCGGGGTGGGGCCGCCGCGGTAGGCGGCCATCAGCCGGGCGACGGCGTCGGCGGCCCGGCGCGGCGCGAGCCCTTCGGCCAGGGCGTCGAGGGCCGAGCGCAGCCGTGCGCCGGTGTCGGGGTCCGAGGGCATGCGCGCCATCGTACGGTTCCCGGGGCGGGGTGGGGCCGCGGTCAGCGGGACGCGGCGGCGAGTGCGGTCCCGAGGGCGGCGCGCGGTGCCTGCCCGGGGTGCTCAGGGGGCCTCCAGGGGTGTGTTCCTTTCGTCCTATGATCGCAGTCGACCGGGAGGCGGGTGGCCGCGGCGCCGCCGGGGTGCCCGCCCTGACGTGGGACGGACGGTGGGGTCATGGCTGACCGGGTGCGGTGGGGCGTGCTGGCGACCGGCGGTATCGCCGCGAAGTTCGCCGCCGATCTGGTGACGCTGCCGGACGCCGAGCTGCTGGCGGTGGGGTCGCGTTCCGCGCCCGCGGCCGAGGCGTTCGCGGAGCGGTTCGGCGCGGGGCGCGCGTACGGCGACTGGGCGTCGCTCGCCGTGGACGCCGATGTCGACGTGGTCTACGTGGCCACCCCGCACGCGGCGCACCGCACGGCGGCCGGGATCTGCCTGGAGGGCGGGCGCGCGGTGCTGTGCGAGAAGCCGCTGACGCTGAACGCGCGCCAGGCGGGGGAGCTGGTCGCGCTCGCGAAGGAGCGCGGCCTGTTCCTGATGGAGGCCATGTGGATGTACTGCAACCCGCTGATCCGGCGGCTGAAGGCGCTGGTGGACGACGGGGCGATCGGCGAGGTCCACAGCGTCTCTGCGGACTTCTGCATCACCGGGGACTTCGGCCCTGGGCACCGTCTCGCCGACCCGGCGCAGGGCGGCGGCGCGCTGCTCGACCTCGGGGTGTACCCGGTGTCGTTCGCGCAGCTCTTCCTCGGCGAGCCCGAGGAGGTGACGGCCCGCTCGCTGCTGTCCCCGGCGGGCGTCGACCTCAGGACGGGGCTGCTGCTGTCCTGGCCGGGCGGCCAGCAGGCGGCGCTCCAGTGCGCGATCGACACGGCGACGGAGACCAGGGCCACGCTCGCGGGTTCGCGGGGCCGGGTGGAGGTGCCCGGCGGGTTCTTCCACCCGGAGCGCTTCGTGCTGCACCGGGCGGGCCGGGAGCCCGAGGAGTTCCGGCTCGGCCCCGAGGACGGGCACCGCAGCTCGTACGCGCACGAGGCGGCGGAGGTGATGCGCTGCCTGCGCGCGGGCGAGACGGAGTCGTCGCTCGTGCCGCTGGACGGCACGCTCGCGGTGATGCGGACCCTGGACAGCGCACGGCGGCAGGTGGGGGTGCGCTACCCGGGCGAGGACGCCGCCTGAGCGGAGCCGCGCGGACGGCGCCGCGACGCGGACGGCGGGGCAATACGCTGCCGCCATGGACGAGAAGCGAGCGAGGACGGCGGTGGTGACGGGCGCCGGTTCCGGTGTCGGTCGGGCCGTGGCGCTGGAACTGCTGGGCGCGGGCTGGTCGGTGGCGCTCGCCGGGCGCCGCGAGGAGGCCCTGCACGCGACACGGGAGCTGGCGCCGCCCGGGGCCGCCGCGCTCGCGGTGCGCACCGACGTGGCGGTGCCCGAGCAGGTCGGGGCGCTGTTCTCGGCGGTGCGCGACCGGTTCGGGCGGTGCGACCTGCTGTTCAACAACGCGGGCACCTTCGGCCCCGGTGACGTGCCGTTCGACGAGCTGCCGTACGAGGCGTGGCGGCACGTGGTGGACACCAACCTCAACGGCGCCTTCCTGTGCGCGCAGGCCGCGTTCCGGATGATGCGGGCGCAGGACCCGCGCGGCGGCCGGATCATCAACAACGGCTCGGTCTCCGCGCACGTGCCCCGGCCGAGGTCGGCCGCGTACACGGCGACCAAGCACGCGCTGACCGGCCTCACCAAGGCGCTCGCGCTCGACGGGCGCGGGCTGGACATCGCCTGCGGCCAGATCGACATCGGCAACGCGGCCACCGAGATGACGGGGCGCATGACGCGCGGGGTGCGGCAGGCGGACGGCGGGACGGCCGTCGAGCCGGTGATGTCGGTGGCCGAGGTGGCGGGCCTGGTGCGGCACATGGCGGAGCTGCCGCTGAACGCGAACGTGCCGTTCATGACGGTCCTCGCCACCGAGATGCCGTTCGGGGGCCGCGGCTGAGCCCGCGCGGCGCGGCGGGCCCTCCCCGCCACCCGTACGGCTCCGGAGAGGGGCCGGGCGCCGTGGCGCGTGGCACGGTGGAGAGCACATCAGGCCCACGGGACCAGGGAGGCTCACCGTGACTCATGTCGACCGGCGCGATCTGGGGCTGCTGCTGCTCCGCCTCGGCATCGGCGGCTCGCTGGCCGCCCACGGCGCGCAGAAGCTGTTCGGCTGGTTCGGTGGCGGCGGCATCGAGGGCACCGCAGCCGGGATGGAGCAGATGGGCTACCGTCCCGGGCGGCCGAGCGCGGTGGCCTCCGGGCTCGCGGAGGCCGGGGGCGGGGCACTGCTCGCGGTGGGCCTCGCGACCCCGGTCGCGGGGGCGACGGCGGCGGGCGGGATGGCCGCGGCCGCAGCCGTGCACGCCCCGAACGGCTACTTCGCGCAGAACGGCGGCCTTGAGCTGCCCGCCTCCGTCGGGCTGGTCACGGCCGGGCTCGCGGTGGCGGGCCCCGGCAGGATCTCCCTCGACCACGCCTTCGGACACGTGTTCAACCGGCCGTGGATGGTGCCGGTGGCCCTGGCCGCTGCCGCCGCGGGAGCGGCCGCGATGGTCTGCGCGCGCGGCAGGGCGCTGCGGGAGATGGCGGACGACGACGAGAACGCCCCGGACTCCGAGGGCGTCTGACCGGCGGGCGCGAACCACCGTGGCCCGCGCCCGCCGTGGCGACGGGTAGCATGGGGTGGGCAGGTGAGTCGGGTGGGCGGTCGCGGCGTGGCTCCTGTTGTGGGGGTTGTCGCCGAGGAACGTCCGGACTCCGCAGGGCAGGGTGGTGGCTAACGGCCACCCGGGGTGACCCGCGGGACAGTGCCACAGAGAAGAGACCGCCAGGCGGGTTTTCGGGCCGGTCTGGTAAGGGTGAAACGGTGGTGTAAGAGACCACCAGCGTCCGGGGTGACCCGGGCGGCTTGGTAAACCCCACCCGGAGCAAGGTCAAGAAGGGGGCACCCTCGTAATGGGGGTGTTCTCGCGCGGACGGTTGAGGGCGGCCCGCCCGAGTCCGCGGGTAGACCGCTTGAGGCCGGTGGTGACACCGGTCCCAGATGGATGGCCGTCTCCCCGGCCGCCGCGAGGCGACCGGGCGACAGAATCCGGCGTACAGCCCGACTCACCTGCCCACACCCACACACACCACGGGCACGGCCCGTGACATGCGGTTGTGCGGCGCGCGGTCCGCGTGAACGATCGCGGTGTGCCCACGTTGTTTCTGACGGTCGGCCTGCCAGGGGCGGGAAAGACCACGCTCGCCAGGAGGATGGCCGAGGAGCACGGCGCGCTGCGGCCGACGCCCGACGAGTGGATGATCCCGTTGTTCGGCGAGTCCGACGCGGGCGGCAGGCGCGACGTCCTGGAGGGGCGGATGCTCTCGTTCGCCCTGGCGGCGCTGCGGCTCGGGACCGGTGTGGTCCTGGGCTTCGGATGCTGGTCGCGTGCCGAGCGGTCCGCGATCCGCCGGCTCGCCCGGTCCGCGGGCGCGGCGTGCCGCCTCGTGTACGTGCCGGTCGACGCTGAGACCCAGCGCGCCAGGATCGCCCGCAGACAGGCGACGGCCCCGGACCTGACCTTCCCCATGACCGAGGCCGACCTGGCCCGGTGGCGCGAGCTGTTCGAGGAGCCCGGCACCGCGGAACTCGCCGGGCGCGTCCTCGACGCCCCGCCCCCGGGCTGGCCGGGCTGGCGCGAGTGGGCCGCCGAGCGGTGGCCGTCCTTCGGATCAGGCCGCGAATCAGGCCGTTGATCAGGCCCGCCCCGCGGGGTCGGGGCGCGTCGCCGGAAAAGGGCCGAAAGTTCATGCGCTGGTCGGAAACCGTCCGCGGCCCCACGGCGTATGGACATAAGGAAGAAGTACGAGCGCGACGGTGACGGGTCGTCGGGCCCGGGGGGACGAGGAACAGGGGGGCGCGGGTGAGGTTCACGGGGCCGGTGCGGGTGTGCGGTGCGGCGCTCGCGGCCGTGGTGCTGCTGGCGGGCTGTTCGGGGGGCGGGGCGCGGTCCGAGGGCGGCGGGGAGTCCGGGCGCCCGGCGTCGGGTTCCGCGCCGCCGGGGGGCGCGAGCGCGTCGCCCGGCGGCTTCGCGTTCACGCCGTCGCCGGAACTGCTGCCGAGGACCCGGGAGCGCGCGGCGCGGCTCGCCGCCGAGGTCGCGCTCGAACCGGGCGATCTGGGGCCCGACTTCGTGCGCTCCGACCCGTACGAGACGGACACGGCGACCTGGCCCGTACTCGACCGCGCGTGCGTATGGCGGCGCGAGCCGCTGCCGCCCGGGGTGCTGGCGAGCCTGAGCCGGGCAAGCGAGGTGCCCGGGAAGGAACCGGGGCGGCCGAGGCTGCGGATGTCGGCCGTGGTGACGGTGCACTCGTCCGTCGCGGGCGCCGACCAGGAGATGGCCACCACCCTGGAGGAGGCGCTCCAGTGCCCCGACCAGGACCTCGGCGCCGGCCAGCACGTCCACGGGCTGATCTCCTCGGGCAACCCCTTCGGCAAGCGGGCCCAGGAGTACGCCGAGGACTCCATCGGGGAGACGGGCACCTTCGCCACCGACGGCGACAAGGGCCCGTACCCCTATCTCTGGCAGATCGCGCGCATCGGGCAGGTCACCGTGGCCGTCGCCGCCAAGGGCGGGGCGGGGATCGACGACGCCGCCTTCGACGACTACTCGGCCCACGCGCTGCCGAACATGCTCTCCCGCCTCACCGACCAGCTCACAGGAGACTGAATGGACCCGCTGCACTCGGGAGACCCGGCCGCCGTCGGCGGCCACCGGCTGCTCGGCAGACTCGGCGCCGGTGGAATGGGCACCGTGTTCCTGGCCCGCTCCCCCGGCGGGGCGCTGAGCGCGCTCAAGGTGATCAGCCCCGAGTTCGCGCACGACACGGACTTCCGCGTCAGGTTCCGGCGGGAGGCGGAGGCCGCGGGCCGGGTGGCGAACCCCTGGGTGGTGCCGGTGACCGCCGCCGACCCGGAGGCGCCCGCGCCCTGGCTCGCGACGCGCTATGTGCCGGGGCCCTCGGTGGAGGAGGCGGTGCGCGAGTTCGGCCCGCTCGACGAGGCGGCGGTACGGGTGCTGGGCGCGCGGCTCGCCGAGGCGCTCGCGGCGGTGCACACGGCCGGGCTCGTCCACCGGGACGTGAAACCGGGCAACGTCCTGCTCGCGCCCGACGGGCCACGCCTCATCGACTTCGGCATCGCGCGCGCCACCGACGAGACCGCGCTCACCGCGGCGGGCTCGGTCATCGGCACGCCCGGCTTCCTCGCGCCCGAGCAGGCGGAGGGCGCGGAGGCCAGGCCCGCGGGCGATGTGTTCTCGCTCGGGTGCGTGCTGGCGTACGCGGCCACCGGGCGCCCGCCGTTCGGCCGGGGCGCGGCGGAGGCGCTGCTGTTCCGCACCGTCCACGACGAACCCGCGCTCGACGGCGTCCCCGAGGACCTGCGCCCCGTGCTCGACGCCTGTCTGGCGAAGGACCCGGAGGCGCGGCCCGCGCCCGCCGCGCTGCCCGGGCTGCTCGCCGCCGACGCACGGCCGGGCGGCGACTGGCTGCCCGAGCCGCTGCTGCGGCTGATCGCGGAGCGCTCGGCGGCGGCGCTCGCGCTGCCCGGTGTCGAGGACACCCTCGCGCAGCCGCCGCGGGACGGCGCGCGGCGCCCCGGCCGCCGGGCGCTGCTCGCGGGCGGCGCCGCGGCGCTGGTCGCGGCGGGCGGCGGGGCCGCCGCCTGGGCGCTGACCCGGGGCGGCTCCCCGGCCGCGGGCGGCGGGCGCAGGACCCTCGCACTGCACGCCGATCTCAGCGGCGGCGCCGCGGCGTTCGGCAGGGCGCAGCACAACGGGGTGCGGCTCGCGGTGGAGCGGTTCAACGCGCGCGCGGGGCGGCCGTTCGAGCTGGCGCTCGCCGTGCACGACGACGGCGGGGAGCCGGCGCGGGCGGTGGAGGTGGCAAAGCGGCTCGCGGGGGACCGCTCGGTGGTGGCGGTGGTCGGGCCCACCACCGACGAGGCGGCGGCAGCGGCGCTGTCCGTCTACGACAAGGCGCTGCTGCCCGTGGTGACGGTCTCCGCGGGCTCCATCGAGGTCACCCAGGACGGCAACAACCGCTCGGTGTTCCAGGCCAGGCCCGCGGAGGCGCGGGTCGCGGTGGCCGTGCAGGCGGCGCTCGTGGCGGCGGGCGGGCGGCGGCCCGCGCTGGTCCAGGACCGTGCCGCCGACACCTACGGCTGGCAGGTGGCGCAGATGGTCAACGCGACGCTGCGCTCCGGCGGCCGGGTACCCCGGGTGAAGGTGACACGGGCGGCCGCCACCGACTTCGGGCCGCCGGTCGCGGAACTCCTCGGCGAGGACGTGGACTCGCTGGTGTTCGCCGGGTACTACGACCGGGCGGCGCTGCTGGCGCACGCGCTCGAAGAACGCGGCTTCACCGGGCCCAGGTTCGCCGGGCAGGCGCTCGTCGACACCCGCTTCCCCGGCCGGGCGGGCGCGGCGGGCGAGGGGTGGGTGGGCATGGCCACCTTCGTGGACGCGGCGGCGTTCCCCGCGGCGAAGGACTTCACCGCCGCGCACCGGGACCGCTTCGGCTCCGCGCCCGGCTGGTACGCGGTGGAGGCGTACGACGCGGCGGGCATGGTGGCGGCGGGGATGCGGGCGCTGGGCAGGGCGGCGGGCGACAGGCAGGCGCTGCTGAAGCGGCTGCGCGGCACCGCGTACCAGGGGGTGACCAGGACGTTCCGGTTCGACGCGAAGGACGGCACGTTCACGGGCACGGGCGCCGCGTTCCGCTACGAGGTAAACGGCGGCCGGTTCCGGTTCGCGGGCGCCGCCGGGTACGGGGCGGCGGCGTAGCGCGATGGAACCGCTGCTGCCAGGAGATCCCGCGTCGGTGGGCGGGCACCGGCTGCTCGGCAGGCTCGGCGCGGGCGGTATGGGCCTGGTGTACCTGGCCCGCTCCCCCGGTGGCGCGCTCACCGCGCTGAAGGTGATCCGCGCCGGGTACGCGCAGGAGCCGTCGTTCCGCGCCAGGTTCCGGCGGGAGGCGGAGGCCGCGGGCCGGGTGACGAGCCGCTGGGTGGTGCCGGTGACCGCGGCCGACCCGGAATCGCCCGCGCCCTGGCTGGCGACGCCGTATGTGCCGGGGCCCTCGCTCGCGGAGGCGGTCGCGGCCTGCGGGCCGCTGCCGGAGCACACGGTACGGGTGCTCGGGGTGCGGCTCGCGGGGGCGCTGACGGCGGTGCACGAGGCCGGGCTCGTCCACCGGGACGTGAAACCGGGCAACGTCCTGCTCGCGCCCGACGGGCCACGCCTCATCGACTTCGGCATCGCGCGCACCGCCGATGCCACCGCGCTGACCTCGGCGGACGCCGTCGTCGGCTCCCCCGGTTTCCTCTCACCCGAGCAGGCGCGCGGCGGGGGCGGCGAGGTGGGGCCCGCGAGCGACGTGTTCTCGCTCGGGTGCGTACTGGCCTATGTGGCGAGCGGGGTGCGTCCTTTCGGCGCGGGCTCCGCGGCGTCCGTGCTGCTGCGCACGGTGTACGACGAGCCCGATCTGTCGGGCGTGCCGGGGGCGCTCACGGGCGTGGTGGCGGCGTGCCTGGCCAAGGAGGCGGCGGCGCGGCCAGGACCCGGGCGGCTTGCGGAACTGCTGGCGGCGGGCGGGGAGCCGGCGCGGGGCGAGGGCTGGCTGCCGCCTGCGGTGAGCGCGCTGATCGCGGAGCGCTCGGCGCGGGTGATCGAGCTTCCCGACATCGCCGCCACCGAGCCGGGGACCCTCGCGGCGGGCGCTGCCGGTGGCGGCCTCGGCAGGCGGCGGCTGTTGGCGCTCGGCTCGTCCGCCGGGGTGCTCGCCGCGGGCGGCGGGCTCGCGGCGTGGGCCGCGGGGCGCGGTGGCGGGGCGCCGCCGCCGCGGCGGACGCTGGGCGTGCACACCACCCTGTCGGGCCCTGGCGCCGACACGGGGCGGGCGCTGCGGGACGGCGCGACGCTGGCCGTGGAGCGGTTCAACGCCCGCGGCGACCGGCCGTTCACGCTGCGGCTGCGCACGCTGGACGACCGGGGCGGCGCGTCCGGCGCCCGGGACGTGGCGGCCCGTATGGCCGGCGACCCGGAGGTGACGGCGGTGCTCGGGCCGAGCGGTGAGGCGACGGCGCTCGCCGCCGCGGAGTCGTACGGGGACGCGGGCCTCGCCGCGGTGTGTGTGGCGGCGGCCTCCGACGCCCTCACCTCCTACGGCACCAAGTCGGTGTTCCAGCCGCGCGCGGACGCCTCCGCGCTGGCGCTGCCGGTGCTCTCGTTCCTGGTCCGTGCCGTCGACAGCGCGCTGACCAGCCTGGTGCTCGACCGGGCGGGCGGCGACCCGGCCTGGCAGTTGGTGGACTCGGTCGCCCGTTCGCTGGGGCAGGAGCGGAGGACCCGTACCCACACGGTGCCGTCGGGGACACGTGACTTCACCGGCGTGGCAGGGGAGGTGGCCGCCGCGAAGCCCGACGCGGTGTTCTTCGCCGGGGGCCCCGAGCGCGCGGCGCTGCTGGCGCGCGCCCTGGACGCGGCGGGCTTCTCGGGGCCGCGGTGCGCCACGGAGACGGTGCTGACCCCGGCGTTCCTGGCGGGCGCGGGGGCGGCGGCCGAGGGCTGGACGCTCGCCGCCGCGTTCACCGACGCGTCGGCCGACCCGCGCGCCCGGGACTTCAGCGCCGCGTTCCGCCGCCGCTTCGGGCACGCTCCCCCGCGCTGGGCGGCGGAGGCGTACGACACGGTGGGCTTCCTCGCCTCCGGGCTGCGCTCGCTCGGCACGGAGCCGGAACGCGGCGCGCTGGTGCGGGAGTTGCGCGAGGGGCGGTACGAAGGCGTCACCCGTTCCTACCGGTTCGACGCGACGACGTCCGCGTTCCACGTCAGCGGCGACGAGGGGCGGCGCGAGGGCCTGTACCTCTACCGGGTGGACAAGGGCGCGTTCCGGTTCCTCGGGGACTTCAACGAGGCGCTTGACCGGCCCTGAGCGCGCGGGCGGCGGCGCCCGCGGTCTCAGCGGTAGGCGATCCTGCGCAACAGGCTGACGAGGCGGTCCTGTTCGCGCGGTGACAGCGGTGCCACCAGGTCCCGCTGGACGGTGCGTACCGCGGGGGTCACCTCGGCAAGCGCCTCGTGGGCGAGGTCGGTCAGGGTGAGGAGCTTGCGGCGGCGGTCGGTCTCGTCGCGGGTGTCGAGTATCCAGCCCCTGCGGCGCAGCCTGGCCACGATGTCCGCGGTGCTCGACTTGTCGAGCGACGCCATCTCGCCCGCCGCCGTCTGGTCGATGGCGGGCCGCCAGGCGAGACCGCTGAGCAGCGCGTACTGGGACGGCGTCAGCAGGGCGCCGACGTGTCTGCCCCACAGCACGCCGTGCACCTGCTCGGCGCGGCGGATGAGGTGGCCCGCGGCGGCGGTGAGCCCGAGGACGTCCACGTCGCCGCCGGGGCCGGGGCCGCCGCCCGCCGCCGGGACGGGGCCCTGGTAGGCGACCCGGCCGAGGAGCCGGTGGAAGGTGCGCCTGAGGTGGGGGCCGAGCGGGGCCATCAGGCGCTCCTGGACGGCGGCCACCCGCGCGGTGAGACCGTGCAGCGTCGACTTGGCCTCGGCGCTGAGTTCCAGGATGTTGCGGCGGCCGTCCTCGGTGTCCCGGCCGCGGGCTATCCAGCCCCTGCGCTCCAGGCGTTCGACGACGTTCGCGGTGGTCGACTTGTCGAGCGAGGCGAGCCGCCCCGCGGTCTGCTGGTCCACGCCCGGGGTGCGTCCGACCGCGCTGAGTATCGCGTACTGCGGGCTGGTGACGTCGCCGCCGACCTCGGCCGACCAGATGGCGGTGTGCGCCTGCTGGGCGCGGCGGATGAGGTGGCCCGCGGTGGTGTCGAGCGGCAGCGCGGGCGGCACGGCAGCGGGGGGTGCCTCGGCTGGGGGACCGCTGTCGGCCGCGGGGTTTCGCACGTGGTCCTCTCCTGTCCTGCGCACACGCCACCGTATCCGAGGCGCGGCTCGCGGCGGAACGTCATTCGAACGCATCCGTACGATCTCCGGGGAGTGCGCCGGTCACGGATTGCCCCAACACCCCTTGACGGCCGGGAAAGCCCGCCCTACCGTGACGGCACATCGTACGTACACGTACTAATACCGCACGGTCCGGGGGCGGGCCGCGATCCGCGCCCCGGCGAACGAGCGGCAAGGGCCCGGGGGTTGCGCGGGCCCGCGAAGTGAACCGGAGGAACGCCGCCATGGCTACGTCTCGCTTCACACCCACCCACCAGGGCCCAGACCCCGACCGCCACGGGACACCCCCCGCCACCGGCACCCGCCCCGCGCGCGGACGGGAGTGCTGAGCGCATGGGGACGACTCCCTCGCCCTCCCGGGGCCGCACGGGCCGCCCCGCGTCCGCCGACGGCACGTACGCCCTCGTCGCGGGCGGCGGCATCGGCGGTCTGACGGCCGCGCTCGCGCTGGCCGGGGCGGGCCGCGAGGTGGTGCTGCTGGAACGGGCCGCCGAGTTCACCGAGATCGGCGCGGGGCTCCAGGTCGGGCCCAACGCCACCCGGATGATGGACCGCCTCGGCCTGCTCGACCAGCTCCTCGACGTGGCCGTGCTGCCGCGCTACGGGGTGATGCGGCACGCGGTCACCGGGGAGCCGCTGACCCGCCTCGACCTCGGCGACGCCTTCCGCACCCGCTACGGCTACCCGTACGTGGTGGTGCACCGCAGCGACCTGCTGGGCATCCTCGTCGGCGCCTGCCGCGCGCAGCCGCTGATCCACCTGGAGAACAACAAGCTGGTCACCGCCGCGTGGGCGGACGAGGACGGCGCGGGCGTGCGGTGTTCTGACGGCAGCTCCTACCGCGCCCAGCTCCTCGTCGGCGCCGACGGCCTGCACTCGGTGGTACGCACCCTGGTCTCCGACGACGCGCCCGTGCCCAGCGGCTTCGTCGCCTACCGCGGCACCCTGCCGATGCACGAGGTCAAGACCGAGGTGGCCGACCAGGACGTGGTGCTGTGGGTGGGCCCCGGGCTGCACCTCATCCAGTACCCGGTGCGCCGCAGCGAGATCTACAACCAGGTCGCCGTCTTCCGCAGCGACAGCTTCGCGCGCGGCGAGGCCGAGGTGGGCGGCGTCGAGGAGCTGACCGAGCGCTTCGCCACCACCTGCGCCGAGGTGCAGAAGCACGTCTCGCGCATCGACCGCGGGCGCAACTGGCCCATCTACGACCGCGATCCGCTGGACACCTGGACGCACGGCCGCGCGGTGCTCCTCGGCGACGCCGCGCACCCCATGCTCCAGTACCTCGGGCAGGGCGCCTGCCAGGCGCTTGAGGACGCGCTCGCGCTCGCGGACGCGGTGCGCGGCGCGGGCGGGGACCTCGGCGCCGCGCTGCGCGGGTACGAGGACACCCGGCTGCGGCTCGCGGGCCTCTGCCAGACCAGGGCCAGGATGTGGGGCCAGGTGTGGCACACCGGCGACCCGGTCACCCTCGCGCTGCGCGACCGCTTCATGCGGGGGCGCAGGGCCGACGACTACACCGAACTCGACTGGCTCTACGCCGAACGCACCGCGGGGGCCGCCGCGGAGAGGGCCGCGTCCTGATGCCCCGCGCCATGTCCGCCCGGCGCCAGGCGCCGCCCCGCGCACCCGTCCCGACCGCCACCCGAGGGAGCCGACGATGAGGCTGGTCAGCTACGTTCACCCAGGCGACGGGGCGCCCCGCGCGGGCGCGCTCGTCGACGGCGCCCTCGTGGACGCCGACCCCGCCTTCCTCGACAAGGCGCCGCCGGGCGGCAGCCCGATGCTCAGGCTGATCGCCGCGAGCGGCGGCGACCCCTCCCGTGTGGTGCTCGCCGACGGTCCCGGCGTCCCCGCGGAGGGGGTGCGGCTGCTGCCGCCGGTGCCGGACCCCGGCAAGATCGCCGCGGCCCCGGTGAACTACCTGGACCACAAGGCGGAGATGAGCCAGCGCACCCAGGTCGACGGGCTCGGGGTGTTCCTCAAGGCGCCGTCCTCGCTGACCGGCGCGGGTGGGACGGTCCGGCTGCCGTACACCGACCGCCGCTTCGACCAGGAGGGCGAACTGGCGCTGGTCATCGGCCGGCGGGCCCGGCACGTGGCCCGCGCGGACGCGCTGTCGTACGTCTTCGGGTACACCAACCTGCTGGACATCACGATGCGCGGCGGCGAGGACCGCTCGGTGCGCAAGTCCTTCGACACCTTCACCCCGCTGGGCCCCTGGCTGGTCACCCCGGACGAGGCGGGGGCGCCCGACACCCTGCGGCTGACCTGCGCGGTCAACGGCACCCTGCGCCAGGACGCCGACACCGCGGACCTGATCTGGGACGTGCCCGCGCTGATCGCGTACGTGTCCTCGGTGATGACGCTGCACCCGGGCGACGTGATCACCACCGGCACCCCCGCGGGCGTCGGCAGGATCACCGAAGGCGACACCGTGACGACCGCGCTCACCGGGCTCGGCGAGCTGACCGTCTCCGTCACCTCCGAGGGCGCGGTCGCCTGCCCCACGCTCGGCGCGGACGCGGGGCCCGTGCCGCCCGCCGAGGTCACCCCCGTACGGCCCCGCGGCACCGCCTGAGCCGCCCGCGGGGACCGCCCCGCACGGGCGGACCACACCACGGCCCCGTAAATAAAGTACGTATACGGATGGTCTTTCCGCCGCCGCGCGCTCATGATGTCGCCTGAGACGGCGCTCTTCCCGACCGCACTACCCGAGCCAGAGGTGCGTCATCGCTACGAAAGAGATACCCGAGTATCCCCTCAAGCGGCCCACGGGCTGCCCCTTCGACCCTCCGGCCGAGTTCAGCACGCTGCGCGAGCAGGAGCCGATCAGCAAGGTCAGGCTCTGGGACGGCAAGATCGCGTGGCTGGTGACCCGCTACGACGACGTCCGCGAGGTGCTGTCCGACCCGCGGTTCAGCTCCGACATGAACGCCCCCGGCTTCCCCAGCCACAGCGCGGGGGTGGCCGCGACCCGGCAGAAGCACCCGACGTTCCTCAACATGGACGACCCGGAGCACGCGGTGCACCGCCGCATGCTCACCAGGGACTTCATGATCAAGCGGGTGGAGGCGCTGCGGCCCCGCATCCGGGACCACGTACAGCGGCTCCTCGACGAGTTCACCGCCCGCCCGCGCCCCGCCGACCTGGTCACAGGACTCGCACTGCCCGTCACCTCCTCGGTCATCTCGGAGCTGCTGGGGGTGCCGTACGAGGACCACGAGTTCTTCCAGTACCAGAGCGGCCTGCTCGTCTCCGGCGAGACGGGGCCCGAGGAGGCCCTCCAGGCGTACGAGGAGATGCGCGAGTACCTGCGGGGCCTGGTGGAGCGGAAGGCGGCCGAGCCCGCCGAGGACGTGATCAGCCATCTCATCGAGGTGGAGCGGACCGGCGCCATCGACCGCGACCAACTGCTGAACATGCTCAGGCTGCTGCTCGGCGCCGGGCACGAGACCACCGCCAACATGATCGCGCTCGGCACCCTCGCACTGCTGGAGAACCCCGGCCAGCTCGCCGCCCTCAGGGCGGACACCTCGGCGCCCAGGGTGGCGAACGCGGTCGAGGAGCTGCTGCGCTACCTCACCATCACCCACTTCGGGCGCAGGCGGGTGGCGACGGCGGACGTCGAGGTCGCCGGGCAGTTGGTGCGCGCCGGGGAGCCGGTGGTGGCGGCCAACGACTCCGCCAACCGCGATCCCGACGCGTTCCCCGGCGACCCCGACCGGCTCGACCTCGGCCGCGAGGCCCGCCACCACCTCACCTTCGGCTACGGCGTCCACCAGTGCCTCGGGCAGCCGCTGGCGCGGGTGGAGCTTCAGGAGGTGTACCCGGCGCTGTTCGAGCGGCTGCCGGGGCTGCGGCTCGCGGTGCCGGTGGAGGAGTTGCCGTTCAAGACCCACATGGTGTTCTACGGGCTGTTCTCGATGCCCGTCGAGTGGTGAAGGAGAAGACCCTGATGGCGGAGCTGAAGGTGGAGGTCGAGCCCGACAAGTGCATCGCGTCGGGGCAGTGTGTGCTGCTCGCCGACTCGGTGTTCGACCAGAGCGACGACGACGGCATCGTCGTCCTCAGGCGCAGCGACGTGCCCGAGGGCGAGGAGGACGCCGTGCGCTCGGCCGAGCGGATCTGCCCCGCGCGGGCGATCCGGGTGGCGGGCAGCGCGGCATGAGCGGCCCACCCCGCGCGATCGCGGTCGTGGGGGCCGGTGCGGCGGGTCTGACCGCGGCGGAGACGCTGCGGGAGTCCGGCTTCGACGGCCGCCTCACCCTGGTCGGGGCCGAGCGCCATCTGCCGTACGACAGACCGCCGCTGTCCAAGCAGGTCCTGCTGGGCGTCTTGGGTCCCGAGCGGCTGGCGCTGCGCGCCCCGGACCGCTACCGGGACCTCGGGCTCGACCTGCGGCTCGGCACCCGCGCCGCGGGCCTCGACACCGCCCGCCGGGTGGTGCGGCTCGCGGACGGCGCCGAGGTCGGCTACGACGGCCTGGTGATCGCGACCGGGGTGCGGCCGAGGCGGCTCGGGGCGGTGGAGCGCTTCACGGGGGTGCTCTACCTGCGGGACCTGGAGGACGCGCTCGACCTGCGGGAGCGGCTGCCCATGGCGCGGCACACCGTCGTGGTGGGCGCCGGGTTCCTCGGCGTGGAGATCGCGGCGGCGGCGCGCGCCCTGGGCGGCGAGGTGACCGTGGTGGACCCGCTGCCGTACCCGATGGTGCGGCAGTTCGGGCCGGTGCTCGGGCAGCGGGTGCGCACCGCGTGCGAGGCGCTCGGTGTGGCCTTCCGGCTCGGCACCGGGGTACGGGGCGTGGGCGCGGGCCCCGGCGGCAGGCGCGCGGTGCACCTGGACGACGGCACCGTACTCACCACCGACCTGGTGGTGGCCGCGGTGGGGGCACAGCCCGCGACCGGCTGGCTCGCCGGCTCCGGGCTCGACCTGGCCGGCGGGGTGTGCTGCGACGCGTACTGCAAGGCGGCGGACGGGGTGTACGTCGCGGGCGACGTGGCGAGCAACCCGGACCCCGCCACCGGCGCGAGGCACCGCTTCGAGCACCGGATGAACGCCACCGAGCAGGGCAGGTGCGCGGCGCTCAACCTGCTCGGCGCCGGGCAGGAGTTCACCCCCTCGCGGTTCTTCTGGACGGACGTCGGGGAGCTGCGCGTCCAGGCGGTGGGCGCCTTCCCCGAGGGCGGGGTGCTGAGCTGCCCCGAGGGGTCGCTCGACGACGAGCGGTTCGTCGCCACCCACAGCGTGGACGGGGTGGTGACGGGGGTGCTCGGCTGGAACAGCGCCCGGCAGTTCACCCGGGCGAGAAGGCTGCTCGGCACCCGGGCCGCCGAGCCGAGCGGGGCGGGGCACCACTGACCCCCGGCGGGGCCGCCGGGGCGGTCGGCCCCGCCGGGACACCGGCGCAGTGCAGCGAGGAAAGGGACGCGATGAGCACGGGACGCATCGACACACACCATCACATCGTCCCCCCGGTGTGGGCGGCGGCGCTGGCGGCCGACGGCTACTTCGGCGGGCAGTCCACACCGCGGTGGAGCCCGGCGGCGGTCGGACTCCTCGACGAACTCCGCATCGACACCGCCGTGGTGTCGGTCGGCAGGCCGGGGGTGCACCTGGGCGACGACCGGGCGGCGCGGCGGCTGGCCCGCGAGGTCAACGAGTACGGCGCGGGCCTGGCGCGGGACCACCCGGGGCGCTTCGGCCTCTTCGCCTCCCTGCCGCTGCCGGACGTCGACGGCTCGCTCGACGAACTGTCCTACGCGCTCGACGAGTTGAGTGCGGACGGGGTGATCCTGCTCGCCAACTACGGCGGTGTGTACCTCGGCGACCCGCACTTCGAGCCGCTGTTCGCCGAGCTGGACAGGCGCGGCGCGGTGGTGTTCGTCCACCCGACGGCGCCGCCCGGGCCGCCGGTGCCGGGAGTGCCGCCGTTCAGCGCCGACTTCCTGCTGGACACCACCCGCGCCGCGCTCAACCTGGTGCGGCACGGGGTGGTGGCGCGGTACCCGCGGCTGCGGATGATCCTGTCGCACGCGGGCGGGTTCGTGCCGTACGCGGCGCACCGGATCGCGAGCCTCACCGAGGGCGCGGGCGGGCACACCACCACCCGGGAGGACTTCCTCGCGGACCTGCGCTCCTTCTGGTTCGACACCGCGCTGTCCGCGGGGCACGACACCCTGCCCACCCTGCTGGAGTTCGCCGGCCCCTCCCGGGTGCTGTACGGCAGCGACTGGCCGTACGCGCGCGGCGACAACGCCCAGTACTTCACCGCCCAGCTCGACTCCTACGGGCTCACGGACGAGCAGCGCGCCGCGGTCAACCGCGGCAACGCGCTGGCCCTGCTGCCCGGCATCGGGGGTGGTACGGCGGCACGGGGCGACGCGGCCTAGCCGCCACTCCCCCACGCCCACGTACACGTACAGGCACAGACACAGACACACCCACGCGCACACCCCCACCGGCACACCGCCGGGCACGCCCACCGCGACGCGAATCGTACGCATACCAACTTTTTCCGAGCGGGCCCCACCCCGACCTCCCGGGTCTTCAGGGCCCCGTGCGACACGGGAGTCCTGACTCGTTTCAGCGACGAAACGGAGCCAATGTGACACGAACGCGAAAGGCGGCCTGTCTGCTGCTGGCGGGGCTCACCCTGCTGCTCTCCGGCTGCGGCGCGCTGAGCGGCACGAACAGCCTGGGCGGTGGCTCGGACGACGGTCTCGTGTCCATCACCGCGGGGGTGGCAGCCTCGCAGTCGTCGACGGCGGTGATCGTCGGCGCCAAACACGGTTTCTTCCAGCAGAACGGCATCGACCTCACCCTCGCCCACGCGGGCACGGGGGCCGGGGCCATCACCCAGGTCATCAACGGCCAGCAGCAGGTGGCGCTCGGCGGCATCTCGCCGGTGATCATCGCCGCGGCCTCGAAGATCCCGGTGACGATCGTGTCGGGCTCGGTCGCCGACCGCCCCTCGGACGACGGGGCGCAGTACCAGACGATGGTGGCGGGCAAGAGCCCCGTCAGGTCCTTCAGGGACCTGGAGGGCAGGACGGTCGCCGTGAACTCCCTGAAGTGCTGCTGGGAGTTCTGGATCAGGGAGGCCATCCGCAAGGACGGCGGCGACCCCGCCAAGGTGAAGCTGGTGCAGCTCGCCTTCCCCGACCAGGTCACCGCCCTCAAGCAGGGCAAGGTCGACGCCATCAGCACCGCGCAGCCCTACGCCACCTCGCTCAGGCAGAGCGGCTACCGCGACATCGGGGACTCCCCCGCCGTCGCCTTCGACGACCCCTCGGCCGACAACACGGTCTTCTTCATGTCCCGCACGTTCATCAAGGACCACCCAGGCATCGTGGAAAGGTGGCGCAAGGCGGTGCAGCAGTCCAGTGAGTACGCCAACGCGCATCCCGAGGAGACGCGCGCGGCGGCGGTCGAGCAGACCGGCGCCGACCCGAAGCTGGTGTCGACGGCGCCCCTGCCGGCGTACACCTCGCTGGTGAGCCGAAAGGTGATCGAGAAGGAAGCGTCCTTCACGGTGAAGTACGGCGTGGTGGACTCCGCGCCGCAGTACGAGACGTACGTGGCGCCATGAGCGGCCGGACGACCGCCGCGGAGCTGACCGCGGCCCCGGCACCGGCGCCGCGGGCAGTACCGGCCGCCGAGCGGGAGCGCGCCCGGCTGTGGTTCCTGCGCGCGCTGCCCTGGGCCACCACCGCCGCGATCCTCGCGCTGTGGGAGCTGCTGGCCCGCACCGGGGCGCTGCCCGAGGAGATACCGCCGGTCACCGGGATCGCGGACGCCTTCCTCGAACTGGCGCCGGAGAAGCCCTTCGTGCACGCGCTGCTGGCCACCCTCGAACAGGCCGCGGTGGGGCTCGCCTTCGGCGCGGTGGCCGGGATCGCGCTCGGCATCACGGTGGGCGCGGTGCCGCTGCTGCACCGGCTGCTCCACTACGTGCTGGACTTCCTGCGGTTCGTGCCCGCGGTGGTGTACCTGCCGCTGCTGCTCCTGCTGCTCGGCGCCACGCCCCGGGTGGCGACGCTGCTCGGCGCGGTGGGCGCGCTGTGGCCGACGCTGTTCCAGGCGTACTACGGCGTCAGCGGCATGGACGGGGTGCTGCGGGACTCGGCGCGGGTGTTCGGGCTGACCGGGCGCCAGCGGCTGCTGCACGTGGTGCTGCCCACCGTGACCCCGTTCGTGGCGACCGGGGTGCGCATCGCCGCCTCGCACGTCCTGGTCGTGGTGGTCGCCGTGGAGATCATCTCGTCGGTGCGCGGGCTCGGCGCCGACATCCAGGTGTACGCCTCCAACGCCGTGTATCCGCGGATGTACGCGCTGGTCTTCGTGGTCGGCGTGCTCGGGGTGCTGGTGGACGTCGGCCTGCGCCTGCTCGAACGCCGGTGGCTGCGCTGGCACGTCTCGTACCGGGAGGGCTGACCCATGGCCATGCCGCACACCTCGAAGGCGCTCGGCCGCAGGACGGCCAGGTGGCTGGTGTCGCTGATCGTGCCGGTGGCGCTGCTGCTCGTGTGGTGGTTCGTGTCGCTGGACAGCACCTCACCGTTCTGGCCTTCGCTGAAGTCGATCGTGACGTCCTTCCGTGACCTGTGGCTCTTCGACCGCTTCGGCTCCGACATCCTGCCGAGCCTGGGGCGGATGCTCGCGGGGTACGCCCTCGCGGTGGTGGTCGGCGTTGGCCTCGGGGTGCCGCTGGGGCGGCTGCCCGTGCTGCGCCGCGCCTTCGAACCTGCGCTCCAGTTCCTGCGGGCGCTTCCCGCGACCGCGCTGGTGCCGGTGGGCATCGTGCTCCTCGGCATCGGCAACGCCCCGAAGATCGCCCTGACCGCGTTCGTCACCGTCTTCCCCGTGCTGCTGAACACCGTCGACGGGGTGCGCGCGGTGGGCAGGGAGCTGGAGGACACCGCCCGCTCCTACCGGCTGACCAGGGCCCAGCGGGTGCTGCTCGTGCAACTGCCCGCGGCGGCGCCGAACATCCTGGCCGGGATGCGGATCGCGCTCAGTGTCTCGTTCGTGATGATGGTGGTCACCGAGCTGACCGCCGCCACCAGCGGGATCGGGTTCGTCACGCTCCAGGCCCAGCAGAGCTTCCAGGTGTCCGAGATGTGGGCGGGCATGCTGCTGCTGGGAATCCTGGGCGTGCTCTTCAACGGTGCCTTCGTCCTCGTCGAGCGGCGGTTGCTGCGCTGGTACACCAAGGAGCAGGGGAGCTGACATGCTGACCGTGGAACACCTCCAGAAGTCGTACGACGTCCGGGGCAGCACCCTCGAAGTGCTCAGGGACATCACCTTCACCGTCCGCGAGGGCGAGTTCGTCAGCATCGTCGGGCCCTCGGGGGCGGGCAAGACGACGCTGCTGCGGTGCCTGTCGGGGCTGCTGCCGCGCACCGGGGGCCGGGTGGTGCTGACCGGCTCCGGGCGCCTCGTGGACAGCCCGCCGCCGGAGATCGCCTGTGTCTTCCAGGACTACAGCCGCTCCCTGATGCCCTGGTCGAAGGTGGCGCGGAACGTGGCCATCCCGCTGAAGAACAAGATCAGGGACCGTGGCGAGCGCCGCGCCGCGGTCGAACAGGCCCTCGCCGAAGTCGGGTTGGAGGGCTTCGGCGACCACTACCCCTGGCAGTTGTCCGGCGGTATGCAGCAGCGGGTGGCCATCGCCAGGGCCATCGCGTACCGGCCGCAGTTCCTCATCATGGACGAGCCGTTCGCCTCGGTGGACGCCCAGACCCGGGCCGACCTGGAGGACCTGGTGCTGCGGGTGCGGCACGAGGCCAACCTGACGATCGTGCTCGTCACCCACGACATCGACGAGGCGGCCTACCTCGGCGACCGGGTCGTCGTGATGTCCGGCAGACCCACCACCGTCCGCAAGATCATCGATGTGGACCTGCCCAGGCCGCGCAGCCAGGTGGGCACCAAGGCACTGCCCCGCTTCACGGAGCTGCGCACCGAGGTGCTGAAGCTGATCAGCGAGTCCGGCGGCGCCGGGGGTGCCGGGGGTGCCGCGGCTGGCGGCGCGGCCGACGGCGCCGCTTCGACGCCCGTATGAGCGGGGCCAGGGCAGCAGAAACCGACGGCAGCGACGCTACGGAGAACCGCGTGGAACTCTCGGAACGGCTCAACCACCCCGTCAGCACAGCGGAGTTGGAGCGCCGCTGGCGCGCCGTCAGGGCGGGCATGGCCCACCGGGGCATCGATGTGCTGGTGGCGCAGACCAGCAACGACTACGTCGGCGGCTACATCCGCTACCTCACCGACATCCCCGCCACCAACGGCTATCCGGTCACCGTCGTCTTCCCCCGCGAGGAGCCGATGACCCTCATCAGGCACGGCGCCCGCGGCGAGGACCTGCGGATCGCCCCCGAGGCCGACCCCGTACTGCGCGGTGTGGGCAGGGCGATGGCGAGCCCCTTCATGGCGTCCGCCGCCTACACCCGGCACGACGCGGCCGACATGGCCCTGGACGCGCTGCGGCCATGGGCGGGCGGGCACATCGGCTGGGTGGGCACCGCCACCATCCCGATGGCGTTCGGCGACCACCTGCGCCGCCATCTGCACGCGGCCCGCTTCTCGGAGGCGGCCGACGTCGTCGACGTGGTGCGCGCGGTGAAGTCCGCGGAGGAACTCGACCTGGTCAGGGCCACCGCGAAGCTCCAGGACGCCGCCATCGAGGCCGCGTTCAAGGCGGTGGAACCGGGCCTCAGGGACAGCGACATCGCCGCCGTCGCCCAGCACACCGCGCACGGCCTCGGCAGCGAGCAGGGCATCTACTGGTGCGCCTCCACCCCGCTCGGCACCCCGGGGCGCATCGCCCACCCGCACAGCCAGCACCGGGTGATCCGAGAGGGCGACGCGTTCCATCTGATGGTGGAGGTCAACGGGCCCGGCGGGATGTACACCGAGATCGGCCGCTCCGGCATCGTCGGCGAGGTGCCGGAACGGGTCGCCGAGGAGTACGAGTTCTGCCTGCGGGCGCAGCGGTTCTGCTACGGCCTGCTGCGCCCCGGCGCCCGCCCCGCGGACGTCTGGTCCGAGTACAACGCCTTCCTGCGGGACAACGGGCGCCCCGAGGAGCTGCGACTGCACTGCCACGGCCAGGGCACCGACCTGGTGGAGCGGCCGTTGATCAGGGCGGAGGACGACATGCCGCTCAGCGCCGGTATGAACATCGCCTGCCACCCCCGCTACAACCTCGACGGCTTCTGCCACTGGGTCTGCGACAACGTCATCATCGGCGCCGACGGGGTGGAGGAACTGCACCGCTTCGACAAGGCGTTGGCGGTGCTGGGCTGAGATGGGGCGGGGTGAGAGGGGTCCGGGTCGGACGGGTGCGGGTGGGGCGGGCTCGGGTGGGGCAGGCACGGGTCGGACGGGTTCGGCCGGGGTGGGTGGTGCGCGGGGGGTGGTGGTGGCGGCCGGTCCTGGCGATGCGCTCGGCGCGCTCGGTGCCGCCGCCCCCGGGCGGGCGCGGGCGGTCGCGCTCCCGGAACCCGGGGCGGCGGACGCGGTGCTCGACGCCGTCGAGTTCCTGGTCCTGGACCACACCCGTACGGACCTGCTCCCCGCCCTCGCCGGCATGCGCGCGCTGCGCCTCGTGCACACCCTCGTCGTCGGCACCGACTGGCTCGCACCCCATCTGCCGCCCGGGGTACGGCTCGCGCGCCCGGCCGGGAGCAGGGACAACGGGGTCGCGGAGTGGGTGGCGTCCGCGCTGCTCGGCCTCGCGAGCGGGCTGCTGCCCGCCGCCCGCGACCAGCACCGCGCCCGCTGGCGCCGTACGGAGAGCACGGAGCTGTACGGCAGCAGGGCGGTGGTGGTGGGCGCGGGCTCCGTGGGGCGCGCGGCGCGCGACCTGCTCACCGGGCTCGGGGTGCGGGTGACACTGGTGGCGCGCACCGCACGTGAGGGGGTGGAGCCGGTCGCCCGGCTGCCTGAACTGGCCGCGGAGACCGATGCGTTGGTGCTGCTGGTGCCCGCCACCCCGGAGACGGTGGGCCTGGTCGGCGCGGAGGTGCTGAAGCGGCTGCCGGACGGCGCGGTGGTGGTGAACGCGGCGCGCGGCCCCGTGCTGGACACCGCGGCGCTGACCGCGGAGGTGGTCGCGGGCCGGCTGCTCGCGGTCCTCGACGTCACGGACCCCGAGCCGCTGCCCGGGGACCATCCGCTGTGGCGGGCGCCGGGGTGTGTGGTGTCCCCGCACATCGCGGGCGCCACCCGGCAGGGCAGACGGCGCGCGGTGCTTGCGGCGGCCGGAGCGCTGCGCCGCTACGCGGCCGAGGGGGGCGGGGCGCGGTGAGGGTGCGCGGGGCGGTCAACGTGGCGGACGTACGGGCGCTGGCGCTGCGGCGGCTGCCGCGCCCGGTGGCGGACGTGGTGGAGGGCGGCGCGGAGGACGAGGTCACCCTGCGCCGCAACGTGGCGGCGTTCCGGCGGCTGCGGCTGCTGCCGAGCGCGCTCGCGGCCCCCGGCGGGCGGGACACGTCGGTGGAGGTGTTCGGGCAGCGGCTCGCCACCCCGGTGCTGCTGGCGCCGACCGGCGCCGCCCGGGTGCTGCACCGGGAGGCCGAACTCGCGGTGGCCCGCGCCGCGGCGGCCACCGGCACGGCGTATGTGCAGGCCATGGTGGGCAGTTACCCCCTGGAGGCGACGGCCGCGGTGTCGGCGCCCGAGCGGTGGTTCCAGCTCTATCTGTGGCACGACCGGGAGGCGGTACGGGCGCTGCTGCACAGGGTGCGGGCGGCCGGGTACCGGGTGCTGGTGGTGACGGTGGACAGCGCGGTCTTCGGCAACCGCGAGCGGGACCGCAGGAGCGGCTTCTCCCTCCCGATGCGCTTCGGCCCGCGCACCCTCGCGCACTGCGCGACCCGGCCGGTGTGGGCGGCGGGCCTGGTACGGGGCGAGTTGGCGCGGCGCGGCTCGGCGGCGGGCCGGGTCAGCCCCCATACCCAGCAGCGGGCCATGCTGCGCACCTTGTACCCGGTGACGGCCGCCGACCTGGAGTGGCTGCGCGCGCGGTGGAGCGGCCCGCTGGTCGTCAAGGGCGTGCTGCGTCCCGGGGACTGCGGGCCGCTGCTGGACCTCGGGGTGGACGGCATCGTGGTGTCCAACCACGGCGGCCGCCAACTCGACCGCGCCCCCGCCTCGTTGGACGCGCTGCCCGGGGTGGTGGCGGAGGTGGCGGGCCGCGCGGAGGTGTTCCTCGACGGCGGGGTGCGCCGCGGCACCGACGTACTGGCGGCGCTGGCGCTCGGCGCCCGCGCGGTGCTGATCGGCAGACCGTATCTGTACGGCCTGGCGGCGGGCGGGCAGGCCGGGGTGGAGCACGTGGTGCGGCTGCTGACGTCGGAGCTGGACCGGGCGCTGGCGCTGACGGGGTGTGCGAGCCCCGCCGACGTCGACGGACGGCTCCTGGACGGTGTGCGGGGGCGGACGCCCGCCGAGGCGGGGGCTAGCGAGGTGTGAGCCCCTGGTCCCCCGGGGTGTCGACCGCCCGGCGCAGCCGGGTCGGGTGCGCCATGTGGGACAGCTTCTCCGGGTTGCGTACCGCGTAGAGCCCGGTGACCAGGCCGTTGTCGATGCGCATCGCGAGGACGGTGTCGAGTTCGCCTTCCACGTGGAAGACCAGCGCGGGCCAGCCGTTGACCTGTGCGGGCCGCAGGGTGCCCAGCTCCCGCATCCTGGCCGTTCCGACGTCGAGGACGCGGGAGACCTTGTCGGCGCCGACGACCGGCCGCGGCAGGGACTGCCGCACGCCTCCGCCGTCGCCGAGGAGGACGACGTCCGGCGCGAGGACGTCAAGCAGCCGCTGTAGGTCGCCGGTCTCCACGGCCCGCCGGAAGGCGGCGAGGGCGTCCGCGGTCTCACCCGCGGTGACGGCCTCGCGGGGCCTGCGGGCCGCGACATGGGCCCGCGCCCGATGCGCGACCTGGCGCACGGCGGCGGGGGCCTTGCCGACGGCCTCGGCGATCTCGTCGTATCCGAGGGCGAACACCTCCCGCAGCACGAACACCGCGCGCTCGGTCGGGGTCAGGGTCTCCAGCACCAGCAGCATCGCCATGGAGACACTGTCGGCCAGTTCGACGTCCTCGGCGACGTCGGGCGTGGTGAGCAGCGGTTCTGGCAGCCAGGTGCCGACGTAGGACTCCTTGCGGCGGCCGAGGGTGCGCAGCCGGCCGAGGGCCTGGCGGGTGGTGATCCGCACCAGGTACGCGCGCCGCTCCCGCACGGTGTCGAGGTCGACGCCCACCCAGCGCAGCCAGGTCTCCTGGAGGACGTCCTCCGCGTCGGCCGCCGAGCCGAGCATCTCGTAGGCGACCGTGAACAGCAGGTTCCGGTGGGTGAGGAACACCTCGGTGGCAACATCCACACCCCCGCCGCCCCCGACGGCGGAGCCCGCCGCACCGCCTCCGGCGCCTTGGTGGCCCCCGGCTCCCA
This sequence comes from Streptomyces sp. NPDC050560, assembly GCF_044457285.1. Taxonomy (NCBI): domain Bacteria; kingdom Bacillati; phylum Actinomycetota; class Actinomycetes; order Kitasatosporales; family Streptomycetaceae; genus Streptomyces; species Streptomyces sp. NPDC050560. Next base: position 444,167 of record NZ_JBITGT010000006.1, read on the forward strand.
CATTACCCAAGTCGCCCATGCCGCCTGTGTCGTTCATACCGTCCCCAACGTGCCCGTCCCGCCCAGTGCCCACTGATCCTCCCGTCTGCCCCTTCGGGGGCCGTCCCGCGCGCCTCATGCACACGGGACGCCGCTCACGGCGGTTCTGTGACATCCGCGGCCGGTGGTACAGGTCACACCTCCACGGTGTCACGGCACGCGGCCGCCCGGCATCTGGTGTTCGACAGCCCGCGCGGCCCGGGCGAGAGCGCCCCTACGACCCGGAACACCGCCGGACTCCGATCCAGGACAGCCCATCCCCAGAACAGTGAGGACCCTCCCATGACCGCTGCGACCCCCATGACCCCCGTGACCCCGGAAGCGCCCCGTTTCGACATGTTCGGAAACGACCTCGGCGCCAGGTTCTCCAAGCGCTTCGCCAACGCGTCGCTGCTGATCCACCAGTCGACGCTGCCGCGTGCCACCCAGGAACTGGTGTCGCTGCGGGCCAGCCAGATCAACGGCTGCGGCTGGTGCGCCGACATGCACACCAAGGAGGCGGCCGCCGCGGGCGAGAGCGCGGTGCGGCTCAGCCTGGTGGCGACGTGGCGCGAGTCCACGGTGTACACCCCCGCCGAGCGCGCCGCCCTGGCCATGGCCGAGGAGGGCACCCGCCTCGCGGACGCCCACGAGGGCGTGTCGGACGAGACGTGGTCCGCGGCACGCGAACACTACGACGACGACCAGATCGCGGCCCTGGTAGCCCTGATAGCCCTGATCAACGCCGCCAACCGCCTGGCAGTCATCGTCCACCAGAAGGGCGGCTCGTACGAGGCGGGGATGTTCTCGGCGATGATCGACTAATCCTATCCCGCCCCGGCCCCTACGGGGGTGGGGTCGGGGCACGGGGGGCCTGGGAACTCCGCTAGGGCCTGCCGACCCGTCCCAGTCGGCCGGATATGAACTCCGCGGCGGTGTAGTCCTTCCCGCGGCCCAGCGCCTCCAGGGATGCCGCCACGGCGGCGGCCTTGTCGGCGGGGAGGCTGCTGTCCTGGACCATGCGCGCCAGCAGCTTGTGGGTGCTGTAAGGCGTGATGTTGTGGTGGAGCGCCTCGACGCGCGCGTCGTAGTCCTCGCAGAGGAGGTACGGAGCGACCTGCTGGAGCCGCTCGGCGACCGCCATGATGACCGATTCCGCCCAGTGTTCCGCCGGGTGCCGCAGGCTTCGACCGCCGCGCATGATGTCCCGGATCTCCACGACCCGTGCTGGCGGGGCGAGTTCGCCCGTGTCGACCGGCTCGCCGAGCCAGTCGGCCTGTCCGAGGGCGGTACCGGCGAGGCTCCTGGTGTCCGGTGGGCCGTGGTCCGCGAGGCCCGTCAGTTCGTCGACCACGACGTCCAGCAGGACGCGGCGGTGCGGGACGAGTTCGTCCATGACGATCTGGCGTAAGTTGCCGTCGGCGGCGAGGGACAGCAGGGACGAGGTGTCGACGAACCAGACGGACGGCTTCGCGGGCGCGGGAGCCGGCACCGCGCCGACGGGGGTCAGGTGAGCACCCCTGAGTCCGCTTCCATCACGGCGTCCCACAGCACGTCATCGTCGTCGCGTTGCAGCAGGGTGGCGACCAGGCCGAGGCCGACCTGCTGCCGACGCGCCGCGTCGACCGCCGCGGCGAGCAACCGCTCCGGCGCGCGCACGGTGTGCCTGACCGTGATCCCGGCCCCGGTGGGAGCGGCGGAGGCGTGGCGCCTGACGAGGTCTCCCACCCGCTGGCCACGCAGCAGCCTGTTCTGCTCGTACGTGATCAGGCCCAGCACGCAGAGCTGGTAGACCAGCGCGGCGAGGGAGACGCCGAACTGCTCCATGAGCGCCACCAGACCGCGTTCGGTGACGCGACCGCCGCTCAGCCATCCCAGGGTCTCCCTGATGCCCTCCTCCGGCATCAGCAGGTGCCCGGCGAAGGCGTTCACCCGCTTCTCCTGGAGATCGTCGGCGAACATGTCGGGCTCGCCCTCGTTGATGACGGCCCGGGGGTCGCCGAGCAGGTGGTGGCCCAGCTCGTGGGCGAGGGTGAAGCGGACGTGTCCCGGCGAGAAGTCGGTGCTGGCGACGATCAGCGCCACCCCTTCGCCGTGGGCGCAGAGGCCGTCCGTCCTGGTCCCGAGGGGGGACAACGCGACGTCGACCCCGAAGTGCCGCTCGATCAGGCCCGGGAGGTCCCCCAGCTCATGCGAGCCGAGGCCGAGGTCCTGCCGGGCACGCCGGGCCAGGTGCCGCCCCTGCCGCTCCGCCTCGGCGCGGTTGCGCGGACGGCGGGACATCTCTCCGCGTGCGTGGTCGAAGACCCGCTGTCCCGCCGCGGTCGGCGCGGCGGGCGGTGGTGTCGCGCGCTGTGCCAGGACGTCCTCCACCTCCATCAACTGCAAGGCCCGGCGCCTGGCGTTGTCCTGCTCCCCGTCCCCCGCGCCTCCCGCCAGCCGGTGCGCCATGGCCAGGGTGGGCCGGGACGGCCGCCCGAGGAGGTGGTCGACCGTGACCCCGAGGGCTTCTGCGAACTTCGGCAGCTCCCGGACGCTGATCCTGCGCCGACCGTTCTCGATCTTGGAGATCTGGTCCTTGCCGAGACCGACGAGGGCGCCGAGCGCCTCGCCCCCGAGCGCGCGGCGCGCTCGTGCCCTGCTGACCCGCCGCCCCACGTCCGCGGCGCTAGCGGCCCGGGTCGAGGGCTCTTCCGGCAGCAACGGCCCCAGCGCTTCTCTCCCCGTAAGTCCGCCTGCCACAGCGGCCCCCTCCCTCACCGTCGACACCGTCCCGGCCAGTGTCGCAACCACCCGCCGAAATCGCAACTACCGCTATCACCTGGTTGCGATTTCTTCCCCGGAGGTGGCCCACACCCCCCCCGGCCCCCTCCCCCGCCACCGCACTCACCGCCGCACGACCAGGCTCACCGGCCTCCCCACCCGCCCGTTTCGCCATGGAGGCCCGCTCCCGCCTCACGTAAGTTGGCCCCGTGAGCGGAACGAGTGCCGTTCCGTGTTCCGCAGAGGCGAAGGAGTGGTCATGGCCGCCAAGGACGGGAAGGCTTCCCCGGGCCGTAGGAGGACCGCCGCCGCACCGGCCGGTGCCGCCCAGGCCGCCCCCGCCGCGAACGGCGCGGGACCGCTGCCCGCGTACTCGCTGGAGTCGGTCGACAGGGCGCTGCGCCTGCTTGCGCTGCTGCCCGGCCGGCACCGGCTGCGGGTCACCGATGTGAGTCAGGAGCTGGGGGTGGCCCCCTCCACCGCGCACCGGCTGCTGTCCACCCTCGCCTACCGCGGCTTCGTCGCGGTGGACCACCGCACCCGCACCTACCGGATGGGCCCCGCGCTGCGCGCCATCGCACAGGCCGGGCAGTCCGAGCCCGACCTGCCCGCCCGCGCCCAGCCACATGTGGCACGGCTGTCGCGGACGCTCGACGAGACGGTGAACCTGGTGGTGCTCGAAGGCGCCTTCTGCCGTTTCGTGGGCGGTGTGCCGGGCGAGCGCCCGCTGCGGACCAGCGTGCGGATGGGCGCGGTGCTGCCGAGCCACACCGTCTCCGGCGGCAAGGTGCTGCTCGCCGAGCTGCCGCACCGCCAACTGATCGCGCTCTTCGCAGGTCAGGACATGCTGCCGATGACGGACCGCACCATCGTCAGCCTCGACGCGCTCCGCGAGGAGCTGACCACGGTGCGCGGGCAGGGATACGCGCTCAACGACGGCGAGTCGGAGGAGGGCATCACCGCGGTGGCGGTGCCCGTCCGGGACGCGGACCGGGTCGCGGTGGCCGCGCTCGCGGTGTCCGCGCCCTCGGTGCGGATGAACTCCCAGCAGGTGACGGCGGTTCTGGGCCCCCTCAGGGAGACGGCGGCGGCGATCGGCAACGCCCTGGAGGAGGAGGCGTAGCCCCCACCGCGCCCCCCGGCCCCCTCCCTCTCACACACCCCCGCCCCACGCCCGCCCGCTCCCCGCCGATGTCACTTTTCCGCTGAGAAGAATGTGAGGGGGGCATGTATTCCGCATCGCGGGTCGCGGACCTACTGTGAAGAGGCGGCGGCCGCTTCGTGCGCCCCTCGGAATCCGGGGTGCCGCCCCGCGCTCCCGCCCGCCATCCGACGCCTTCACGGAGGAACTGCCATGACGGAACTCCAGCAGAGCGACGAGACCGCGCGCACCGCGGCCGGGGACCCGCCGGAGCTGACCGCGTTCTACGCGCAGGTCGCGGCGTACGAACTCCAGCCGCTGTGGACCCAGACCGCCGAGCTGATGACACCCACCCCGAAGCCCCGCTCGGTGCCGTGGGCCTGGCACTGGGACCTGCTGCACCGGCTCGCGAGCCGCTCCGGCGACCTGGTGCCGGTGGAGCGCGGCGGCGAGCGCCGGGTGCTCGCGCTGAGCAACCCCGGTCTCGGCGGGCTCCCGTACGCCACCGAGACCCTGTGGGGCGCGGTGCAGTTCCTCGGGCCCCGGGAGAGCGCTCCCGCACACCGGCACAGCCCCGGCGCGGTGCGGTTCGTGCTGGAGGGAACCGGGGTGTGGACGATGGTCAACGGCGACGCGTGCTCGATGCGCCCCGGCGACCTGGTGCTGACGCCCGGGTGGGCCTGGCACGAGCACCACAACCTCAGCGACGACCCGATGATCTGGTTCGACGGCCTCGACCTGCCGATGGTGGCGGGCCTCGGCGGGGTGTTCTTCCAGCCGCGCGAGGAGCTGGACCTCGACGCCGAGAAGCCCGCGCCCCCGGTCAGCCGCAGCGAACTGGTGCACGGCGCCGCGGGCGTCGTGCCCGACCCGCTGCCGTCCCGCCCCGCGCACTCGCCGCTGCTCGTCTACCGCTGGAAGAACACCGACGCCGCGCTCGGCGGCCTGCTCGACACCACCGGGGAGCGCACGGCGCGCATTCGCTTCACCGACCCCACCACGGGCGGCGACGCGCTGCCCACCATGCGCTGCGCCATGGAGCGCGTACTGCCGGGCGCCCGCACCCCGAGCGTCCGTACCACCGGAAGCTCGGTGTACGTGGTGCGCTCCGGGTCGGGGCGCTCGGTCGTCGGCGGCACCGCCATCGACTGGCGCGCGGGCGACATGTTCGCGGTGCCGAGCTGGGCCGCGGTGGACCACGAGGTGGGCGAGCCCTCCGACCTGTTCCAACTCAGCGACGCCCCGGCGATGGAGGCGCTCCGGCTCGACCGGCACGAGACGCTGGAGGAGCACCAGGAGGTGCGCTCGGTGTTCAGGGCGCCCGAGGTTCCGGGCGCCTCGCGGGGGTGAGTACCGGGGGCTGACGCCGCGTCAGGCGGCCGGGCGCGGCGTCAGGTCCACGGGAGCGCGGCCCGCGTCCGCCAGTAGTCGGCCGCGGGCTCCGCGAGGCCGTCGAGCGACGTGGGGTCCCAACTCAGTTCGGTTGCCCGGAGGTTGGCGGTGAGCTGGCCGGTGGTTACGGCTCCGGAGAGCACCACGTCCGTCCAGGGCCTGTGCAGCCAGGCGGCGATGGCGAGCGCGTCGGGCGCCGCGCCCTGCTCCTCGGCGGCGCGGCGCAGTGGTTGCGGCGCGTGCGCACCGGCGAGCCGCCCGTTCGCCATGGCCTCCTTGACGATGACGGCGAGCCCCGCGTCGTGCGCCTCGGCGAGCGCGGGCGCCACGGAGGGTTCCAGCAGGTTGCAGGTGGCCTGGACGGAGCCGAACAGCGGTGCGCCGTCCACCTCGATCTCCATCGCCGCCCGTACGGTCTCGGCCTGCCGGGGCCCGCTGGTGGAGAACCCCACCGTCACACCGTCGGCGCGGAGTCGGCCGAGGAGGGCGTGGAGTTCCGGGTCGGTGAGCGCGGGGCTCTCCAGGGTGAGCGAGTGGATCTGATACGACGTCAGGTGGCCGTCGAGCAGCGCCCTGGTCTTCGCCAACTGGCGGGTGTAGGTGGCGGCGTGGTGGTCCTTGACCTCGTTGACGTCGGCGCCGACCCGCCAGTCGGCGGTGTAGGTGTAGCCCCACTTGCTGCCGACCACGACGTCCTCGGCGCGGCCCGGGTTCCGCTCCAGCCAGCCGGCGAGGAACTCCTCGGCGCGGCCGTAGGAGCGTGCGGCGTCGAAGTACCGCACCCCCTGCTCGTACGCGGCGTCGAGCAGCCGGTGCGCGCGCTCGCGCATCACGTCGACGGGGCGCTCGTCCGGCAGGTCCTCGGCGCGGCCGAGGTTGATGTAGCCGGGCCTGCCGACGGCGGCGAGCCCGAGTCCCACACCGGCCGCGGGCCCGCGTTCCCTGAGGCGGCTGAGGATCGGGGTGGTTTCGGGCACGCTGCGCTCCCAGGGTCGGCTCCGCGTGGCCCCGCCCGGTCGGCGGGGCCCCTCACATCTTCGCGGCCCCGGGCGGCTCAGCGGTTCTCCGCCACCACCTGGACCGTCATCGAGCCGAGGCCGCCGATGCTGGTCACCAGCTCGTCGCCGGGGCGGATGGGGCCGACGCCGGGGGGCGCCCCGGTGAAGATCACATCGCCCGGGTTGAGCGTCATCATCCGCGAGGCGTAGGAGACGATCTCCGGTACCGAGGTGATCAGGGTGGCGGTGCTGACGTGCTGCCGGACCTCGCCGTTGCAGGTCAGCAGGATGTCGAGGGCGCCGGGATCGCCCACCTCGTCGGCGGTGGTGAGCCAGGGGCCGAGCGGGCTGAAGGTGTCGTAGCTCTTGCGCCGTGAACGGTCGGCGGCGCTGCGCACGGTGATGTCGAGGCCGATGGTGTAGCCGAGTATGTGGTCGGGCGCGGCCTCGACGGGGATGTCCTTGCCGCCCGTGCCGACCACGACGACCAGCTCGGACTCGTGGTGGACCTCCTCGCCCGCGTCGAGCACGGCACGCGGCAGCACGATGGGGTCGGCGGGTCCCGAGACGGCCGAGGGCGCCTTCAGGAAGACGTCGAAGTCCATCATCCACGCCTCGACGCGCCCGAGGGTACGCCGCTGTACCTCGTGCATCTCGTCGACGTGGGCACGGTAGTTGCTGGCCGAGGCGATGATCTTGCTGGGGCCGAGCACCGGGGCGCCGAGCCGCACGGACCCGAGCGGGACACCGGTGCCCTCGCGTGCCGCCTTCGCCAACTCGGGCGCCACACCGGCGAAGTCCCGGCACAACGCCCGCCACCACCCGCCGACCAGCGGATCGGACTCATGCGGCCAGGGCAGCACGTCGGTGACGTCGACGAGGGTGAGGGCCGAGGGGTCGCCTGGCTCGGTTGCGGCGTCGGTCCCGGTGCGGGCGGCGGGTCCGGTGACGACGCCGAGCCTGTTGTCGTCGAAGAGGGCGAGTCTCATGCGCGGGTTCCTTCCGGTGGCCGGGTGGCCGGTTGGCCGGGTGGTGCGGCGGCGGGAGCGGGGACGGATACGCGTACGGATACGGGTGCGCGGCGGGGACGATCCCGCGAGACCCGGAGGGCCCGGCGCGCCCCACGCACCCCTGCCTTACGCCACCGACACAAAGGAAAATCTTACATAGTCGTATTCACGACGCCAGTAATTCTTCATTGCGGAATAAACGCGGGCGACTGGGGTGCGGGCTGTCGAGCTGTGAGCTGCGGGCGGCGGCTTCCGGGCGCCCGCGCCGCCGCCGCTGCCGCACCACACGCACCTCGCGGCGGCGGCGTCATGACGGAGACTCCGCGGCCCCGCACATCTCGGCGGCCACCGCCAAGTCCCACGAGATGGGCCTGATGACGCCCGGCGGGTGACCGCGGCGAAGCCCGCAGGGTCACTGTCAGGGCTTGGGGGCGCTGTCAGGACTTGAGGTAGCGCAGGATCGCGAGGATGCGCCTGCTGTGTCCCGTGGTGCGGGGCAGGTCGAGCTTGTCGAAGACCGAGCCGAGGTTCTTCTCGACGGCGCTGAGGGAGATATGCAGCTTCGCGGCGATGGCGGCGTTGGTGGCGCCCTCGGCGAGCGCGCTGAGCACGGACAGCTCGCGGGGGGTGAGGCGGGTGAGGGGGTCGGTGTGGGTGGTGCGGCTGACGAGCTGGCGCACCACCTCGGGGTCGATGGCGGCGCCGCCCGCGTGGACGCGTTCGAGCGCGTCAAGGAACTCCTCGACCTGGGCGACCCGGTCCTTGAGGAGGTATCCGACACCCTCGGCGCCCGCCGCGATGAGCCGGGCCGCGTAGGTGCGCTCCACGTACTGGGAGAGCACGAGCACCCCCACGGCGGGCGTGCGTTCGCGGATGGCGAGGGCGGCCCGCAGCCCCTCGTCGGTGTGGCCCGGCGGCATACGGACGTCCACGACGACGACGTCCGGCGGCTCGGCGGCGACGGCCGCGAGCAGGCTGTCCGCGTCGCCGACGGCGGCCAGCACCTCGTGGCCCTCCTCGGCGAGCAGCCGGGCCAGGCCCTCGCGCAGCAGGGTCGAGTCCTCGGCGAGCGTCACACGCACGGCAGCTCCGCTGTGATGATGGTCGGTCCCCCTGCGGGGCTGTCCACGGTGAGGGTGCCGTCGAGGGCGGCGACACGGCCGCCGAGCCCGGTGAGGCCGCGGCCGCCGGGGTCGGCGCCGCCCTTACCGTCGTCCTCGATGCGTACGGTCAGCCGCCGGTCGCGGTGGGCGAGCCGCAGCCGCACGGTGGTCGCGGCCGCGTGCTTCACGGTGTTGGTGACCGCCTCGGAGACGACGAAGTACGCGGCGGTCTCCACCGCTTCGGGCAGCGGGCCGGGCACCTCGTAGGAGAGGTGGACGGGGAGCGCGCAGCGGTCGCAGACGCCGCCCAGTGCCTCGCGAAGACCGAGGTCGTCGAGCGCGCTCGGGTACACCCGCCAGGCGACCTCGCGCAGTTCGCCGAGGACGTCGCCGACCTCGCGGTGGGCCTGTGCGAGCAGGGCGGCGGCACGCTCGGTGTCGTGGCCCCTGCGGGCCCTGGCGATCAGCAGGGCGAGCGCGACCAGGCGCTGCTGGAGGCCGTCGTGGAGGTCGCGTTCGATGCGGCGGCGCTCGGTGTCGACGGCGGTGACCACGGCGGCGCGGCTGGCGGCGAGTTCGCCGATGCGGCGCTGGAGCAGTTCGCGCTCGGACAGGCCGAAGCAGTCGCGGGCGAGGCGGGCGTCGAGCGCGGCGAGCGACCGCAGGCCCTGGACGTCGAGGAAGAGCAGCACCCCGCCGAGCCCCGCCTGGAGCGCCAGGTCCGCCCAGCCGACGTCGCCGCGTGCCACGCCCGCCGCGAGCACCACCGCGAGGACGGCGCCGAACCCGAGCAGCGCCACCACCACGGCCGACACCAGGCCGGTCGCGGTGCGGCGCAGCAGGTAGCCGACGATCTTCTCGTCGGAGGGTGCGCCGGTTGTGGGAAAACGGTCTCCGAAGAAGGCCGACCTGCGCCGCCGCTCCAGGTCCGCGAAACGGCGCGCCCCGGCGGTCAGCGCGGCGAGCGCGCGAGGCCCGGTGCGGTGCCACAGCAGCCCGGGTCCGCAGAGCAGGCCGCCGACGGCCAGCCAGAGCGCGCCGAGGAGCGCCGTGAAGCAGCCCGCCACCAGGCCCGCGGCGCGTTTCGGGGCGCCGGGGGCACGGGGTACGGGGGTGTCGGCGGGCGGGTCCGCACGCGCCGGGGCTTGCGGGGGCACGGTCACCGAGCGTAGCGGGGGCATCCGGGGCGGGCAAGATCGTTCGGGTGGCACGGCGGCGGCCTCACGGGGTCCTGCGGTGCCTGGCCCGCTCGCCCCGCCCGCGCAGCCGCACCGCCAGGTATCCGGCCAGCAGGCACGCCACGGCGGCCACGACCACCTTGGAGGCCAGCCCCACCCAGGTCTCGACGAGCTGCCAGCGGTCCCCGAGGGCGTAGCCGACGAGGACGAGGACCGCGTTCCACACGAGGCTGCCGAGCGTGGTCAGCGTCGCGAAGAGGAGCAGCGGCATCCGCTCCACGCCCGCCGGAACCGAGATCAAACTCCGGAACACCGGGACCATCCGGCCGAGCAGCACCGCCTTGGTGCCGTGCCGCGCGAACCAGAGTTCGGTGCGGTCCAGGTCGGACGGCTTCACCAGCGGCAGCGCCGCCCACAGCCGCCGCACCCGCTCCCGGCCGAACAGCGCCCCGGCCGCGTACAGCACAAGGGCCCCGGCGAGCGAACCGAGCGTGGTCCACAGCAGCGCGGACCCGAGCCCGATCCGCCCCTGCCCCGCCGCGAACCCGGTGAGCGGCAGGATCAGCTCGCTCGGCAGCGGTGGGAAAAGGTTTTCCAGGGCGATGGCGAGCCCGGCTCCCGGCCCGCCGAGGGTGGCGACCAGGTCGGCGGCCCAGCCGGCGATGCCGTCGGCGGGCGGCCCGGATGCGGCGAGTGGCAGCAGGTGCACGGGGTCCCCCGGTGCGCTCGGTCGGGGCGTGCTGCCCCGGTGCGCTCCTCACCGTAGAAAGCGGAGGGCCGCCCCCGGTATGTGGAACAGCGCCCGTTCCGCGACGGCTTTCCCCCTGTGGGAATACGGTTTCCCACAGGGCACACCCGGCCCGCCCGCGCTCCCGGCCCTGTGGAAGAACGCTCTCCCACAGCGATACGGGGCGCTAGGCGCCCGTGCGGAGGCCGTGGGGCGTGCGTACCGCCCCCTGGAAACCACCACCCCACCAGCACGCTGCACCCGCGCCCCGTGCGCACCGGACCCACCCCGGCACGGCACGGCACGGCCCCGGGCCCGCACTCCGCGGCGCCCCGAGGCCGCCCGCTCCGGCTCCGCCCGGCGTCACACGTCGCGGGCCCCGGTGAGTTTCAGGCTCAGCTCCCACAGGGCGCGCCGGGCAGCGGGGTCGTATGCCTGGCTGTCGGCGCGGGCCTCGTCGGTCCTGTCGTAGTAGCGGCCCGTGACGCCCGCGAGTTCGGGGGCGAGGACGAGGCGGCGGACCGCGTTGACGCCGGTCTCCAGGGTGTCGATGCTGCTGGCGACCTCGCTCAGCACGATCTTGGTGGGCATGAAGGTGGCGGGGTGCAGGCTGTTGACGGTGACCTGGTCGGCGGGCAGCCGTCCGGCGAGTTCGAAGCCGGTGCTGATCTGGGCGAGCTTGCTCTGCCAGTAGGCGCGGGCGCCGTCGTAGCCGCGTTCGAGCTGGACGTCGTCGAAGTCCACCGCGCGCTGTCCCGCGGAGGCGACGTGGACGATCCTGGCGGGGGCCGACTGCCGCAGCAGTGGCAGCAGTTCGAGGGTGAGCAGGAATCCGGCGAGGTGGTTGACGGCGAACCGGAGTTCGTGGCCGTCCGCGCTCACCCGCCGTTCACGGCCGTCGGGTTCGCCCGCGCCGATGCCCGCGTTGTTGACCAGGACGTCGAGCCGGTCGGTGGTGTCGCGGACCTCGGCCGCCAGCCGCCGTACCTGGTCGAGTTCGGCGAAGTCGGCGAGCACGGTGCGCGGGCGCGGGGCGCCGCCCGCCGCGATGGCGTCGGCGGTGGCGTCGAGCCTGGCGCGGTCGCGGCCGTGCAGGATCAGGTCGGCGCCGTCGGCGGCGAGGCTCTGCGCCAGGCCGCGGCCGAGGCCGTCCGTGGCGCCGGTGATGAGTGTGGTCATGTGGGGTCCTCCGCGGTGGCTTCGGTGGGGTGCGTGGGGTGTGCGGTGGTGGCCGGGGCGCCGGGCGGGGGCGGCGGGGCCCCGGTGAGCGTCACCACGAGATCGTCCACGAGGGCGGCGTCCAGGGGGCGGTGGGTGGCCAGAAGCCGGTACCACAATGTCCCGAACACGATGTCCTGGACCAGTTCGGGCGTGGGGGTGCCCGGCAGGTCGCCGCGCTCACGGGCACGGTCGAGCACCGCGCACAGCGCCGCCCGCCTGCGGCTCAGGAAGTCGCCGCGGAAGATCTCCCCGAACTCCGCGTCGATCTGCGCCTCCGCCATGAGCGCGCGCAGGATGGCGGCCAGGTCGGCCCGGCCGCCGAGCCGGAAGGTGTCGCCGAGGAACGCCCGCAGATCGGCCTCGTAGTCGCCGTGGTCACTGTGGTCGATGACCATCTCGGCCTTCACGGCGAGCGCTTCGCGCAGGACGTGCGCCTTGGAGGGCCACCAGCGGTAGATGGTCTGTTTGCCGACACCGGCGCGCCGTGCGATGCCCTCGATGGTCAGCGCCCCGTAACCAGCCTCCGCCATCAGCTCGAACGCGGCGCGCAGGACGGCGCCCCGGCTCTCCTCACTGCGCTTGCGGCCGCGGGCGGCGGGGGTGGGTTGCTTGTCCATGGTCATGAGGCTAGCTTATTTCGAGACGGCGCGGTTCGAAATGGCGCGGGTCAGGAGTATGCCCGCCATCGGTGTGCCCGCAGTCCACCGGACACACAGCTCTCGCCCCGCACACGTCACCCCCCCACACACACGGCACTCCGTCCCACCCAAGGGAGACCCATGTCCCAGCGCACGGCACTCATTGTCGGCGGCACCTCCGGAATCGGCCTGGCCACGGCACGCCTGCTGGCGGACCGCGGGGCCGCGGTGCACGTCGTCGGCCGCACCGGTCGGCGGATATCCGAACTGGCCTACACCGACTCGACCTCGGCCTTGACGGGCCATCAGGCGGACGCCCGGGACCCGGACGCCATCGGGGCGGTGCTCGCCGCCATCGGCACGGTCGACTGGCTCGTCCTCTCCGCGAGCGGCAACAAGGGAGTCGGACCGCTGAAGGACCTCGACCCGGCGGTGCTTCGGGCCGCCTTCGACGAGAAGTTCTGGCCGCATCTGACCACCCTGCGCGCCGCACTGCCCCATCTGGCGCCGGACGGTTCCATCACCCTCGTCAGCGCGGTGACCGCGCGGACGGGCATGCCCGGCACCTCGGGTGTGGCCGCGGTGAACGGCGCGGTGGAGGCCCTGGTGAAACCGCTCGCCGCGGAACTCGCCCCGGTCCGGGTGAACGCAGTCTCCCCGGGGGTCGTGGACACACCGTGGTGGAACGCCATGCCCGCACCCGCACGCGCGGAGTACTTCGCGGCCGCCGCCGCGGCACTGCCCGTACGGCATGTCGCCTCCCCGGAGGAGGTGGCGGAGCTGGTGGCCGTGGCCGCCACCAACGCCAACCTGACCGGCACGGTCCTGGAGTCGGACGGCGGCGCAAGGCTGGTGTCGCTGGGGTGAGGCTGCCGGGGGGGAGAGCGCTCTTCGGGGGGCGGCCGGTAGCTGACCCGCCACGGGCCGGAGCCGGAACGCGCATGGCCGCCGCCGGGAGAGCGCTCTTCACCCACCAGGGGGTGCGGCCGGGGCCTCCGGGGGCCGCCAGCCGTGCGTGAGGATGTCGAAGACCGCGTCGACCGCCGCGCGGTGGTCGACGCGGCCTCGGGCGAGGGTCGGGACCTCCAGTACGAAACGGGCGAGAGCCGCGCACGCGACGTCGTCGCGGTCGACACCCAGGTCGTCGGCGATGGCCGCGCCCAGGGCCTCGGCGTGCCGGGTCCACATGCGTTCTGCGTAGGCGCGCAACGCCGGTGTGGACTCCACCAGGTTGACGAAGTCGGCGCGCTGAGGATGCGTCGCGATCGGCAGCCAGGTGTCGAGGACATGCTGACGGAGGGCGTCCAGGAGGCCCTGCCCGGCGGCGCGCTCACGCACCGCGGCGATCAGTCCCGCCTCACGGTCGGCCGACTGGTCGAAGACCAGGGCCTCCTTGCCGGTGAAGTGCTTGAACACGGTGGTGGTCGACACATCGGCCGCGTCGGCGATGTCACGGATGCTGACCTGGTCGTATCCACGCTCCAGGAAGAGCCGCAGGGCGGCGTCCGCGATGGACTGACGGGTGGCCGCCTTCTTGCGCTCACGGCGGCCGACGGGGGTTGCGGTCATGGGTTGAGCGTATGCGACAGTTGCCTCATTCGCAAAGTTGACTCGTTGCACTTTTTAAACGAGTGTGCTCTTCTGGGTTCCGTGAGCACCGGGTGTGAGCGCCGAGGCGGCGCCGAGACCCCGTGAGTCCCCACCGCCCCGCGACGGGCGACGGACACGCGCGGCCTCTTCGGCCTCGTGCGTGCGTCGCGTCCCGTGGGCCCCGCTCGACGGTGGCTCCGCGGCTCGTACATAACGCGGGGCCGCCCGGGCACCCCGGCTCTGGCCACCCGGGACCACCGCACGGCTTCCGCGTCCCGGACCACCCACGGGACCGCACACCCCGGGACCCGCCACCAAGACCCCCCACCACGCCCCAGCCCCTCCCCCGTAGCGAAAGGACCCCCAACCATGAACTCTCCACGTCCCGTTGACGCGAGGATCAGTGTCATCGGCGCCGGCCCCGGTGGGCTGACCTGCGCCCGCATCCTGCAACGGCACGGCCTCAAGGTCACCGTCCACGACCGGGACCCGGGCCCCCACGCCCGCAACCAGGGCGGCACGCTCGACCTCCACGCCGACAACGGCCAACTCGCCCTGCGTGAGGCGGGCCTGCTCGACGAGTTCTTCAGCCTCGCCCGCCCCGAGGGGCAGGAGATGCGCTGGATGGACCCGACCGGCAGGATCGCGCTCCACGAGGTTCCGGAGGCCGACGAACTCTTCAAGCCGGAGATCGACCGCGGCCACCTACGCGACCTGCTCCTCGACTCGCTGCTTCCGGACACCGTGCGCTGGGGCCGGGCGCTCGAAGAGGTCGGCGGACCGGCCGACGGGCCGAGGGAGTTGCGCTTCGCCGACGGTACGACCGTCGAGACCGATCTCGTCATCGGCGCCGACGGCGCCTACTCCCGGGTGCGCCCGGCCCTGTCCGCCGCCGTGCCCGAGTACACCGGTGTCAGCTTCCTTGAGGCGTGGTTCTCCGACGTGGAGAACAAGCACCCCGACATCGCCGAACTCGTCGGCGCGGGCAGCGCCGCCGCTGCCGACGGCGACCGCGGGCTGTTCGCGCAGCGCAACAGCGGCGACCACATCCGCGTCTACCTCATCAGGCGGGTCCCGGCCGACTGGATCACCGGCAGCGGTCTGACCATCGCCGACACCGACGGCATCCGCGCCGTGTTGCGCCACGAGTACGCCAACTGGTCGCCCCGGCTGCGACAGTTGCTCACCGACAACGACGGCCCCTACGTCGACCGCCCCCTCTTCGCGCTCCCCGTCCCGCACACCTGGGAACAGAACCCGACGGTGACCCTGCTCGGCGACGCCGCCCACCTGATGCCCCCGCTCGGCGTCGGCGTCAACCTCGCCATGCTCGACGCCGCCGAACTCGCCCTCGCCCTCGCGAACGCCGCCACCGTCGCCGACGCCGTCCGCGCCTACGAGAAGACCATGCTCCCCCGCTCCGTCGAAACCGCCCGGGCTCTCCAGGGCGGCGCCGAACACCTGCTCTCCGCCGACCTCCCCGATCCCGCCCACACCGGCGACAACCAGCGCTGACGACCAGCACCGACGACCAGCACCGACAGAAGGACAGACACGGAACACACGGCAGCGCGAGGCGCGACACCGGCGAATGGCGCGTCGATCACGATGCCCCGTGACATCGCCTTCCCGCCCAATGGCCTCCGGGACCGGGCAACTTCCCTATGGCGGTGGGCAGATCAGAAAGAGTGCCTGCGGTCGGGAAGCGGGCCTGGGAGTACGCGACTTGACCCGAGCCCACCGTGCGGCGACGCTCCGAAACTGCCCAGCCGACCCGCCCCGTTACCCGCTTCTGTTGCCCGCCGCTCCCGTTCCCCGCTCTCGGCCCCGACTCCGGGCCCCTGCAAGGGCATTTGGCCAGGGAAAGTCGTGTCCGCTGACCCGCTGCGTGGCAGTGTCGGCCTCCGGCACACGGAGCCGGAGCGCCCCTCGCCTGGCGAAGCCGTGGCTTCCCCTCTCTTGACACGTTCTCGCCATAAACGGAAGACTCCACAGGGGTTGGGAGAGCGCTCTCCCACAGTGTTCAAGCCCCGCGAGCGCGGAACTGTCCGCGGTCCTGAGGTGTCGTACGCCGCGGTCGGAGGTGGTGCGGTCCGGTCGCCGCAGTGGTGCCGGTGCCCCGCAGGGGGCGAGCGCGCGTGCCCGACCTCGCGCGTCCGGCGGTGCTCCGGCGGCCGGGCTCCTCACCGCCCGGCCGCACCACCCCCCATTCCACGGAGCGACAGGAGGTCTCCATGCCACGGAGATCGAAGCTCGTCCCAGGTCTTCTGATAGCGGCCGCACTGGTGATGACCTCGGCCGGGGTCGGCGCGACGGCGCTCGCCGCGAGCGCCACGGACAGCGCGGGCGCCGCGCGGACGAGCGCGGCGGCCCCCGCACACGCCGGGCACGCAGCACACGGCGGGCACGCCGCCGACATGGCGGGCGACGCCACCGGGGCGGGGCAGGCGATGGGAGCCATGCCGCCGTCCACGAAGTCGTCGGCGGAGGACCCCGACGGCGACGGCTACATCCCGGCGAACCCGCCGGTGACCGGCGTTGAGCCGTCCGCCGCGGAGCCCCCGCACCGCTACTTCCACGAGTTCCAGGCCAACTGCTCCTACACCCACGCCGCCCCCGACGACCCCATCGTCTTCCCCGGCCAGCCGGGCAAGTCCCATGATCACACCTTCATGGGCAACACCACGACGAACGCCGCCAGCACCACGGCGTCCCTGGACGCGGGCGGCACCACCTGCAAGGCTCCCGGCGACAAGTCGGGCTACTGGGTGCCGACGCTGCTCAGGGGCGACACTCCGCAGCCCCCTGTCGGCCCGCAGACCATCTACTACAAGGCCGGCGTCACCGACTACACGAGCGTGCGCCCCTTCCCCAAGGGCCTGCGGTTCGTGGTGGCCAACCCGATGCAGACGGCGCAGCAGTTCCGCGACAACCCCGGCTTCGTCGAGGGCTGGGAGTGCGGCGACAGCTACTTCAACGTGGACTTCCCCACCGACTGCCCGGACAGCCAGGATGTCCAGCTCAACATCCGTTTCCAGGCTCCGAGTTGCTGGGACGGCGTGAATCTGGACACCCCGGACCACGTCAGCCACATGGCGTACCCGGTGGTGCGCGAGGGCACCAACGACAACGTCTGCCCCGCCGACCACCCGGTGGCGCTGCCGATGATCGAGTTCAAGATGGCGTTCCCGGTCAACGGCGACCTCTCCGACGTCCGGCTCTCCAGCGGCGCCAGCTACTCCTTCCACTACGACTTCTTCAACGCGTGGGACGACGCCACCCTCGCCGCCCTGGTCGACCACTGCATCGTCGGCGGCCTCCAGTGCGATGCGCGCGGCTACGACGAGACCCACCCGGAGGCCGGAGCGGCCCTCGACGACAACTACGAACTGCCCTGACCCGCACCGCCCGGGCCGCTCCCCCGCACACGGCGGACGGCCCGGGCCCACAGCACGCCCGGAATGCGCTCTCCCCCACCCGGCGCTCTCCCACACCCGGCGCACCCCCGCACCGCACGCCCCCCATCTCCACAGCCCACCCAGTACGCGCTCTCCCCCACCCACCCGGCACGTGCGCCCGTAGCTCCCCTGCCGCACTCGCCTCTGTCCACAGACCCCCGGGGAAGCGCTCTCCCACACCCCACCAAGCCGCACCACACCAAGCCGCACCACACCACGCCGCACAACATCACCCCACCCCACACAACACCCCCGCGCCCCAGGCGCGCCCATCCCCCGCGGCCCCCGGCACCGCACCGCCCGCACTCAGGAGGAACCCCCATGCACTCACCCACCCCGCCTTCCCGATCCGGCGGTGCGGTCCGCCGGGTCGCGGCGCCCGTCACCGCGGGCCTGCTCGCGCTCGGCGCCCTCGCGCTGCCCGCCCAGAGCGCGGGGGCCGCGGGAGACGTCGTGAAGGTCACCGGCTCCCAGGGGAACTGGCAGCTCACGGTGAACGGCTCCCCGTACCAGGTCAAGGGTCTGACCTGGGGCCCCGCCGTGGGGGATGCCGAGAAGTACATGCCGGACCTGCAATCGATGGGCGTGAACACGGTGCGCACCTGGGGCACCGACGCCACCAGCAAGCCGCTGTTCGACTCGGCGGCGGCGCACGGCATCAAGGTGATCGCGGGCTTCTGGCTCCAGCCGGGCGGCGGTCCCGGCAGCGGTGGCTGCGTGGACTACGTCAACGACGCCGCGTACAAGAACGAGATGCTGGAGGAGTTTCCGAAGTGGGTCGACACCTACAAGGACAATCCCGGTGTGCTCATGTGGAACGTGGGCAACGAGTCCGTGCTGGGGCTCCAGAACTGCTACAGCGGTGACCAGTTGGAGCAGGAGCGGGACGCGTACACCACCTTCGTGAACGACGTCGCGAAGAAGATCCACTCCGTCGACCCCAACCACCCGGTGACCTCCACCGACGCCTGGACCGGCGCCTGGCCGTACTTCAAGAAGAACGCCCCCGACCTCGACCTGTACGCCGTCAACGCCTACAACGCGGTGTGCGGCATCAGGGCGGACTGGGAGGCGGGCGGCTACACCAAGCCGTACATCGTGACCGAGACGGGCCCCGCGGGCGAGTGGGAGGTCGAGAACGACGCCAACGGCGTGCCCGACGAGCCCTCCGACACCGCGAAGGCCGACGGCTACACGAAGGCGTGGGACTGCATCACGGGCCACCAGGGCGTGGCGCTCGGCGCGACGATGTTCCACTACGGCATCGAGGACGACTTCGGCGGCATCTGGTTCAACCTGCTGCCCGGCGGGCAGAAGCGGCTCTCGTACTACGCCGTGAAGAAGGCGTACGGCGGCGACTCGTCGGGCGACAACACTCCCCCGGTGATCTCCGGTCTGACGCTGGACGGCGACGCGTCCGCGGTCCCCGCGGGCGGCGACCTGACGCTGAACGCCCCCGCCACCGACCCTGACGGCGACGCGATCACCTACGAGGCGTTCGCGAGCAGCAACTACATCGACCAGGACAAGGCCCTGCACCCCCTGACCACCACCGACCTCGGCGGCGGCAGGCTGCGCGTCACGGCGCCCGACAAGCCCGGCGTCTGGAAGCTCTACGTCAAGGCGACCGACGGGCATGGCAACGTGGGCGTGGAGACCAGGTCCGCGCGGGTCGTGCCGCCGCCCGTGGACGGGACGAACGTGGCGCTCGGCAGGGCCGCCACCGCGTCGTCGGAGCAGCCGACGGGCCAGGAGTGCCCCTGCACCGCAGGCAACGCCGTGGACGGCAAGGCGGACACCCGCTGGGCGAGCGACTGGAGCGACCCGCAGTGGCTCCAGGTCGACCTGGGTTCCAGCACGTCGTTCCGGCATGTGCAGCTCGTCTGGGAGACCTCGTACGCGAAGGCGTACACCATCCAGACCTCGGAGGACGGGCAGAGCTGGACCACCGTGAAGGAGGTCACCGACGGCAACGGCGGGGTCGACGACTTCGACGTGTCGGGCAAGGGCCGCTACGTCCGTATGAACGGCACGGGGCGCGGAACGGCCTGGGGGTACTCGCTGTTCGAGTTCGGGATCTACTCGTGAGGACGGACTCGTAGGGAGCTGCTCGTGGGCAAGCGGTACGCGCGCGTGGGGCACGGTTCGCCGGCCCGCGCGCGTGCCGCCGACCCCGCTTCCGCGCGCGCGTGTACGGCCGTCCGGCCCGCACGCGCGCGTGGTCGCGTTTTCCCGGCACGCGCGCGTACCGCCCGGCCACCCGCACGCGCGTACGCGCGTGCGCGCCAGCCTCGGCCCACCCGCCATCCGCCCCAAACCAACCGCCCGAACCCCAACCGCCCGAACCCCAACCGCCGTTCAGGCGGACTCCCGTACCACCAGCTCCGGTTCGAAGATGACCGACCTGACCTCGGGCTCCTGGGTCTCTATGCGGACGTGCAGCAGGCGGGCCATCTCGGCGGCCATGTCCTCGACCGGCTGGCGCACCGTCGTGAGGGCGGGCTCCGCGGACTGTGCAGCGGGGCTGTCGTCGAAGCCGACGACCGCGACCTCGTCGGGGATGTCGATGCCGCGCTCGCGCAGCACCCGGCAGACGCCGCGGGCCATCAGGTCGTTGGCGGCGAAGACGCCGTCCACGTCGGGCTCCTCCGCGAGCAGCCTGAGGGCGGCCTCCTCGCCGCTCTCCAGGGTGAAGCCGCCCTCGACCACCGGCACGTACGGGTGGCCGCGGCGGGCCATGGCGTCGCGGAAGCCGGCGAGCCTGTCCTGTCCCGCCGGTATGTCGAGCGGGCCCGAGACGGTGGCGACCCGGCGGCAGCCGCGCGCGAGCAGGTGCTCGGCGGCGAGCCTGGCGCCGTCCTGGTGCGCCAGGTCCACGTAGCTGATCGGCACCGGCTGCGCGGGCCGCGCGAACAGCACCGCGGGCAGCCCCTCATCCGCCAGCATCCCGGGCAGCGGGTCGCGGGCGTGGGTGGACACCACGAGCGCGCCGTCCGCGCTGCCCTGGCGCAGATAGTCGACGACCTGGTCGCGGGCGTCCGGGGTCTCGGCGAACATCAGCACCGGGTGCATGGAGCGCGGCCTCAGATAGCCGATGACGCCGCTGGTGACGCGGCCGAAGAAGGGGTCGGCGAACACCCGGGAGGCGAACGCGGCCTGCTCGGCGGGCGAGTCGTCGCCGGCGCCGGACACCACGAGCGCCAGGGTCTCGGCGCGGCGGGTGACAAGGGTGCGCGCGGCGCGGTTGGGGCTGTAGCCGGTCTCGGCCACGGCCTGTCTGACCGCTTCCTGGATGGCGGGGTCGACGTTGCGGATGCCGTTGACGACCCGGGAGACCGTGGCCCGTGAGACCCCGGCCACCCGTGCCACGTCCTCCAGTGTGGGCGCACCGCCCCCCGTCATCCGTGGCTCTCTCGTCATGGCTGAACTCTAACCGATCGGAGAGCGCTCTCCGACCCCCGCGCCCCACGTCCCGGAGCATCCCCACACTCCCCCGCCCCGTTCCGCCACCGCACACCGCCCCGCACCCCCGCACGCCCCCGAGAACCGGCCACCACCCTTTCGCAGCCCCCGAGTTCGGGACTTCCGAAGTCCGATCCCAAAGCTTGAAAGATAAAGGAACTACGCCTAGCGTGCGCGGGGATACCCCGCTTCTCGCGCCCGGCGAGGACGGACTCGACGAGATCGCGAGGCTACGGGTGCCACGACGGACGATCAGCCTGAACGGCAAGAGGGTCGGCGCCGAGTACCAGTCGGCGGGCGGCACCGGGGACGGCGAGGGCAGCGGGGACGGCGGCGAGGACACAGAGACCTCGGAGCCGCTGCTGTACTGGCTGCGGGAGCACTTCGACCAGCGCGGGCCGCGGTACGGCTGCGGGGTGTCGCAGTGCGGCGCCTGCACCGTCCTGGTGGACGGCGCACCCACCCGCTCCTGCACGACGGATGTGCACACCGTCCCGGAGCGCGCGGAGGTGCGCACCCTCGACGGGCTCGCGCACGGCGGGCGGCGGCACCCGCTCCAGAGGGCGTTCGTCGAGTTCCAGGCGGGCCAGTGCGCCTTCTGTGTCAACGCGATGGTGATGGGCGCGCTCGGCTGGCTGGAGGGCAGGATCGCGGCGGGGCAGCGCGCGGTGCCGTCCGAGGGCGAGATACGGGACTTCCTCTCCGGGGCGAGCGAGGACAACACCCGTAACTACCTATGCCGTTGCGGCGCGCACAACCGCATCACGGCCGCGATCCGCTCGGCCGCGAAGGAGATGGTCAAGTGAGTGTCGAGACCACACGGCGCGGTTTCCTCGTCGGCACGGGATCGCTCGCCGTCGGCTTCTCGTTCCTCTCGGCCCGCAGCGCCGCCGCCGCGGACGGCGCCTCAGGCCGCGGCGGAGGACGGGTGCGGGTGACGGCGGAGGACGGTTCGGCGGGCGACGGCGAGTCGTGGCTGATCCTGACGCCGGAGACCACCACCGTCTACAGCGGCAAGGTGGAGCTGGGTACCGGAATCCAGACGGCGTTGACACAGATCGTGGTCGAGGAGCTGCGGCTCGGCGTCGGGGACGTGGCGTATGTGCAGGGCGACACGCTGCTGAGCGTGGGCCAGGGCGGCACGACGGGTTCCAAGAGCATCCAGAACGGCGGGGTGCAGCTCCGCCAGGCCGCGGCCACCGCCTTCCGTGAGCTGCTTGCCCGCGCCGCCGCCCACTTCCGCGTACCGGCGGACCAACTGCACGCCGCCGACGGCCGGTTCACGGTCAAGGGCCGTACGGGCCGGTCCGTCCCGTACGCCGACCTGCTGCGGCACGGCACCTCGGTGGTGCCGCTCGACGAGGACGCCCCGCTGGTGGCGCCCGGGGACTATGTGGTGGTGGGCACCGCGCAGCCCCGTGTCGACCTGCCGGGCAAGGTCGACGCGACCTTCCGCTACCTCCACGACATCGCGCCGCAGGGCGTGTTGCACGGCCGCGTGGTGCGCCCGCCTGGCCGCAACTCCCGCAACCCGGTGCTGAGCGGCCTCGAACGGGCCCGTGCCGTCGAGGGGTTCGTCGACGTGGTGCGCCACGACCGGTTCATCGGTGTCGTCGGCACCACCGAGTGGGCCGCCCAGCGCGCCGCCGACCCGGACACCGGGATCACCGTCGCCTGGGAGGAGGGCCCGGCGATGATCGCGCAGTCCGAGCTGCCGACGGCGCTGCGCGACCCCGCCCACCACTACGGCGCCGACGTGGAGGTGGACGGCGACGTCGACCCCGTCTTCGAGGACGCCGACACCGTGCTCAGCGCGCAGTACTTCTCGCCGTTCCAGATGCACGGCGGCATGGGCGCGTCGACCGGGGTCGCCGACGTGCGCACCAAGCCTGACCCGGTCACCGGCATCCAGGCCACCGTCTGGTCGGGCACCCAGAACGTGACGGCGCTGCGCGGCGCCGTCGCCGGGCTGCTCGGCCTTGACGCGTCGCGGGTCCATGTCGTCTACGAGGAGGCCACCGGCTGCTACGGCCACAACGGCGCCGACGACGCGGCGGCGGACGCGGCGCTGCTGTCGGCCGCGGTGCGCCGCCCGGTGCGGGTGCAGTGGACGCGGATGGACGAACACGGCTGGGAACCGCTGGGCGGCGCCCAGGCCCACGACATGAAGGGCTCGGTGGGCCCCGGCGGCATCACCGCCTGGTCCCACCTCAACTACGCGCCCACCGCCAACAGCAGGCCCTCGGCTGACAACCCCGGCACCCTCCTCGCGGGCGCCCTCAGCGGCCTGCTGCCCGACCCGCTGCCCGGCTCCTCGGTGGACTCGTCGGGCCGCAACTCGCCGGTCACGTACGACATCCTCCAGCGGGTGGAGACGCGGCTCGTCAGGACCTTCGAGACCGCGGGCGCCGACTCGGCCGAGCCGGTGAGCCCGCTGACGTACCGGATTCCGCGGACGACGGCGCTGCGGTCGCTCGGCGGGTTCTCCAACAGCTTCACCAACGAGTCCTTCTTCGACGAGCTGGCGCACGCCGGGGGCCACGACCCGCTGGAACTGCGGATCGCCTCGCTGCCCGACCCCCGGGCGGTCGCGGTGTGCGAGGCGCTGCGCCCGGCGTGGCGCGCCCGCCCCGGCGGGGGCGACGGGCGGGGCGCCGGGGTGGCGTTCCAGCAGTACGAGGTGGAGAACGCCTACGTGGCCAGCTACGCGGAGGTCCGTGTCGACAAGGCGACGGGGCAGGTACGCGTCGAGCGGGTCGTCGTCGCGCACGACTGCGGCCTGATCGTCAACCCCGACGGGCTGCGCAACCAGATCGAGGGCAACGTGGTCCAGGGCGTGAGCCGCACCCTGCGGGAGGAGGTCACGTACGCCGCGGACCGGGTCACCTCGGTGGTCTGGCAGAGCAGCGACTACCACCCGGGCAAGCAGTACGAGGTGATCCGCTTCAACGAGGTCCCCGAGGTGGAGGTCATCCTCCTCGACCGGCCGGAGCAGCCGCCGCTCGGCGCGGGCGAACCCACCATCGGCACCCTCGGCGGCGCGATCGGCAACGCGGTCTTCGCGGCGACGGGGGTCAGACTGCGCACCCTGCCGTTCACGCCCGAGCGGGTCCTCGACGCCCTGGGCTGAGCGCCGTTCGGTACGGGTTCAGTACCGTGCGGGGTTGTCGAGCAGCAGCGGGTACACCGAGGTGGGCCGCCCGTTCACGGTGGCGCCCGCGTACTGGAGCATGGGGGCGGACTCGCGGTTGAGCGCGGCGGGGAAGTTCAGCGCGGGCGACGACACGGAGTCCAGGGCCGCGCGCTGGTCCCGGGTGAGTGTGAGGTCGAGGGCGGCGAGGTTGGCCTCCAGGTGGTCGAGACGGCGGGGACCGATCAGGGTCGAGGTCACCCCGGGGCGGCCGCGCACCCAGGCCAGGGCCACGGCGGCGGGGCTGGCACCGCTCTCCTCGGCGACGGCGGTGACCGCCTCGATGACGTCGAACTGGGCGTCGGTGGGCCTGATGCCGTACACCCCGGCGCGCCGGCTGTCCGCGGGCACCGGGCGCTCGCGGGTGTACGTGCCCGCGAGGAAGCCGTTCTTGAGCGGCCCCCAGGGCAGCACCGCCATGCCGGTGTGCTCGGCGAGCGGGATCAGTTCGCCCTCGATGGTGCGCTCCAGCAGGGAGTACTCCAACTGGAGCGCCACCACGGGAGACCAGCCGCGGAAGGCGGCGACGACGTCGGCGCGCGCCGTGTACCAGGCCGGGGTGTCGGAGAAGCCCACGTAGCGGATCTTGCCGGCCGTGACCAGGTCGTCGAGGACCCGCAGGGTCTCCTCAAGCGGGGTGGCGGCGTCGTAGTTGTGCAGCCAGTAGAGGTCGATGTAGTCGGTGCGCAGCCGCCGCAGCGACTCGTCGACCTGGGCGAGGACGGCCTTGCGGTTCGCGCCGCCGCCGTTGGGGTCGCCGGGGTGCAGGTTGGTGAAGAACTTCGTGGCGATCACGACGCGGTCCCGCAGTCCCGGGCGGGCGGCGAAGTAGTCACCGATGATCTTCTCGGAGTGCGTGTTGGTGTAGAAGTTGGCGGTGTCGACGAAATTGCCGCCGCGTTCGAGATAGCGGCTGATGATCTCCTCCGCCTCCTCGACACCGCATCCGGTTCCGAAGTCCTCGCCGAAATTCATCGCGCCGAGGCAGAAGGGGCTGACCGCGAGCCCTGAACGGCCGAGGCTGACATAGGAGTCGAGACCCATCAGTGCGCTCCAAAAAGGGGGAAAGTGAATGTCGGGGTGTGTTCTCCATTGAACTCGGCGGGGCGTCGGCGGGTGCGCCCAAAAGCGGCAGTCTCTTGCACGATCCTGTCAACGTCGGCAGTTGTCGGCCTGCGGGCACGGTGCTTCACTGGAGGACGTGGGCCTTGAGGAGCTGTGTGCGCTGATCGACCGCCACGCGCGGCGCGGGACGCCCCCGGTCGAGGGGCTGCTGCTGTCCAGGTCGGAGCGGCCGACCGCGCCCGAGCCGAGCCTGACGGGGCCCGTGCTCGCACTGGTCGCGCAGGGCGCGAAGCGCACGGGGCTCGGTGAGCGGACCTACGAGTACCGGGCGGGGCAGTATCTGGTGGTCACCGTCGACCTGCCGGTCACCGGCCACTTCTCCGAGGCGAGCCCCGGCCGCCCGTTCCTCGGCGTCGGCCTTGAACTGCGTCCCGCGGCCATCGCCGACCTGCTGCTCCAACACGCCACGGCGCCGGGGCCCGCGCGCCCGCCCGGCGGCGCGGTGTCCGGCATCGCGGTCAGCACGGCGCCGTACGAACTGGTCGACGCGCTCGTACGGCTGCTGCGGCTGCTGGAGCGCCCGGCCGACCGGCCGGTGCTCGCGCCGCTGATCGAGAAGGAGATCCTGTGGCGGCTCGTGACGGGTGAACAGGGCGCGGTGATCCGGCAGATCGGGCTGGCCGACAGCACCCTCTCCCAGATCGGCCGCGCCGTCCGGTGGATTCGCGACCACCACGCGTCGGCGCTCCGGGTCGGGGAGCTGGCGGATATGTGCGCGATGAGCGCGTCGTCCTTCCACCGGCATTTCCGCGCGGTCACCGCGATGACGCCGCTCCAGTTCCAGAAGAACATCAGGCTCCAGCAGGCGCGGCTGCTGCTGATGAGCCGTGACGACGACGTCGAGGACGTCGGTTACGCCATCGGATACGACAGCCCCTCGCAGTTCAGCCGCGAGTACCGGCGGCAGTACGGGCTGCCGCCCGGGCGGGACGCGGAGCGGCTGCGCGGCGCGGAGCGGGGCTCCCGGGCGTCGCGGGCGTGACGCCGTGCGGCCCGGAAGGGTGGGCGGCGGGGCCGTGAGCCCGTCCCGGGTGCGGGCGCGGGTCGGTCACTCGGGCAGCGGCAGCAGCCTGCGCTTGTACGCCTCGCCGACCGCCCCGGCCCGGTCGCGCACCCCCAACTTGCCGTAGATGTGCAGCAGATGGGTCTTCACGGTGGGCTCGCTGACGAACAGGCGTGCCGCGGCCTCCCTGTTGCTGGCGCCCTCGGCGACGAGCGCGAGTACCTGGAGTTCGCGGGGGCTGAGCACCTGGGTGGGCGGCTGCCGGGTGAGGCCGATGAGCCGTCCTGCCACCGAGGGCGAGAGCACCGTCTCGTCCCTGGCGGCGGCCCGCACGGCGCGCAGGAGTTCGGCGCGCGGCGCGTCCTTGAGGAGGTAGCCGGTGGCCCCGGCCTGGACGGCGGGCAGTACGTCGGTGTCACTGTCGAAGGTGGTCAGGACGAGCACCCTGGCCCGCGGCGCGGCCTCCCGCAGCCGGGTGATGGCCTCCGCGCCCGGCATGCCCGGCATCCGCAGGTCCATCAGCACCACGTCGACGTCGAGCGTCGGTGCGAGGGCCACCGCCTCCGCGCCGCCGCCCGCCTCCCCCGCCACCGCGAAGCCCTCCTCGCTCTCGAAGATGCCGCGCAGCCCGTCCCGTACGACGGGGTGGTCGTCCACGAGCAGCAGCCTGACGACCTCCGGCGGGTCCCCGGCGCCCGTGCGGTCGGTGCCTTTCATGCGGTGCCCTCCGTCTCCGGTGCCTCGGGTGTCTGCGGTGTCTGGGGTGTCTGGGGTGTCTGGGGTGTCTGGGGTGTCTCCGTGCCGCCGGGCGGGCCCGCGTCCGCGGCGGCCGCCGGGCGTGTCGGGACCGTCGCGTTCACGGTGGTGCCCTCTCCCGGGGTGCTGTCGATGTCGAGGCTGCCGCCCACTGCTTCGAGGCGGCGGCGCATCGTGGCGAGCCCGAAGCCTGAGCCGTGGTCGGGGTGTTCGGGCCCCGGGCCGCCGCGGTCCGGGCCGCCGGTGGCCGCGCCGGGGGCGGTGGCCGCCTGGGTGGCGGGGGCGAAGCCCCGCCCGTCGTCGCGGATGTCCAGCAGCACCGTGTCGTCCATGCAGGACAGGGTGACACCGACCCGGGTGGCGTCCGCGTGTTTCGCGGCGTTGGCAAGCGCCTCCTGGGCGACCCGGTAGAGGGTGACCTCGACGGCGGGGGTGAGCGCCCCGGTGTCGCCGTGCACCTCGACGCCCGCGTGCCCGCCGCCGGTCCCCGTCCAGCCGTCGGCCAGTTCCCTGAGGGCGTCGGGCAGCCGGGAGCCGACCAGGCCCACGGGGGTGAGGGCCCGCACCGAGCGGCGGGCCTCGACGAGGTTGTGCCGTGTCAGCTCGCGCGCGCGGGCGACCCGGCCGCGCCAGTCGCCGTCCGCGGCGTCGGCGTGCTCCAGGGCTTCGAGCTGGGTGAGGACGCCCGCGAGGCCCTGGGCGAGGGTGTCGTGGATCTCCCCGGCGAGGCGCTGCCGCTCGTCGTGGACACCGGCCTCGCGCGCCTGCGCGAGGAGCTGGGCGTGCAGGCCCTCGTTCTCCTCCATGCTCGCGGTCAGCCGCCCGTTGGTCTCCTCAAGCTCGGCGATGGTGCGCTCCTGCCGGTTGCTGAGGACGCCGACGAACCAGCCCGCGAGCAGCAGCGGGATCGCCAGCGAGACGGCGACGCCCCAGGTCGACGGCCGGTCGTGCCCCGTCCAGGCGGGCACGTTCTGGGCCAGCATGGACACCACGGCCGTCGCGCCCGCGGCCGGCACAAGCCAGCGCACCGGGAACAGCGCGAGCGCGAAGGAGTAGCCCACGGTCACCATGGGCGAGAACGCGCCGCTCCTGCTGAGCAGCCCCCCGACGATCAGCAGGAGCCCGCAGTAGTAGGCGAGGACCAGGCCGGGCCTGCGGTCCCAGACGGGCCTGGTGTGGATCGCCCACCCCATCCAGACGGCGGCGAGCGCCGACAGCGGCAGGGTGACGGCGAGCCGACCGGGCTCCAGCTCCCGCGGCTGGGACAACAGGGTGGCGAGCGAGGCGAGCAGCAGCAGATACGGCAGCCCCGACCAGGCCAGCCGGTACGACAGCCAGGCCGGCTCGGTGCGCACCGGCGGCCGCGGCCCGCGCGGGCTCATGCCCGGGGGCGGCGGCACGACGGTGCGTCGGCGGTGTGCGGCGCGGGCGGGCGCTGGTCGGCTGGCACGGGCATCGCGGCTTCCTGTCCTGGTCACGGCGCCGCCGGGGACGGCGGACACCCCCAGGGTGCCATCGTGGCGCCCGCGCGGGATCTGCCCTGCGGGTGCCGCTCGCGCTCCGTGGGGCCGATACGGGGGTCGTCCGAACGGTTGATACGGCACCCGTACCAGGGCGCGCCGTCACACCTGGTCACCAGGGGGTGCGTTCCGTCATGCCGCGGAGGGCTTCCGCGATGCCCCGCTCGTTGTCGGGGTCGGGCCTGGGGCCGCGCAGGATGCCGCGGGCCGCGCGGGCCGCGAACCAGATGCCGCTGCACATCCAGCGAAGCCGTACGAAGGTGTCGAGGTGGACGAGTTCCGCGGTCAGGCCGGGGGTGTGGGCGCGGTAACCGGCGAGGCACCGGTCGAGCAGCAGGGGGTCGTCCCGTGTCATCACGGCGTAGCAGGCGAGGTCGTACAGCAGGGGGCCGCCCATGGTGGCCGCCCAGTCGATGAGGCCGTCGCGGCCCGGGTCCGACGGGTGGTGGCGGAAGGCGTCCGGGTTGGGGTCGCCGTGGGTGACGCCGAGACGCAGCCCGCCGCGGGCGGCGGCGCGCTCCGCGGCGTCGAGCACCCGGAATCCGGCGCCGCGCACCCGCTCGGGCATGGGGATGTCCGTCAGCGCGGCCGGGGCCCAGGTCCAGGGCCAGGTGCGCCGGGGGTCGAGGGCGTCGGCGGCGTCGGCGAGGGCGCGGTGGGCGCGGGCGAGGGTGGCGCCGTCGCGGCGCGCGGTGTCCGCACGGGGGGCGTCGGGCGGGGTGTCGGGGACGTGGGCGAGCAGGGCCAGTTCCCCGGCGTGCATGGCCACCGAGAGCCGTCCGTCGGCGGTGGGCAGCGGGGGCCCGCTGCGCAGTCCGTGCGCGGCGGCGCGTGCCGCCGTGCGCAGCCCGGCGCGGAACGCCTCGGCGTCCTCGGCGTCGGCGAGCTTGGCGACGGCGGCCGGGGCGGTGGCGTCGGGCGGGTCGTGGACGAGCCAGGTGGTGGAGTTCCAGCCGCCGGTGAGGCGGGTGACGCGGGCGGTGCGGCGGCCCCAGGGGGCCAGCGCCTCGACGAGTTCCGCGTCGGTCGGCGGGTGGGGGTGGGGTACGGGGGCGTTGTCGGACGTCAGGGCGGGTCACCTCCGGAGGTCCGCCCGGGCGCGGGCGGCGCGGAAGAGGCAGGCAATCACACCGGGGCCGCCGCCGTCACCCGCGGCGCCGCTGCCGCTCGGCGCGGCAGGCGGCATGATGGGGGGGGAGGCCGCGGCGCGCAGGACGGTGCGGCGGTCCTGCTACGGACGGGAAGGGGCGTGGGCGCGATGGCGGAGGCATCCCGGGGCGACGGTGCGGAGGACATCGAGGTGGTCGACCGCCCCGACGATCCTTCCGGCCCGCGCTACGAGCTGAGGGTCGGCGGCAGGACCGCGGGCATGCTGGTCTACCAGGCGGCCGACGGCGACCGGCGGGTGCTGCTGCACACCGAGGTCGGCGAGGAGTTCCAGGGCCGCGGCCTGTCCAAGCCGCTGATCGAGGGCGCGTTGGAGGACATCGCGGCCCGGGGCGGCACCCTCACCAACCACTGCCCGGCCGTGGGCCGTTACCTCGACAAGCACCCGGAGTGGGAGCGCCTGGTCGACCCGGAGCACCCGGGCGACCGCCGCCGCGGCTGAAGTCCGCCGCCCGGCACGCCACTTGGCGCTCCCTGCCCCTGCCTCGCGCAGCAACCGCCCGCCGCCCGCGGCGCCTTGAGCGGTCCTCGGCGCTGACGGCGGCGTCCGCGCGCCGCCGGGCACCCGTCCGTCTCTGGCCCGGTCGCGACCGTCCGCGGCGCGGCCCCTCCCCCGGCACCCGTACGCCCTGACGGCCGGGGCGTCTCCCTACTGCCGTGCGGCGCCTCCGGCATGCCGCCTTCCGCATTCCCGCCTGTCACACCCGTTGACTCCCTCAATAGGTAAGACGTATTACATAGTATGGGTAGTGGGCGGGACACACCACCAACACCTGCGACCAGCAACCGCGCCAGGGCCCTGCCGCCGGCGCGGGACACACGCAGCGCCGTCGCGTCGCCCGTGGGGGCGGCGGCCAGAGTCAGCGGCCCCGTCGGGCCGCCATGAGTCAGGAGCGGAATGTCCAGTCGTGGAGAGCCGTCACCCGTCAGATCAGGACTGCGGCGGCTGAGAGCCGTCCTCGCGACGGCCGTCGCCGTCGCCTGTATCGCCGTACCGGCCAACGCGGCCGGAGGACAGAGGGGTTCGGCGAAGAAGCCGTGCTCGCCCCGGCAGTTCTACGTGTCGCCTTCGGGCTCCGACCATGCGAACGGCAGCAAGAAGCACCCCTGGAGGACGGTCGAGCACGCCAGGGACCACATCAGCGCCAAGGGCCTGAACAGCGCCGGGAAGATGAAGTGCGACATCGACGTCAACCTGCGCGCGGGTGACTACGAGGTCGACGACACCATCACCTTCGGCGACAAGGACTCGGGCGCGAACGGCCACCAGGTCGTCTACCGCAGCTACGACGGCCCAGGAAAGGCGCGGTTCCTCGGCGCGAAGCCGGTCACCGGCTGGACCAAGTACAAGGACCACATCTACAAGGCCCCGGTCGACAAGAACAGCCCCTTCTTCACCCTCTTCGAGGACGGGAAGCGCGCCACCACCGCCCGCTACCCCAACCGGGGCAGCGACGACACCTGGGCCCCCTATCTGACCTCCGCGCTCACCCAGGAGGACAAGATGGACGTGCACAACTGGCTGTGGTCCAAGCCCGGCGACTGGGACCCGAGCTGGGACATGAGCCAGGCGTCCGCCGTCATCTGGTCGGGCGGCAGTTGGAGCTGGTTCACCGACACCGTGCCCATCCTCGACGTCAACTTCCCCAAGAACCAGCTCACTTTGAAGTACTGGACCCGCTACGCGATGGTCAACAGCGACGGCGGCTCCCGCTACTTCCTCCAGAACTCGCTGGACTTCCTCGACCAGCCGGGTGAGTACTACCTCGACTCCAAGGCGGGCGAGCTGTACTACTGGCCGCGCGGCGGCAGCGTGGACGACACCTCGGTGCTGCGCCCCACCGTCAAGACCGTCTTCAGCTTCGCGGGCAGCTCCGCCACCAGCCGTGTGCACGACGTGACCCTGGACGGCCTGAGCACCGAGTACACGGATTTCGTCGACTGGTACCGCAACGGCTGGATCAGCGCCGGGGACTCCGGCGAGGTGCACAAGTACCCCGAGTACGAGCGCCAGATCGAGATGCCGCGCAATCGCTTCGGCGCCGTCCTGATGACGAACACCCGGGGCATCACACTGAGCCGCATGCACATCGCCAACACCGGTTTCACCGGGGTGTACATGCTGTTCGCCAACGACCACGACACCGTGCGCGACAGCCTGCTGGAGAACATCGGCGCCGACGGCATCAAGGTCGAGGGCGGCTTCCCCGGCGAGGGCGACGTCGCGCACGACAACCTCTTCACCGACAACTACATCGACCACTTCGGCGAGTTGGTGCCGGGGGACGCCTCGGGCGTGGAGCTGATGGACACCGGCGGCAACGAGGTCAGCCACAGCTATATCTCGCACAGCGCCCGTTACGGCATCAGCCTGGAGTCCAGGCCCGAGGTCCTGAACGCGGACACCTACAGCACCGGCAACACCTTCAAGTACCTCAACATCCAGCAGGCCGGGCTCGACAGCGGCGACATGGGCGCGTTCTACGCCTACGGCGTCAGCAACCAGGAGCCGCACCCCGTGAACAACCATGTGTCCCAGATGGTCGTCGGCGACGTCATCCCCGACGACTCGATGCCGGACAGCGGCACCAGGGGCGTGCACATGGACTCCGGCGGCTGCGGCTTCGACTTCCGCAACGTCGAGGTCGGCAGGACCACCGACCAGTCGTACCAGAGCTACCAGTGCAACACGACCGAGAACGACAACTGGATGGACGGCTTCGACGCGTCCAAGATGCAGTACGACAAGATCGGGGTGAAGGCGGCCTTCCCCTACCGGAAGCCCCCGCAGACGGTGTCCCCCACCGCGCCGTCGGCGAAGTGACCCGGCGCGTCGGCTGACAGACCGCCGGCCCCGGACGGCAAGAACGTCCGGGGCCGGCGGTTTCTGCCGGGGTCAGCCGCAGTGGCCGCTGCTGGAGACCTCGTCGACACCGATGCTGCCGCCCCACTGGACGCACTGCTTGGCCGCGTCCAGGTAGACGGGTCCCGCGTAGGAGGTGTAGTCGCCGGTGTCGGTGACCGGGTCGCCCCCGACGACGGCCAGGCTGACGCTCATCGGGACGGCGGAGCCCGTGGTGTTGCGGATGGTCACGGCACAGTTCTTGCCGAGCGAGCTGTTGTAGGTGAGGTAGACCGTGCCGGTGTTGGAGACGGCACGGGAGTCGATCACGGTGTAGCCGGTGCCGCAGGCCCCGTTGTACGCCGCCGCTGCCTTGGCGGGCTTGGCGGGCGCGGCCTTGGCCGGGGCGGCCTTGGCGGTGGGTGTGGCCGCCGGGGCGGCGGAGGCGGGAGCGGCGAGGGCGGTGGCACCGCCGAGTGCGACAGCCGCGATGGCTCCCGCAGCGGCGATACGACGAGACATGATCATGATGTTTCCCCCAACATGATGGAGTCTTCGGCTCTGGTCATGGGTGCCTTGGGCATCCGCATGTGAGACCCGCGACAGGCGCACACCGTTGTGCCGCCACTGTCACCGTTTCGTCACTGAGGCCCTGAAGCACCCGGGAGGATGGCGAGGCGGGGAACATCCGTGTGAACTCCGTTCCTTCACTCGACCAACTTCCGTTACTCGCATGCACGCTGACGGCCCGTCGAAACCTGCGGGTTACTTGCTCACCCCCACCGCGAAGACATGCATCGTCTCGTTGCCTCCCGCGGGGCTCGGGCTGAGCCGCGGGAGCACCACACCGGCGATCTTCTTGCCGGCGTCGGCGTGCACCGAGGTGGTGTAGAGGCGCACCTTGCTGTGGCAGGCGGTCCCGGCGTCGGGCGGCTGGCAGGTGAGGCCGCCGTGGTAGTGGGAGAGCACCGCCGCGGTCCGCTGGCCTGGTGAACTGGTCGTGTACTTCCAGTCGTTGAGGCTGACGGGCTGGTGGCCGACCGTACCGTCCGTGTAGACGATCTGGAGGTCGGCGGTGGTGATGGGTCCCGAGTTGCGGTCCATCGCGGTGGCCGTGCCGAGCAGTGACACCGCCCCGCCCTGTCCTTCGACCCGGATCGGCTGGCCGTAGGCGTCGGTGTTGTCCTTGCTTCCCGGGGCCGCCTTGGGCCAGGTGAACGTGGTGGGTCCCACGGTCACCTTCCCACCGGGCTCGATACCGGCGTCCGAAAGGGCGGCGGCGGACAGCGAGTTCTTACGGCCGTCGAGGTCGCCTGCGCCGGGTTTGCCGTCGTCGGTGACGCCCACGTTGTCGAACGAGTCGGCCAGCGAGCCGTACGGAACGTACGCGGTGGTGTCCACGGTGCTCGTGGCCTGCTTGCCGCCGGTCCGGTAGCCGAGTTCGGCGGAGAGCCTGACGCCCTCGGACGTGGGCTTGTCCGGCGCGGTCACCTTCCAGGCGACTTCGGCCTTGCCGTGCGCCTCGACGGTGGCCGGGGCCTTCTCGGACAGCTCGGCCTTCCAGCCGGAGGGCACCGTCAGTCT
This sequence comes from Streptomyces sp. NPDC050560, assembly GCF_044457285.1. NCBI lineage: Bacteria > Bacillati > Actinomycetota > Actinomycetes > Kitasatosporales > Streptomycetaceae > Streptomyces > Streptomyces sp. NPDC050560. Next base: position 478,053 of record NZ_JBITGT010000006.1, read on the forward strand.
CGGTGTGACCGAGGTCAGCGTGCCGTCACCGTCGTTGACGACCGTGCCGGGGACCGTGGTGGTCCTGCCCGCCGTGAAGAAGGGGTGGGCGGCAGGTTCGACATGCGGGGCGCCCGCGCTGTGGCGCACGGTGGTGGTGGCGTGCAGCGGGGTGTGGTCGCTGGAGTCGCCGACCCGGACCTGGTAGTCGCCGGGGACGACCTTCCACTGGTTCGCGGCGGTGTCGAACACGGCGAGGTCCTGTTCGCCGATCGGGATGGTGACCCGCTTCGACTGGCCCGGCTTGAGCGTGACCTTGCTGAACCCCTTGAGCTGGAGCGGCGGTTCGCCCGCCGCTTTGGGGAAGCCGAGGTAGACCTGCGGCACCGCGGCCCCGGTGCGCTTGCCGGTGTTGGTCACCTTCAGGGAGACGGTGGCCGCCTTCTTGCCGCCGAGCGTGCCGTCGTGCCCTGCGGCCCCGGCGTCGACGGTGCGGGTCGCCTTGAGTCCTGAGTAGGAGAACGAGGTGTACGACTGGCCGTAGCCGAAGGCGAACAGCGGCTCGGTGCCGGACTTCTGGTAGCCGCGGTAGCCCACGCCGAGCTTCTCCGAGTATTGCGCGACCCTGTCCTTGCCGGGGAACTGCGCCCGGTCGGCGGTGGGCATGTCGGAGTCCTTGACGGGGAACGTCAGCGGCAGATGTCCCGAGGGGTTGGTGTCGCCGAAGAGCACCGACGCCGCGGCCGCGCCCTGGGCCGAGCCGCCCCACCAGCCCTCGATGACGCCCTTGACGTCCTTCAGCCAGGGCATCGTCACCGCGGACCCGGTGGTCAGCAGCACGATCGTGTTCGGGTTCGCCTTGGCGACCTGTTCGATCAGCTCGTTCTGCGAGTTGGGCAGGGACAGGTCCCGCTTGTCCAGCATCTCGCTTGAGTAGTCACGGGCGACGACAAGGGCGGTCTGGGCCTTGGCCGCCGCCGCGGCGGCGGCCTTGATCGCGGGGTCGACGGTCCCGGCGGGCGGCTTCCAGCCCCACTTGATCACCTGGGCGTCGTCCTGGATGGAGTCGACGTGCGGGTTGAGCCCGTCCGGCCAGTAGTCGACGCGTACCTGGTACTTCTGCCCCGCCTTGAGGGTGACATGGCCCGCCTTCGGCGTGTCCAGGTGCTTGCCCATGTTGTCCACGACGAGCTTGCCGTCCAGGAAGAAGCGGCTGTCGTTGAAGCTGGAGAGGTCGAACTCGTAGCTGCCGCTCGACGGAGCGGTGAGGGTGCCGGTCCACTCCACGCTCTTGTCCATGCCGCGGGTGATCTGGGGGCGCTCGGTCCCCATCTTGGTGCGCACGCCGGAGTCGTCCTGGTCGGACTGGAGGACGTTGGGCTCGACGCGCTGGTTGTCGGTGAGGGTGAAGTCGTCGGCGTAGAAGTAGGTCGCGGTCAGTCCCGGCTGGCCGTCGTCGCTGGTGAGCACGGAGGAGGGCACGACGTCGTCGCCGCCGAGCGCACTGGCCTCCGCGGTCTCGTCGGTGCCGGGTGCGAAGGTGACGTCGGTGTCGGGCACCCGCTTGCGTATGCCGTCGAGGACGGTGTCCTTCGTCAGCGGGGAGCGGGCCGCGCTGCCGCCGATGGAGGCCGCGGTGGTGTTGGCGTCGTAGCCGATGACCGCGAGGGACTTGGTCTTGTCCGGGTCGAGCGGCAGCACGCCCGACTGGTTCTTCAGCAGCACCGCGGAGTCGGCGGCCAGGTTCTTCACCGCGGGGATGTCCGCGCGGATCTTGTCGTCGGTGTCGTCGCCCGGCCGGTCCGGCGGGTTGTCGAAGGCGCCGGTGCGCAGCAGTGCGACCAGATGGTCGTGGACGGCGCGGTCCACCTGGGCCTCGGGGACGGTGCCGTCATGGACCGCGTCGATCAGGTGCTGTCCGAACAGCTCCATCCACGGCGGCCCCTCGAAGTCGAGCCCGTGCCGCACGGACTGGGTGGTCAGATGGGCGGAGTGGTCGGAGGCGACATAGCCGTCGAAGCCCCAGCGGTCGCGCAGGGTGCGGCTCAGCAGGTCCTCGTCGTCGCAGGCGTGCACGCCGTTGATCTGGTTGTACGCGCACATGAGGCTGGCCGCGCCGCCCTTCTCCACGACGGAGCGGAAGGCGGGCAGGTACATCTCGTTGAGCGTGCGGTCGTCGATCTGCTCGTCTAGGCCGCGGCGGTTGGTCTCGACGTTGTTCGCGGCGAAGTGCTTGGCCTCGGCGATGACCTTGTTGTCCTGGATGGCCTTGGTCTCGGGCACGTCGATGGAGGAGACCAGGAACGGGTCCTCGCCGAAGGACTCGGCGGTACGGCCGCCGAGCGGTGAGCGGGCGAGGTTGATGGTGGGGCCGAGCACCTCGCTCTTGCCCAGCTCGCGGGTCTCCTTGCCGAGGACCGAGCCGAACTTCTGGGCGGCCCCGGTGTCGAAGGTGGCGGCGAGGGAGATCGGCGCGGGCATCTGGAGACCGCCGTCGATACCGATGCCGCCGTCGGCGCCCTGCGGCTGCGGGATGCCGATCCAGGACGGCCAGCCGCCCTCCAGCACCTTGGACTTCTCCGCCAGGGTCATCTTCTCGACGATGAGGTCCGCCCGCCGGTCAGGGGGGAGGGCGGTGTTCATCCAGGGCTTGGACTTGTCGTAGGAGGCGGTGTGGGCGCTCGCCGCGGTGGGCGTGGTGGGGGCGCCGTTCAGCGCGGGCCGCCCGGCGGTCAGGGTGAGGGCGGCGAGCGCGGTGCCGAGGGCCACGGTGGCCATGAACCCGCGGCGGCGCCGCCGGGGCGGTGCCTGGTGGGGCGCGGGGGCGCGGCGTGCGGATGCGGGTGGGGGGACGGGTGCGGACGGTTCGTTCTCCATGCGTACCTTCCGTGCGTCGGACGGATGGGTGCAGTGGTGCGCCACGGCGCGGTGAAGCGGGGGGCCGCGGGGGGATGCAGACGAAGCAAAGTACCGCTCAACACTTGTATATAGGTCTGACTTATATGCACGGTCAATACGCGTGCATCAGACAACGATGCGGTTCCGCGGCCATCTGTGACGACGTCACGGCACTCTCTAGAGTGGTCAGGTCGTCCGGACTGCGGCTTTGCCGTACCTCTCCCCGCCACGTGGCACCCCGGGGTGCCCGCTGTTCGAAGGAAGCGATATGCACCCCCAAGGCCCTCTCGGCGCAGGCGCCCAGCCTCCGTTCCGCGTCCCGGTGAACCATGACCGGTCGTACGGCAAGGGCCTGCACGGCATGGTGGTGGAGGGTGTGGGCCGGGCCATCGTGGAGCAACGCATGGAGCCGGGCACGGTGCTGCACGCGGACGAGCTGGTGCGGCGCTACGAGGTGTCGCGGCCGGTGGTCCGCGAGTGCATACGGGTCCTGGAGTCCATGGGGCTCGTCCAGGCCCGGCCCCATGTGGGCACCCGGGTGCTGCCCCGTGAGTGCTGGGACCTGCTCGACCCACGGGTCATCGACTGGTCGGCGCACAGTCCCGGCGCCGTCGAGCAGCGCCGTGAGCTGCTGCAACTGCGCGCCGGGATAGAGCCGATAGCCGCGCGGCTGGCCGCCGGGGCGGTGGCCGGGCCTGCGCTCGCGGAGATGGGCGAGTGCTGCGAGACGATGGCGGACGCCTACCGCCGCCGCGACCGGGAGGTCTACTTCCGGGCCGACATCCGCTTCCACGTACTGCTGTTGGACGCCTGCGGCAACACGGTGCTGCGGCAGTTGTCGCACACGGTGGCCGCGGCCCTGGCGTCCCGCTACTCCGAGGAGCACTTCTTCCGCCCGGCGTCCACCCCCGCCTCGGTGCGCCGCCACCGCTCGCTGGTCGACCAGCTCTCCGCGGGCGACGGCCCGGCCAGCGAGCAGGCCGCCCGGGAGATCGTCGACCAGACCCTGGTGGAGGTCTCGGCGGCCTGACCGGGACCGCCCCGCGGGGCGCGGAGGGCTCCCGCGTGGGTGTCCGCCGCAAGGCGGCGGCGGACACCCACGGACGGTTCACGCCTTCGCGGGCTCCTCCAGCCGGGGGAAGAGGGCCGCGCCCTTGGTGACCGTGGCGCCGACGGCCAGTTGGCCCCAGGTGCCGGCCTCGCCGGTCCGCTGGTCCGCGAGGGGGCCGAGGGACGCCTCCGCCCCCAGGGAGTCCCAGAGCTTGCGGGAGGTGTCCGGCATGACCGGGTTCAGCAGCACCGCGACCGCACGCAGCGACTCGGCGGCGGTGTACAGGATCGTCGCGAGACGCGCCCTGCCCTCGTCCGAGGTGTCCTTGGCCACCGACCACGGGGCCTGCTCGGTGAGGTAGCCGTTGACCTGCTTGATGAAGTCGAAGACCGCCTGGATGCCGCCCTGGAAGTCCAGCTCGTCACCGATCCTCCGGTCGGCCTCGGCGACCGCCGTGGCCAGGCCCTCCTGGACGGCGCGCTCCGCGTCGCCGACGGCGGTCGCCTCGGGCAGCGAGCCGCCGAAGTACTTGGCGACCATGGCGGCGACCCGGGATGCCAGGTTGCCATAGTCATTGGCGAGTTCGCTGGTGTAGCGGGCGGAGAGGTCCTCCCAGGAGAACGAGCCGTCCTGGCCGAAGGCGATGGCGCGCAGGAAGTACCAGCGGTAGGCGTCCACACCGAAGTGCGACGTCAGGTCCTGGGGCTTGATGCCCGTCAGGTTCGACTTGCTCATCTTCTCGCCGCCGACCATCAGCCAGCCGTTGGCGACGACCCTGCCAGGCAGCGGCAGCCCGTTGGCCATCAGCATCGCGGGCCAGATGATCGCGTGGAACCGCAGGATGTCCTTGCCGACCAGGTGGACGTCGGCGGGGAAGGTCGACTCGAACTTCTCCGGATTCTCGTTGTAGCCGACCGCCGTCGCGTAGTTCAGCAGCGCGTCGACCCACACATAGATGATGTGCTTGTCGTCCCAGGGGATGGGGATTCCCCAGTCGAAGGTCGAGCGGGAGATCGACAGGTCCTGGAGGCCCTGGCGGACGAAGTTCACGACCTCGTTGCGCGCCGACTCGGGCTGGATGAAGCCGGGGTTGGCCTCGTAGTGGGCGAGCAGCTTGTCGCCGTACTCGCTCAGCTTGAAGAAGTAGTTCTCCTCCTTGAGGATCTCCACCGGCCGCTTGTGGATCGCGCAGACCTTCTGCCCCGCGTAGGGGCCCTCGCCGTCGAGGAGGTCCCCGGGGAGCTTGTACTCCTCGCAGCCCACGCAGTACGGGCCCTCGTAGCCGCCCTTGTAGATCTCGCCCTTGTCGTGCAGCGCCTGCACGAACTCCTGCACCCGGTCCGTGTGGCGCTGCTCCGTGGTGCGGATGAAGTCGTCGTTCGCGATCTCCAGATGTTCCCAGAGGGGCTTCCAGGACCCGTCGACGAGCCGGTCGCACCACTCCTGCGGGGAGACGCCGTTGGCCTCCGCGGTGCGCATGATCTTCTGACCGTGCTCGTCGGTGCCGGTGAGATACCACGTCGCCTCGCCGCGCTGCCGGTGCCAGCGGGTGAGGACGTCCCCCGCCACGGTCGTATAGGCGTGACCGAGGTGGGGGGCGTCGTTGACGTAGTAGATGGGGGTGCTGACGTAGAACGCCTTCGTCCCAGCAGACTCGGGTCCATTGAGCTTCATGGCGGCAAGCCTAGCCGCGCCGCCGTGTCCGCGCTCCGCAGAATTGCCCGGGGCGTCAGGGGCGCGCCGGTACGGTCTTGACCGTGATGCGGTCGGTCGCGGCCCGTGCCGCGTCCACCGCCGCGCCGGTGGTGGGGGCGGCCGCGGTGACGAAGCCCACACGGTCGAAGGAGCTGCGCAGCTCGCGCACCTCGTCTCCCGGGTCGGCGAAGACGAGGGCCTCCAGTACGTGGTCGACGGCGCGGGCCTCCTCCACTCCGGCGACGGCCTCGACGACGCCCTCGTCCGCGGTGACGAACCGCACGGCGGTGCGGGTGGCGGCCCGGTTCGGCAGCGGGACCGAGACGGGGGCGCCCCGCATGACGTCGAGGAAGGCGGCGACGAGGTCGGTGCCGTAGGCGTGGTTGATCAACGGCATGATCATGTCGCCGGGGAGGCGTCCTGCCGCCTCCACCAGGTGCGGGACGCCGTCCGGGACGATCCACTCGGCGTGGACGAAGCCGGTGCGGAAACCGGTCGCGTCGACGAGGCGCCGGGTGTCGAGCAGCAGCCTGGCGCCGGTGTCGCCGCGGACGTCGGCGGGGACGGTGTGTCCGGACTCGACGGGGTGGGGGCCTTTGTAGAGCTGTTTTCCCGTGACGTTCCCGAACAGGCACTCGCCCTCGGCGACCAGCAGTTCCACGCTGAACTCCGCTCCCCTGACGAAGGTCTCCATCAGCAGCCGGGAGGGGGGCAGCCGGTCGGGGTTGAAGGCGTCGCCGTCCGACTGGTCCTGGGCCTGTTCCCAGGCGAGGGGGATGTCCGCCTCCGAGGTGAGGACGTAGGTGCCGAGAGATGCCTGGAGGTCGGCCGGTTTGAGGATGGCCGGAAGCCCGTGTTCCGCGGCGAAGCCCCTGACGGCGTCGAGGGAGCCGACCTCGCGCGAGACGGGGTTGGCGATACCGGCCGCGGCGGCGACCCGGCGCAGTACGGCCTTGTCGCGCAGGACGAGCGCCGCTCCCAGGCTCGCCCCGGGCAGGCCGTAGCGCTCGGCGAGCCGGGCGGCGAACGGCACCGCGTACTCCAGCGCCGGGACCACCGCGGCGGCGCGCAGATCACCGAAGGCCGCCGCGAAGGCGTCCGCGGCGCCGGGGTCGCGGTGCGGCCACTCGATCAGTCGCCAGGGGCAGTCGAGCGCGGCCAGCTTGTCGCGTACCCCGCGCTTGCGTACGACATCGGGCTCCTCCACGAAGACGACGATTTCTTCGGGGTTCAGCCGTCCGAGGAAGAGGGTCCAGTCGCCGGAGAATCCGACGAGGACGATCGTGCGCCGTGGGGTGGGCATGGGGTGGCTCGCTTTCCGCGGGGGTCGAGGGGTGGTGGGGTGAGAGGTGGTGGGGTCAGGGGGTGTCAGGGGCGGCGGCGCGGCGCAGTGCGGCCCTGCCGCCCCGGTCGGCGAGCGCCGCAAGATCCGCGACCAGCGGCGCGGCGGCGCGGTGGGTCACCCGGACGTAGCTGGTACGCGGCTCGATGCGGCAGCCGCGGTGGGACTTGGCGTCGTAGGTGCCGGGGCCGAGCACCAACCGGCGCAGGCCCAGCTCCTGGGCGGCGGCGACCGGCTCGTAGTAGACGAGGGCGAAGTAGGCGAAGTGGCGGTCCGCGTAGGGGGAGAACCCCGACATCTTGGGGTGGAGTTCGCCGCTGTGCGCGTAGCTGAGGCTGAAGCCCTCAGGTCGCCCCGCGCGCTCGGCGACGAGGAACACCGCCCAGTCGCCGAAGAAGCGGGCGCTGCGGCGGACGATGTCGACCATCTGCGCGGCGGTGGCGTCGTGCCCGTAGCGGCGCAACTGCCTGACGTGCAGTTCGGCGTGCTCGCTTGTGAACTCGTCGATGCCGGCGCGCCGTACCGTCATGCCGCTCGCGGCGAAGGCGCGCGCCTCCCGCCGTACGTTGCGCCGCCGCTTGCTGGTCAGCCCTGCGAGGTAGTCGTCGAACGTGCCGCCGGGCAGGGGGAGCACGGTCTGCGCGAGGGTGGTCGCGCCCGCGTATCCGCGCGCGGCGAGCGCCGTGCGCAGCGCGTGTGCGGTGTCGGGGACGTGCATGACGGCGCTCGTGGGGCAGCGCCAGCGCTCCGCGGTCGCCTCCAGTTCGTCGAGCAGGGCCGCGATGACGGGCGGTTCCTCCGGGGCGAGGACGCCCGGTGCGTAGGCGCCGGGGAGCAGCGCGGCCGCCGTGGGTGTCAGCGCCGGGAGGTACGGCCGCAGTGCGGCCGCGAGCGCCTTCGCCCGCTGCCGGTCGGCGGGTTCCAGGGGGGTGTCGGCGGTGAAGGGGGCGAGGGGGTCGTTGGCCGGGAAGCCTCCCGCGTCGATCCGGCGTACGGCCAGTGCGCCGCGGGTGTCGGCGGTGACGGCGTAGTGGAGTCCTCCGGCGTTTGGGGGCTCGTTGCACTCCAGCCACCGCGGCGTGGCGCACAGGGTCGGGGCGCCCCGGGTGGCGGCGGACCAGAGGGGCGCGAGGCCGGCGATCGAACCGGACCTGTGGAGGCCCTTCGGGTCGGCCGCCGTGGCGGCGTGGTGGCCGCGGATCACGGCCAGTAGCCCCGGTAGGAGCTGCCGCGGATCACCCGGCGCCGCCTGCCCTCGGCGAGCGGTCCCGCGCGGTGGATGGTGTCGGTGTCGAAGACGAGCAGCGATCCCGCGGGTGCCTGGAAGGTGAGGGCGCGGGAGAGCAGGAAGGACTTGTACTGGCCGTAGAGCGTGTGGAAAAGCTCCTCCGAGTACTGGTTGAAGACGTCGATGCGGATCTTGCGGAAGTCGTCGTGCTTGATCCACTCGCTCTCCCTGAGGCGGCTGGTGGCCCGGGTGGTGCCCGGTACCGCCTGGAAGGGACCGTTGTCGCGATCCACATCGTCCAGGTAGAGCAGGAACTTGAGCGATCCGACCTCGTCGAAGTGGTACCAGGTGATCTCCTCGTCCGGGGTGAAGTCGTCGGTCAGGATGAGGTGCCGGTTGAGGGTGCAGGGCAGGCCCAGATAGGAGGCGGCGGCCGCGGCCATCCACTCCTGGGTGAAGACCTCGTGGCTGCGGGGCATGGCGTTCTTCAGCTCGTCGCCGTGGTTGAACTTCAGGTGCAGGCCGGTCCTGGTCCGCCCGTAGCGGTGCGAGATGTCCTTGCCCTCGGGGGTGAGCGGCGCCAGTTCCGTGCCCTTGGCCGCGGCGAAGGCGGCCTCGAACTCGCCTTGCAGGTCGCCGAGGTCGTTCCCGGTCAGCCAGCCGGGCACCAGGGCCGCCCCGAACTCCTCGACTCGCTTGGTGACTTCCTGGGCCAGGGCCTGGCTGTCGCGGTCCACGGTGAGCGCGGACAGGCCGACACGGCCGGAGAGCATGTCGCCGACAATCATTCGATCACCTTCTCGTTCATTTTGTTGCTGCCGTTTTCTTGCTGCGTTTTCTTGCTGCGCTCATCGATTTCTTTGTCTCTGTGGTGTTTTCGGCTTCTGTCACAGGGTGTCCAGGGTGGCTCGGGCGCGGCTTCCGTGTTCGAAGCAGCGCAGCAGCAGTACGGCGGCCAGGAGGTAGCCGAGGCCGACGGCGTACTCGGTGGCGCTCTGCCGCAGCCCTTCGCGCACGCCCGCGCCGGTGTCCGTGACGAAGGCGCGTGCCGCCCGGGCGGCGTGGGTGAGGGGCAGGAACCGGCCCACCGCCGCCAGCCACCCGGGGAGGGTGCCGGGCGGCACGTTGGCGCCGGTGAGCAGCAGGAGCAGCGCGCCCGCCACGTTCGACACGACGAACACGTCGCGGAAGCGCAGTCCGAGCGCGCCCAGCGCGAGGCCGAACGCGGAGCCGGACAGGGCGGCGGCGAGGAGGGCGAGCAGCAGCCCGGGGACCGCGCCCGGTGGAATACGCAGCCCCAGCAGCAGCGCGCCACAGGCGAGTACGAACACGGTGACGAAGAGGCCGTTGGCGGTGTAGGGCAGCGCGCGCCCGGTCCACAGGAGGGCGCGGCTGCGCGGGCTGAGCAGCACCACCCCGAGGGTCCCGTAGCGCCGCTCGTTGGCGACGGCCATGGTGCCGCCGATGACGCAGGCGTTGGAGACGGCGAGCACGGCGTTGCCGAGGATGTAGAAGGTGTCGTCGGCCACCTGGAGCTGGCGGCCCAGGTAGACGAAGAACAGCAGTTGCAGGACCGGGCCCACCAGCAGGGTGCCGACGAACATCGAGGGCGTCGTGCCGACGAAGAGCGCACGGTAGGAGATGCCGCCGCCGACCACCAGCAGCCGCAGGGACGCGGTGAACGCACGCACCGTCAGGACTCCTTCAGCTGAGGGCCAGGGTGGCCGACTGACGTGCCCGCCGTTCGACCCGCCCGAGGACGGCGACGGCGACGGCGGTGTACAGCGCCCCGAGTCCGACGGCCGCGGCGAGCGGGCCGAGGACGTCACCGCCGGAGGCCGCCGCGCGCAGCGCACGCGCGCCCCAGGTGGTGGGGAGGACCGCCGACAGCGGGGCCGTCCAGTGGGGCAGCGCGCCGGTGGGGGTCAGGACGCCGGACAGCAGCCAGACCGGCGCCTCCAGCGCGTTGGTCAGGGCGTTCGCATGGCGGAGCAGGACGAAGGTGCTCGCCAGCAGCAGCCCCATCATTCCCATGGCGAGCACGCATCCCGGCACGGCGGCGAGGAACAGCAGCGGGTGGGCGAAGTCCAGCGGCACGGAGAACAGCAGCACGCCCCAGAGCACCGTGGCCGCCATCGCGTAGGTGCCGATGACGGCGGTGGCCACGGTGACCGGCAGCAGCACGAGCACCAGCGGGGTGGGCGCCGCGACCAGTGTCTCCAGGGTGCCGAGCCAGCGCTGGTTCTGGACGGCGGTGCCGGAGCCGAAGAGCACCGAGGTCCAGATGCCCATGAGCCCCGCGCCCACGGCGGCCTCCAGGAGTCTGTCGGGGTGGCCTCCGGCCCGGAAGAGATAGGCGGCGAGCGTCGCGTAGACGACCGGCAGCAGGATCGCGAAGGCCATGTCGAGGGGCGAGCGCGACAGGTAGGCGACATGGGTGCGTGTCCCGACGGCGAGCAGGCGCGGCAGTCGGCGGGCGGTGGTGCTCATGTCAGCTCCCGTCCCGTCGGGGCCGCGTCCGGCGCCCCGGGGGGCGTGCGCGGGTCGCGGGCGGGCCCCGGCGCCTGCGCGGCCCCCTCGACGATGGCGACGTAGGCGTCCTCCAGGCTGGGTTCGCGGCTGCTGACGCGTCCGATACGAACCCGGCCGAGCGCCGCCAGGACGGCGCCGTGCCGGTCGGTGCCGCGGTCGCTCTGCACGACGACGGTCTGGGCCACGCCGCGCTCCTCGACCTGCACCGCGCGCACCCCGGGCAGCCTGCGGACGCGTGCCACGTCCTCCTCCCCCGCCCCGTACGCCTCGACCTCCAGCACGTCCTGGTCCAGGACGCGGGACTTCAGTTCGGCGGGTGCCCCGAGCGCCTGGACGCTGCCGCGTGCCACCACGGCGATGCGGTCGCACATCTCGTCGGCCTCGGCCATGTAGTGGGTGGTGAGCAGCACGGTGGTGCCGGTCTCCCTGAGGGTGCGGATGGTGCGCCGCAGGTCGCGCGCGGCGACGGGGTCCACGCCGATGGAGGGCTCGTCGAGGAACAGCACGGCGGGGCGGTGGAGCAGGCCGCGGGCGATGTGCAGCCGCTGCCGCATGCCGCGCGAGTAGCCCTCCACGCGTTCCCGCTCCCTTCCCGCAAGGCCGACGAGTTCCAGGAGTTCGGCGATACGGGCGCGCTGTTCGCGGGGTTCGACATGGTAGATCTCGGCGAAGTAGCGCAGATTGTCCAGGGCGGAGAGCCGGTCGTAGAGGCCCCGGTCGCCACCGAATACGTAGCCGATTCTGCGGCGGATCTGGACGGGTTCGCGGATCACGTCGTATCCGAGTACGCGCGCCGTTCCCGAGGTGGGCAGGAGCAGGGTGTTGAGCATTTTGATGATGCTCGTCTTGCCCGCCCCGTTGGGCCCGAGCAGTCCGAAAAGCTCGCCGTGTTCGATATCAAGGGACACTCCTCGCACGGCGTCGATGTCATCGCGACGGCGACGCAGCCAACCCGTCCGTGAGACATATGTTCTCCAGAGGTCAACTGCCTCGATTGCTGGCATGTTTCGACCTTAGGGACGGCATCCTGCCCCGATCAAGGAAGGACATGTGCGGATGCGGAATTCGATGGATTACGGGAGGTGAGGGCGGCGCGCCAGGGGGTGGTGTCGAGGCCGGGGTACCGGCGCTCCATTCCCTCCAGGACGTCCTCGTCATAGGCGTCGTGGCCGGGTGGGGGAAAGCCGAAGAGCGCGAGTTCGCGCGGTGTGCGGGCGGCGACGAAACGCCCCCAGGCGGGCACCATGGCGATGCGCGGGAAGCTCTGGAGGCCGAGCCAGTCGGTGCCGGCCGTGCGGTAGGCGAGGTTCATCCAGATCCTGGCGCCCTCGGGCTCCGTCATGTCGACGGCGCGGTGCCAGATGTCCGGCGCGTAGACGAGCAGGCTGCCCGCGGGCCCGGGGAGCGACACCTCGGCCCCGTACAGCTCGGGGTGGGTGCCGCGCCAGACGTGGTAGGGCACGGGTGACATGTCCCGGGTGAGGCTGCGTGACACGAGCCGGGTCGGCGCGCAGCCCTCGGTGACATCCGTCAGATAGAGGAACATCTCGACCTGCTGCGGCCGTGCACGCTTCTTGGGGACGAGCAGGGTGTGCGAGGAGTAGTCGAGGTGGAGGGGTTGCTCGTAGTCCGTCGCGCCCGTGTATTTCGCCCACAGTTGGGCCTGGTAGAGGCGGAGGTCCGTGGTGTCGAGGAGGTCGGCGGCGATATCGGTGATACGGGGGTGGACGGTGAGCCGGTCGAGTGCGTGTCCCGTCCAGGGGAAGTCGATCTGGCCCGCGAACTGTTCGGGGTTCTGCATGAAGAGCTTGTTCTTCGTGCGGGGGGTCTGCGGCGAATCGGTCGTCGCCCCGGCGTGGGTGTGGTGTTTGCGTGCGGCGTATTCGGGGCCCGAGGGGTACAACTGGGCGAGTTCCGCCAGGGCTTCTTTCAGATCCGTCTCGTTCAGGAGTTCGGGGACGAGGAAGAAGCCGTCCTTTTCCCAGCTTTGCCGGTATGCGTGCACGGGCGGCACTCCTCGGCTGTCTCGAATGGGTTTGCGGGGGGATTCTCAACGGGCCGTGTCGGCCGCTTCTCTCGGTGTTCCTGTCGCCCAGGCGTGCGTTCTCTCCACCGCGTCCGGATGGGAGAGGAGTTCGAGGGCGAGGAGTGCGTCGCGCAGTTGGGCCGCGTTCTTGGGGCCGATGACGGTGCGGGTGACGGAGGGGATGCCGAGGCAGAACGCGATCGCCCAGGACGCCTGCGGGACCGGGCCCCGTGTCCAGCCCGTCGGTGCGCGGTCGGCGCCCACGCCCCGCGCGAAGGAGCGCGCGGCGGCGCGCAGGGCGCGCCTGGCCTCCGGGGGGAGGGTGGAGCGCCAGTCCCTGCCGGATGCGGGTGGGGGGTCGGCGCGTGCCAGGAAGCCATAGGCGAGCGGCTGCATCGCCCAGACCTCCCAGCCCCGCGCGGCGAGCCGGTCGGCGGCCGGGCGGGCGACGCGGTGGTTCACCGCGTTCAGTTCGATCTGCGCGATACGGCCGCGCGGCGGCGCGGCCCCTTCGGGGCGTTCGGCGAACTCGGCCAGGGCTTCGGGGAGATGGCCCGCCACCCCGACCCGCGCGCCGGGGAAGCGGCCGTCCAGGGCGTGCAGCGCCCCGGCCAGGCCGCCGTCGGTGTAGGAGCGCGGGGGCGGGTCCTTCACCAGGATGTGTGCCGGGGGCCCGGTGAGGGCGGCGGTGTGGGCGATCTCGCGCAGGAGCCCGGGCGGGCTGAGATCGCTCGCCGGGCCCCGCGCGGTGAGCGGGCGGCCGGGCTTGGCCGCGACATGCCAGGTCCGTCCGCGGTCGGCCTGCCAGCGGCCGACCCTGCGCAGCCCCTCCCCCGCGCCGTAGCCGGGCGCGGTGTCGAGGTGTCTGAGGCCCGCCGCCCAGGCCAGGTCCATCGTCTCCAGCGCGGCGTCCTCGGTGACCTCCCCGTACGAGCGGTCGAGGGGGAGGCCGCCGCGGCCCGCGAGGCCCCAGGTGCCGAGGACCAGGCTGTCCGGCGCCGTCCTGGCGGGCATCAGGCCGCGGGCGCGTGCTCGGCGGCGAGCGCGCCCAGGATGTCGTCCCGCAGCCGGGCCAGGCTCGCCGGCGAGGGCGGCGGTGCGGTCACCTTGGCGGGCACGGCCGGTGGCAGATGGGCGTTGACGGTCACCGTGCCGTCGGCGGGGAACATGACGAAGTGGTACTCCTGCCACTCGATGCCGTACCCCCCGGGGGCCCGCAGCACCTCCCGGGAGACACAGGTGAGCCGGGGGGTGTCCTGGCCTCCGGCGTTCTCGAACCGGAGATGGTGGTACGAGCCCTGGACGAGGCGGGTGGCGAAGGAGCGGCGGTGGTAGTGCGGGCTGAGGGTGCCCGCGCGCCAGAGCGCGTCGAAGCGGTGTCTGCTGAAGAGGTTGACCCGGAGGAGTCCCACGCCGTCGCGTTCGGCGACGGTCAGGACGCGCGGGTCGACGTCGGGTGTCTCGCCGTCGTGCCGCGCCAGCGCGGCCAGTTCCCGGTCGCCGAGGGCGGCGGTGTGCTCGGTGACGGCCGTGCGCCAGTCGGTGTCCTCCCGCAGGGCGGCCGCCATCTGCGGCAACAGCGGCCGCCCGGGGTCGATGCCGTCCAAGAGCGTCGCGAGCACGTTCATACCGTCGCCTCCTGGCGCCCTTCCCGGCGCATCGCGATGATGTCGTTCTGCGTGTAGTAGCGGGCGGTCCCCTCCGCCCTGGCCACCCCGGTCAGCAGCAGTGCCCTGGCCAACGCCATCCGGGACTGGGCCTCGTCGAGCCTGCGGCCGGCGTCGGCGAGCGCTTCCGCCGCGGTGGGGGCGTCGGTGCCGGACAGTTCGTCGACGGTCTGCTCGACGACGCGTACGAACGCCTCGTTGCAGAGTGTCTCGAACCGGTCGATGGAGCGGGTGACGCCGGGGCTGCGGCCGGGGACGCTGCGCCGCCACTCGTAGGTGACGGAGGACTGGAGCCCCGCGATGACCTCCTGGAAGGGGGCGAACCTGGCGGCCGTCAGCTCGGCGACGCGCTTGGCGACGGCCGTCCTGGGGTCGAGGTAGCGGGACGACATGGTGGCGCCGTGGTCGCGCAGCGCGCCGTCGTGTTCGATGACGCGGTTGAGCGGGGTGCCGAAGTGAGGGTCGACCGCGCTGTTCACGGTGACGGGCTTCAACTCGTCGATGCTGCGCAGGAAGTCGAAGTTGGCGCGCAGTTCGGGCAGGGTGGTGCGGTGGTTGAACATCATGAAGCCCGGCTGGAACGACAGCCCGAGGGACTTGATGACCCGGACCGCCTCCAGATTCTGCCGGACCGACTGTCCCTTGCCGTACAGCCGCAGTGTCTCGTCGTCGCCGGTTTCGAGGCCGACGAAGACGTGCCGCAGACCGCCGCGTGCCAGGGCGGTGAGGACGCGCTCGTCGACGTTCTCCGCGCGGCACGACATGGCGAACCCGACAGGCAGGTCCAGCTCCTCCAGCTCCTGGCCGACCATGTGGGCGCGTTCGTGTCCTGCCTCGGTGCCGCCGAAGAACTCGTCGTCGACGATGAGGAGTTCGACGAGTCCGAAGCGCTCGTGGAGGTCCGCCATCTCGGCGACGGTGTGGGCGACCGACCGGGCGAGCCATCCGCCGTTGGCGAGCGGGCGGTCGCGTTCTAGGCCGTAGAAGCGGGGGATGCTACAGAAGGTGCAGCGGGCGTAGCAGCCCCTGCTGGTGGAGACGCAGACGAGTCCGTCGAGGTCGATGATCTCGCGGGTCAGGTCGCGGGCCGGTGGTGCGAGGGTGTCCAGGTTGTGCACGCGGGGGGCGGGTCTCCAGCGGATCTCGCCGTCCCAGCGGGCGTGGACGCCCGGCACGGTGCGGGGGTCGGCGCCGTCGCGGACCGCTTGCGCGTAGCCGACGAGGGGGCCTTCGCCCTCGCCCGAGACGACGGCGTCCACGGCCGGGTTGGCGTCGAGGACGCGGCGCGGGATGAAGGAGACGGCGTGGCCGCCGATGACGATGTGCCCGCTGTACCCGGCCTCGCGCAGGAGGCCGCAGACGCGGGCGGTCCGCTCGGGGAAGTGGTTGAGGATGACCGTGAAGCCGACGACGTCGGGGCGCTCGTCGAGGATGCGGCGTACGGTCTCCTCCTCGCTCCAGTCGTGGAGCATGCCGTCGAGCAGGGTGACGTCCAGGCCGTGGTGGCGCAGCGCGCCCGCGCAGTAGGCGATGCCGAGGCACTCCACGGGTTTGCTGAACTTGTGCAGGACGTCGACCGGCGGCCGTACGAGAACGGTCTTGCTCATGGCGGCCCCTTTCAGAAGACGAACTGGGTGGTGTGGCCGAGCAGGCGTACGGGGAGTTTCCAGGCGCGTTCGAGGTCGCCCCAGTGGCGGCCCACGAGGTCGCGGCCGTGTGCGTTGAAGCCGGTGGCGGGCACCAGGATCAGGTCGGGGGTGCGGCCGGTCCTGTGCTGGTGGCGTACGAGCGCCGCGTGGATGTCGCCCACGGTGCACATGTCCATGACCCGGATGTTGCCGCCGAGGTAGTCGTTGGTGGCGACGACGAAGTCGATGCCGTCGGCGTGGTCGGTGACGGAGCGTTCGATGAAGGCGCGGGCGGCCGGGAGCATGAGGGAGGAGGTCACGAGCCAGCTCTGCCGGGCTCCGGCCTCCTCGATCTGGCGCGCGATGCCGCGGGCGTCGCCGCTGCTGAGGGAGGGGGCGGTCACCACGCCGTGCGGCACGAGGTACTTGCCGATGTAGGGGCCCGTGTACGGATAGCGGGGCGGCAGGCCGGTGTCGAGTGTGAGGTCGAGCCGTTGTCCCGAGCGCTGCACGCGCAGTGTGACCTTGCCTTTCATCAGCATCAGGGCGCTGACCACCTCCGACCTGGTGGTGGGGCGCAGATAGCCGACGGCGCGGATGACGTCGCCGGGCCGCAGTCCGCAGGAGGCGGCGGGCGAGCCGGGGACGGTGCCGATGACGCGGGCGGCGAGCGGGTCGTCGTAGAAGAAGTTCTCCTCGTAGGCGCTGGGGATCGCGATGACGGGGACATGGGTCCTGTCGCGCATGGACTGGGCCCACTCGATGACGCTGCCCCAGAGGACGTCGGTGTCGAAGTCCATGGGGGACGGGTGGTCGCGGGTGAAGCCTGGCTCGTTGACCCGGATGAAGTTGGGGTCGAGTTCCGAGACGGTCTCGATGGTGCGGGTGAGGTCGGCGAGCGGGAAGTCGGGGGTGGCGACGAGGCTGACGCCGAACGGGATCTCGTGTTTGCGCAGTTCCTGGAGGCAGTGGAGGGCGGTCCAGGTGCGGCCGGGGCGCTCCTTCATGACCTCCTGGCGCAGCGGCTCGTCGACCGTGTTGGTGGACACCACGAAGTGGACCGGTTTGACCTGGGCGAGCTGCTCGACGATGCGGGGCGTCAGGGGGTTGCCGTTGGTCGTGAAGAAGAACGGGCGGTCCGTCGTCTGCCGCAGTGTCCGCATCACCTCGGGCAGCCGGGGGTCGACCAGGAACTCGTTCAGCTCCCACTGCGCGGAGAACAGGGCCCTGCGCTGTCCCGGCCGGTAGTAGGCCATGCGGGTGTCGAGTTCGTCGCGGGCGATGCTCTTCTTGGCCCGCGCGATGGCCAGGGTGTCGGGGTTGCCGAAGAGGTAGCAGAAGGAGCAGGCCACGTTGCAGACGCGGGCGAGGTGCTCGTAGACCTCCGAGGGGTGGCCGTGCGAGGGCACCACCCAGTCCGAGGTGCGCCGCAGCCGGAAGCCCTCGGGGCGGGTGGGCTCGCCGTTCTTGCTGAGGCGCAGGAGCGGGGCGAGGAGTGACCAGTGGCGGGCGAGGACCGGGATGGTGGGCTCGGTCTGGGACACCGAGAACAGCGGTTGCCTTCTGATGGTGGCCCTGGCGTTCTCGATGCGCTCCGCGAGGGGGTGGGGCCGGGCCAGGGGCCGTACCGCCAGCGGGAAATGGCCGGATTCGGTGAGGATGCCCGACGCGTTGACGACGGTGCCTTCGGCCGTGAGGAGGTCGGCCTCGTCGAGGACGATGTCGAGCAGCGACACCAGGTAGGTGTGCGGGTCCGGCCGCTGGTCGGTGGGGGGCAGGGGGTAGGAGAAGGTGAAGTCGCCCGAGGTGTCGGGGGTGTGCTCCCAGGAGCCGGCGGCGGCGCCGTCGCCCGTGGTCCAGTCGGCGGAGAAGAGGGGGACCTTGGCGTTCTCGGGGATGGTGAGGTCGAGGAGCGCCGTCAGGGTCTCGCCGACCGGGTCGTCCGGCACGCGCTGGAGCGTGGTCAGCGGCATGCTCTCGCCGAGGCCGTGGTCGGATGCCGAGTGCGGGTCGCGGCAGCGCAGCCGGTAGGCGGTCGGGTGCAGGGCCTCGCCCCTGTGGTCCTGGAGCGTCGCTCCGCACAGGGTCAGGCCGAGGACCGATCCGATGTACCGGTGGAATGCCGCTCGGGCCCTGGGCAGCCCGACCTGCGGATCTGTTGTCACGAGTGCCACGGGCGTCGGTTCTCCTCTTCGGCGGCGGGTGGGGGCCGCCTCCGCGGAGCCACGCGTGGTGTCTCCGCGAAGGCAGGGCGCGCCCGGGTCCGCGGACGGACCCAGGGGCTAGACGCCCCTTCAGACCATGTTGAGCGTGGAGATGTCCGCGGAGAGTGACCGCGTCAGTGCCTCGGCACGCTCAAGAAGGTCTTCCCGGGTCCAGCCCTGAGCGGCGATGAGTTCTTCGGCCTTGGCCTCGTCGCTCAGCGCCTCCATGAGTTCCTCGACGGGGATGTCGAGTTTCTCCTCAAGGACCGCAACGTTGGGAGCCATAACCCCTCCATTCGTTCGGCGAATGATTCCTTGCGTGAGCAGATTGGCACGACTTGGAAAATTTGGGCAAGAGCACCCAACCGCATCTCGCCCCGACACGGACAACACAAAAAAGGAAGGTACGAATATCGAACTTCGGGGGTGGGGAGGGGATTCAAGGCCAAGGCTCCGGGCCGGTGGGCGCGGTGTCCACGGCCGTGGCCTGCGGTGTCCAACAAGGCACTCGGACAGGGGCTTTGCGAACCGCGGAGAATGTGCCACGCTCGACAACGCCCACGGTCCACCCGGGACCGGGGGTGCGGATGCCGTCTCCCCGGCCCGGGGGAAGGGTGTCCGCAGGGTCCGCTCCACTGTCCAACTGCTTATCGCGAGCAGTTGGACAGCTCGGCCCCGGACCGGCTCGATTCCGTTCCCTCTCGGCAATGAGCGGTATTCCGCTGGACGGCCGCTCTTCCCCTCTCCACCTTTACCGTTTTCGCCAGGAGTGGCGTCATGGGTGCATTTCTGCCACCCCTTTTCCGGCCGGGTGAAAAAAACGGCCGGGACCGTCCCGGAGTGTCAGCGGGCGGGCCGCAGTTGTTCGAACCACTCGGCGATCCGGGGCATCGACAGCACCGGGGAGTCGAAGTGGCCGACGTCGCCCACGTCGGTCAGCGGGGCGGCCACGCCGTTCGCCGCGAGCTGGGCGCGGCAGTGCTCGGAGTTGGCGATGGCCACGTCGCGGTCCCCGTCGGCGGCGTAGAGGCGCACCGGCACCTCCGGTGTCCAGTCGGAGCAGGTGGTGTCGTTCTCACGCATCGCCCTCCGCAGCGCGCCCGTCGGGTGGAGAAGTTGCCGCCGGAAGCGCGGGGTGAGCAGTTGGTCCACCGTGTCGGGCAGGCCCCGGAAGACCTCCTCGTCGCTGTGGTCGCCGTCGAAGAGCGACTCGGCCGTGTCGTCGTAGGGCGGCAGGAACGCCTCGGACGGCGAGTCGTAGAGGTGGTGCAGCCGGTTCATGGAGGTGATCCAGTAGCCGAGGTAGAAGACGGCCTCCTTCGGATCGAGGGTGTCGTCACGCAACGCGGCGGGGATCTCGGCGTGTTCGACGTCGAAGGGACCGCTGACGGGGGCCACGGCGGCCAGTGCGAAGTGACGGTCCGCGTGGTCTTGCAGGGTGCGGCCGACCGCCATCGCGGCGTGGCCGCCCGCGGAGAACCCGGTCACCAGCACCCTGCCGTCCAGGGTGCGGCCGTGACCGGCGGCGAAGTTGCGTGCGGCGCGCAGCATGTCGAGCGACGCGGACGCCTCGGTCGCGGCGTCCATGTACGGGTGGTGCCCGGGGCCGGTCCCGAGGCCGAGCAGGTCGGGGGCGACCGCCGCGTAGCCGCGGCCCGCGAAGAGGACGGTCGACGCGCGTGCGTCGTTGTCGTCGACCGAGGGGCCGTCCTCCCTGGCGGCCATCGTGCCGTGCTCGTAGGCGACGAGACGTGGATGCCGGTCGGCGTTCCTCGGCAGGACCAGGAGCCCGCTGGCGGTGGTGGGTCCGCCGTTCTCGTCGACCGTCCGGTAGCCGATCCGGTACGCGTCGACGCCGTTGCGGGGCGCGGGCGAGGGGTAGTGCTGTCCGCTCAGATAGGCGGCGGTCTCGTCGGCCGAGAGCCGGGCGATGCGCTCGCTCGACACGACGCGGCCCCGCTCGGGGCCCCGCTTGGGCCCGGCCGCGGTACCGGTCTGTGCGACCGCCACCGTGCCGGCGCAGACGGCGACGGACACCGCGAGAATCCATGGTTTCTTCATGCCCCGACGCTATGAATCCCGGCGCCCCGGTCCCATCTGGCCACCTACCCGACCGTGGTGTACCTGACGACACCGGCACCCGGGCACGGGTCCGGTCGCGGCGTTGCCCGCCCGCACTCCCCCAGCGCTTCCCATTCTCCCCAGTGACTCCCCAGGGAACACGAAGAAACGGCCGCCGCCCGACGCTCTGACCTGGACGGGAGCGGCGGCTCAAGCCCGGATGACGGCGCAGGTACGTGGTCCAGCGTCCCGTGTCCTTCAGTGACAGAGAGCCAGCATCACACCGCCGGGTACGCAGTGTCGTTCCAGCTCTCTCAGCGTGCCTGTGTCGCGTATCGTGCCTGAAGTGAAGGATGCGCCCCCCGATGCCACCGTGCCGGCTGCTCTACCCTCTCTGGCCTGTGCATTCGGCCTGGGCGAGGTCCGAGGACACCAGTATCTTGCCGACGGTCTCATGAACCGGAACTGGCGTGTGGAGACGTCGACCGGCACGTACGCCGTCAAGCAGATCATCGACGTTCCCCTGGCGAAGGTCCGGCGGAATCTGGCGGCGCTTTCAGCGCTCGCCGACGACGGCCTGCCCGTGCCCGCCGCGTTGTCGGACTCCGGCAGTCGGCACGTACTCGAAGTCGGCGGCCACGGGTTCTGTGTTCTGCCGTGGATCGACGGCAGCCACACCCAGGGCGCCGATCTCCCCCTCGGCGAGGCACACGCGCTCGGTGCCCTGCTGGCCCGTCTGCACCGCAGTCTGTCCCGGCACGCGCCTGGGCCCGTCCCGGACCGCGCCCCTTCGGTGCAGGTCACCTCCGCCACCACTGCGGCTGGGGCGGCGGATGCCCTGGCGGCAAGGTTCCCCGAGGCGCCTGCCGAAGTGTTCGACAAAGAGGCGGTGGAGGCCCTGCGTGAGCGCAAGGCGCTCCTGAAGCGGTACGGCGACCGCCGACCCGCGGATGACTCGCCCGCGGGCGCGTACGGGTGGACGCACGGCGACTTCCAGTACCGCAACCTGTTGCGCCGCGGTGGCGAGGTCGTGGCCATTCTCGACTGGGACCGGCTCGCGATCCGGCCGTACGCGGAAGAGGTGGCGAGGACCGCGCAGGTGCAGTTCGGCATGGGCGGCCGGTTCAGTCTGGAGCGGGTTGCCGCCTTCGTGTCCGGCTACCGGTCGGTGACCGCACTTCCGGAAGAGGTTCTGGCAGACGCCGTGAACCGGTTGTGGTGGAAGCGGCTGACGGACTTTTGGCAACTTGAGTTCCATTTCACCCGCGAGGATCCCGCGTTCGGCAAGCTCTTCCTCTCCGACGAGGCGCTGCTGCACTGGTGGACGCACCGCCTGGACGAAGTGCGGGACGCCTTCGCGGCCGGCTAGCTTCCAGCCTCGGGGATGACGCCCGCGGCGGCCAACTCCGGCAGGCAGCGTCTCGTCAGCGGATGGGCACGTCGGCGAGCGCGTACCCCGAGCTGCTCGGGGTCGGCGGCGATGATTGCCTTCGTCCATGCCTCCGCATCGTCGGGAGGCAGTATCAGGCCACCGTCCATGACTGCCTCGGGGATGCCGCCCCGGTCGGAGCCGAGTGCGGGCAGGCCGTGGAGCCCCGCCTCGATGATCACCCGAGGGAATGCGTCCTCTACCTGGGAGGGGACCAGGAGCAGCCGGTGGGAGGCGTACAGAGACGCCATGTCATATGTACGCGGGACGTAGCGGACGTTCGGGTATCCGGTGAACTCGTCGGTCGTGTCCCACCACCCTTCAACGAGGGTGAAGAGGTGGTCGGGCAGCCGTTGAACGAGTTCGTGGACGAGAGCTGCCCCCTTGGCGGGTACCGGGTTGACCATGAGAACTCCGCCGTGGGCGGAGTCTGCACGTCCATCGGCCGGGAGCGGGGCGTCCGCTACCACCGCGGCGAACGGCGGGTAGAAGGTCACCGGCCGTGTTCCTTCGGGGCACCTCACGCGGCGAGCGACGAATCGGGACGTGACGAGTACGTCGCTCGGACCGCCGCGTAGGACGCCCGTGCCCGTGTTCGAGACCGAGTGGATCCACCCGACGACACGGCCCGCGCAGCGGTGGGCAAGGGCAGCAAGTGCCGCTGATCCCTCCTGGGAGGTGATCACGACGGCCGGGAACAACTGACGGACCATCGTGGTGAGGGCGTCCTCGATACGGTCCTGGCTGACGGCGGTGCACTGTACGCCGTTCCAGCAGTAACGGATCTGGTCGGGGGCCTTGTCCCAGGCCACGCCGTGCGCGTCGAGGTGGGCACGGAGAGCACCGGCCTGGGAGCTGCCGTCCCAGGGAGCCTCATGGCTGCCCAGGTAGACGACGTTCCAGCCGGCCCGAGCGAATTCCTCCGCGAGCAACTGCTGGGAGACCTCCGCCCCGCCGATCAGCAGGGGCGGCGGCGTGCGTCGCCACACGAAGAGCACCGTCGCCCCGGTCACTGCCCGCACCAGAGGCTGACCAGGGCCTGCACTGCCGCTGCCGTGTCTTCTCGGCTGCCGCTTCCGGGGACGACGGTGATCTCCGCGGCCACAGGTTCGCGTGCCGGTGTGCAGAAGTAGTCACGTGCGTGCGTCAGGAAGGCGGCGTCGTGGAGGAAGTAGTCCGGTTCGGCGTCCGCGTGCCGGGCAGCCTTGCGCCGCAGCGACAGGACTTCGGCGGAGGCGTCGAGGTAGATGGTGCGGTCAGGGCGCAGATGCGGCAGCACCTGCAACCGATCGCGAGCCTCGTCGTACACGCCGAACCCGTCCATCTCGTCCAGCGCGTAGGCGTGGGCCAGCAGGGTGTCCACAGACCGGTCGATGACGACGACGCCGGAACGTCCGGCCAGGCGCCGAACACGGTCCTCCTCGATCAGCATGAACGTCTCGAACGCGGCGAGTTGTTCGGCGGCAGAGGTGGTCGCCGGGCGCGGGATGTCCTCGGGGCGGGAGATGCACTTCACGTAGCAGTCGAAGAACACCACCTCCCGCATGCCAGCGGCATGGCGGAGCGCGGCTATGGCGGTGGTCTTGCCCGCATACGACGGGCCTTCGACCGCAACGATCACGGGGTGCCTCCCAGGTGGTAGTGCCGCTCGGCGTAGGTACCGGGCGTCTGGCCCCGGCCGCTTGGCGGCATGTCGGCGGCGACGGTGAAGGCGTGCCGGATGGGCCGGTACATCTTGGGTGCCGGGTGCATCTGTGAGCCGTGCATGTGCAGCAGCGTCAGTTTGTCGAGGATCACGTCGGTGATGTCGTGGGTCTCCGGCCGCAGGGTGTCTCCCGTGCGCTGTTGGAACAGGTTCCGGTCGCAGCCGGCGAGGGCGTACGTGGACCAGAAGGCAAGGTCCTCCCAGAACCAGCGGCAGCCCAGGTGCCGGGCGGCCTCGTGCACTAGAAGGTGATCGGGGTGGCGGGTCACCGCGGCCGGGGCGATCAGCTCGGCGTCCGGGAAGCGGTCCAGCACGTCGGCGAGCTCGCTGGTGATCGCTTCCAGCCGTCGCGGGTCGTACGCCCAGTACGGCGGGTCGGCGTCCTTGTGGCCCAGGAGGATCCGCTCGGCTGCCAGCGGGAGCAGCGCCTGGGCCGCTTCCTTCTCGCGCAGCCGGGAGACCGACTCCACGTCGGCGTAGGTGGCCTCCAGCGACGGGTGGACGCTGGAGGACCGGGTGAAGACGGTGATGACGGTCAGCGGACGGGGCCGGGCGAGAAAGTAGCCGGACGCCGAGAGAGCAAAGTCGTCGTGGTGGGGCTCGATGACGACCACCGGTCGCCCGGCCGGGCGGCGCCGTCGGATCCGGCACGCGGCGCCGGTCAGCGGGACAGTCAGGTTGAAGACATCGCCGTCCTGGGGAAGGGCGGACATCCATGCCTGGTGGGCGGCGTGCAGGTCGGTGGGAAACGTGTAGATTCCGACGGCATCCGGGATGGGCAGATCGGTCACGGCGTCTTCCTCCGATCAGCGGACCGTGGTGGTGTACCAGTGGCGCCAGAAGCGCCGCGACGTGAGAGCCAGCCGAGCGGTGACGGGGTTCTGCCACCACAGCATTCGTAGGCTCGACCACTGGTCGTAGCGGCGGGTGGAGGGGCGGACGCGCAGCTCATCGAGGATGACGGCCGGCCCGTCGGTCTGCTGCCCGAGCGCGGAGAGGCGTGCGAAGAACTCCACGTCCTCGCTCATGAAGTAGTCGGCGCGGTACCCGCCGACCGCCCGGAAAGCCTGCGCGGTGCAGAACTGGGCGACACCCTGCGCACCGCCGTGACGAGCACGGTAGTGGTCCCAGTAGGCGCACAGCAGACGCGCGCCGAGCCGGTGCGGGGTGTAGAGGGGAGGGATGGCGCCGCCCACGGCTCCTGCGTCCATCGCTGCGACAGATGCCGTGACGGCTTCCAGCGGCAGGGCCACGTCGGCGTCGGTGAAGAACAACTTCCTGCCCCGAGCTGCGCGGGCGCCGGTGTTGCGTACATGGCCGATGCCGCGAGCCCGTTCGGTCAGGACGCGGGCGCCGAAGGAGGCAGCGATATCCGCCGTGGGGTCGGTGCTCGCGTTGTCCACGACGATGATCTCGCCGGCCTGGCTGCTGGCCGCCTCCCAGTGCCGGAGCGAAGCGAGAACGGTGGGCAGGTAACGCGGTAAGTAGGCGGCCTCGTTGTAGGCGGGGATGATCACGGAAACCGCGGGCTCGCTCATCAGCCGTTCCTCTCCGATCGCCAGGCAGGACCACTGTTCAGCGCCTGCCGGAGCCGGGCCGCCCACAGACGCGAGTGCCGGCCTTCCCGGTACGCCGCGTAGGTCCAGCCGCGTACGGCCTGAAAGATCACGAACGCGTCCACGAGGCGGTGGTCAACCGGCCATCCGTAAGCGGCGGCCAGCAGCACACGGTCGCTGGGGGCAAGGGCGTCACAGGTGACCAGCGTCTGGGCCAGGTCGTACTCGGGGACGCATACCGTGCTCGCCGCCAGGTCGATGACCGTTTCGGAGAGACCGTTACGGCCGCTGTTCTGCTCGGACGCGCTCTGGTGGACGACGTTCTCGAAGTGCAGGTCGCCGTGGCACCACACCTGCCGGCCGTCGGCGGCACCTTCGGCGATCACCTCAAGAGCCGGGGCGAGGAGGGCGAAGACGGACGATGGGCAGTGCCGGGCCAGCGCGCTGATCTGCGCCAGGATCCCGGGCGCCAGAGGGCTGTTGGCCGGCGGCTTGATGGTGTGGAAGACGTTCAGTAGCCGGGCCAACCTCACCATGGCAGCCAACTTCGTCACCTGCCCCTCGCGGACTGCCTCTCCCAGCGTGCTGGGGCCGACGTCCGCGGTGATCAAAGCCGTGGTCCCGAGGCCGGGAATCGAGCCGCTGGCGATGACGGCGGGGACAGCGACCCGGCCGGAGGCAGCGACCGCAGCCAGCAGGCGGGCCTCATCGTCGGCGCTGTGACTGCGGCCGGCCGCAACGAGCTTCACGACGACGTGCCGCTCGTCGGACAGCGCGACGCGGTACACAGCGGTCCCAGCGTTCGTGGAGGCGCGCCGGACTTCGACCAGGCTCGTCCCCGCCAACGCGGTGCAGGCCAGTTCGACGACAGGTACGGATTCCTCGGTCATGATCCCTCCGGGACGATGTGGTCCCCGGTCCTGCCGAGGTGCCGTATGGTGCGCCGCAGATGTGCCCGGTAAGCCACGACCTCGGGCGTGTTCGGACACGAACGCAGCCATGGCTTGAGCTCGCCGACGAAGTGCAGCGCGTGCGCGTCCCGGTCGTGCAGGGGATGAGGAACGACCCGCCGAACCCAGTCGGAACGTTCCAGGAACCGGCCAAGCTCGAACCGGTTGAAGATCGGGGCGACCGAGTGCACGGCGCCCGATGCAAGCAGCCACAGGTTCAACGCGCACTGATCGTTGTGCAGGATGTACAGGCGGCCCTTCGTGAGCGCCGTGCGGACTCCGGAGCGCATGTGCCCGAGCATGCCGACTGGCGCCCACAGCATTCCGGCGTTGAAATACGGCCGACCGACCAGGTGCGGCCACCGCTCCGCGACCCCGGGCAGCGCCGGGCAGCGGCCGACGGCCGGGTTGAACTCATCCCGCACCGCGCCGACCTGGTAGGGCGGCAGCTCGTGCAGGGGAGCGCTGATGTCTCCCTGGACGAGGACATCGGCGTCCACGTAGATCAGGTACGGCCGGCCGAGGAAACCGGGGGTGAAACCGAACCGCAGATATGTGGTGATGGAGATGTACCCGCCGTCGGCCATAACGCTCTCGGCAAGCGGGGCCTGCCAACGGACGTCGAACGAACGGAAGCCGCACCGCCGGGACACCGCAGCCAAGGTCTCCACGCTCTTGCGGCTCAAATCCAGCGTCAGTATCCGGACAGCGGCCTCCCGCCGCTCTGCACGAGGCAAGTGCTCGGCGAGCGACGTCAGTGCCACCAGGGATGGCAGTAAATAGCGCTCGTCGATACACATACCGATCGCGAACACTGTGGCCTCCACATTCGGAAGAGCGAGGGAGGAGTTGGTGGCGCCTCGCTCCCCCGCCGGGATGTTGGGTTCACCGACGGGAGAGGGCTGGGGTGTTCCACGGCGAAGAAAGCGCGGACCTGGTCATCCCGTCAGCGCCGGGATGATGTCTGGCGACCAGGGCGACGCCGGACGAGCGGACGCTCACGCGGTCGCCATTCCGTCGGGCGGAAGGCGTCCAGCGGCTCGGCCGAGAGGAACGCCAGGCTCTTGGCCAGTCCCTCCATGGCTCGTTCCTGCGCCGGGATGTCACGGCGCCAGTCCCTCAAAATGCCCTTGGGATCTTGGTGTGCGTCGATCCTGGCTGTCAGCTCGGCTGACGCCCCGGGCCCGCGCGCCGATGCGCCGGTGGCGTTCGTACGTGCCGGCCGCCACTCCGACAGGAGATCTCGCCCGCTCATCGCTTGCACCTCCGCTTGGAATCACCGAGCACAACGAGCCTGAGCTGGGCAGTTGACGAGACGCCATCGATACATGCAAGGCGATGCCCACCAACAACCCAGCTTCGGTTGGCGGTTGCATCGCCACCTAACCTTGCGTCAGTGTCTACGAGTTTCATCATGCTGCGCAATACCACTTCAACATGCAATTGCAGATTTGCTTGCAATGAGGGTCCAGAAGTCGCGAGACTGGCGCCGTGACGACATCAAGTCCCGTGGTGAGGCGCAGGCGACTGGGCCAAGAGCTGACGCAGTTGCGCATAGGGGCCGGCCTCAAGGCCAACGAGGCCGCCGAACGCGTCGAGTGGTCGGCCTCAAAGCTGTCCCGTCTGGAAGCCGGGCGAACCGTCGCCCCTTCACTCGCGGACGTGATGCGACTGCTCGATCTGTACAGGGTGGCCGATCCGAACCAGCGGGAGAAGCTCGCCATCCTGACCCGCGAGGCACGGAAAAAGGGCTGGTGGCAGCTCTACAGCGACATCCCGTACTCGACATACATCGGGCTTGAGGCTGCGGCGGAATCGATCCTCACGTACGAGCACGTGGTCCCCGGCCTGCTCCAGACCCGACGGTACGCCGAGGAGATCAACCGAGCCACGGCACCGGGGCTGAGCGATGAGGTTCTGGAGCAGCGCGTCGACGTCCGCATCCAACGTCAGCAGGTAATCAGCGGCATGAGCCCGCTTGAGGTCCGGGCGGTACTGGACGAGTCCGCGATCCGAAGGACCGTGGGCGGCAAGGACGTGATGCGCGAGCAGTTGGCCCACCTGCTGGAAGTGGCAGATCTCCCGAACGTCCTGCTCCAGGTGATTCCCTTCTCAACCGGCGCCCACCCTGGGACACTGGCAGGGCCATTCATTATCCTGAAATTCCCAGATCAGGAAGACCCTGATGTGGTCTACGTCGAAGCCAACAGCGACCAGTACCCCAGCGACGTTCAGCGGTACGAGGTGCTGTTCGACAACCTACGAGCCTCCGCCGTGAGCGTCCCGCAGACGCTGGCGCTGATCCGGAACATGGTGAAGGAGCTATGAAGAGCGAACACGGCGCGGGTGTGGACCTTGCCCGCGTCACATGGCGCAAGTCCACCAGGAGCCAGGGCAACGGCGCCTGTGTGGAAGTCGCCGAGGGCATCCCCGGGGCCGTGCCCGTCCGGGACTCCAAGTCCCCGCAAAGCCCCGTGCTCGTGTTCTCGTCCACCGGCTGGTCGTCCTTCATCTCCTCCGTCAAGGCGGGTGGGCTCGAAGCCCTCTGAACCCAGGACGCAGTTGCGCTCCAACGACAAATGCGCCCCGGCCACGGCACGGGGCCGTGAGCGGGGCGCGTTGCATGCGCGCAAGCCGAGCGTCCAGAGCACGTCTCCGGGGCAGAGATGTGGCAACGCCTTCCTCGTAGTGTGGATCGAGCACGAGACCGCCAAGGCGGTTGTCGGCGCGCGTGCCGAAGTCCAGGCCGCGGACCACGGCAGCTAGCGTCGTGCCGGAGCCCACGGGCGCGACGACACGGCGAGCATCGGTGCGCGGCAAGCGGGCAGCCTGCTCGGCGACCTGGGCGAAGTAGGTGGGGTGGTCCCTACCGAAGGGCATGCAGGCCCAGCCGACCTCCCGTCCATCCTGGGATCGTGGCTTCCGTCCCTGCTCAGGGTCACAGCCGGCAGGTGAGTCGGGCTGTACGCCGGATTCTGTCGCCCGGTCGCCTCGCGGCGGCCGGGGAGACGGCCATCCATCTGGGACCGGTGTCACCACCGGCCTCAAGCGGTCTACCCGCGGACTCGGGCGGGCCGCCCTCAACCGTCCGCGCGAGAACACCCCCATTACGAGGGTGCCCCCTTCTTGACCTTGCTCCGGGTGGGGTTTACCAAGCCGCCCGGGTCACCCCGGACGCTGGTGGTCTCTTACACCACCGTTTCACCCTTACCAGACCGGCCCGAAAACCCGCCTGGCGGTCTCTTCTCTGTGGCACTGTCCCGCGGGTCACCCCGGGTGGCCGTTAGCCACCACCCTGCCCTGCGGAGTCCGGACGTTCCTCGGCCACGACCCCCACAACAGAAGCCGCACCGCGACCGCCCACCCGACTCACCTGCCCACCCCACCCTACCCGCCCACGGCCGCGCCCCCCGCCCGCGGTGGCCAGCACGGAGCCGCCGAGGATCAGGGCGAACGCCGCCAGCACGCCCGCGGTGAGCGGCTCGTCGAGGAAGAGGACGCCCGCCGCGACGGCGACCGCGGGGTTGACGTAGGTGAAGACCACCGAGCGGGTCGGGCCCACCTCCCTGATCAGCTCAAGGAAGATGACGAACGCGAGCGCGGTGCAGATCGCGCCGAGGCCCGCGAGCGCGCCCCACACCTTGAGGGGCGGCGCGGTGTCCGGCAACCCGAAGGCCGCGGCGGGCGCGTACACCACGGCGGCCAGCGCGAGGCAGGGGGTGATCTGGTGCAGCGTCGGCACGTCGCGCAGCCAGCGGGTGGTGATCAGGGGCGCGGTGGCGTAGCCGAGGGCGGTCAGCAGCACCTCGGCGAACGACCAGGTGTCGCCGCCGCCGAGGTCGGGGACGGTCAGCACGGCGACGCCGCCGAGGCCGAGCACGAGTCCCGCGAGGCGCCGGACGCCGAGGTGTTCCGCCGCTCCGCCCAGGCGCGCGAGGACGATGCCGAGGATCGGCACGGCGGCGATGAGCAGGCCCGACGTGGAGCTGGAGAGGTGGCGCTCCGCGTCGGTGAGCGTCCACCAGGGGCCGAGGATCTCGGTGCAGGCGAAGGCGAGTATCGGCAGCCAGTGGGTGCGCAGCGACCGGGCGAGGCCGGGCTTGCGCAGCGCGAAGGGCAACAGCAGCAGTGCGCCGAGCGCGCACCGGGCGCAGACCACGGCGGACGGGGAGACGTCCGCCACCGCCACCTTGATCATCAGGTAGGGGACGCCCCACAGGACGCACATCAGGGAGAACAGGAACCAGCCGCGTGCCGTCATGCCGCCAAGCGTGCGGCCCGGGAGGCCGTGGGGTCTTGAACGCTGTTGCGGACGGCGGCGGCCCCGGGGGCGCCGCCCCGCCCCCGCCTTCCGCGCCCGGGGGCCTAGGGCGTGTCCGCAAAGTCAGGGTAGCCACAGTCGTAGGCAGGCGAGGGTGACCAGGGCTTGGTAGTGGCGGGCGCGTTTGTCGTAGCGGGTG
>NZ_JBITGT010000007.1:0-483163 GCF_044457285.1 Streptomyces sp. NPDC050560
CACTGTTGAGTTCTCAAGGAACGGACACTTCCTTCGTACTCACCCACACTCAGCAGGCTTTCCTCCGGGCGCTTTCCCTTTCGGTGTCTCCGACTCTACCAGATCCTTTCGGACCCGATTCCCGGCCGGAACGGGATGCCTTTACGGCCCCTCGGCCGCTTCGACGCCCTGGACTCTAGCCCATTCCCCGGGGCCGCTCATAATCGAGTGGTCGAAATCAAATTCGGGCATGCCGAATTTGATCCCATCGGGGAGTCGAACTGAGAGAGTGGGGCGCCGTCGTGCGGCGCGGGGTACTGCCGTAGAACCGTTACGGCGCCACGACAACTCGAAGAACCTTACGGATCGGCCCGGTGCGTGTCAAACCGCTGCCTGCGGCGGTCAGTCGGTGCCCGGGTCCAGGTCGGTGAGGCGTCCGCCGGCGTCCGGCTGGGCGTCCTCGACCCGGCGCAGCAGGGTGGTGAGCACGTTCCCGAGCATCGCGCGCTCGGCCGGGGTGAGGTCCTGGAGGAGGTCCCCCTCGAAGACGGTGGCGAGGCGCATCGCCTCAAGCCACTTCTCGCGCCCCTCCTCCGTCAGCTCGACGATGACCCGTACCCGGTTGCGCTCGTCGCGGTCCCGGGTCACCAGGCCCTCGGTGACCATCCGGTCGATGCGGTGGGTCATGGCGGCGGGCGTGAGGCCGAGCCGCCTGGCCAGCTCCCCAGGGCCGAGCCGGTAGGGGTGGCCGGAGAGGACGAGTGCCTTCAGGACCTCCCACTCGGCGTTGCTGAGGCCGAGGGTGGCGGTCTGGCGGCCGTAGGCGACGTTCATCCGGCGGTTGAGGCGGCCGAGGGCCGAGACGATCTGCTCGACCTGGGGATCGAGATCGCGGAATTCGCGCTGGTAGGCGGCGATCTGCTCGTCGATGCTCGGCTCGCTCGCGCCAGGCGTGTCACCCATGTCGGGAGTATGCCACGGCGGCCGTTGGCGTCGAAGTTCTTCGGGGTGTACAGTTTAGCTTCGAAGTTTAGAGGTAAAGTCTTGAGGGGTAAGTAGTCCAGGTCACAATCGCCTCGTGCGGTGTGGGCGCTCCCCCCGGCGGCCGTGGGGCCGCCGTCGAGCAGTGGAGGCAGGTGAGAAGTGGTCAAGGTGGTCAAGGCCCGGTTCACGGCGATGGGGCGTGTCCAGGCAGGCAGCGCGCTGGCCGCTTTCGGGATGGGGCTCACTGTCCCCTTTCTGTACGTGTACGCGGCGCAGGTGCGCGGGCTCGGCGCGGGCGCCGCGGGGATGGTGCTCGCGGCGTTCGCGGTGGCCGCGCTCGCCGTGCTGCCGCTGACCGGGCGCGCGATAGACCGCCGGGGCCCGCTTCCGGTGCTGCTCGCCGCGGCCGTCGTGTCGGCGTCCGGGGCGATGGCGCTCGGTCTCGCGCGGGGCGAGGCGGCCGTGGTCCTCGCCGCCGCCGTCCTCGGCGCGGGCACGGCGGTGATACAGCCCGCCCTGGCCACGCTCGTGGTCTGGTGCTCGGGCGCGGCGAGCCGCGGCCGGTCCTTCGCGGTGCAGTTCTTCCTCCAGAACGTCGGCCTGGGCGCCGGAGGGCTGGTGGGCGGGCTGCTGGTGGACGGCAGCAGCCCCGGCGGCTTCGTCGCGCTGTTCTCGGTCGAGGCGCTGATGTTCCTGGCCCTCGCCGCGATCGCGGCGGGGGCGCGGGCGGGCATACCCTCCCCGGTCACCGCGGTGGAGCCCGGCTCCGAGTCCGCGGCGCTGCGCGGCGCCGGGGCGGGCGCAGGCTCCGGCGGGTGGCGTGCGCTGCTCGGGCACCGGGCCATGGTGCAGCTCTCCGTGCTGGGCTTCGTGCTGTTCTTCGCCTGCTACGGCCAGTTCGACTCCGGCCTCTCGGCGTACGGGGTGGAGGCGGCCGGGGTGTCGCCGTCGATGCTGGGGGTGGCCCTCGCGGCGAACACCGCGGCGATCGCGGTGGCGCAGTTCGCGGTGCTGCGGTTCGTGGAGCGGCGCAGGCGCTCGCGGGTGATCGCGGCCGTGGGGCTGATCTGGGCGGTGGCCTGGGCGGCCGCGGGTTACGCGGGCCTCGGCCATGCCGGCCAGGCGATGGCGACGACGGCGTTCGTCTCCACCTACGCGCTGTTCGGTCTTGGCGAGTCGCTGCTGTCGCCGACGCTCGCGCCGCTGGTCGCGGACCTCGCACCCGAGGGCGCCGTGGGGCGGTACAACTCCGCGTTCGCTCTGGTGAAGCAGCTCGCGCTGGCGGTGGGCCCGGCCGTCGGGGGCCCGATGGGTGCGGCGCTGCACGGCCCGTACGTGGTGACGTTCCTGCTGTTCTCGCTGGGGGTCACGGCGCTGGCGCTGCGGCTCGGCAGGTGGCTCAGTCCCGCGCAGGACCGGCCGCACCCGGCGGGCGGGCGGATCGCCGCCCGCGGCGGGCGCCGCGCCGGGGAGCCCGCCGGGGTCGCGGAGTCCATACCGGCGGACTGCTGACGGCGGGCCGCGGCGGTGGGATGCCGCGGCTCCCCGCACGGACCGCCGGAGGCCGCGGGCGTGCCCCGGCCGGGGTGCCCGGGGTCAGGGTCTTGCGGCGTCGGGCAGGGCGAACTCGCACCAGACGGCCTTGCCGCCGTCGGGGGTGCGGCGGGCGCCCCAGCTCGCGGCGATGGTGGCGACGACATCGATGCCACGGCCCGCCTCGTCGGCGGGCTCGGCCCTGCGGCGGCGCGGCAGGTGGTCGTCGCCGTCGGTGACCTCGAT
Source organism: Streptomyces sp. NPDC050560 (assembly GCF_044457285.1). Taxonomy (NCBI): domain Bacteria; kingdom Bacillati; phylum Actinomycetota; class Actinomycetes; order Kitasatosporales; family Streptomycetaceae; genus Streptomyces; species Streptomyces sp. NPDC050560. The sequence goes on from NZ_JBITGT010000007.1 coordinate 2,743, forward strand.
GATCAGTCGGCGGTCGGTGCGGCGGAGCTTCAGCCGCATCGGCGGGGTGCCGTGCTGGAGGGAGTTGGCGACGAGTTCGCTGGCGGCGAGCACCCCGAGGTCGTGGAGGTCCCGGGAGAAGCGCCAGCTCGTGAGGACGCCGGAGGCGAAGGCGCGGGCGCGCGGGGTGGCCTCGACGCCGCCGAGGAGTTCGAGGGCGGCGTTGCGGAAGAGATCGCCTTCGGTGCCGCCGCGTGCGGGGTGCGTCATGACGAGCACGGCGACGTCGTCGTCGTGGTCGGCGGTCACGCCCGCCGTGCGCAGCAGCCGGTCGCAGATGACCTGGGGACTGCCGGTGGCGCCCGCGAGCGCCTGTTCGAGGGCGGTGACACCGACGTCGATGTCCTGGTCGCGGCGCTCGACGAGGCCGTCGGTGTAGAGGACGGCGGTGCAGCCGGGGCCGAGCGGGATGGACCCTGAGGTGTGCGGCCAGTCGCCGGTGCCGAGCGGGGGTCCCGTGGGGTCGGAGGCGCGGTGCACCACGCCCTCGGGGTCGCGCACCAGGATCGGCAGGTGCCCGGCGGAGGCGTACACCAGGCGGCCCTCGTTGGGGTCGTGGACGGCGTACACACAGGTGGCGATCTGGTTGGCGTCGATCTCCATGGCGAGGCCGTCGAGGAGTTGCAGCACCTCGTGCGGCGGGAGGTCGAGGCGGGCGTAGGCGCGTACGGCGGTGCGCAGTTGCCCCATGACGGCGGCGGCGCGCACGCCGCGGCCCATCACGTCGCCGATGACGAGCGCGGTGCGCCCGCCGCCGAGGGTGATCACGTCGTACCAGTCGCCGCCGACGGCCGCTTCGAGGCCGCCGGGGTGGTAGGTGGCGGCGATGCGGAGGTCGTCTGGCTCCTCCAGCTTCTGCGGCAGCAGCGAGCGCTGGAGGGTGACCACGGTCTCGCGCTGGCTGCGTTCGCCCTCGCGCAGCCGCTCGGCGGCGCTGGCGTGCTCCGTGACGTCGGTGGCGAAGATCAGGACACCGCTGTCGGAGCCGGGCGCGGGGAAGTCGACGGGGGTGCAGGTGAACGTGTAGGAGCGGCCGTCGTGGGCGCGGCGGGACTTGACCCGGCGCGGTCTCGCGCTGCGGCGTACCTGGTCGAGGAGGGGCAGCACGCCGAGTTCGCGCAGCTCGGGCAGGGCGTCGCGGGCGGGGGTGCCGCCGGGGCGCGGGCCGAAGACGGCGGTGAAGGCGCTGTTGACGTGGCCGAGGAGGTGGTCGGGGCCGTGGACGAGGGCGACCAGGGCGGGCATGCGGTCGAGGACGTCGTGGACGAGCAGGCTGTCGACGGAGGGCAGACCGGCGGGTGTGGCGCGGCCGTCCGCGGGGCGTTCCGCGCGGGCGGCGGGCACGGCGCCTTCGCCGCGTCCCGCGGGGGAGGCCCCGTGGTCGGTGCGCGCTGCCGCGCGGCGCTGTGGGAGACGGGAGCTCCAGCGGGTGAAATTCACCGAATTCTTGCCTCGTGTCGTCGTGGTGGGGTCGGTCCGGGTGCGGCCGGGGCCGCGGTGGTGCTCCGAAACGGCGTTGTCGCGGAAGGAACGGACCTGTCGGTGTCGCTGGGCGGCCACCGTTGTCACGGGTCCAGTCTGACCGACCGAACCGGCATGCGTGAGACGTCGATACGCCCGGTGGAGTTCCCCGTATAGCTCAGGACGACCCCTTCGGGGGCCTGGGGTGCTTTCCACCGGCCGCGAGTTCGAATTCGGCCCTGGGGTGTTCCAGCGAGCCGAGGGAGACGATCTCCCTCTTGAAGAGGCCGGAGAGGGTCCACTCGGCCAGTACGCGCGCCTTGCGGTTGAAGGTGGGCACCCGGCTGAGGTGGTAGACGCGGTGCATGAACCACGCGGGGTAGCCCTTGAGTTTGCGCCCGTAGACATGGGCGACGCCCTTGTGGAGGCCGAGGGAGGCCACGGAGCCCGCGTACGCGTGGGCGTACTCCTTGAGGGGGGCTCCCCTGAGGGAGGCGGCCACGTTGTCGCCGAGCACCTTGGCCTGGCGGACGGCGTGTTGCGCGTTGGGGGCACACACCGCAGGCGCGCTCACGCCGTCCCGCGCGGGTGTGGCGGCGCCCGTGTCCGCGGCTCCGCGCTTGTCCGCGGCGGTGAGGTCGGGCACGGCGGCGGCGTCGCCGGCCGCCCAGGCGTGTGCGACGCCGTCGACGGTGAGGCGTGCGGTGGCGGTGAGGCGCCCCTGCCCATTGCGCGGCAGGTCGGTGGCGGCGAGCACGGGGTGGGGCTTGACGCCCGCGGTCCACACCAGGGTGCGGGTCCTGAAGCGGGAGCCGTCGTCGAGGACGGCGACGCGGTTCTCGCAAGATTCGAGGCGGGTGCCGAGGCGTACATCGATGTTGCGGCGGCGCAGTTCGCTGACGGCGTACTTGCCCATGGCCTCGCCGACCTCGGGGAGGATGCGCCCGGTGGCCTCGACGAGAATCCACTTCATGTCCTCGGCCCTGATGTTGTGGTAGTAGCGCGAGGCGTAGCGCGCCATGTCTTCCAGCTCGGCCAGCGCCTCGACGCCCGCGTAACCGCCGCCGACGAAGACGAAGGTCAGGGCGGCCTCGCGGATGGCGGGGTCGCGGGTCGAGGAGGCGATGTCCATCTGCTCGATGACGTGGTTGCGCAGCCCGATGGCCTCCTCGACGGTCTTGAACCCGACGCCGTGCTCGGCGAGCCCCGGCACGGGCAGGGCGCGGGAGACGGAGCCGGGCGCGAGGACGAGTTCGTCGTAGCCGAGTTCGACCGTGCCGGCGCCCTCCTCCTCGCTGGCGAGGGTGGCGAGGGTCGCCGTCCGCTTGGCGTGGGTGATGGCGGTGGCCTCGCCGATGATGACGCGGCACCGGTCGAGGACGCGGCGCAGCGGTACGACGACATGGCGGGGCGAGATGGAGCCTGCGGCGGCCTCGGGGAGGAACGGCTGGTAGGTCATGTAGGGGTCGGGGGTGACCACCACGATCTCGATCTCCCCCCGGGCAAGCTCGGGTTTGAGCTTCCGCTGGAGGCGCAGGGCGGTGTACATGCCGACGTAGCCGCCACCGACGATGAGGACGCGCTTGCCCGTCGTGGGGCCCGGGGCGGTGCCGGGCGAGAGAGTGGCCTTCACCGTCCCATGACGCATCGGAGTCCGTCGTTTGTCCACAGGCTCAGCGATTTGTGTGACCGGATGTCACGGGGAGGCACACGGGGAGCACAGGCCGACCGTCCGGTATGCGCGCAGGTGGTGCCGGGTTTGGGCGGGGTGTCGCGGCGCATGTACCGGAGCGGGCGGCGGGTCTGCTCCGATCGGGCGGCGTCCGCCGGGGCCTTGGCCTCTTCTGAATTGACCCCAGCTCAACTATGTTCGTCTGTCATCGGGGTGTCGGGGGATGCTCATACGTTGGTTCGGCAAGGGCCGTGCCGGTGGCTTGTTTCCCCCGAGCGCACCGGTCGAACACAACGGGGAGAGTCTCCGGGGGGAGACATCGTTAACCGGGGGAACATCTATGCACACTCAGGATTCTCATTGGTCCGTCGCACCCGCCGTGGCTTCGGCGGGCGGGGGCGCCGGTATGAACAACCCCGCGGCGGCGGACGCCACACGTTCCGCACCGCTGAGGGTGGACGCACAGCGCAACCTGGAGCATGTGCTCCGGGCGGCACGCGAGGTGTTCGGGGAGCTGGGCTACGGCGCCCCGATGGAGGACGTCGCCCGTCGCGCACGGGTCGGCGTCGGCACCGTGTACCGCCGCTTCCCGAGCAAGGACGTACTGGTCAGGCGCATAGCCGAGGAAGAGACCGCCCGGCTGGCCGAGCAGGCGCGTGCGGCGCTCGGGCAGGAGGACGAGCCGTGGTCGGCGCTGTCGCGCTTCCTGCGGACGTCCGTGGCGTCAGGTGCGGGCAGGTTGCTGCCGCCGCACATCCTGCGGGTGCCCGTGGACGAGTCCGCGGGCGACGAGGCGCGGGTGCCGCACCAGCGCAACGTCTTCGGGGCCGAGGGCCCCACGGCCAGGGGCACGGGTCCCGGGCTGCGGCTCGTCGAGCGTGAGCCGGCCCCCTCGGGGCGCGACACGGCGCAGGGTCCCGCGGAGCCGGGCGCCGAGGCGCTGCTCTCGGTGGTGGGGCGGCTCGTGGAGCGCGCCAGGGCCGCGGGCGAGCTGCGGGACGACGTGACGGTGTCCGACGTGCTGCTGGTGATAGCGACGGCGGCGCCCGCGCTGCCCGATGCCGCACAGCAGGCGGCGGCGTCGAGCAGGCTGCTCGACATCCTGCTGGAGGGCCTGCGGTCGCGGCCCGCGTGACACCATCCGGCACCCCGGCGGGGATGAGAGGGGCGGACCTTACCCGATCATTTGCGACGGGGTGCCGGTTCATGACAGAAAGACCCTGGAAGGGTGGTTGCCGGGGCCATCGGTTTGTCGCGAGAACCCCTTGTGCCACTCTGTTCCGACGGTGGTACGCAGAGTTGTCGGGGGCTTTCCGTCATGGGTGCTGAGGGTGGGGACGCGTCGCGTCGAAACGAGGGCTCGCCGCCCGGGGGGAACGATTCAGCACCGGGCCACGAAGGCTCGGTACCGACTCCCGCCCCGGCGGCGGAGGCCGACCGGGCGCCGCAGGGCGAACCGGCGGCGCAGGGCCCCGCGGCCCCGCCGGACGCGCCCGTACCCGACGGCCAGGGCGCGGCACCGGACGCCGCCCCTGAGGAAACCGAGGCCGCAGGCGGGCCGCGGCATGCGGCGCCGCGGCGGGAGGGCGAGGACCGGGCGTCGAGCGTGCCGCGCCAGCGCAGGCGGCGGCGCGCACCGGGCGACGAGGCGCCGGTGGACGAGGGGCCCGGGCCGATGGCCGGGGAGCCGCCGTCCGACAGCGAGTTGATCGGGCGGATGCGCGCGGGCGACGACAGCGCCTACGAGGAGCTGTTCCGGCGGCACTCGGGCGCCGTGCGCCGCTACGCCCGCACCTGCTGCCGGGACGCGCACACCGCAGACGACCTCACCGCCGAGGTGTTCGCGAGCACCCTCCAGGCCGTACGCGGCGGCTCGGGGCCCGAGTACGCGGTGCGGGCGTATCTGCTGACGACGGTGCGCAGGGTCGCCGCGAACTGGATCAGGTCGGCGCGGCGCGAGCATCTCGTCGACGACTTCGCGGTGTTCGCGGAGCAGTCCGCGCGCACCCGGGAGGCCGCGGGCGACGACACGCTCGACCTCGGCGCCGAGGCGCGCGCGATGCACGAGGCCGAGCAGTCGATGGCCATGCGCGCGTTCCGCAGCCTGCCGGAGCGCTGGCAGGCGGTGCTGTGGCACACCGAGGTCGAGGACGAGACGCCGAGCGAGGTCGGGCGGCTCTTCGGGCTCGACTCCAACAGCACGCGCGCGCTCGCCTTCCGGGCCCGCGAGGGCCTGAAGCAGGCGTTCATCCAGGCCCATGTGAGCGAGTCGCTCGCGGCCGACGAGTCCTGCGCCCGCTATGCGCACCGCCTCGGCGCCTATGCCAGGGGCGGGCTGCGCAGCAGGGCGGAGCGCGGGCTGCGCAAGCACCTGGAGGAGTGCGCGCGGTGCCGGGTGGCCGCGGGACAGCTCAAGGAGGTCGCGGGCGGGATTCCCGGTGTGGTACCGGTGGCCGTCATCGGCTGGTTCGGCGCCGCCGGGTACGCCAAGGCCGTCGGTCTCATCGCGGGCGGCGCTGCGGGGGCCGCGGGCGGTGGGGCCGCGGCCGCGGCCTCCGGGGGCGGCTCCGGGGCGGCGGGCGCGGGCGCCGCGTCCGAGGGGGTCGGCGCCCCGGTGAAGGTCGGCATCGGGGCCGCCGTCGCGGTGGTCGCGGGGGTGGCGCTCGCGCTGGCGCTCGTCGGCAACGGCTCGGAGCCCGCGCCGAAGCCCGACGCGAAGAAGCCCCCGGTGTCGCAGCCGGTGCCCCCGGCGCCGCCCGCGCCACCCGCGCCCGAGCCACCGGCCGCGCCGCCCGCGCCGAAGCCACCGGAGCGGCCCGCGCCGCCGAAGCCCAAGCCGAAGCCGCCGGTCAAGCAGTCGCCGAAGCCGACACCGAAGCCGAAGCCGAGCAGCCCGCGCCCGAAGCCGCCCGCGCCGAAGCCGCCGCGGCCGACACCGCCGCCACCGAAGGCCCCGGCGGTGTACCAGTGGAGCGAGCTGCGCTACGGGCTGCTCGGCGACGGCACCGAGCCCGAGATGCGGTTCGGCGACTGGGTGTGGCAGCGCTCCGAGCTGTCCATCGCCGGTGCCCACTACTCCCCAGGCGTCACCGTGCGTGGGTCGTCGACGGTCACCATCGACCTGAACCGGCCCTGCTCCGCGTACGACGCCCTGGTCGGCGTGGACGACATGACACCGTCGGTGGGTTCCGTGCGGTTCTCGGTGTACGGGGACGGGGCGCGGCTGTGGCAGTCGCCGGAACTGGCGGGCGGGGACAAGGCGGTACCGGTGCATGTGCCGCTGAGCGGGCGCGAGAGCGTGCGTCTCGTGGTGGAGCCGGTGAAGCCGCTGGGGTCCGTGAACATGGCCGACTGGGCCACCTCGCGCTTCACCTGCGGCTGAGCGCCACGCGTCGACGCGGACCGTACGACGCGGGACGGCACGGCACCGTGGGACACGGCACGACACCGTAGGACAACGCACGGCACGGCGTGGCACGGCACGGCGTGGCACGGCACCGGAGGGCGCCGCTTAGCACCGCAAGGCCGCGCCCGTACCGGCCCGGTGGGGGCGTGCGTACCCGCCGTGGTGTGTCGTCAGGCGTCCGTGGGTGGGGGCCAGGCCGCGTCCGCCTGGGCGATCGGGCCCGGGGGTGCGACACCGATGGCGGTGGCGAGTTCGGCGAGCACCGCGTCCGCGTCGAGGCGGGCGCCCGACTCGCGCTCGGCGGCGAGCCGTTCCTCGCCGAGTGCCGCGCGCGCCGCCTCCTCCACCTGCTCGGCCGTCCGCCGGCGGGCGGCGGGCCTGGACAGGCCGTCGCGCCATACCAGCGCGGCGGCCACGAGGCGGGCCGCCCGCGCCGGGTCGCCGACCTCGCACAACAGGTCGGCGCCCACGTCCACCAGAGAGGCCGCCACATGCTCGGAGCAACCGGCCACGAGGGCGGTGTGCAGCGCGTCGAACAGCACCCTGAGCCCCTTCGCGGGGCCCGACTCCGCGGCGGTGACCTGCGCGTCCACGCCGCCGAGCATGGCGGAGAACTGCGGGGGCGGGGTGCCGCGTCTGGCCTCGCCGCACGCGGCGTCCAGCAGACCGCGCGCCTCGGCGACCGAGCCGTCCTCCAGGGCGACTCCGGCGCGCAGCAGGCTGGTGAACGCGAGGGAGTCCATGACCCCGTACTGCTCGGCGGCCTCGGTCGCCTCGTCGAGTAGCTTGGTCAGGGTGGCGCGGTCGTCGTCCGCGTGGGCGATCTCGGCGAGCCTGGTCAGCAGGAACGGCGTCTCGGCGAAGGCACCGGCCTCGTAGGCGAACCGCAGCGCGTCCTCGTACTCCCCGCGCGCGTCCTCGAACCTGCCCCGCGCCATGGCGACCTCGCCCGCCGCGCTGCACACCTGGGCGCGCATCCAGCGGTCGCCGACGCGGGCGCTGACGTCCCGCAGCTCGTGCAGGTCCTCGTCGACGCCGTGCAGCCCGCGCGGCATGTCGATGTTCATGTGGGTACGGAACATCAGCATCGCGCCGATCTCCCACGGGCCGCCGTACGCGCGGCAGTTGGCGACGCCTGCCTCAAGCGCGGGGCGGGCGGCGATGGGGCCGTCGAGGAAGAACGTGGTGAACGGCCAGATGAGCCCGGGGAAGCGGGCGGCGTGGGGGCCGCCGCTGCGCATGACGTCGCGTACGGCGCGGATCTGGCCGCGTACGCGCTCGTCGGACAGGACGCTCATGGGGCTGCTCTCGGCGAACAGGAACATGTAGAGCAGCCGCAGGTTGATACGGGGCCAGTAGCGGGGGTCGGCCTCGTCGCCCAGCGGGTCGGGGCCCGAGGGCATCGGCGGTACCAGGGACGCCGGGTCCGCCTCGGGGACGCGGTGCTCGCCCGCGCAGGTGCCGTGGGGCTCGCCGGGGCCGGTGTCCTGGTACTGCCCCGCGGGGCCGAGGCGCAGCGTCTGCTCGACCCAGCCGGCGCCTTCCCTGCGGTGGTTGCGCAGCCACCAGAACCATCCGGCGGCGAGCGCGATCGCGGTCGCCAGGTCCTCGTCGCGGCGGGCCAGGGCGCGGTGGAGCGCCGCGCGGATGTTGTCCAGCTCGGTCTCAAGGCGCCGTATCCACGGCAGTTGCTCGTGGGAGCGCAGGAGGGGGTCGGCCTTCTCCACCAGGGCGCGCACATGGGCGCCGTGGCGGCGCTCGGCGGCGTCCAGCAGGTCGGGCCGCTCCGCGGCGCGCTCGGTCGCGTACTCGTGGATGGTCTCCAGGAGGCGGTAGCGCATGCCCGGGGCGTCGGGGTCCGGGTCGGGGGTGGCGACGACGAGGGACTTGTCGACGAGGGCGCCGACGGTGTCGGCGGCGGGTCCCGAGCAGACGGCCTCCGCGGCGGCCAGGTCCCAGCCCCCGGCGAAGACGGACGCCTCGCACAGCACCGTGCGCTCCCGCTCGTCGAGGAGGTCCCAGGACCAGTCGACGACCGCGCGCAGGGTCTGCTGGCGGGGAAGCACGGTGCGGCTGCCGCTGGTCAGCAGCCGGAAGCGGTGGTCGAGGCGGTCGGCGATCTGGCGCGGGGTGAGGAGCCTGAGGCGGGCGGCGGCCAGCTCGATGGCGAGCGGGAGGCCGTCGAGCCTGCGGCAGATCTCGTCGACGGCGTCGGCTTCGCGCGCGGGGTCGAAGCCGGGGTGGACGGCGGCCGCGCGCTCGGTGAAGAGCCGGTGCGCCGGGTGCGGGGGCAGCGGCTCCACGGGGCGCACGGACTCGCCGGGGACGCCCAGTGGCTCACGGCTGGTGGCCAGGATGGTCAGCCGGGGGCAGCGGGTGAGCAGGGTCTCGGCGAGGGACGCGGCCGCGTCGATCACATGTTCGCAGTTGTCAAGGATCAGGAGGAGCGTGCGTCCCGCGCAGTGGTCGACCAGGAGTGCGGTCGGGTCGTCGCCGTGCGGGGCGGTCAGGTCGCCTGGCAGGAGCATCGCCGTCTCGCGCAGACCGAGTGCGGAGACCACGGCGCCGGGAACCGCCTCAGGACGGTCGAGCGGGGCCAGCTCGGCCAGCCATGCCGTGGGGTGCCCGGCGGCCACCTCCTCGGCGAGACGTGTCTTGCCCGAACCGCCGGGGCCCGTGAGGGTGACCAGGCGTGCTCGGTCGATCTCTGAACGTATGGCCGCCAGCTCGGGTTCCCGGCCGACGAAGGAGGTCAGGCGCGGCCTGAGGTTCCCGCGCCGTGCGTGCGGGGGCCTGGGCGGCGCGGGGGGCCGCGCGGGGGCACCGGGACGGGCGGGGGCGCCGCCCGCCGCCCGGCCGACGCGGGGCCCGTCGGCTCCGGGTCCGCCCGCTCCCGCGCTGTCGGCTCCCGGCCCGCCGGCTCCGGCTGCGCCCGCTCCGGCCGCGGGCGCCGCGGGCGCTTCGGCGGGGGCGAGGAGTTCGCCGTGCAGGGCGCGCAGTTCAGGGCCCGGGTCGGCGCCGAGCGCGTCGGCGAGGGTGCGGCGGGCGTTCTCGTACGCGGCGAGTGCGTCCGCGTGCCGCCCCTCGGCGCGCAGCGCGCGGATCAGCAGCGCGTGCAGCGGCTCGTCGTACGGGTGGGCGGTGAGGAGCCCGGTGACCTCGGGGACGAGGCCCACCAGGTCGCCCAGGCGCAGATCGGCGTCCATGCGCGCGCGGAGCGCTTCGAGGCGCTGTGCCTCGGGGCGGGCAGCGGCTGACCTGTCGGGCAGGTCGCTGAGCGCGGGCCCGCGCCAGAGGGCGAGGGCGGCGCGCAGGGTGCGGGCGGCGGTGGCGGCGTCGCCGCGGTCGAGGGCGGCCGTGCCCTCGCGCAGCAGCCGCTCGAAGCGGAACAGGTCGACGTCCTCGCGCTCGGCGACCAGCCGGTAGCCGCCGGGCCCGGAGGCGACGGCGTCCCTGCCGAGGGCGCGGCGCAGCCGCCCGACGAGCGCCTGGAGGGCGGCGGGCGCGTCGTGCGGGGGCGTGTCGTCCGCCCAGATCTCGTCGATCAGCCGGTCGCTGGGGACGGTGGCGCCCGGGCGCAGCGCGAGCAGGGCCAGCAGGGCGCGCAGCCGGGGGCCGCCGACGGGCACGGCGGAGCCGTCCCGCGCACCGCCGGGCGCTTCTTCCGGGTCCGCGCTCGCCGCGCTTGCCTCCGTGGAGCCCAAAATCGAGTACCGCACGCCCCCATTCTCACCGCACCGGCGCATGGGGCCACGGCTTTTCGCCGGGGACGACCTCCGAGGTACGGGCGCTGCCCCCGCGTGCCCGCGCGGCGGGCGCCGGGCGGGCGTCGGACCGCGATACGCGGTGCGACGGCCGTGCGCCCCCCTACGGGGGTTTCACACCCGCGGCCACCGCGCCCCCTCGCGCGTACGGGCCGATGGCCGCGCACGCGCGTACGAGCCGGAGACCGCCCACGCCCATACGCGCGTACGCGCCGGGGACCGCCGACACGGCGCGTACGCGCCCGAGGGCCGCCGACACGCGTACCGGCAGGGGACGTCCACGCGCGCGTACCGGGCAACGGCCGCCCACACACACGCGTACGGGCCGAGGACCACCCACGCGCGCGTACGGGCCGCTGCCTACCCCCCCTCAGAGGCCGTGCGCCGTCCCCAGGGCGTCTCTGCGGGGGACCACGGAGCCGGAGGGGACCGCGCGCTGGCGCGAGGGTGTGCCGGTCCAGCAGGTGCCCCTGCGGGCCAGCAGGCGGCGCAGCCAGAGTTCGACGGAGACGAGTTCCGCGAGGCCCGCGAGGGGCAGCGGCTCGCCCTCCGAGGCGGCGCGCAGGGCCTTGCGTACGACCCGGGCCTCGACGAGTCCCGCCTCGGCGAGCAGCGGGGTGCCGAAGAGGACGACGAGGTCCCCTATGGCATAGCGCAGGCCGGTGCGCGCGGCGGAGACGGTGGGGCCCGGAGAGCCCGCGCCCCAGTCGGGCGGCAGGTCGGTGACGCCCGCGCCCTCCAGCACGGTGCGCAGGATGGCCGCGCGGGCGCCCGGCTGGACGCGTACGGACTCGGGGAGTGCGCGGCAGGCGCGGACGACCTGGTTGTCGAGGAAGGGCGAGTGCAGGCGCTGGAAGCGGATCTCGGCGGCCTGTTCGAGGATGCGGAGGTCGGCGGCGTGCCGGGCGAGCGCGGCGCGGGCGCGGGTGTCGCCCGGGCGTCCCGAGCCGGGGCCCGGGCGGTCGGCGGCGGCCTGGAGACGAACCGATACTTCTGCCAGCGCCTCCCCGGTGAGCCAGCGGGCGGCGGGCCCTGGTCTGCCCCAGGCGAGGGCGGCGAGCGAGGCGCCGACGGGCCCCCTGGCGTCGTCGGCGTCGCCGAAGGTGCGTCGCATCAGGCCCTCGGCGAGGGCTTCGAGCCCCGCGCGGTGCGGGGTGCGGGCGAGCCTGCGGGCGGCGCCGTACACGCGCGCGGGGACCATCACGGAGCCGTCGGCCCTGGCGAGCGCGGCGACGGGCCGCACCAGGTGGCGGCGTTTGCGGTCCATGAGGAGGTCGGCGAGGCGCGCGGGGTGGGCGTCGAGCACCTGGCGGGCGCCGTAGCCGGTGAAGTGGTCGGCGCTGCCCGCGGCGAGTCTGGCGCGGTGCCGCGCGGCGGTGACGAGGGTGGGCGCGGGTTCGTCGGTGAGCGGGCCGTCGAGCAGGGCGTACGGCAGGGCCTCCTCGCCGCCCGTGACGACGACGTGGTGCAGGCGGGGGTTGGCGGCGAGCCGGCCCGCGCGCTGGATCTCGGCCTCACGGCCGCCGGAGACCAGGTCGTTGAAGGTGACCGCGACAAGGCGCTCACCGGCCCCGGTGCCGTGTCCGAGCACGGTGCCCGGCATGCCGGGCAGCCCGGCGGCGAGCAGCGCGAGGGTGCCGGACGCGGGGCCGCCGGAGAGGTCGGCGCCGATGCCGGGCACGGGCATGCCGCGCGCGGCGCGCCGCTCGGCGGGGCCCATCCCCGGCACGGGGCCCGGGTCGATGTCGGCGCCGGGGACGTGGCGCGGTGCGGCCAGCCGGGTGCGTACGGCCTCGACCAGGGCGTCCCTGACGCCGTCCACGGCGCTCGCCGGGTCGACGGGCGGGGCGGCGACCGCGAGGGAGGCCACCGGCTCGTATCCGGCGACCTCGCGGGCGCCCGCGCGCAGGATGAGCGCGTGGCCCGGCGGGATGCGCCGCACGCCCTCGTACGGGGTGGAGTCCTGAAGGGCCTCGGGGACCTCGGGGGCGGCGAGGAGCGCGGCGATGTGGCCGATGTCGAGGTTGGCCTCGACCAGGTCGGCGAGCGGGAGGGCGGCGGTGGCGTACGCGGTGCCGCCCGCCCAGGGCGTGTGGAAGACGGGGCGCGCCCCCGCAATGTCACCCGCGACCGTGAGGCGCCTGCCGACCTGGACGACCGCGGTGTAGCCGCCGGGCCAGGCGGTGAGGTGCCGCAGTGCGCCGCCGCGCGCCGAGAACAGCGCGACGCGCAACTGTTCGTCGGTGGCGCCGCAGGTGCCGAGGACGGCGATACGGGTCTGGTGGTCGGCGGTGACGACGCGTACCTCGTCGGGCCGCCAGTCGCCGACGGCCCACAGCGGGTCGGGGTCGCCCCACAGGAGCTGGGCGCCGACCGGGTGGACGCCCTCGCCCGAGGCGCTCGTCGCCCCCGCCGACAGCGGATCGAGGGTGCCCGCGGCGGTACTGCTCCACCCCACCAACCACCGCATCTCGCCTCCACGGTCCCTGAGTCGGCCTCGGGCTGCCCCCGGCCGGCTCGGCCCACCCGGCGTCACGCTGCGTCGGCACCCCTCACAACCGAACCAACACAGAGCCAACATCGAGCAATACCGAGCAACACTGAGCAACTTTGGCCAACATGAACGAGGAAACCGGCGTCACGCCTAGTGCACCGGACGAACTCGGCTCCATGCTGCCACGAAGGAGGCGCACGGGACGCTCTCCGGTTTGCCTTGCGTGCCACCGGACGCGCCCCCGGGGGTGCCCGCCGGGGCCCCGCGGGGCGTCGACGGGGCCCTGACGGAGGGTGTGCGGCGGCCGCGCGGGGCCGCCGCGGGGTACCGGGCGGGGGCGCCGGGCGGAGGGATCGCACCGTAGGCGAAGGGCGACCGAAACGCGCGGCGGCGCCGCCTTGGAAACGGGGCGTGACGGGGCCTCAGTGGCCGGTGTGGCGGCGGCGCGAGGGCCCGCGCGGCGGCAACGTCGCCGAAAAGCGCGGTAATTGGTCCGAAAAGAGCCTTCTATGGCCGTTCATTGGCATTCTGCCGGGTACCGGGAGGAACGTTCCCGCCCTCCCGGCCCTGCCGGAGCCGCCGGCGCGTAGGCGGATTTCGGCCAATTCGGCCAGGATGAAGGGGCGTTGCCGACCCCTTCCCCACGGGCGGACCATCCTCACAGTCCGGGAGGCGTCATTCGCCTCCCGGACCGGTCCGCCGCCCGCGGGGATGAAGGCGGCGGTGTCCCCCAGCCCACTGGACCCAGTACAGCGGGCCGACCCACGCGTCACCCATGGAAGCGACCCCGCCCCCCGGGCAGAAGAGCGCACGGCCGGGCGCACGGCCACACGCCCGGAGCACGGCGCGCCGGGTCCGCACTGCCGTGCGGGCAACAATCTCGCCATCCGGAACTATGCCTCTTAACGCTTGGGATGCGCCGAACTACGCTGGGTGTGCCCGTGTTTTCGCGGTGGCATATACCCCGGGGCTCGGCCAGACGCTCTTGCGGCCCGCGCGCCGGAGAGCCACGGCCCGCGCGCCGGGGGGCGGCCGGGGGGACAGGGGCCCGAATGCCGCCAGCGCGGCGGCGGCCGTCTGTGCCGAGGGGGGCGCATGTCCAGGGAGCAACGCGGGCCGAACGAGAAGCTCGGCGCCGTTCTCGCCCTCGCGGGAATCAGCAACGCGGGACTCGCGCGAAGGGTCAACGACCTCGGGGCCCAGCGGGGCCTGACGCTCCGCTACGACAAGACCTCGGTGGCCAGGTGGGTTTCCAAGGGCATGGTGCCGCAGGGCGCCGCGCCCCATCTGATAGCGGCCGCCATCGGGCAGAAGCTCGGCAGGCCCGTGCCGCTCCACGAGATCGGCCTCGCGGACGCCGACCCCGCGCCCGAGGTCGGCCTCGCCTTCCCGCGCGACGTGGCGGCGGCCGTCAGGTCCGCCACCGAGCTGTACCGCCTCGACCTCGCGGGACGGCGCGCGGGCGGCGGCGGCATCTGGCAGTCCCTGGCGGGCTCCTTCGCCGTCAGCGCGTACGCCACGCCCGCCTCGCGCTGGCTCATAACGCCCGCGGACAGCTCCGTCGCACGCGACGCGGGGCACGGCGACGGCGGCTCCCGGATGCGCGTCGGCCACAGCGACGTGCAGAAGCTGCGGGAGGCCGCGCAGGACGCGCGCCGCTGGGACTCCAAGTACGGCGGCGGCGACTGGCGCTCCTCGATGGTCCCCGAGTGCCTGCGGGTGGAGGCGGCACCGCTGCTGCTCGGCTCGTACTCCGACGAGGTCGGGCGCGCGCTGTTCGGCGCGAGCGCGGAGCTGACCAGGCTCGCCGGGTGGATGGCGTTCGACACCGGCCAGCAGGAGGCCGCCCAGCGGTACTACATCCAGGCCCTCAGGCTCGCGCGCGCCGCGGCCGACGTCCCGCTCGGCGGCTACGTCCTCGCGTCGATGTCCCTCCAGGCCACCTACCGCGGCTTCGGCGACGAGGGCGTCGACCTCGCCCAGGCCGCCCTGGAGCGCAACCGCGGCCTCGCCACCGCGCGCACCATGAGCTTCTTCAGCCTCATCGAGGCGCGCGCGCACGCGCGTACCGGCGACGCGCAGGCCGCGGGGGCCGCGCTGCGGGCCGCCGAGGGCTGGCTCGAACGGTCGCGGGACGGCGACAACGACCCGGCCTGGCTCGGCTTCTACTCGTACGACCGCTTCGCCGCCGACGCCGCCGAGTGCTACCGGGACCTGAAGGCGCCACGGCAGGTGCGCCGCTTCACCGAGCAGGCACTGTCCAAACCCACCGAGGAGTACGTGCGCTCGCACGGCCTCAGGCTGATCGTGTCCGCCGTCGCCGAGCTGGAGTCGGGCAACCTGGACGCCGCCTGCGAGCAGGGCGTGCGGGCGGTCGAGGTGGCCGGGCGGATATCGTCCGCGCGCACCACGGAGTACGTACGCGACCTGCTGCACCGCCTGGAGCCGTACGGCGACGAACCCCGGGTGGTGGAGCTGCGCGAGCGCGCGCGCCCCCTCCTGATGTCACCCGCCTGACCTTTCCCCGCCCGCCACGTTTACGCGCTGTGTCAGTGGCGCAGTGCACTATCGGTAGGCGGGTGGCCGAGCGGAAGGTGGCGCATGTGGAAGGGACGACGCCCACGGCGGTGACCACGGGCCGCACGCGCACGGCCGCCGCCGGTGCCCGCGGTGCGCACCGGGCGGACTGCGACGTGCTGGTGGTCGGCGGCGGCATCATCGGCCTGTCGACGGCGTACGCCCTCAGCCGCGCCGCGCCGGGCACCCGTGTCACCGTGCTGGAGAAGGAGCCGGGCCCCGCGCGCCACCAGACCGGGCGCAACAGCGGCGTCATCCACAGCGGCATCTACTACCGGCCCGGCTCGCTCAAGGCGCGCTACGCGGTCGAGGGCGCCGCCGAGATGCGCAAGTTCTGCGCCGAGTACGGCATCCCGCACGCCCTCACCGGCAAGCTGATCGTCGCCACCGAGCACGCCGAGCTGCCCAGACTGCACGCCCTGGTCCAGCGCGGCAGGCAGCACGGCATCCCCGTCCGCGAACTCGGCCCCGCGCAGATCGCCGAGTACGAGCCCGAGGTCAGGGGGCTCGCCGCGATCCACGTCGGCACCACGGGCATCGCCGACTACCGCGAGGTCGCCCGCCGCCTCGCCGCCGCCTCTGGCGCCGAGATCCGCTACGGCGCCCGGGTCACGCGCATGGACCGCCGCCCCGCGCGCGGCGTCGCCGCCCGCACGGAGCGCGGCGAGGTGATACGCGGCCGGGTCCTGGTCAACTGCGCGGGGCTGCACTGCGACGAGATCGCCCGGCTCGCCGGCGACGACCCGGCGGTACGCATCGTCCCCTTCCGCGGCGAGTACTACGAGCTGGCCCGCCCCGACCTGGTACGCGGCCTGGTCTACCCGGTGCCGGACCCGGCGTTCCCGTTCCTCGGCGTCCACCTCACGCGCGGCGTCGACGGCGGTGTGCACGTCGGCCCCAACGCGGTCCCCGCGCTCGCCCGCGAGGGCTACCGCCGCGCCACGCTGAACGCCCGCGACCTCGCCGGGACCCTCGCCTGGCCGGGCTCCTGGCACCTCGCCCGCCGCCACTGGCGCTACGGCGCCGGGGAGATACGGCGCTCGCTGTCCCGGCAGGAGTTCGCACGCGCGGTGCGGCGGCTGCTGCCCGCGGTGACCGCCGCCGACCTACGGCCCGCGCCCGCCGGGGTGCGCGCCCAGGCGGTGCTGCGGGACGGCACCCTGGTCGACGACTTCCTGATCCGCGAGTCCGCGCGCACCGTCCACGTCCTCAACGCGCCCTCCCCCGCGGCGACGGCGTCCCTCCCGATCGGCCGCGAGATCGCCCGCAGGGCGCTGCGGGCACTCGCCGAGGGCTGACGGCCTGACGGCCGGACCCGCCACGGGGCTTCGCGGGGGCGGCGGCGCGCGGGGGCTGCGGGGGCGGAGGCTCCGGGACCGGGGCCTCGCGGGCGCGGCGGCGGGCCGGAGGGGGGTCCGCTCCGGGGCCGCGGCGCGGGGCACGAGGGGATGTCGTACCGGCTCCGTAGAATCGGGGTGAGTACACCCGCCCCCCGTCCCGAGAGCACGAAGGTCATGACCACGCCCGAGCGGAAGCGCATGTTCCCCCAGGGCACCGGCCCTTCCCCCGCCACCTCGCCAGGTGGCCCGCACCGCCCCATCCGCAGCTTCCAGACCCGCAGGAGCCGTATCACCTCGGGCCAGGCCCAGGCGCTGCGGCGGCTCTGGCCGCGCTGGGGCGTCGATATCGACGGCTCACCGCTCGACCCCGACGCGCTCTTCGAGGGGCGCCCCGTGGTCCTGGAGATCGGCTTCGGGATGGGCGAGACGACCGCGCGGATGGCCGCCGCGGACCCCGGCACCGGCATCCTCGCCGTCGACGTGCACACCCCGGGCCAGGGCCATCTGCTGCATCTCGCGGAGCGGGACGGGCTGACCAACATCCGTATCGCCAACGGGGACGCCCACATCCTGCTGCGCGACATGCTGCCCGAGCGCTGCCTCGACGGGGTGCGGATCTTCTTCCCCGACCCCTGGCCCAAGACCCGCCACCAGAAGCGCCGGCTGGTGCAGCCCGGGTTCCTCACCCTGCTCGCGCCCCGGATGAAACCGGGCGCCCTGCTGCACTGCGCCACCGACTGGGAGCCGTACGCCGAGCACATGCTCGACGTGCTGGACGCGCACCCGGACTTCACCAACACCCGCCCGGAAGGCGGCTACGCCCCCCGCCCCGCCTTCCGCCCCGTCACCCGCTTCGAACGCCAGGGCATCGCCAAGGGCCACACGGTCCGCGACCTGCTCTTCCACCGCACCGCGTGACGCAAAGTTCCGCACCGTTAGACGCGTTACGGCCATCCGGCGGCACGGGAGGCACCGTCGCGGTGGCCGGGGGTGGTGGCTAGGGTCGAGGGTGTGGCAGCAAGTCCGTCCGTGCCGGCGCGTTCGCCGCGTTACGCGGGCATCCGCGCGCCCCGGCCCCGCGGCCGGGGCCGCGCCGTGCGGCTCGGGGTGGTGGCGGGGGTGCTCGCGCTGTGCGGGCTGCTCGTCCTCGGCATGGTCAGACAGCGCACCGGCACCGGGGGCTTCCTCGTCGGACTCGGGCTCGCCGCGCTGCCGGTGGGGCCGCTCGTCGCGGTCTTCGGCAGGCTCGGAGGACCGGCGCGGCCCCCGTGGCGGCTGCTGATGTTCGCGCTGGCGTGGGGCGGCTGCGCGGCGGCGCTGATCGCGATGGCGGCCAACTCCTTCGCCGCGCGCGCCGTCGCCGCCGTCGGCTCGTCGGGCGTCGTCGGTACGGCGCTGGTGGCCCCGGTGGTCGAGGAGTGCGCCAAGGCGGGCGCGCTGGTGCTGCTGCTGGTCTTCCGCCGCCGCGCACTCGGCGGTGTGCTCGGCGGCGCGGTGGTGGCGGGGGTGACCGCCACCGGGTTCGCGTTCACGGAGAACGTGCTCTACCTCGGCGACGCGTTCGGCAACGACCGGCTCACCGGGGAGCGGTGGCTGCACTCCCTGACCCTGGCCACGTTCCTCGTCAGGATCGGCATGGGGCTCTTCGCGCACCCGCTGTTCACGGTCGTCACCGCGCTCGGCCTCGGTGCGGCGGCGCGCCCCGCCGCGCGCCGTGCGCGCGGGCGGGTGCGCGCCGCCCGGCTGCTCGCGCCCGCGGGACTGCTCGCGGCGGTGGGTCTGCACGCGCTGTGGAACGGCTCGCCCCGGCTCGGCGGCTTCCCGCTGGTGTACGGGGCCGCGATGGTGCCGGTGTTCCTGGGGACCGCGGGCTGCTGCCTGTGGCTGCGGCGGCGCTGCGTGGCAAGGACATGGACACCGCACGACGAGCGGCACGCGCAGCCACCACCCGCCGGCACGGACACAGGCACGGGCACCGGCACCGGCACAAGCACCACCGGCGCAGAAACAGGCACCGGCACCCGTACCGGCGGCACCGGCGGAGCCCTACGCGGAGGCCGTGTCGAGGGCGGCGGTCTCGTCGGCGGTGAGGGTCATTTCCACGCCCGCGAGCAGCGGCGGCAGTTGGGCGAGTGACCTGGCGCTGGCGATCGGCGCCGTGACGGTGGGGCGGGTCAGCAGCCAGGCGAGCGCCACCGAGGCGGGCTCGGCGCCATGGGCCTTCGCGACCGCGTCGAGGGCGTCGAGCACCCGGATGCCGCGCTCGGTCTCCAGCAGCTTGGCCGCGCTCCCCGAGCGCCGGCTGTCGACGGTGACGCCGGGACGGTATTTGCCTGTAAGGAAGCCGGCGGCGAGGGCGAAGTAGGGGGCGACGGCGAGGCCCGCGTCCCGCGCCACGTCGAGCAGCGGGCCCTCGTAGCTGTCGCGTGCCACCAGGTTGTACTGCGGCTGGAGCACCGTGTACGGGGTGAGGCCCTCGCGCCCGGCGAAGTCCAGGGACGCCCGCAGCCGCTCCGGGCTGATGTTGGAGGCGGCGACCGCTCGTACCTTCCCGGCCCTGACCAGCTCGTCCAGGGTGCTGACGATGGACTCGACCGGCACCGACTCGTCGTCGCGGTGCGTGTAGTAGAGGTCGATGTGGTCGGTGCCGAGGCGGCGCAGCGACGCGTCGACCGCGCCCCTGATGGTGTCGGGGGCGAGGCCCTTGTAGTCGGGGTGGGAGCCCGCCTTGGTGGCGACGACCACGTCGGAGCGGTTGCCGCGGGCGGCAAGCCACTCGCCGATGACGGTCTCGGACTCACCGCCCGAGTTGCCCTCGATCCAGGCGGTGTAGACGTCGGCGGTGTCGACGAAATTGCCGCCGGCCTCGGTGTAGGCGTCGAGGACGGCGAAGGAGGTGGCCCGGTCCGCGGTCCAGCCGAAGACGTTGCCGCCCAGGCAGAGCGGGTGGACTTCGAGCCCCGATGAACCCAGCTTGCGAAGAGGAGACATAAGGAGCCGCAACCCCGCGCGGCACCCGGATATTCCCCGCGCCGCGCTCCCGGGACGAGGGCGCGGCTCCCCGCGCGCCGCCCCTCACTCCCGTGCCGCCCCCCTCACTCCCCCACCGTCTCCGCGCTCACCCACGCCAGGTAGTCGGCGCCGCCGTGGGTGACGGGGGTGGCGATGATCTCCGGGGTCTCATAGTCGTGGGTGGCGCGGATGTGGGCTTCGAGTGCGGGGTAGCGGTCCTCGGTCGTCTTGTAGAGGACGCGCCACTCCTGGTCGGTGTGTACGGCACCCTCCCAGCGGTAGACGCTGGTGACCGGCCCGTCGATCTGGGCGCAGGCGGCGACCCGTGCGGCCACCGCGGTGGTCGCCAGGTGTCCGGCCTTCTCGGCGGTGTCGGTGGTCGTGAGCACGGTCAGGTAAGCGGGCACGTGGCCTCCCTCGGTGGCGTCTGCGGGGACGGTATCCCGGCGGTCGGCCACGGGGCCCTGTCGGTGCCGTGGAGGACAGCCCGGCAGCTCTGGCGTCGGGGGGGTGTCGCCAGAGCTGCCGGTGTTCGGGGGCGCACGCGGGCGGCGCGGCGCGGGGCGGGTCCGGGTGGTCCGCGGTGGGGCGTGGCCCTGCGGTGTGCCCGGGGTGCCCGCGCGCGGGCCCGTCGTGCGGGGGCGGGCCCGGTGGGTCCGCCGTCAGGCGCGTACTACGGCTTCAGACCGTGGGCGAGGAGCCACGGGGCGGGGTCCACCGCCGAGCCGCCGCCCGGGTGGACCTCCAGGTGGAGGTGGGGGCCCGTCACGTTCCCCGTGGCGCCGACCCGCCCGATGACCTGGCCGGTGGTGACCTTCTGGCCGACGCTCACCGAGATCGAGGACTGGTGGCAGAACCACAGCTCGGTGCCGTCGTCGAGTTCCAGCACCGTGCGGTAGCCGTAGGAGCCGGACCAGCCGGCCTCCTTGACGGTGGCCGAGTGGACGGCCTTGAGGGGCGTGCCGGTGGGGGCCGCGAAGTCGAGTCCCGTGTGGTAGCCGGAGGACCACATGGAGCCGCCGTCGCCGAAGCGCGAGGTGATGGTGTAGGAGGCGACGGGGAGGGTGAACTGCTTGGCCAGTTTGGCCAGCCGCTCCTCCTCCGCCTTCTTCTTGGCGGCCTTCTCTGCCTTGTCCTTCTCGGCGGCGGCCTCGGACTCGGCCTTCTTCGCCGCCGCCTCCGACGCCTTCTTGACCGCGGCGCGCTCCGCCGCGTCGGCGGCGGCCCTGGCCTGGTCCTCCTGCTCCTGGGCCTGCTTGAGTATGCGCTCGCGCAGCGCCTCGCCCGCGCTCGTCGCGCCCTGGCGGACGTCGGCGCGGCTGACGCCGATGCCGGAGAGGGGCGCCGCCTGCTCCTGGCCGCCGGACTTGTCGCCGTCGCTGAGGAGCGAGCCGACTCCGGGGAGGGACTTGGCCGCGGGGAGCGCGTCCTTGACCGCGGAGAGGTCGGGTACGGAGATGTGTACGGGGGGCTTGCCGCCCTGCGCGCTGGCGATGCCGCCCGCGCCGACGGCGGCGATGACGCCGACGCCGAGGACCGTGGAGCTGCGGGCGAGGCCGCCGCGCTGCTTGATGACGCGGTGTCTGCCCCGGTTGGAGCGCAGCGTCTCCTCGGTGGGATTCCACTCCTCCCAGGGTCCTTCGTCGCCGCCGGGGCCGGGCACCGTACGGGGCGCGGACGCCGGGCCGAAGTCGGCGAATTCGCCGAAGTCACCGTCCAGGGAGCTGACAACGGTGTCAGTACCTTCGTGGACACCGTCGTGTCCGTTACCGCCGAAGAGGTCTCTGGGTGCGTACGAGCCTTCGGGAGCAGGCCGATTGGACGCCACGGAGGCGCGCTCCTTTCCTTCCTTCTCGCCTACCGGGTTAGCTGACGGGTTCGGAGCAGGAAGGTCTCCTACGGGCCCCTTCACGGAAGGACGCCCGATTCACCCCAATTGGTGGTTCCCCGGTTCCCTTGCGGGATTCGGCGCTTGCGCACGGAGCCGTCTCTGGTGACGGCTGGGACGACCGCGCTGCGTTATCGAACGTTAATAGAAGCCCCGCCCGGATTCCAAGCCGTTCCGGGTCTTCATTAGGGGAACACCCTGAGGCCAAATCGGGTGCCAGGGGACGGAATCGGGCGAGTCGGGGCCGGGTTTGCCAATCCATTGCACGCCCCGGCGGTTAAACCGGCCCTGACAGGCCGTCAGTCGCGCTGCGCACGGCGCTCGGCCGGTCACCCGCCGTCACTTCCGGGAGCCGCCGGTCACGGGCCGCGCCAGGGGCGGCGTATCGCGAGGAGTGCCATGTCGTCGGTGGTGCGCTGGCCCGTGTGGCGTCTGACCTCGGTGGTGAGGGTGGCCAGGAGCGCCTGGGGGCCCTGGAAGACGCGGCCCCTGAGGCGCTGGACGGGGTCGTAGAAGACGCCGTGCCGGTCGCGGGCCTCGGTGAGGCCGTCGGTGAACAGCAGCAGCATCGCCCCGCGGTGGAACTCGTTCTCCTGGGCGTGGTCGGGCCAGGCGCCGAGGTCCATGCCGAGCGGGAGGGCGGCGGGGGCGCCGGAGATCTCGCTGAGCCGGCCGTCGGGTTCGAGCAGCAGCGGCAGCGGGTGGCCGCGGTTGACGACGCGTACGACGTCGTGCCCGTAGGGGATCTCCGCGATGACGGCGGTGGCGAAGCCCTCCGAGTACTCCATGCCGCGCCCCCGTCTGACGGCCTCGCGCGCGAGCGCGCGGTCGAGGCGCTGCGCCACCGCCTCCAGGGTGCTCTCGTGCTCGGCGGCCTCCCGGAAGGCGCCGATGACGATGGACACGGCGCCGACCGCCCCCGTGCCCTTGCCGCGTACGTCCCCGACGATGAGGCGCACGCCGTGCGGGGTGTCCTGGACCGCGTAGAGGTCGCCGCCGATGAGGGCGTCGGCCTGGGCCGCCTCGTAGTGGGCGGCGACGTCGAGGCCGCCGATGCTGTGCGCGGGCGAGGGCAGCAGGGCGAGCTGGACCGCCTCGGCGATGCCGCGCGCGGAGGCGAGGAGTTCCTGGCCGTGCCGGACGACGCCGTTGGTGATGAGCGCGAACATGGCGATGACCGCGCAGGTGATGAGGTCGGTGACGCCGTCGACCTTGCCGACGTTGTCGTCCTTGAGGTGCAGCGACAGGACGCCGAGCACGGTGACGAGTGCGGTGAGGGCGGTGCCGGTGAAGGAGTAGAACGGGGCCGCGATGAGCATGGCGGCGGCGAACATCGGCAGGGCGCTGAAGCGCGGAGGCAGCAGCAGGTCGTAGAAGACCCCGGCGACGATGCAGACGGTCGGCACGGCCCTGACGAAGATCCGCAGGGCGGTGATCTGCCGGGTGGAGAGGGTGGTGCGGGTGGTGCGGGTGGTCGCCGTGTCGGTCTCCGCGGGGCGCTCATCGACGGCCCCGCCGTGCCCGTCGCGCGGGGCGTCGGAGGGTTCCTCGCCGCCACCGGGTCCTGCCTGCCCCACGGGTCGTCTCCTGCCGCCGCGTCTCACCGCACCCGTCCAGCCTGCTGCCGGTGGCGTACGGACGCGAGTCGGCGGGGGCCTTCCGGGGGCCGCCCCGGGCGTGGACCGGGATGAGGGGAAACGGCGAAGGGCCGGGGCGTGCGCCCCGGCCCTCGGCCGTTCAGTAGCGGGGACAGGATTTGAACCTGCGACCTCTGGGTTATGAGCCCAGCGAGCTACCGAGCTGCTCCACCCCGCGTCGGTGAGACCAGTCTACGGCATCCCGGGAGGCCCCGGCGCCACGCCCGCGTCCGGGGGCGGCCGCGGGCCCTCAGGCGGTCGGTGCGGCGTTCGCCGGGACCTCGAAGACGGTCTCCAGGCCGTCCTCGTCGTCCCACTGCTCTCCGACCTCGACGAACCCGAACCCGGCGATCGTCGCGAGCGAGGCGGTGTTGTCGGGGCTGATAGTGGCGCGCACCACGGTGACCGAGGGCTCGGCCGCGGCCCTGCGCAGCAGCTCGACCAGGGCGGCGCGGGCGTATCCCCTGCGGCGGAACGCGGGGTCGACCGAGTAGCCGATCTCCACCATGCCCCGCGCGTCCGGCGGCCCGTGGAACCCGGCGTGCCCGACGACGAGCCCGCCGTCCCCGACCACCGCCTGCCGCGCCATCCACCGGGCCCGCCCGGGGTCGGCGGCCATCTGGCCGAGCCGGTACCGCCAGAGCCCGCGGGCCCTGGCGGTGAGGAAGTACGGGGTCAGGGCGGCCCCCGCGGCGGCGCTCGCGGTGGCGAGGTCCCCGTCGAGCAGGGCGGTCATCGCCGCACCCGACACCTCGGCGAAGCTGATCCGCCGGGGGCTCGCGGGCCGCGGCGGGCCGGCGTCTCGTTCGTCTGTCACAGGGCGCATGGTCGTGCGGCGCCGGGGCCGTGTCCACCGGATTTCGACGGGTTGCGGTGGGCCGCGGCGGAGGCGGGCCCGTGGGTGGCGGCGGGGTGTCACGCCCCGGGGTTGTCGTCGTGGGTGAGGGTCTCCCAGGCGACGAAGAGGTCGTCGGTGCCCTCGGGGCGGGTCTTCGCGGCCAGCTTCTCCGTCTCGGGCAGCGAGACCCCGGCCCGGTTCTTGAGATGGTTCAGCGGGACCTCGACGTCCGGGCCCATGGTGCGCTCCACCTTGCCGCCGCACAGCCGGGCGGGCGCCTTCGCGCCGAGCTGGTAGCGGGCGTGGAACTCCAGGGCGGCGGCGAGCCTGTCCTTGACGCCGGAGTAGAGGTCGACGCCCTGGTGCCAGGCGGTCTCGGCGATGTGTCCCGTGGCGGCGAGCGAGTAGCCGACGTGCATGAAGTTGCGGCAGGACTCCTGTGCGAGGCCGTCGGTGAAGGTGTCCTGGCCGAACCAGTACTTCCTGATCTCGTCGGGGGTGCGCGAGGAGCTGCCGGGCACCGTCTTGGGGAGCTTCCCGTCCGAGGAGAGGTAGAAGTACGCGGGCACGCGCGCGCGGAAGCGGTCGAGTGCGCGGTCGAACGCGTCGTGGTCGTCGAGGAAGACAGCGATCCCGACGGCCGCGTCGGTCATGGCGAGGTCCCAGTTGCCGTTGTAGTCCGGCACCGGCTTGGTGACCTCGGGCTGGTAGGCGGTACGGAGCATGGCGGCGAAGCGGTCGACGCGCGCGCGGGGCCAGCCGGCCCCGGTGTGCCGCACGATCTCGGCCGCGCGCGCCCAGGTGGAGCCCGACCAGGCGGCCTGGAGGCCCGCGTTGCCGTCGGTGTGCCTGCGCACCCGCGCCGACCAGGCGTCCATGATCTCCTCGGCCTTGGCGGCGTGCGCCTTCTCGCGCGTGATGTACCACAGGAGCGCCTGGGTGTACGCGGCCACGGCGTCCTCGCGCTCCTCGACACAGCCGTGCCCCGGCCTGGTGTCCGGGGGGCACTGCACGGTGGTGAAGGGGTTCGCGCGGTAGTCGAGGGCGCCGTACTTGCTGTCGCGCATGGTGAGGTAGGCGCGCAGCCAGGGCTGCTTGCCGTCGTCGACACGGTCCCTGACGGTGTCGAGCTGGTCCTTGCTGAGGAGGACCCCCGGGTGGTTGAAGCCGCCGTCGTCCGGTCTCGCCTGGGCCATGGCGTGGCCGCCGCCGACCATGCCGCACGAGGCCGTCAGGGCCATCAGCAGCGGCCCAAGCAGCACACAGACCGCCGTGCGCACCCGGCGTGTCCGCCGCCGCACTGGACTCATCGCTCTCCACCTCCGCTTGAAGCACCCGGGCTCCGCTTGAAGCACCTGGGCTCCGCTTGAAGCACCCGGGGGGCGCTCCCCTTGGCGCTCCCCGCAGCCTCGCCCGCGGACGGGCACGCCGCAGGATCTGTTGCGCCGCACGTGGCCCCGCTGGTCCGAAACGGTGAACGGGCGGCGCGCGGGGCGCCGTACGCGTGCGGCGGGTGGGGCGCGCGGGGGGCGACGGGCGGCGGGCGCGCGCGTTCACACCCCGTGTGAACAAGACGCACATGCTGGTGCGCCGCGCACGCTCCCGGGGCGGGGCGGGCGGCGCTGGACTGGGTGGTCCGACCCGCGTCGGACCAACGGCGCCGGCGCGGCGGGGGGTCCTGCCATTCCCTGCCCTCGGCACGGTGCCCCCCGGTCGGCCCGGCCGGTGGTCATGTCTGCCCGCCGCGCCGGGGACGGACTCCCGGTGCCGAGCATCCGTGGGCGCGGCCTCGGCCTGGCCCATCGGCACCGGGGTCCGCACGTCGGGCACCGGGCGCCGGTGGCCCTCCGGCCCCGGTGTCCCCGGCTCCGGCGGCCCGCGCGGGCCCCGGGGTCCGGTTCGGTCGGGCAGGCCGGACTCGCCGGGCGAGGCGTTGCCCGCCGCGCGGGAGGCCGCCCGACGGCTCGGCGCTGCGCGCACGCGGCGCGGGTCAGTACGCGGCCAGCTCCTCCAGCATCCCGGCCGCGGTCGCCGCGTCCGCGGTGAGGGGGCGGTCGGACATGTCCGGGTCGAGGGCCGAGGCCGCCGCGCGGTAGGCGGAGGCGGCGGGCGCGGACGCCGGGAGCCCGCCGCCGCGCTGCCGCAGCGCCCGTACCGCGCACAGCAGCTCGCAGCCCAGCACCAGGCGGTACGCGTCCAGCGCGCGCAGGGCCTTGCGGGCGGCCTGGGTGGCGAAGCTCGCCATCTCCTCGACGCCCTGCGCCACCACCGCGTGGGTGAGGGAGGCGGGGGTGGCGCACGCCTGAACCTCGGCGAGGGCGGCGTGGGCGCTGTGCTCCAGGATCATCACCCCGGAGGCGGCAGGGGCGCCGTCCGCGAGGAAGTGGTGCAGACCCGTCAGGTCGGCGCGGCCGAGCGCGAGGAGGCGTGCGGCGGAACCGCGCGCGGTCTGGAGCAGCGCAAGGCAGAGCTGGTCGAGGGCGAGCGCGAGCGGCGCCTCGTAGAAGCCCCCGTGGTGGTAGGCGGTGGCGGTGCCCTCCGGGCCCTCCGCGCTGATCAGGGGGTTCTCGGCGGCGGCGTTGAGGTCGACGGCGAGGGTGCGCTCCAGCGCGGCGCGCGCTTCGAGTGCGGGGCCGTGCAGTTGGGGGAAGCAGCGGAAGGCGAACGGGTCCTGGACGCGCCCGGCGGGCGGCGCGGGGCGCTCGGGGGCGTCGAGCAGCCGGCGGATCTCGGCGGCGGCGTGGACGGAGCCGGGGTGCGGCCTCGCCTGGTGCACCGGGGCCGCGTACGCCTCGTAGGACCCGCCGACGGCGGCCAGCGCGAGGGCGGCCACGGTGTGCGCGGCGCGCAGCAGGACACCGAGGTCGTAGCAGAACAGGGCGCTCTGGCCGAGCGTCAGGGCGTTGCTGCTGAGCAGCGCGAGCGCGTCGCCCGGCTCCAGTACGAGCGCGGCGGGCGCGCGCCCCGAGGGGACCCGGGGCCTGCGCCGCCCGCCGCCCGGCGCCACCGCTCCCGGCTCCCACGCCCCGAGCCCACCACCGGGCCCACCGCCGGACGCACCGCCGGGCGGGGCCCCGCGCTCGCCGCCACCGACCCCCGGCGCCACCCGCCCGGCACCACCACCGGCGCCCGTACCGCCGACCGCACCCGTACCCGTCTCCGCGCCCGCGCCCCTCACGGGCCCCGCTCCGCGCCCCCCGTCCGGCTCGGGGCGAGCGGTGGGTGCCGGGCGCTCGGGGGCCGTCCCTGCCGCCTCGTCCGGGTGGCGTCCCGCCGCGTACTGGTCGTCGCCGAGCCACGGCTCCCTGCCGATGAGGGTGAGGCCGGTCTGGGCGAGGGCGGTCAGGTCGCCGGTGCCGATGCCGCCGTACTCGTTCACCCGGGGGTGGACGCCCGCCCGCAGCGCCTCCGCGAGCGCGAGCACCACCGCGGGGCGCAGTCCCGAGCCGCCCGCGAGCAGTTGGTTGGCCCGTACCGCGAGCATCGCCCGGATCTGGCGCGCGGGCAGCGGGGCGCCGATGCCGCCCGCGTGGCTGCGCAGCAGCCGCAGGTCGTGCGCGGCGGGGTCGAGGTCGGTGACCTCCATGCCGCGGTTGGCGCCGACGCCGGTGCTCCTGCCGTACACGCGGCCGGTCAGCCGCCTGGCGAGGCCGCGCCCGCGTTCCGCGACGGTGAGCGCGGCCGGGTCCACGAGCGGCTGCGCGCGGCCGTCGGCGAGTCGGGCGACCCGCTCGGCGTCGAGCGTGCGGCCGTCCAGGACCACCGGGGTGTCGTAGCCGAGGTCGAGCGACATTCCGTGCCTCCTGGGGTACGGGACCCGCGTGTGCGGGGCCGGTGGAAACGACCGGCCGCGCGGGGCGGGACTCGTCCCCCGCGGCCGCGGTGGCGCCGGGGCAGGAAGCCCCCGGTGGGAGCGGTGCGCGGACCGCTCCCACCGGGGAAGGTAAGGGGAGGGTCAGGACAGCCCCTTGTCCTTCAGCCAGCCGCTCGCCACTTCGAGCGGGTCCTTGCGCTCGTTCTGCACGTCGGCGAGCAGGCCCTGCAACTCCTCCGTGGTGAGCTTGGCGGAGACCGCGTCGAGCGCGTCGACGCCCTTCTGGCTGAGCCCCGACTTGTAGGCGAGCGGTACGACGTTCGCGAAGCCGAAGAGGCTCTTGTCGTCCTGGAGGACGACGAACTTGTTGGTCTTGATGCTGGCGTCGGTGGTGAAGACGTCACCGACCTGGATCTTGTTGTCCTTGAGGGCGGCCACGGTCAGCGGGCCGCCCGCGTCCAGCGCCTTGAAGGTCTTGAACTTCAGCCCGTACACCGACTCAAGGCCCTTGAGGCCCTGCTGCCTGGTCTGGAACTCGGGCGAGCCGCCGATCACCAGGCCGGAGGCGGCGTCCTTGAGGTCGCCGACCGTCGACTGGGCGGTCAAGTTGAGCTTCTTTGCGGTCTCGGCGTTGAGCGTGAGCGAGTCCTTGTCCTGCGCCGGCGAGGCGTCGAGGAGCGTCAGCTTGGGGTCGAGCTTGTCCTTGACCCCCTGGTTGGTCTCGTCCTCGGTCTTGGGCGTGGCCTTCGCGTCCAGGTACGCGAGCAGGGAGCCGTTGTACTCCGGCATCACCGTCAGCGAACCGCTCTTGATCAGGCCGTACGTGGTCTCGCGGCTGCCGATGTTCGGCTTGTACTCGACCTTGAGGCCCTTGGCCTTCAGCGCCTCCCCGTAGATGTCGCCGAGCAGGATGCTCTCGGGGAAGTTGTTGGAGCCGACCACCACCGTGCCCTTGTCGGCGGTGTCGTCCTTCAGTGGGTCCGAGGAGCCGTCGCCCCCGGAGTCCCCGGAGCCGCACCCCGCGAGGGTCGCCATCAGGACGACGGCGGCCGCGAGGACGCGCTTGTTGGTACTCATGGTTCCGGTCACGATCCAATCCAGACTCAGAGGCGGTGGTCTCAGGCACGGTGGTGCGGCACTGCACCGGTGCGCGGCGCCGCACGGTGGTGCGGCGCAGCACTGGTGGTCGATCCAAACCAGTGGCGGAAGGAGGAGTCAAGGCTGTTCCTGTTACCGTCCGGGATCGATCCACTTCCCCGTGTGAGAGATCCCGGCGCGCCTTGCGATCAACACAAGCTGGTTCAGGCGGAATTCCCGCTGTTGCCTACCAAAAAGCCGCCCTCACCCCGGGTCTGCCGCTAGGGTCTGCCAACCGGACAACGGCGTCCGCGGCCTCGTATCCGTTCCGTAATCATGCGCCCCGCGTGCGTCACCGCCGCGTTCCGATGGCATGCTTCGGACCGGGGGCGCGCCGGGCGGCGGACTCGATCCCGCGAGCCAGCACCACCCCCGAGGGGGCACCGCTACCCGCGGACTGCACCTTTTTTGCTAAGTGTCACTGCCGACACGCCTATTGTCCGAGTCGGGTCTGTCACATCGACTACACCGATGGCGCAAGGCAGACCAGAATGCGTCTCGCACGCCCGGCGTACGCCGGAGCCAGGCGCACGCGCACCACCCGGGCACCGCCACCCCGGCGCCCCGCACCACCCGCACCACCCGCACCGCACTGCGCACCACCGCACCACCCGCACGGAACGCACCACGCACGGTCACGCCCGCAGTACGAAGCACAGTCCAGTCGAGGAGGCTTGGTGCCAGCGCACAGGAAGGACCCGCCGCGCAAAGACGCGCCGCCCGCGGATGAACCCCAGCCACAGGGGCTCAAACGGGCGGGCGCGTTTCTCGACCGCTGGCCGTTCCGGCGCAAGGTCAACGTGCTGGTCGTGGTGCCGGTGCTCGTCGTCGCCGGCCTGCTCGGATACGGCGTCAACAACCAGATATCCAGCGCCCGCACCGCGGGCGACACCGCGCGGCTGACCCGGGACAGCGTCCAGGTGGCCAGGCTCATCGACGACGTACAGGCCGAGCACCGGCAGGCCGTGCTCGTCTCGCTGCACTACGAGGCGGCGGGCACGACCGACTCAGGCGCCGTGCTCCCGTCGAACGAGCGCCCCGACACGACCGCGTTCACCGCCGCCCAACGGGCCGTCACCAAGCAGGTGCAGGCGGTCCGCGACGCCTTCGGCGACCGGCTGCCGCCGGGCGAGAACGACGCGATACGCGAGATCGGGTCGCTCGACACGCTCCGCGACGGGGTCGCCGACGGGCCGATGCCCGCCGACAACCTCGACCCCGCCTACTCCCGGATCGTGGACGCCCTCATCGACGGGCTCGACCTGGAGAACCAGCCGGGCGGCGCCGCGGGCGGCTCGGTCCCCGCGCAGCTCGACGCGCTGCTGCGCGCCGACATCGCGCACGCGTCGTTCGAGACCAGCGTGTTCGCCGCGTCGACCGGCGACCCCAACGCGCTCAACGAGTTCACCATCGCGGTCGGCCAGTTCGAGCAGTACACGCTCCAGGCGGCGCGGTTCACCAAGTACGCGACGCCGAGCCAGTCCTACGAGCTGTCCAGGATCGAGCACGGCGCGGACGCGGGCAACGTCCAGCGGTTCTACGCCTCGCTCAGCATCGACCCCGGCAACCAGGTCTCCGAGGGCCCGGCGCAGGTGCGCGCGGGTCTTGAGGAATCCCTGCGCGACGCGCCCACGTACGAGCGGCAGGCCGCGAGCCGGCTGAAGATCGCCCAGTCGCTGATCGGGCAGATAGCCGACAGCACCGAGGACGCCTCCCACACGGCCTGGTGGCAGGCGGGACAGCTCGTCGGCGTGGCGCTGCTCGCCTTCGCCGTCTGGCTGCTGTTCTCGGTGCTCGCCCGCCGCTCCGTGCTGCGCGCGGTACGGCGGCTGACCGGCGCCGCCCGCGGGGTCGCCGACGCCACCGGCAAGGAGCTGGCGCGCATCACCGACGACGAGGCGCAGGACACCGGGCCGCCCCGGCTGCCCGCCGTGCCGATCCCGGTGCACGACGAGATCGGCGAACTGGCCGAGGCGTTCAACCAGGTGCAGGAGACCGCGACCGCGCTCCTCGAACGCCAGGTGCTCAGCCGCCGCAACATCGCGGAGATGTTCGGCAACGTCGGCCGCAGGGTCAGCAACCTGACCGCCCGCCAGCTCGCCCTGATCGACGCCGTCGAGCGCGGCGAGACCGACGCGGCCGTCCTGGAACGCCTCTACCGGATCGACCACATCGCGGTACGCCTCCAGCGCAACGCGGACAGCCTGATGCTGCTCGCCGGGATCAGGGAGGCCGGGCTCGACGCCAGCCCCTCGCGGCTGAGCACCACGGTGCGCGCCGCGCTCGGCAGGATCGAGGGCTACCAGCGGGTAGTCCCGAGCGCCGACGGCGACGTCACCCTCGCGCCCGACATGGTCGGCGACCTCACCCTGATGCTGGCAGAACTGCTGGAGAACGCGGTCACGTTCTCGCCCGCGAGCAGCCGCGTCGAGGTACGGCTGCTCGCCGTGCCCGGCGGCCGCGGCGCGGTCATCGAGATCGTCGACCACGGCCTGGGCATGAACCCGGAGCGGCTGAACGAGGAGAACGCGCGGCTGGTGCGCCGCGAGCGGCTCGACCTGGTGCCGACCAAGGTGCTGGGCCTCTTCGTGGTCGGCGTGCTCTCCCGCCGCTGGGGCATCACCGTCACGCTGACCCGTACCCCGGGCGGCGGCGTCACCGCCGCGGTGGAGATCCCCTCCGACCACCTGCTGCCCATGGGGCCCGCCACCGAGCCGATCACGGCCCCGAGCCGGCCCGCGGTCGCGGCCGCCCCGGCCCCGCCGCCCCTGGCGCCCCCCGCCCCCGCGTACCACGGCGGACACGAGAGCGGGCCGCAGCGCCCGCAGCAGCCGCAGTGGGGCCAGGACGACGAGCCGCGCGCCCCCGAGGCCCCGGCGGGCCCGCGGGTGCCGCAGTGGGCGCAGCAGAACGCCGCGGCCGCGCACCAGGGCCCCGGCGGGGGATACCAGGGCACCGACCCCGGCGGACACCAGGGCACCGCGGCGCCGCAGGGCCCGGGCGGGCACCAGGGCTTCGGCGGCCACCAGGGTCCCGGCGGGCACCAGGGAGCCGGGCCCGAGCCCGAGCGGTACCGGGGCCACGGCGAGCGCCCCCCGGCGCTGCCGCGCCGCACACCGGCCGCCGAGCAGCACTCCAGGCCCCCGTACGCCCAGGAGCGCCCCCGGGGCGGTCCCGGCACCCGCCCCGCGGGCGCGCCGCAGCAGGGCGGCGGTGCGCCGCAGCGCCCCGCGTCGGACGGCCGGGACGCGCCCCGGCCGCTGAAGCGCAGGGTGCGCGGCGCGACGCTGGCGGCGACCAACGCGTCCAGCATGCTCAGCCCGGAGCCGAGGCACCAAAGGCCGTCCGTGTGGCGGCCCGCGGACGCCGAGGCGACGCGCTCCGAAATCGACGACTTCGAGGCAGCGGTGGAACGGGCCAGGCGGGACAGCGTCGGAGCGGAGCCGCGCTGGGCGGTACGGGACCAGGCGGGCCATCCCGGTGGCACGGGGCAGGCGGCGACGCCTCCTCCGTCGCTCCCGCGACGCCAGCCGCCCCCGGACCACCCATCACAGGCGAACCGGCCGTCCCAGGCAACGAATCCGCAACGGAACGGGCCGAACATGCGGCCGTTCCCGCCCTCGTCCTCATCCTCGGACTCATCCTCGGAAGGTGTGAACCAGTGACCACGTGGGCAAATGGCAACCCCTCAGGACCGCCGCCCGGACCGCACGACCTGCGGGCCGCGGCGCACGACTTCAACTGGCTGCTCAACAGGTTCGCCACGGAGACGGCGGGCGTGGTGGACGCGATCGGCGTGTCCTCCGACGGCCTGCTGATCGCGGTGTCCCGGCTGAGCCCCCACGCGGACTCGGAGCGCCTCGCGGCCATCGTGTCGGGGCTCACCAGCCTCGCCATGGGCGCCTCCGGCAACTACGGCCTCGGCGGGCTCAACAAGGTCATCATCGACCTGGAGCACGGCCATCTGCTCGTCTCCGCGATCGGCGCGGGCGCGGTACTCGGCGTGGTCGCCTCCAAGGAGGCCAAGCTCGGCAACATCGCGTACGAGATGACGCTCTTCGCCAACCGCGCGGGCTCCGCGCTCAGCCCCCAGCTCGTGATGGAGCTGAAGAACACGGTCGGCAGGGCGATCGCGGAATGACCGGCGCGGCGAGAGCCGACGGACGCGACGCGGTGACGAGGGGAGGTCGTGATGGCACCGGGTGAGTCAGGGCCGCGCGGGGCCGCGCGGCACGACGGCGGGCCCCCCGCCGTGGGCGCCGGCGGACCTGGGAGCGGTTTCGGACAGGGCCCCGGCTTCGGCTCGGGCGCGGGATTCGGCGGCGGCACCGGCTTCGGGGAGGGCGCCGGTTTCGGCGACGGCAACGGGTTCGGACGGTCGGCCGGCGCCTTCGGCGCGGGACACCCGGGATTCGGCCACGATCACGCGGGGCCCGAGCACGGCGCACCGGGGCACGGCGAGGGGTACGACCGCGACCACGAGCCCTTCGGAGGGGACGCCCACGGCGGCCCGTACGGACACGAGGGCTTCGGCCACGGCCCGTACGACCGCGACGGCGGCCCCTACGAACCCGGCGGCCCCTACGACGACGGGGTCTTCGACCACGGACCCTACGAGCGCCCAGGGAACGGTCCCGGGGGCTTCGGCGACGGCGGCTTCGGGACCCCGGGCGGGTCCCGGGGCGAAGGAGCCGGAGCCGGCGGGCCGCAGGGCAACCGGGCGGGCGGGGAGGACGCCTCGGTGGCGCCCGCCTCGGCCGTGCGGCCGTTCCTGCTGACCTCGGGGAGGGTGGCAGGCGGTGCGGGCCTGGTGCGCCCGATCCCCGTGGAAACCCAGGTGGTGGCGACCGAGGACGGGCTCGCAGCGCTCGACTCCTTCGCCTTCGAGCACCGCGACATCGTGGGTGCCTGCCGCACGCCCCAGTCCCTCGCGGAGGTCGCCGCGAAGCTGAGGCTGCATCTCAATGTGATACGGGTACTGGCCGACGATCTGCGCGCCGACGGACAGCTGACCCTCTACATCCCGGGAGCGGAGAGCGCCCGGGACGTCTCCGTACTTCGAAGGGTTATCGATGGTCTCCGCGCCGTTCCCGACTCACGGGGCCTCGTCCGTGACAGCTGACACCCGGGGCTACCCCGTACCGGAGGACGAGCCCCGCGAGGCGCCCGACCGGCCACCGCTGCCGGTCAAGATGGTGATCGCGGGCGGCTTCGGCGTCGGCAAGACGACGACCGTGGCGTCCATATCAGAGATAGAGCCACTCACCACCGAGGCGTCCATCACCTCGGTGGCCGCCGGGGTCGACGACCTCTCGCACACCCCGACCAAGACCACCACCACCGTGGCCATGGACTTCGGCTGTGTCACCCTCGACCCCACGCTGAAGCTCTACCTGTTCGGCACGCCGGGCCAGGAGCGCTTCGGCTTCATGTGGGACGACCTGGTGGAGGGCGCGCTCGGCGGCCTCGTCATCGTGGACACCCGCCGCCTGGACGACTGCTACGCGGCGGTGGACTACTTCGAGCACCGGGACATCCCGTTCGCGGTGGCCGTCAACACCTTCGACGGCGTGCTCGAACACGACCTCAACGAGGTCCGCTGGGCGCTCGACGTCCGCGAGCAGATCCCGCTGACCGTCTTCGACGCGCGCGAGCGCGGCTCCGTACGGGACGCGCTGCTCGTGGTGCTGGAGTACGCCCTCGCCCGCGCGGGCGGGTGACGAAGGCCCCTCGGAGGCCCTGCGCACGCGGTGACCGTGCGCGCAGGGTCCCCGAGGGGCCTCGCACTGCCGACTGCCGAGGCCCCGGGTCTTTTGAAGACGCTCCCTAGCGGCGGTCGCCCCGCACCCCTGGCGACACCGCCTGGCGCGCCACCGCCCAGAACAGCACGAGCACCAGCAGCGCGAGCACCGCGGTGAGGGTGGCGCCGCCCACGACCTTCTCGTAGTTGCGCTGGTAGAGCCCGTCGACGATGTACCGTCCCACGCCGCCGAGGCTCACGTACGCCGCGATGGTCGCCGTCGACACGATCTGGATGGCCGCCGACCTGAGGCCGCTGAGGATGAGCGGCAGCGCCACCGGAAGCTCCACCTGGAAGAGGATCTTCGCGGGCTCCATGCCCATGCCCCTGGCCGCGTCCACCGGCGCCGGGTCGACGCTGCGCACCGCCTCGTACGTGGTCACGAGGATCGGTGGGATCGCCAGCACCACCAGCGGGATCATCACCGGGATGGTGCTCAGCCCGATCAGTACGAACATCAGCACGAGCAGGCCGAAGCTGGGCAGCGCGCGGGCCGCGGTCGCCACGAACGCGAGCACGTTGCCGCCGCGCCCCGTGTGCCCGGTGACCAGGCCGACGGGCAGGCCGATCGCGGCGGCGATACCGAGCGCGGCGCCCGAGTAGCCGAGGTGCTGGACGACCCGCGAGGGGATGCCGTCGTAGCCGTGCCAGTGGGCGGAGTCGCTGAAGAACTGCCTGATGAAGTCGAGGATGTTCACAGCGCACGCTCCCCCGCCGCCGCGGCGGTCATGGGCTCGGGTTCCTTGGCGGCGGCGCGCGCGGCGCGGGCCGCGGCGCGGGCGCTCCTCGGCTGCCACGGGGTCAGCAGCTTGCGCAGCAGTACGAGCAGCGCGTCCGCGAGCACCGCGAGGACGGCCGTGGTGATGACGCTGCTCCAGGCCAGGATCGGCCGGTGGTAGAACATCGCGTCGGCCAGCAGGTTGCCGAGCGCCCCCTGGTTGCCGATGAGGGTGCCGACGCTGACGAGGCTGATGCTGGACACGGTCGCCACCCGCAGGCCCGCGATGACCGCGGGCACCGCGATGGGCAGTTCCACCGTGAGGTAGCGGCGCATCGGCCCGATGCCCATGGCGATCGCCGCCGCCTTGGTCTCCTCGGGCACGGAGCGCACCCCGTCCACGATCGCCGGCACCAGCACCACCAGGCTGTACAGGGCCAGCGGGATCATCACGGTGATCTCGCTCTGCCCGGTGTAGTCGATGAGCACGACGAACAGCGCGAGCGACGGCACCGCGTACAGCACGGTGGTGACCCACAGCACCGGCGGGTACAGCCAGCGGAAGCGCACACAGAGCTGGCTGACCGGCAGCGCCACCACGAGTCCGACGAGCACCGGGATCAGCGCCTCCTCCAGATGCCATCCGATGAGGCCCAGATAGCTGTGCTGGAGGTCGCTCGGCATGTCGAAGAAGCCGTTCACTTCCCGACTCCCGCCTTGGCGAACGGGGGCCCGTCGACGGGCCCGCCACCACCGCCGCCGAGGTCGCGCTCCGCGTGCGCGGCGCGGATCGCGGTGGCGACGGTCTCCTGGGACGCCACGCCGACGACGCTGCCGGTGCGGTCCACGCCGATCGCCCAGCCGGTCGGCGAGAGCACCGCACAGTCGAGGGCGACCCTGAGCGAGTCGCGCCCGAACTCGAAGGTCTGCCCCGGCGGCAGCAGCGTCTTCTCGCCCTCGGTCCACCCGGCCGGCTCCGCCCAGCCGAGCGGCTTCCCGTCCACGTCGGTGACCAGCACGTACGGCACGTCGGGGCGCACGCGCGCGGCGACCTGCTTGGTGGTGGCGTCCTCGGCGACCACGGGCGTGGAGTCCAGGTTGAGCCCCGTGGTGGAGAAGAAGGAGAGGCCGCGTATGCCGCGGTCGGCGCCGAGGAAGTCCGCGACGAAGTCGTCGGCGGGCGCGGAGAGCAGTTCGTCGGGCGGCGCGAACTGGGCGAGCCTGCCGCCGGTGCGCAGCACCGCGACGCGGTCGCCGATGCGGATGGCCTCGTCGATGTCGTGCGTCACGAAGACGATGGCCTTGCCCAGCTCGCCCTGGATGCGCAGCAGCTCCTCCTGGAGGCCGCGGCGCACCACCGGGTCGACGGCGGAGAACGGCTCGTCCATCAGCAGCACCGGCGGGTCGGCGGCGAGCGCCCTCGCCACCCCGACGCGCTGCTGCTGGCCGCCGGAGAGCTGATACGGGTAGCGCTTGGCCATGGCCGGGTCGAGCCCGACGCGCGCCATCAGCTCCGCGGCCCTGTCCCTGGCCCGCTGCCGCGACCAGCCGAGCAGCCGGGGCACGGTGGCTATGTTGTCGACGACGGTACGGTGCTGGAAGAGCCCCGCGTTCTGGATCACGTACCCCATCGATCTGCGGAGCGCGTTCACCGGCTGCTGCTGGAGGTCCTTGCCGTCCAGCAGGATGCGGCCCGCGCTGGGCTCGATCATCCGGTTGATCATGCGGAGCGTGGTGGTCTTCCCACAGCCGGACGGTCCCACAAGGACGGTGATCGAGCGGTCGGGTATGTCGAGCGACAGGCGGTCGACGGCGACGGTGCCGTCCGGATACCGCTTGCTGACTTCTTCGATGGTTATCACGGCGCCGAACACCCCTCGGGCTGGCGGAACGGTTTGGGCTTTGCGGCTTTTGGGCTTTCAAGCAGCCATGCATACCGGCATGAGTGGGCAAGTCTAGAACGCCCGTGCCCCGGGTTCTGTGGAGGGAGTGTTTCGTGATCGCTTATTGACCCGGAGGTCCTGGGTCCGTGATCGGGGGAGTCGGTCTGTTTGAGGGGCGGGTTCCCTCCGGGGGGTGGGGGTGCGTGGGACTTGGGGGCCTGGGGGGCTGTGTGGGGCCGGTGGGTCGGGCTCGGGGGGATTTGTGGGGTTCGGGGTGCTGGGGGCGGGGTGGGGCTGCGTGGGCCGGTGGCTCAGGCTCGAAGATTTGTGGGGTTCGGAGTGCTGGGCCGGGGGTGGGGCTGCGTGGGGCCGGTGGCCCAGGCTCGGGGGAGTTGTCGGGTCCGGGGTGCTGGAGCCCGGGGCCGGGGCTGTGTGGGGTCCGGGGGATCTGGGCCCGGGGGCGGGGCTGTGTGGAATCGGGGGCCTGCGGGGCCCGGGGCCCGGCCCGTGAGTCGGCCGCCTGTGGGACCACCCGCCTGTTGAACCCCGGGCCCACCCGGGGGCTCCCTCACCCTTCCGCCAGCGACACCTCCGTCGACTTCACCAGCGCCACCACCGGGACGCCGACCGCGAGACCGAGGTCGCGGGCCGCGTCGAGGGTGATCACGGCGGTGAGCGCGGCCCCCTCCACGGCCACCCCGACCGAGGCCATGGCCCCGCCCTCGGCCAGCGCGGTGACGGTGCCAGGCAACTGGTTGCGGATGCTGATCCCCTCCAGGGGCCCGGTGGCGAGGGCGACCTCGGTGGCCTTCACCAGCACCCGCACCGCGGACCCCGCGGCAAGACCGAGTTCCGCCGCGCCCTCCCCCGTCACGGCCGCCGTGACCTCCTGGCCCCCGGCCAGCCTGACCTTCACCACCGCCATCACGGCTCCCGTGGTGACGGAGGTGACGGTGCCGGGAATCTGGTTCCGAATACTCAGCCCCATCCCGGCCACCCCACCCATGCGGCTTCCGCCCACACCACCACAACCGCCTCCTCACCGACCAGCACCGAAACATATGGCCCCCACCACGGTGCCTCCGCCGCAACGGGGCCGCTTGCGGCGGGGTTCTGAACGGGTGAGGGGGCGTGGGGCGCGGCCCCATCCACGCTCGAAGCCCAGAACGCCCCTCAGCGGGCGAAGCCCGCACCCCCGGCCCGATGCGCACCCTCTGGCCCCATGCGCGGGCGCGGCCCGCCCCCTTGAGCGGGCGCAGCCCCACCGCCTTTGGCGGGCAATCGTGCCGCAGGGCGGCACGGGTGGACG
The DNA here is from genome assembly GCF_044457285.1 of Streptomyces sp. NPDC050560. Classification (NCBI taxonomy): domain Bacteria; kingdom Bacillati; phylum Actinomycetota; class Actinomycetes; order Kitasatosporales; family Streptomycetaceae; genus Streptomyces; species Streptomyces sp. NPDC050560. The sequence continues at coordinate 41,532 of NZ_JBITGT010000007.1, forward strand.
CACCGGTGCGCTCTCGAAGCCACGCTCTCCACCAGGCTCCGTAAGCCCTCGCCCACAAAAAGAAACCGATGCGCTCTCGAAGCTGCCCTCCCCGCCAGGCCCCGTAAGCCCCCCCACCCCTACGAACCGCCCAGAACCAGCGGCACCTCCCCCGCCCCAAGCACCACCACTCCCAGCCCCCGCTGCCCCTCCCGCCCCCGTATCCCCTCAAGCACGATCTCCAGATACCGCTCCCACGCATCCCCCCGCACCCCCCGCGTCTGCTCCGCCACATGCGTCAGCATCCGCCACAGCATCGCCAGATCCACGTACTCCAGATCCGCCCGCACCACCCCCGCCTCCTTCGCCCGTACCAGCAGCCGCGAGGCGACCACCGCGAGCCGCCGCCGCGCCGCCACGAACTTGTCGGGCCCCGGCGCCTCGTTCCCGAGCACCTGCCGAAGACCGCTGTCCGACGACGCGTGCAGCGTGAGATCGCGCAGCAGCGCGGTGAGCGCCTGCCAGGGGTCCTCGATCGCGGCGGCCCGCTCGGCCGTCGACACCAGTTCCTCGATCTTGGTGTCGAAGAGCGCCGCTATCAGCGCCCGCTTGTCGGGGAACCGCCGGTAGACGGTGCCCACCCCCACCCCCGCGTGCGCCGCCACGTCGTGGAGCGTCGCGGCGAGGCCACGGGTGGCGAACACCTCCGCGGCAGCGGCCAGGATGCGCTCGCGATTGCGCCGGGCGTCCGCCCTCAGGGGCGCTCTTGCGGGGTCGGTCATGCGTCGAGGATAGATCCCTTCACAGGAAATGGACATGCGGTGTCCACTTGCTGCTACGCTGGCTCTGCCAAGCGGACATCACATGTCCGGTTACGCAGTCGAGCCGAAACGGCAGGCCCCGATGCCCTCACCCGAGCCCCCCGCGACCCCTTCCCCCACCCCCGCAGCCGCCACGGCCCCCGCCGCGGGCAAACCGCGCCGCACGCTCCCTCTGCGCGCCTGGTACCTGATCGCCGGCCTCGGCATCGGCGTCCTGTGGGCCTGGCACTCCGGCGAGTCCCCGGTGCAGAGCCTGCTCCGGCTCGTGATCACCGTCCTGGTGGTACGGAGCCTGCTCGCCGTGATCCAGTACGTGGCCCGCCGCGCAGGCCGCCCGACCGGCCCCGCACTGCACACCGGCTGGCTGCTGGTCGCCAAGGGCTCCCTGATCATGGGCGCGTTCGTCCTCACGGAGATACTCGTCACCGCGGGCGTCGGCTCCGCGAACGTGATCGTGGGCGCCCTGATCGTAGTGGTGGTCACGGCGTTCGGCCCCCGCCTCCACCCCCGCCTCTTCGGCTCACCCGCGGCCACCACCACCCGCACCTCCGCCGCCCAAGCCGCCCCACCCCAGACCGCCCCCGCACCGACCGCCACCCCCGACCCGCGCACCACCCCCGATCACGCCCCCACCCCCACGCCCCGCACCCCCCGCCTACGCCGCCAAGGGCGCACCCCCGCCCCGGGACGTGACACCGTATGACCACCGACCCCACACCGCCCCCGGCCCCGCACCCGAACCCAACCGCACCCCCGGCACCCGAAGCCTCCACGCCCCCCGCTGCACCCGCCGCCCACGCCCTCTCCTGGACCACCCTCGGCACCGCCGCAGGCCCCACCCCGCGCGCCGCGCGCTCGCAGCCCGCGAACCTCCTGCACCGCCCGGGCCACGCGCTCCTCGTGGACGCGGGAGAAGGCGCCGTCGACCGGCTCGCGGGCGCGGGCGTGGCGCTGGCCGACGTCCGGGTGATCGTGCTCAGCCATCTCCACATCGACCACACCGGCGGCCTCTTCGCCCTGCTCGGCCGCCGCCTCCAGCCCCGTACCGGAGGACCCCTCGCGGTCTACGGCCCGCCCGGGACCGCCGAGCTGGTCGACCGGCTGAAGGCGGCCCTCGGCCACCTCGCGGACCTGGGAAGGGCCTCGGTACCCCCCGGTCTCACCCAGGGCCCCGACCCGCTCGCGTCCGTGACCGCCACCGAGGTCACGGAGGGCAGCACGTTCAGCGTGGTCGGCGTCCGGGTCACGGCCGCCGTGAACACGCACTACGACTTCCCGCCCGGCAGCGACCACTCCGCCCGCTTCCAGTCCCTCTCCTACCGCTTCGACACCCCGGACCGCAGCATCGCCTACACCGGCGACACCGGCCCGAGCGAGCGCGTGGAGCAACTGGCGAGCGGCGCCGACCTGCTGGTCAGCGAGGTCAACGACGCCTCCCGGGTGCCCCCGGCGCTGCACGCCGCGGGGCCCGCCGCCGCCGCGTTCATGAAGCGCCACTTCGAGCGCGAGCACCTCACCCCCGACGCGGTCGGCCTCCTCGCACGCCGGGCGGGCGTACGGGCCCTCGTACTGACGCACATCGGCGTGGCCGACCCCGCCATCCCCGACGCACGGCGCGCCATCGCCGCCCACTTCAAGGGCCCCGTCCACTTCGCCCGCGACCTCGACACCTTCTGACCACCTCACGCCCCAAACCCCAAGCCCCACACACGCCCACCCACTCCCCTCCACCGCACCCACGCACAGGAAGCCCCGCCCATGCCCCATCCAGGCCCCTTGCTCCTGCACGACATCACGGTCGTCGACACCCACGACGGCACCCCGCACCCGCACCAGGACGTCCACACCGCCGACGGCACCATCACCCGCGTCACTCCCACGGCCCCCGCGCCGCCCGCGTCGGACGGCGTGACGGTGGTGCCAGGGCGCGGCAGGTTCCTGGTCCCCGGCTATCTGGACATGCACGCCCACCCGCTCGGCGACGGCGACCCCTCGGGCACCCTCGCGCTGATGCTGGCCCACGGCATCACCGGCTTCCGGCAGATGGCCGGCTCCCCGGAGCTGCTTGCCGCCCGCCGGGCCGGCACGCTCCCGGCCCCGGCGGACGGCCCGGCGCCCCTCGCCATCCCCGGCGTACCGCTGCGCACCCCGCTCAACGCCCGCGACGAGGAGACGGTGACCGCGACGGTACGGGCGCAGCACGCGCAGGGCGCCGACTTCATCAAGGTCGGCGACACCACCCCCGCGGTGTTCACGGCGGCCCTCACCGAGGCGAACCGGCTCGGCATCCCGCTGCTCGGCCACCTCCCCGCCGGGGTCGACATCCGCGCGGCGGCCCGCGGGGGCCTGCGCTGCGTCGAGCACCTGGGCCCCGGTATCGCGCTGCTCGCCGCCTGCTGCACCGACGAGGCCGGCATCCGTACGGCCGTGGAGCGCCAGCTCGCCGCCGCCGCTGCCCGCCCCGTGCCCCAGCTCGACGCACGGATGATCGCCCATCTGCGCTCCCTGGTCACCAACCCGTTGCTGGGCCGCGGCGACGGCGACGTCGCGCTGTTGCGCCGCGCGACCGAGACCTTCGACGAGGCGCGGGCCCGCGACCTCGCCGCCCTCCTCGCCGCCACCGAGACCTGGCAGTGCCCGACGCTGGTGCGCGCCCACACCACCCAGTTCGCGGACGCCCCCGAGTACCGCGACGACCCCGACCACCGCTACATGGCGCCCGGCGCCCTCGACACCTGGCGGTGCGCCGCGGACACGTACGCCGCCAGGCCCCCGGAGGAGCGCGCGGTGCACCGCGCCGTCTACGAGCTGCAACTGCGGCTCGTGCGCGTCTTCGACGAGGCGGGGGTGCCGATGCTGGCGGGCAGCGACGCGTGCGGCGCGGGCTGGGAGGTGCCGGGGGCCGCGCTGCACCGGGAGTTCGACGAGCTGGCCGGGGCCGGGCTCTCGCCGCTGCGGGTGCTCCAGATGACCACGCTGCTCGGCGCCCGGTTCCTCGGCGTCGAGGACCGCTTGGGCAGCGTCGCCGAGGGCAGGGCGGCCGATCTCGTCCTGCTCGACGCCGACCCGTTGGCCGACGTGCGCCATCTGCACGCCGTCAGCGGGGTCGTCCGCGCGGGCCGCCATCTCGACGCGCGGGCCCTGGCCCACATCCGCGACCACGTGGCCACCACCCACTCGGCCGCCTGACCCCCTCCCCCAGGCACTCCACCACAACCCACAACGCACTCCCCCCCCACAACCCACCACCGCACCCACCGGGAGACCCCATGCCAGAAGAACCCACACCAGGAAAATCCGCTCCAGGAGGCCCCATGGAACTGACCCCGCCGAGCAACTGGGGGCGCTGGGGCCCCGAGGACGAGCGCGGCACCCTCAACCACATCACCGACAAGGCACGCGCCCGCGGCGTGGAGGAGGCACGCGAGGGCCGGGTGGTGTCGCTGGCGCGCCGGGTGACCCCGGTGCCGCTCGGCGGCCCGATACCGTTCGCGCCGGGCCCCGCGCCCGCCGCCGTGCTCCAGATGCTGAGCTTCACCGGCTCGCCCGCCCGCGCCCTCTCCGACGTCCTGGTGGTCAACACCCACCACGCCGGCCTCACCCACATCGACGCGCTCGCCCACGTGCCCGTGAACGGCCAGGTGTACCCGGGCGTCCCGCTCTCCGACGCGGTGGCGCGTGGCGGCGTGGCGCACGGCTCCACCGGCGCGTTCGCGGACGGCCTCGCCACCCGGGGCGTCCTGCTCGACCTGGCACCGGGCGACCGGCTCCCGCCCGGCCACCTCGTGATGGGGCACGACCTCGACGCGGCGGAGGCGCGGGCCGGCGTGCGCGTGGAGTCGGGCGACGCCCTGGTGGTACGGGGCGGGCGGCCGGTGCGTGGCATCCCCGAGGAGCCGCCGCCTGTGATGACGCTCGACGCCGTACGGTGGCTGGCCGACCGCGAGGTCTCCCTCTACGCGGGCGACGTCGGCGACCCGCCCCCGCTGCCGGGCGCCACGGGCCCGATGCCGCTGCACGGGATCGCCCTGGCGAGGCTGGGTATGCCGCTGATCGACGGCACGGAGACCGACCTGCTGGCCACCACCGCCACCGAACTCGCCCGCGCCGCCTTCCTCTTCACCCTGGCCCCGATCCCCGTCACCGGCGCCACGGGCATCCCGGTGAACCCCCTGGCCATCTTCTGACCTCCCGGCCGACCGGAGACGAAAGATCCGCGGCAGCGAGGAGAGAGCGGCGCCTGGTGAGGTGACTCCGACCACCGTGGCACGGCCCGCCCCGGCACGGTTCGCGCGATGACGAAGGAGCGATCACGGCAACAGACAGACGTGTCCACACCCTCCTCGAACGCGCGGCGGCCGTGTCCACGGCGGTCGGCATCCTCGCCCTCGGCACCACCGACGTCGCGCAGACGTACAACGTCACGCCCGAGACAAGCACACTACGCATGGCCAACCAGTACGTCACCGCGTTCAACGCCCTTGCCGCCCAGCTCGCCAGCGAGGCTGACGAGCAGTAGGCCGGGGCGGCGTCCGTGGAGGACAGCCGAAGACCCAGGCAGCGCCCCCGCTGACCTGGGTCCTGTTCGTAGGCCGTGTGGGACTCGAACCCACAACCAATGGATTAAAAGTCGATAGGTTCTGCTCCGGCCCACTCTGGCCTACTCCGAATGCCCTGGTGGGCCGGGTGCGGGGGTTTCACTCACTCCGGCTCACACCGGGAATTCCGGGCCACTCCGGGACGCCCGTTCACGCACCGCTCACGCAAACCGCCTCCCCCGCACCGGGATTGACCTGCGCAGAACCCCATCATCCCGCACCTGCGTGAGCACGGCAACGAGCACACGAAAGGGCCGGGCTTCCGTGGTGGAAGCCCGGCCCCGGGGTGGTCCTGCACGAGCGCCAGCAGCGTGGATACGGACTGCCCTCCACGGTACGGCGGGGGTGTGACAGCGGAGCCGTCCCCGGCCGGGCAGTGGCCGGGGACGGCAGTCGATGGGCCCCGGCCGCCAGAGCACGGTGACGGCCGGGGCCGCGGGGGCGGCACTCCTGTGGCCGCCCCGCCCGCGCGGCCCCGTGGGGGTCGCCGGCCGCACGGGAGCTGAGGATCAGGCGCCGCCGGTGCGACGCTTCGCCTCGTCGGTCAACTCCTCCTGGTACGCGGCGGCGGCCTCGCGCATCGCGGGCGGCAGGTTCTCGTCCCGGGCCATCGCGGCAGCAGCTCCGAGGTCGAGCGCCAGGCTGATCAGCTCCCTGTCCTCGGGCGTGGCCTCATCAGGCTCGTCAGGGGTGGCGGGCATGCGCGTCCTTCCTCAGGTGGTTGGGGTGGCCCCGGCCCGCAGAGCGAGTGCGGGGGCCGGGGCCGGGGCGGCACGGGCCGCCCACCCGCGCGGTGACGAGGCTGACAGGCACCACGCGGGAGCTGGGGGTGGATCAGTTCCGCTGCTCGTAGAAGGGTTCGAGGTGGTGTGCCCTGCGGCAGGGCGGGCAGGCCCAGCGCCCCCCGGCGTCGAGGCTGGACGTGCCGGTGACCGTCACCAGTTCGGTGCCGTGCGCGTAGCCCTGGTGCCAGTGGCACCAGCCGATGCCGCTCGCGGTGGCCCGCCGCTGGCCGTGGCGGGTCAGTGCTTTCACCGCCGCTGGGTCGCATAGCCGCTCAGGTTCCACCGGCGCCACCGCCCAGTACGGAACCTGCCCGGAGAGCTGGGTGGCGCTCGGCGCGGGCGCATCGAGGTGCTGCTCGGGCTCCAGGCACCGCACGTACGCCACCGTGCGGTGCCAGGACTTGGCGGTGTCCGCAGGGACGAGGGGGTAGTAGCGGGCGTGCGCGGGGTCGTGGATGACGGGGCCGCCCAGGCGCTCGCCGAGCCGGGCGCGCACCGTGTGGGGGACGGCGGTTCCGGCGGCGGCGTGCACGATGAGCGCGGGCAGGCTCACCGCGGTGAACACCACGCCGCACGGCAGCGGGGCCACGCCGCCCGGCCGTTCCCACGCCCGGTGGACTTCGGCGGGGTGGAGGTGGGCGGAGGCGAGCCAGTCGGCGGTGGGGCGGCGCTCGTCCTGCGGCACCTCACTCACCTCCGACCAGGGGCGTCAGGTGGTGCACCGTGCGGCAGTCCGGGCAGGCGTACAGGCCGCCGCCGAACGCCGACCCCTGCTCGATGATCTGCACCAGCTCGGTGCCATGGGCGTAGCCGTGGTGCCAGTTGCACCAGCGGACCACCCCGTCCCCTGCCCGGGACCGCCCGAGCCGCGCCAGCTCCTCGACGGCCACCGGGTCGCACAGGTGCCCCGGTCCCTCGATGGGCACCGCCCAGTACCCGCTCATCCCCGACGGGCGCACGGCGGCGGGGTTGGGCACGCCGAGGTAATACTCGGGGCCCAGGCACTCCACGTCCGGCAGCCGCCAGGTCCCCGTGGTGCCGGGGGGTACGAGGGCGTAGTAGCGGGCGCCAGCGGGGTCGCGGAAGACCGGCCCGTGCAGCGCCGCGGCGAGGGCGGCGTGCAGGGTGTCGAGGTCGTCGGTGCCGAGAGCGGCGCGCACGACCGGATCGGGCAGGCGCACGGCGGTATACAGCACTCCGCAGGGCAGCGCGGCGACGCCATAGGGGTGCGTCCACGCCTCGTGCACCTCGGCCGGGCGCCGGTGCGCCCGCGCCAGCCAGGCCGCTGCGGCGCCTGTCCGGAATGCGGCGGTGGTGGGGGCGGGCCGAGCGCTCACTGCGGCACCCCCTGGAGCGGCACTCTCCGCCTTGCCAGGTCTCTGCCCAAGACGGTGAGGAGGGATTCCACCTCGGCCCGGGAGAGCACCAGGTCGCAGTCCACTTGGTGGTCATCGACCTGGTACAGCGAGATAGGGACGCGGATCTCGCCCGTTTCGGGGTCGCAGACGGGCGCAGCATCGCGACGCGGAGATGCGTGTAAGGGCAGAGCGATCGTCACAGGAGCTCCCAGGTGAGGCACTGACGGGCCGTCACCGTAGGGGCACACGACGTAGAGAAGGGGGACAGAATGTCCCCGTGTCCCCGGCTGTCCCTATGCCGTCCCCGTGATCCCCACCACGGCGGCCAGTTCGCTCGCCTCCGTCCGCATCGCGCGGGGCGCCGACCGCCACAGGTCTGCCGTGACGCCGCGGGCCGAGGGCGTGTAGCTCACGGTCTCGGCACCGATCTTGTGAGCCATCTGCATGACGTGCAGCGCGGCCGTTCGGTCGCCCCGCTGAAGGTGCCCGCGGGCGACCTCGACCCACAGGCGTGCCCGGCGCTCGCGGGACGGCATTACGTCGGGGTCGATGTCGTCCGCCAGGCCGAGCGCCCGCTGCGCCCGCTGCAAGTCGGTCGCAACGCTGACTGCGTGGAAATCGACGTTCGCCCGGCCGAACACGGTGCTGGGGTGGACGTACGCGGCTGGCAGGGACTTCGCCACCTGGTCGCCCTTGTCCCAGTACCGCCACGCGTCGCCCTCACGCCCGTCACGGGCTACGGTCACCGCAGCGTGGAGCTGAAGCGCGCCGTACACACCGCGCCAGTCCTCGGGGGCGTCCTCCAGATGCGGGCGGATGAGGTCGGCGGCCTCGGTGACGACGCGCAACGCCTCCTCGGGATACGCGGTTTCGCGCAAGATGTTGCCGAGGTTCCAGGCGGCCGCGGCGATGGCAGCCGGGGCATCCGCTGCCTGCGCGGCTGTGAGCGCCCGGTCTGCAACGACCCACGCCAGCTCGGCCGGGGCAATGTACGCCGTGGCCTGCCCGGTCAACCGGTAGACGTCGGAAAGCGCAACGAGGGCAGCACGCCGCTGCTCCCCGTCGAGGGCCCGGACCGCCGCTTCGGCATCCCTGATAAGAACTGGCAGCAGAGCGCCGACCTCGCTCCGGTTTCGCCTGGAGGAGTGCCACAGACGCCATGTCTGATCAGCCCGGCCCTGGAGAACGGCGGGGGCAACCGGCCCGTCTGCGGCGGCCGACGCCAGAGGACGCGCCATCACGGCGGTCCAGATGGCGGGCATCGCCGGATGGGAGAGGCGACCGAGAGGCACCGGCTGCGCAACCTCCGCCGGACCGCCCGTCAGCAGGGAGAGATCGGGCAACTGAAGGGCGATCGCGAGCCGCATCATGAGCGTGTGAGAACGCAGTTCACGCTCGCCCGACTCGATTTTCTTGAGCCAGTCCGGGCCGCGGTTGCAGAACTGCGCGAGCGCTGGACGAGACAGTCCCCGCGACTCTCGCAGGACGCGGATACGCTCGCCGGGACAGAGATCGCTCAGGTCATCTGGGATGGTCACAGGCGCTCCCTCGGTGGCAGTGGCCGTATCGCCAGAGTACGGCGGCCCCCCGCGTCCGGACATAGCGCAGCGGCCCCGCCCACCGTAAGTGGACGAGGCCCGCTGGAAGGCTGCATTGACGCTTCCTCTCTCGCTGGGGTGATCCCCAGTTTCCGCCGGTCCTGTGCTGGGGATGGGGCCCCTGTCGCCTCGTCAGGTTCGCGCCTGACGAGGGACCGAACCCCCCACACAAGGAGAAACCGTGCGCAAAAGACTCGGCATCCTGGCCGCTTCGGCAGCCCTGAGCGTCGGCACCATCGGCCTCGCCCCCGCGGCGATGGCCGACCCCCCACCCCCGCCCGCCGAGAGCACCGCCCGCGAGTACCTCGCTGACCTCACCGTCGCCACCCCCCACAGCATGGACGGCTACAGCCGGGATGCCTTCGACATCTGGGCGTCACAGGGCGACGGCTGCACCACGCGGCAGGCCGTGCTCGCCCGCGACGGCGACGACGTCGTCGACGAGGACGGCGACTGCCAGCCCGAGTCAGGCTCGTGGTACTCCGCCTACGACGGGACCACGCAGACGGTCGTGGCCCAGGCGACGATCGACCACGTCGTACCACTCGCGGAGGCGTGGCGCTCCGGCGCCGACGACTGGACCGCGGACCAGCGCAAGGCGTTCGGCAACGACCTCGACGACCCGCAGTTGATCGTGGCGTCCGAGTCGTCGAACAGCTCCAAGTCGGACTCCGGACCGGCCGACTGGAAGCCCGAGGATCAAGCCTTCTGGTGCACGTACGCCGAGGACTACACGTCGATCAAGCACACCTTTGCATTGACGACCACCGACGACGAGGTGACGGCGCTCGGCGACATGCTCGACACCTGTAGCTGACGCCCCGCGCAGCAAAGCGGCCCCCGCCCGCCCCGTCACGGGGGCGGGCGGGGGCCGTGTCGGGTCAGGGGTACTGGCGTCGGGCTGGGCTTCGGGGCAGGTCTTGAGCCTTGTCACAGAGACGCGTTGTCCTTTGAGGAGCGGAAGGGGTCGCACGTGGAATGCCCCACTCGCGGAGAGCGTCGGCCGATGGCCGCTTTGGTGATCCAGGGTCGCGTCTCGTCTCTGTCACAAACCCTCGACCGGTGACGGCAACTTCTTGCCCTTTCCCAAGAACGCCTGCACCTGTTCCATACGGGCGGAGAAGCCCACAGGGGTATGCTCGGCCAGGAGATCAAGATGATCGGCTGGCCACTCTCCCGGAACGCCCTTCAACAGGACGAGCCGTTGATCGAAAGTGTAGCTAGCGCGATCGATGCGCTGAACGAGGGACAGAGCATGCTCGATTCCCTGCTCGCCTCCTGCGACAGTCTGGATGAGAACTTCCCGCTTTGGCGTGGTAACGCGAGCGGTCGGCTTAACCTTCGACCCCCGAGGGAGGCTGATCGTCGGCCGCCTGGTGAATGAGAACTTTTCAGCTCGCAAGAAATCGTACAGTTGCTTCGTGAGCTTGCTCTCCCGCTCGGGAAGGGCCAGCCAGCGCAGGCCGTCGGCAGTGAGCATGGCGCTTGCGATGTCGGAGGCCAGTTGATCTGCCTGCCGCAAGGGCCGGCGTCCGACGATCCTGCCATCCAGTTCGCGAAGCTCGAACTGGGCCAGGATCTCCCGCCACGCTGCCCCTGCACGGGTCGATCCGGCGATGTCGACACCGGCGTCGGTCAGGCGAGCGGCCATCACGCCGCCATCGCTCGCGAGGGCCTCTTCGCCTGCAACTCGGATGAGAACCCGGACGCCGTCACCGTCGGCGAAGTACTGGCGTCCGGTGAGGGAGACAGTTCCAGGGCGCCCGCCGGGGGCAAAGCGCCAGCACTTGAGCACAGACGAAAGCTGATCGTCGACGTAGTCGAGTGCGTTCACGGGTAGTCCTCCAGACCATCGAACGTCGGCTGCGTCACCGGCGGGCTCGGTGGCGGTACCCACACGTACCCCGCCCCTACGGCCATCTTGCACTCCAGGACGAAGTCACGCACGACCCGATCGTATTCTTCATCCATGATCAAGAGGGTTGCATTCGGGATCGGGTCCGGGTTGTGTCGAATGTCGTCCGGCGCATATACGTCCGCATTTTTTCGCGCCACGGACCACTTGTGCTTATGTGTCCTGTTGATGAATTCTTCGCCACTAGCGCGAGCCAGGTGCGAGCCGCGAATATCCAATCGGCGCAGGCAGACGCGGGCCGCTGGACAAACGAGGAGCAGGCTGTATTCCCAGGGAAGGTCCAGTCCAATTCTCATCCGAAGATCGAGTCGAATTCCGAGATCCGTCCGGATGGGTGCGGTTGCCTCTATATGGATCGGTGCGCTCTCTTTGCGCGGAAAATTCTTCTGCCGCCACTCGAAGGGCGCATTCAGCGCTCCTCCTGCCGTGCCGCTCAAGATCTTCTCAGCAAGAGCGTCAGTCATCTCTTCTTCCGGCACGTGCCCCCCTTCCACGCCGCGAGGACTGAAGGTATCGCACCGTGACGCCCTGTGTGCAGAGGGGTGACATTGCGAAGGACCTCCCATCCTCTCCGCTCGCACGGGGAGCACGGCATGACGAAGAGCCCCCGCCGCCCGTGGAGGGGCGGGCGGGGGCTGTGGGGCCAGCGGCGCCGGACGGTCTCACGCACTCCCGTCCACCAGCGGCACAGTGATCTGGAGATACGCGCGCTCCCCGTCACCACGGCGCATCGGGTAGTAGCTGGCTGGGCTGCACGCGGCCGCGGACTGAAGAGCGGCCACGGCCGCGCGCACGGCGGCGGGCGAACCCATCAGACGGATAGACACGGGCTCGATGCGGCCCCCGACGGGGACGGCGGGCTGAGAGGTAGGCATGAGGACGAGTATGGGCAGGATGAATATCAAATCAACTGGTATGAATAGATTGGCCAGTTATTGTCACAAATCTCGGCACAAGACAAAGTGGCCCCCGCCCGCCCCGTGAAGGGGTGGGCGGGGGCCGTTGTCATCGGTATTGCCTGCGGGTGGGGTCGAGGCCGGCGGCCTGAGGCGGTGTCGAGCCGGAGTCGCCGTCGGCGGGGGCGTCGTCGCGGCGGCACACGAGTGCATCGGGGTCCGCGGGCAGGGGCTGGAGGGTGTAGCCGTCGGGGCAGGTCTGACCGTCCCGGCCGTCCTTTCCCGGGGCGCCGTCCCGCCCGTCCGCGCCGGGCGGCCCGGCGGGGCCTGGCTCGCCCGCGGGGCCCGGCGGTCCGGCCGTGCCCGCGGCACCATCCGAGCCGTCCGTGCCGTCGGCGCCGACATCCCCCGGGTCGCCCGCGGCGCCCGTCTTCCCCGGCGCGCCGGTCGCGCCGCGGGGCCCGGTGATCCCGCGCTCGCCGCGGGGGCCCGGGATCGGCACCGGGACCTCGGCCCGGTCCGGCAGGCCGTCGACGGCGTCAGCCGGGTCCGGAGCCGCCGGTGTCGCCCCTGCATCCCGCACCTGCTGCCGTAGGGTCCGCACGTCCGTCGCCAGCGTGCTCACGGCGGTGCCGCGGCGGTCCGCCTCGCTGGCGAGTTGGTCGGCTCGCTGCTGCGCCCGGTGCACCTGGATGAGGGCGAGCGCGACGCCGCCGCCGATGATGAGGAGTGCGGCCACCACCCACAGCAGGTGGCGGCGTCGGTACAGCAGGGCCTCGGCCCGGGTCATGACTCGCCCCCCAACTGCACGACCAGGGCCCGCAGCCGCGCGGACTCCGCGCGCGCGGCAGACAGCTCGGCGCGCTCGGCCGCCAGTTCCGCGCGCACGGTCGCCAGCTCCGTGCGCAGCTCGACGCGCTCCTCCTGGAGCTGGTCCGTGAGGCTGTTGAAGCCCGTCACTGCGTTCCCCTCCCGGGTCGCCCGTGCGGCGCCGCGGTGGCCGTAGACGGCCGCCGCCGCCCCCGCAACCCCGGTGATCAGGGCCGCGGCGGCGGTGAGCGTGGCGGCGTCCATTGGCACCCCCTCGGCGTGCAGGGGCAGGGTCAGACTCCGGGCGCGGACGACGCGCTGTTGCGGTCACCGACGACCTTCGAGGCAAGGCCCTTCACGAGCGACACCGCGGCGGCGATCCCCGCGGAGGCCGCACCCTGCCAGAACGAGGCGTGCAGCATGTCCGCCGGACCGGCCGCCAGCGCGACCGCGCCTGCCGCGGCGAGGAACGTCCAGATCACACGCTCCGCGAGGTCACGTGCGTACGTGGCCGCAGTCCGGCCGATGGTGCCGAGCGGCGGCAGAGAGGAGTTCGTCATGATCAACTTTCCTTCCAGGTCATGACCTTGAGCACGGCGCTCACGATCTTCACGGGGGTGTCCTCGAACGCCTTGATCCTGATCCGCATCTGCCGGTCCTTCGCGAGCCGGTTGACGACCGGCATCCCGCCGAACGTCGACCCGCCCGTGCCCACCAGCTCGAAGATGGGGTGGTCCTGCACGTACTCCTTGCCCGAGGCGTCCACCTCCGACTGCCGCATCTGGAGTTCGCGCCCCGGCGGCAGGCCCTCCACGACGAGGGAGAGCTGGCCGACGAACCGAGCAGGGCCCCGGGCGAACACGCTGCCGCCGGTGGCGTGGTGCCCGGGCTCGTCCGTCCACTCCGTGGTGAACTCGATCGCGTCCCAGTCCTGGCCAGGCGCGAGGGTGAACGGCTCGGCGACACCGAGGTTGACGTACAGGGGCAGGGGCATGGGGTCGTCCTCCTTGGGGGCGTCGCCCGCGGCCCAGGTGCGCAGCTCGGCGGCGGACAGGTAGCAGACGGAGCGGTCGAGCGGGCTCCCGGCGAACTGCCAGAACATGGGCGTGCGCCCGGAGGGGCGGGGCTGCGGGCGCTTCTCGGCCTCGGCGTAGGTGTCGCACGAGGCCCCGGGGTAGGCCGGGTACCACAGCGGCACCCCGGCGGGTACGTGGCCCTTGGCGAGGTCGTCACCGCTGGTGTAGACGCCGACGCGTTGCCCTGGAAACGCCTTGCGGACGGCGGCGAGCCAGGCCGTGGTGTAGGCGTTGATCTGCGCGGCCGAGCGGCCGGTGTAGTTGCGGCCGTCCTCGTAGCGCTCCAGGTCGAGCCAGTGCGTGAAGCCCTTCCCGGCGTACGGATGCACGGCGGCGATGTAGTTCGCAGCCTCGGTCGCCGGGTTCTGGTTGGGCCAGGCGAAGTGGTACGCGCCGGGCACCAGGCCCGCGGCCTTGATGGCGGTGATGTGGGTGGCGAAGCGGGTGTCGTGGGTGTGGGCGCCCTCGCTCGCCTTGGCGAACGCGAAGCTCACCCCGTCCTTCTTGTGGTCGGCCCAGTTCTGCGGGCTCTGGTAGGCGGAGACGTCGACTCCGCGGCTGGTCGCCATGGGACTCCAGACGTGAGAGAGCCCCGGACCACACGGCGTCGGGGCGAGGGGTGGGGTGGGGTGGGCTGCTCAGGCGAGGGCGGCCCAGAACCGGATGGGATCGGTTTCCACCGCGTTGAGATTGAATGAGGTCGGCCACGATGACAGGCCAGAGATCACGCCGAACGGCTTCACGTCGGTGTCGAGTGTGACCACCGGGGTTGCGTTCGTGGAATCGGCGCACATCATGATCGGCGCGTTCGCGCTGGTGCCGATCATGAAACGGAAACCGATGTACCAGATGCCGGGATCGAGGTCGACCGGCTCGGACAGCGGCACCGCGACGGTCTGCCCGCCCGCGTTGTGGACGGCGGGCATCTTGGTGGCGTCGATCATACTGCCGACGTCTCCCCAGAGAGCGCCGCTCGGCGCGAAGATCCCGGCGTTGGACCCGGCGTCGAGGCCGGTGCCCTCGTAGCCGAGGACGTGCCACACCAGCTTGGTAACCGTCATCGTCTCCCGTACGGGGATGGCGGTGATGCGGAACGATCCGGTGGACGGCGCCCGGCCGCCGCTGGTTCCGGCCGCGGGGTCGAAGGACCAGGCGAGCATGCCGAGGTCCGTGGGCCGGAAGCCGTAGGGCAGCAGGTGCGCGTCGGGCACCCGGCTGTCGGTGTCGAGGTCGGCGACGCCGCCCGCGCTGCCCACGTCTGCCAGGTCGACGGCGCCGACGTCGGCGGCCGCCAGGACCACGGTGCCGGTCTTGCCGTTGACGGAGTCGACCGCGCCGCCGATCTCCGGAAGCTGCTCGGTGGGGACGTGCCCGTCCTCGTCGAGCTGCGCGACGCCCTCCGGTGCGCCGGCCGCCTCCGCGGGGATCGCGCCCACGTCATCGGCGTCTAGCTCGACAGTTCCCGTCTGTCCGTTGACGGAGGTGACCGGTGCCGGGTCCTCGTCCCCGGGCGCCCCTGCGGTCAGGCTGTGCGCGTCCATCCAGGCGCGGGTGCCGCCGCCCGCATCCGCCCACATGCCGATGGTGTCCTCGGGCCCGAAGAACCTGGGAAGGGCGCCGAATTCGTCGGCGGTCACCGCGGTGAGCGGCCCGCCGTCGGCGTCAAGGAGGTCGGTGTACTGGATGCCGTCCGCGGGCGAGTCCCAGAACGTCACGCTCACCCCGGCGCCGACCTGCCACAGGCCGTCGGCCGGAGTCACGATGAAGTCGGCGACGCCGGCACCGTACTCACTGCGGGCCATCAGTCCGCCACCACCCAGGTCACACCGCTCGTGGCGAGGACGTGGTCGCCGTTGGCAATGCTCGGCTTCTGGGTCAACCAAATCTGTCCCGGCATGTCCGTGTTGCGGGAGTACAGCGTCATGCGGCACACCTCCACCCCGGTCACGTAGCCGACGATGTACTGATCCCGGGTGGCGTGCCGGTACGCGCTCGGGATGAGCGCGGGCAGCCGCGAAGAGGTCGACGCCCCAAGTGTTCCGGCGGCACGCTCGAAGCTGCCGAGCCGCATGGTGACGAGGCCATTACGCACCTCGATCACGCTCTCGGTCTCGATGGACCAGGCGGACAGCGGGGAGTCGATGCTGATCGTGCCGTCGCTGCTCGAAGAGATGGTGCGCCAGCCGCCGGGGGCGTAGATGCGTACGCGGCCGGTGTCGGTCTCCACGACGCCGTCCCCGATGCCCGCGTACTCCGGCAGAGTGGTGGACGTGCACGGCCGGAACCGGCCGCCGACGTACAGCTCTGCGCGGGTCACGCTCACCGACGACGCGCCGGTGGGGACGGTGACGCGGGCGAGGCTGATCTCGTACACGCCGGACGCGCCGAGGGCCTGCGTGAGCAGCGGCGCCCCGCTGCCCGGCGTGCCCTGCTTCACGGCCGCGGTCACGGTCCAGTCATCGCGGTTCAGCCGCAGGACCACCCGGTCCGTGCGCGTCGACCCGCTGGAGTTGGCGGCGACGGTAAGCGTGAGGTCGGAGTCGCCGGACGTCCACGCGTGCCCGCGCAGGGACGCTTGCACGTCCGCGCGTACGGTGACCGCGAGCCCCGCCCCGGCCGCGACGACCGGCGCGTCCGTGGGCGCCCCGTACACGCCGTCATCGGACCAGCGGGCGGCCATCTCCTCGTACTCCGAGTCCGTCACCGCCCGGTCGTTGTGCCCCGGGGCGGGCCAGGAAATCTGTGCCACGGCTACCTCGCTTCCAGTCGTCCGAGCCTGCGTGCCAGATCGCGCACTGCGCGGACCGTGGCGGTGGTGGTGGTCTGATCCGAGTTGCCGACGACAGTGGTCACCAGCTCCCCGTCATCCGGGGTGGCCTCCAGGCGGATCGTCTGCACGACGTCGGCGACCTCCAGCCCGGTCGGCAGTACGACGGTCACCCGGTCGCCCAGGCCGTAGTCGACGCCCGCGCGCAGGGCCGGGGTGTCGACGGTGACCGTGGACAGCCCGGCGTGAGGGTTGTCGTCTCCGAGCGCGAGTGTTCCCGCCTGCGTCAGCTCGCCCTGGGAGTCGTCCGTGGTGCCGGTCTTGTCCTGGAGCTTCTCCACGCGGTACCAGTCCGCCGCGGCACCGGACTCGACTTCGAGGTACACGCGGGCGGGCACCGGTTCGCCCTCGGAGGCTTCCTGTTTGGGGTCGTTGCCGCCCTGCACCAGCTCCGACGTAGCGAGCGGCGCGGAGAGGTCGAAGCCCACGGAGCGCAGGTTGCCGAGCCCCGCACTGAATCGGGCCGTCGCGGTCCGGTCCACGGGCGCGTACACCCCGAAGAGGATCTGATCGCCCACCTGCCTCGTCCTGAAGCCAAGCCCGTCCGTGGCGGCTGCGGTGCGGCAGGCGTCGAGCAGCGGCTCGAACCGCGTGCTCACGCTCACCGTGCTGCCGACCCCGGCGACATCATCGAGGACCAGCCGCTCGATACGCCGCGCGGCCAGGGCGCCCGGTCCGCAGTTCTCGTCGACCAACGTCCGGATGACGGTCTCCGCGTTCGTGCTCGTGATCTGCCGGACGACGTCCGTCGTCGTGGTCTGCGCGGTGAACGCCTTCGCGGGCTCCGGGTACGTGAGGTACCCGGCGACCCGCGCGAGGTCGTCCGACCACGTCACGAGGACCGCGCCCGGCCCGGCGTTGTCGTCGAGGTCCCAGGTGTACGTCTGCGGCTTCTCCATCGGCCCGGCACACCAGATGCTGCCGTCCCGGATCAGGACCATGCGGTTGCCGGGCTGGAGCAGGGCCATGTACTCCGGGTGCGCGGGCAGCGGCACCGAGCCCGAGGCGGGCGCGTTGAAGTTCAGCTCGCACGTGAGCTTGGTCCACCCGGCGAGCGGGGCCCCGAGGATGTTCAGGTTGCGGTCGGTGACCAGCAGGGTGAGCGCCATGTCAGGCCATCTCGTAGCGGGGGTAGAACGTCAGGTCGACCGCGGACCCGGGCGCGGCGCCGTCGAGCTGGAAGGTGACGGGGGTGTCGCCGGGCGGCAGACTCCACAGCGTGGCGTCGGGCCAGTTCAGGCCCCCGACCCAGTTCTCCCCGCCCGGCCCGCGCACGCTCGGCGGGTCCGTGCTCACGGTCGCGGTCTCCCCGGCGAGGAGCGCGCCGTGATCAGTCGCGGTCGTGTCGAGCACGAAGGCTTCGCCGGTGTCCTCGCGAGTGAAGGTGATCACCTCGGCGGGGCCCGTGATCCGCCATTCCGGCCAGACGTCCACGTCGCCGGGGTTGCTGACGGTCGTGTCCCCGAGCACCTGGCTGCTGCTCACCGTGGGATACGGCACCAGGTAGTCGGCAAGCACGCCCGCTTCCCGGTGCACACGCACCGGCACCGCGTCGGCCCAGTACGGGTCCTCACACCACAGCGTGACGACGGCGGAGTCCCAGGTGATGCCGGTCGCCACCTGCCCGCGACCCTCCCATCCCTGGGAGTAGTAGACGGCGATGCGCCGTACGCCGCCGTCCGGGCGCGCCACCTCCAGCGTCCCCGGGCCCTCGCGCAGCGTCCGCGTGAACGCCTTGCCCACCGACCGCCAGTTGTCCGTGAAGCGCTGGTGATCCGCGCCCTTGACCAGCACCGGCCAGACGATGGTGCGCGGCTGCGGCTGGACGTGCCGCAGCCGCGCACCACCCCGCGGATGCTGGTCCGACGTCAGCACGTACGGCGCCGCCCCCAGCCCCGACACGCCCTCGGCGAGCGTGTACCACTCCGCCGACAGATCCGTCATCGGCCACCGTCGGCCGGTGGGGTCGATGTACGTGATGCTGGCGTAACCCACCTCGGGCACCTGGATGGGCGGCGGCTGCGTCGACGGCGGCCCGGTGGGCGGCACGTACGGCGCGGAGATCAGGGGCATCTATCGGGGCCTCCCCACGCGCTGCCGCGCCTCTTCCTGCCGGGTGATGAGCTGGAGATCGGACGCCGAGATGACCGAGGCGCGCGGGTAAACGTTGTACGTCACCGCCGTCCCCGCCGCCGCGGCCGCCGAACTGGCCGACGCCGCAGCGCGGCCCGCCGCCGGGCGCCCGAGCGGCACGCGGCCCGCGTTCAGGTCGTCCATGAACTTCACGCCGTACTTCGCGACCGCCGCGGCCTTGACCATGTACTCGTTGTTCGATGCCCAGATCGGGATCGAGTCCGACGTTGACGTGCCCGGCCCCTGGATGAGCCCGCCCGGGGAGGGGCCGCCGATGAGGCCGCCGCCCGCGTACTCGAAGATGCGGCCGGCGCCGGACTTCGACACCGCCGCCCGGGCGGCGCCCGACCCGGTGATGAACATGTGGGCGTTGATCTGGATCGTCCGATCGTGCAGGCTCGCCAGTGCCGACCGGGCCTGAGCGATCTTCTTCTGGAGCGAAGCGATCTCCGCGCGGACCTGCGCCTTCCGGGAGTCCGGTACCGACTTGAGCCGGGACTTGGCGTCCGCCAACTTGGCCTTGAGGTCGGCGAGGTCGCCCTTGACGTAGGCGGTCTTGTTCGGCGTCTTCAGGATCTGGTCGGCAAGCCGGGCGGCCTCGGTGCGGTTGAGCCCCATCTGCATGGCGGACCGGATCATGGCGTTGCGGCCCTTGTCGTACTGGCTGGAGATGTAGTCCCAGCTCCGGCCCTGGTCGCGTGCGGCGGTCGTGGCCGCGTCGGTCTTGGACGCGAGGTCGTTCAGGGCCCGGTACGCGTCCCGCGCCTTCTGTGACCCGAGGTCGAGTTCACCGCCGGTGTAGTGGAGCGCATCCCCGTTCGTGCGGGCTGCCTTGGCCGTGTCGTCGATCGCCTGCTCAAGATCCGCTTGCGCGGACAGGGCACTCCGGTTGACGTCATTCAGGGCCACGATGCTCTGACGGAGTCCGTCCGCGCTCGCCTTCTGCGCGTCGAGCTTCTGCTGCACCGCGATCGCCTGGTCGCCGAACAGGCCCATGGACTGCGCGGCGAGCTGCTGCTCCAAGCGCTGCCCGGCAAGGGCGTCCTTGTAGTCGTCGAGCTGGCCGCGCACCTCGTCGGCGGTGAATCCCTGCTTGGCCATCTGCTTGATGACCTGGTCCAGGGCGCTCGCGGCAAGGTCGCCCTTGCCCTCGGAGACGAGTCCGGCGAGCGCCTTGTCGAGCCCGTCGAAGCGCTCCTTGGCGTCCTTCACCGGCGTCGAGTCCATGCCGATGATCTTGGTTAGGCCCTGCTGGATGTTGTCCAGCGTGCTCGGCCGCGCCAGTGTCCCCAGCGAGTCCGCCAAGTCCCCGAAGTCCGAGCCGAAAACCCTGGCCGCCTCCCCGCTGGCCTTGCCCGTCTCGGCGAGCTTCCCGAGACTCGTGGTCAGCTTGTCGACGTCCGGCGGCGCGGACTTCCCGACCCCCGACAACTGGGACAGGGCGATCACGAGAAGGCCGATGCCGGTGCCCGCTGCGGCCACCTTCGCGCCGCGGGACAGGCCACCGATGGCCGCGGTCACCCCAGCGATGCGCCCTGGTGTGCCGGTCGACGCCGTGCGCATGACGCCGATCTGTGTGGCGATCGCCGCGAGCGTGGACCCGACCACCTTGCCGCCGGCCGCCGCGAGCTTCACCGCCTTGATGGCGATGGCCATCTGGAGCAGGGCCGCGATGCCCTGCGGCGGCACCGCGGCGACGATCCCGGACAGGGCGTTGATCAGGTCGAGCATGCCGACGCCGACGCCCGATGCCCCGTCGAGGAGGTGGAACGTGGCGTCGCCCACGTTGTGCAGCACGCTCGCCACCGCAGGCCCCTGCGCGTGTGCGTAGTCGAAGAAGCGCTCGATGCCCGAGTTGTCGAAGTCGCCACGCTGCACCTTGGCGAAGAACTCCGTCAGCCCGTCGACCCCGTCCCGCAGCGTCTTCTCGCTGAAGTCCTGGAAGCGCGCGTTCGCCTTGTCGAAGCCCGGGGTCTCGATGGCGCCGCCGAGCATCGTGACCAGCCGGTCGAACTGGCCCGAGGCCGCGATGGCGTAGCCGGTCGTCTTCGGCAGCAGCGCGTTCGCGACACCGACACCCTTGACGAAGGGGCCCATCACATCGCCCGAGAGGGAGTCAGACCAGTCGTGGAAGTTGTCGCTCAGCAGCCCCACCGCGACCGCGGCGCGCTGTGTGGCCGGGGGCAGCGTGGCGAGCTGCCGCTGCACCTCGGCCTGCGCCTGCGCCGCCTCCTGCGACGTACGCCCCGACGTCTGCACCGCGTCGTCGTAGGCGTCCTGGGCCTTGATGACGTTGCCGATGGCGGTGATCTGCGGGCCGAGCGCGAGCCCGTACGCCACCGCCGCCGTCGCCCCCGCACCGAGCTGCGCGGCGACCGCGGCCGCCGCCCCAGCCAGCCCCGCGCCGAGTGGGATCGCCGCCGGAATGAGGCTGATCCACGACGACCGCAGCTCGTCACCGAAGTGCCGGGCGTGGTTGCTCAGGTCGGCGAATGGGGCCCGGAGCCTGGTGATCCCGTCGTTCAGGCGGCGGGCCGCCTCGTCGGTCGTGATGAACCGGCCCTGTAGGTCCCTGAACCTCCCGTCGGCGTCCCGGGTGAATCCCGCCAGTTGGCGCGACGTGTCGTTCGACATGTTGTTGAGGCGGGCGCGGAGCCGGTCCGCTGAGTCTCCGGCGCCATTCAGAGACCGGGACAGATCGTCGCGGCCCTGGAGGATGAACGTGAGGGTGTTCGCCATGGCCACCCCCCTTAGATCGACCCCTGCTGGGACAGGTGGCGGTTGATCCACATGACGGCCGACTCCAGGTCAGCGGCGCTCAGGTGCTGGATCTCCCAGGGACGGATGTGGAGGTAGTGGGCGAGGAGCCAGCGGTATTCGCCGATCAGTCCGCGGAGTCCGCCGACCTGGCCAGGTGGCCTTTTCCCAGGGCGTCCAGCGCCGCCTGGATGTCGGCGGGGTCGTGGGCGAGCTTGCGCAGGTGCGGCAGCATCGCGTCGATGCTCGTGTCCTCCGACGAGCCCAGGGCCTCGGCGACGATGCTGTTGAACACGTCGTCGATCTCGCTGCGTTCGATGCGCGCGGTGAGTCGGCGGCGCCACCCGGGCACGTCGAAGTCGGAGAACACCAGTCCCCGGTTCTCGCGGCGGCGTACGGCCCACAGGACGGCGCGCATCGCGGTCGGGTCCTGCCCGCGGAGGCGGTCCTCGATCTCCCGCCAGGGCGTGCCGCCCATCGCGTCCTCGATGGCCGCGGACTCCAGCGCGGACAGATCCTCCGTCGACACCGCCTCGGTGGTGCCGTCCTCGTGCGTGTAGCTGATGATCACTCGGTCCTCATTCCAGATCCCGGCGTACGTCGTCCCGGACGCGCTCCATCTCGGCCGTCATCCGCGGCGTCCCGGCACGGACGGTGCGCGACCACCAGCCCGACGGGCGCGCCCACTGCGTCGCCCACCGCGACCGGTTTCCGAACACCGGGTGGCGCACCCTGCCGGTGTCGATGACCCAGGGCATGTTCTTCAGGTCCCGCGGCAGGCGGGACTTGTCCATCCACACGCGGGCGCCCGGGTTGGCGCCCTGCCGCACCGAGATGCGGATACCCCCGGCGAGGGTGGCCCGCAGCGGCCGCGTAGTCGGCGACCGGCCACCGCCGCGGCTGCCGCCGGTGCCGGGCAACTGCACCGTGCGGATGGCCCGCTGGAGGTCGCGTTGCAGCGGCTCGGCCGCGCGGCGGATACGGCGCGTCATGTTGTTGCGCAGCCGAAGCCCGCCCGCGGCCTCCAGGCGCCGGGCCAGTGTGAGGAGTTGCCCGGTGCCCAGGATGCGCACCTGGTCCGCCACGTCAGCCCCCGCCGCCCGCCGCGGCCGGGATCGCGACGTTTTCCGCCGGGACGCTGGTGATCGCGAACTGGGCCATGATCTGGGCGGCCGTGTCCATGTCCCTGACTTTGGCCTGGCTGGTGACGGTCACCGGGTAGACGTCCATGGTCCCGTCCTCGGTGTCGCCCTCGTCCATCCAGATCACGAACCCGGCGGCCTCGCGCACGAGGATCTGCCGGACGTCCTCGCCGTCCTTCGACGCCCAGAACGTCAGGCTGGAGTCCGCGGCCGTGATCTCACCCGGCACCGTCGGCGTGAACCGCGATCCGAGGGCAGCGGTCGGCACGGTGGCGCTGGTGGTCTGCCAGCCCGCCATGGCGCCGGTCTCGGACTCCAACGCCGTGCCCGCCTCGATCTCAGACCGGGTCGGCGTCTGGATGTTCGCGATCGTCGGCACCCACAAAACCTTGGTCGTGCCCCGGCGGTAGTACCGCACGGAGGGCGTGATCGGAGTCGCCATCAGTTCTCTCCTGTCTGGCGACCCCGGGCCGCCTTGGTCTTCGCCGGACGGCGGCCACCCACGACCACCCAGCCCGACCGTTCGTACGCGCGCACGGAGACCTCCGGCACGGTGATCTCCCGCTCGACGCCGTCATGCCGCATCCGCACCATGGCCATCACCTCCTACGTGAATCCGCGTCCGGCGATGGTCAGCACCAGCCGCACGCGGATACCGGTCGTCATCTGCTCCTGCACCAGGACGGTGCCGTCGATCGCGGCCTCCAGCGACGGCAGCCCCAGCGAGGGGGCGGCCCGTAGCTGCTGCTCCAGCACCCCGGCGATCTCGTACGCCCTCGCGCGCGCTGCGCTGATCTGGTCTGCGGCACGGAGCACGACGACGGCGACCGGGACGGTGAACTGCTCCTCCCGCCCGGTGGCGAGGTCGGACCAGCCGCCTGCGGTCTGCGCTGCCTCGAAGTCACCGTCAGGGTCCCCGGCGAACCCGACCAGGACCCACTCCGGGTTCTGCGCGTCGCTCACCGGTACACCGTCTGTGACCTGCACGCCGGGCAGCACGCCCGGCCCGGACGCCAGCGTGACGAGCGCCGCCAGGACGTCGGGAATGCGTGATGCCATCAGGCCACCCCCGGCGGTCGCTTGTACGGCTCCAGCAGTTCGAGGACCCGGTTGGGGACCGCGTAGCCGAAGCCGGGGACCGGCTCCGTCACGCTGTAGTCGTCCCCGCCGCCGAGCACCGAGGGCGATGCCCGGTTCTGCGTGCGCCACAGGTGCTGTACGAGCATCCGGGCGGCGAGGTTGACCGTGCCCGGCTCCTCTTCGCGGCCTGCGGTGTACACGGCCGTCCAGGGGCCGCCGCGGAAGTGGGCGCCGTCCAGGCGCCGCAGCACCCCGGACTCGCCGTCCACGTGCAGCCCGGCCGAGTCGATGCCCGTCCACCCCGCGTACACGGACGTCAGCGAGGTGACGACGAGGACGGGGGTCGTGGACAAGCACAGCGTGGGCCCGCGGCCAACTACGGTCTGGGTGACCTCGCGTGGCTCCACCGGCCCGATGTACCCCTCGATGACCGGGCCCACGGCGTCGACGTACGCCTGAAGCTCGGCGTCCTGCGCCTCGGTGGTGTTCGTCAGGTTGAGCTGTGCCTTCGCGTCGTCGAGGGTCAGCAGTGCCACCGCGTCACCCCCGCGTCTCAGCCCGCTTGGCGCGGCCGCCGCCGCGCGAGCGCGGGGTCGCCTTCTCCGCGCCGCGGTGCTCGTCGGCGTCGACCAGCTCGGCGCGCACGCCGTCCGCCCACGCGCGCGCCGCCGCCTCGGGCAGGTCGACGACCTGCCCCGGCCGCCACGAGAAGCTGGCCCCGGCCACGGCCCGTAGTACTCGGATCTGCGGCACCCTGCCGCCTCCTTATGAGCAGGGACGTGCGGCCCCCGCTGGGGGCACAGGGGCCGCACGTCCGGGGGAAGGTGGTCAGCTCTCCGCGTTGGCGTACACGCGGAACGCGGCGCCGTCGTCGAGGACGGCGTCGAAGCGGGCGAAGCCGAGGAACCCGACCTGGAGGAAGTCGGCGTACCGCTCGGCCAGGCGCATCATCTGCCCGCCCGCGACCTGCCGCACGACGTAGGCGGCGTTCACGTCGCCGAAGCCGATCGACTTCGCCTCCGCGGCCATGGCCGACACCCCGTTGTCGATGAGGACCGGGAAGCCCAGCAGGGTCGACGGGACGCCGGCCTGAAGCGACGGCTCCCACAGCGGGCGGCTCATCCCGTCGACGAGCTTGCGCACGGCCTTGAGGGTCTGGTCCGCCATGACGTACTGGCCGCCGTTGCGGTAGGCGATATCGACGGAGTGCTGGAGGTCGACCAGGTCCTCGTACGTGACGCTGTCGGCCTGCCCCTCGGCTCCGGTCACGCCGGTGGTGGCGGCGGTGAACAGTCCGGTGGGCTGGTTGGTGCCGGTGCCGGTCGCCAGGTGCGCGGCCACGGCCCGGCCGATGCGCTCGCCCAGCTTGGTGGGCAGCCACGAGTCGAGGGGGAACGCGGAGTCCTGGAGGAGCTGGAGGGAGATGCGGACCATCTTCGAGGTGTAGGTGTACGCCCCGAGTTCCTTCTGCCCGAACTCGACGTCCTGCTCGGTGACCTGGCTGTTCTCCGCGAGGATCGCGCCGACGTTGGCGGTGTCGTCGTTGGTGGGCCAGTTGATCGGCGCGCCGGACGCGGTGGGCATGACGTTGGCCGCACCGAGGATGCCGCCGAACGCCTTCATCGTCTCGGTGATCTTGTTCAGGGTTTCGGTCGGGATGGTGTAGCCGCCGGCGCTGCCGGGGCTCGTGGCCTGCGCCCGGATCTGCTGCCGGTTCGCGGTCATGAGCGCCCGCTGCTCCGCGGTCAGTTCGCTGGCGCCGTAGCGGGTGAACGCCATGAACGCCTCCCGGTAGGCGGTTTCCTCGTCCTGCGGGGTCTCCCGCCGGTCCTCGGCCGCCGGGCCCGTGGTGACGACGACGCCGGCGCGGCTGACGGTGTCGAGGCGGGCCGCGCGCTCCAGGCGCTCGATGTCCTCGGACGCGGCGGTGAGGTCGGCCTCGGCGGCGTCCCACGCGGCGCGCTCCTCCGCGGTCAGCCCGTCGGCGCCAGCCGACTCGGCGCGGGCCTGGATCTCCTGCATCTGCGCCCACACGCGGGCGCGCTTGTCGATGGCTCGGTCGAGCACAGTACTGGGCATGGCGTTGTGTCCTTCCACGGCTACGCCAGAGCCCCGCCACATGGACGGGGCCCGGTTGGTTCGTCGGGTCAGCGCGGGAGCCCGTAGCGGGCGGCCAGCGCTCTCATGCGCGCGTCGAGGGGCAGGCCGGCGGGCTGAGTGGACACGGCCGGCTCAGCGGTGGTCTGCACGACGCGAGTGGACTGCTCCGGCTCGCGGTCGACGTGCGTGAGGGTGAGGAGTTCGGGCCGGTACTTCGCGCGGGCCTCGATCGCTGCGGCATCGCCGCGGTGGTCGAGGGCGCGGGCCACGGCCTTCAGCTCCGCCTCGGTGTCGGTGTAGGCCGGGAACGTCACCGCGCTCACCTCGATGAGGCGGACTTCCCGGATGGTACGGACGTCGACCTCGACGGGGTCGGCGCCCGCCACCTCGATCTCCTCCGTGGTCCAGTCGTCCTTGATGACGTAGAACCCGAAGGACATGCCGGTGATGTTGCGGTTCTCCACGTTGACCGCGAGGTCCTGCACGTAGGAGAGGCGGGTATCGAGGGCGGAGTCGACGGCCAGGCCGTGCCCGTCCTCGGCCAGGCCGAGCGTGCCGGCGGACACACGGCTCACGACGTAGTACGAGTCGTGGTCGACGAGCATCCGCGCGTCGCCCTCGGACAGCGTCTTGCCGAAGCTCCCGGGCGCGATCTCCTCGTAGAAGCCCCACCGCAGCGGGTTGCCGATC
This sequence comes from Streptomyces sp. NPDC050560, assembly GCF_044457285.1. Taxonomy (NCBI): domain Bacteria; kingdom Bacillati; phylum Actinomycetota; class Actinomycetes; order Kitasatosporales; family Streptomycetaceae; genus Streptomyces; species Streptomyces sp. NPDC050560. Next base: position 68,097 of record NZ_JBITGT010000007.1, read on the forward strand.
GCGGTGCGGGAGTTGAACACGGCGGCGTACCCGCCGAACCGCCGGGCACCGCCGTCGCCGTCGGCCCGGATGGTGATGTGGGCGGTGTCCAGGGACAGGCGGCGCCGCTCCTCAGCGCCGGTCATCGTCGGCATCGCGATTGCCTCCTTGGTCGGCGTGAAGGGCCATCAGGCGCCGGGCCTCCTCCATCAGGGCCGCAGCCCGGGCCGCCGTGTCCCCGCCGTCGTTGGCGAGCGGGTTGATCCCGAGCGGGCCCATGTACGTCGGCTGGAGGTGAACGTCACCCTCCGGCCCGAGGATCGGCGGCAGCTCTTCGAGCGCGCGGATGTCGTTCGCGGACATGACGCCCGTGTCCCGCATGGCCCGGTAGAAGGTGGCGCGCGCGCTGGAATCGCCGCGCAGCAGCCCCGCCAGCGCGTAGTGCGCGTACTGCCCCGGGGGCAGCAGCTCCTTGGTGACGCGCTGCTCCGTCGGCGCGATCCATGTCGGGTGGAGGTCGAAGGTGATCCAGCCCTGCGCCTGCTGCTCCAGCCCCGTCCCCCACGACGTGGACTTCTCCGTCGACATCAGCAGGAACGGCGGGACCCCGAACAGGCGGGCGATCTCGGTGACCTGGAACTCCCGCGACTCCAGGAACTGCGCGTCCTTCAGCGGCATCGTGATCGGCTGGAACGACGCCCCGGCGTCCAGCACCGCGACGCCGTGCGCGTTGTCGACGCCGCCCACCATCGCCTGCCAGCGGGCCTTGAGCGCGTCGGCATCCCCGGCCTTCAGCCGCTGCTCGGTCTGGAGGACACCGGAGATGATGTTGCCGTGGCCGAACAGGGAGGCGGCACCCTGCTCGGCGGCCTGCGCGAGCCCGATGCTCTGCGCCGCCGCCCGCACCGGCGAGCATCCCGTCAGCCCGTCATACCCCAGCCCGGGGATGTGCAGCACGTCGCGCGAGGTCAGCCGGTGCGTGCTGCCCCAGTCGTCGGTCACCCAGAACCACTTGCCCGTCGGGTTGCCCTCGCTCGGCCGCTCCCGCTCCACCAGCACCCGATCCGGGCTGATGGGCCACAGCTCTTTGACCTGCCCCGACGGCGCCCGCAGCTTCTGGATGTAGGCGTTGCCCCACAGCACCCGGTGCGTGTACGCCAGCCGCCACACCTCAAGCGGTGTCAGCTCCGGGTGCGGGTCGTCCAGCAGCGTCCCGGTGACCACGTCGCGCGTGCCCGTCTTGTAGACGTGCAGCGGCAGCGCGGAGGACACCCCGGCGATCAGCGACACCGCCCGCCACACCGCGGGCATCCGCAGCGCGGTCACCTCCGACACCTGGACACCGGCCGCCGACTGCACGCCCCCGAGCAGTTCCAGCAGCGACGCATCCGTCAGCGGGCGCGCGGGCGACTCCAGCGACGCACGCCGCTCCGTACCCCGCAGCAGGGACCACAGACTCACGGTGCCCCCTTCCCCCGCCGCCGGGCCGGCGCCGGCCGCCCTGCCGCCACCTCGATTCCCGCGACCCCGGCGAGCCCGCCGAGGATGACCGCCGCGGGCACGGACACCAGCGCCACCCCGTACAGCACGAGCAGCACACACAGCGCCTCGGCGACCGCCAGCACAACGGTTCTCACCACAGGATCGGCCCCCGCTCTTCCTCGGCATCCCAGCGCTCCGCGTGGCCCCACAGGGCGAGCGTCGCGGCCATGAGCGGGGAGATGTCCACGCCGACACCGCGCCGGGCCCACGCCCAGCCGTCGCCCACCGGCCGCTTGTCCGCACCCGCGAGCGCCGTCGACAACGGCGCCTGGTCCAGGTGCACGAGCGGCCCCGCGGCGCCCTCCCGGCCCTCCTGGTCCTCGTCGTCCCGCAGCGTCCCGGGCGCGACGACCGCGTCATAGAACTGGCCGCAGGCGGCGGCCACGTCCCGCGTCTTCGTCTCCACCACCAGGGCTTCGTCGTCCAGATCGGCGTCTTGCAGCGCCCGGCGTACGGCCTTGATGAGCGCGCCGGCCGGGCCGCCCGGGTCGATGACGATCGCGCACGGCCCCCACTTCACCGCCAACTCGGCCACCCGCTCGGGCGCCCACCCGGTGCCCGGCCGGTGGTCGATGACCTCCACGTGCCGCGCCGGACCCGACCGCCCCGCCGCGCAGATCGCCGCGTGCGACCGCTCGGGGGTCACGTCGAGGGCGAACGCCACCGGGTCCGCCATCGCCGACGAGCCGTCCGCCCGCGAGCGCCACACGTCCTCAGGGATCACCCGCCACGAGTCCTCGACGTCGGACGGGTACTCGCCGACCCCGAGCCGCTCCCGCTCGAAGATCCCGCCGTGCCCCAGGGACGCGCGCTCGTTGCGCACGTGCTGAACGGAGATACGGATGCCGAGCGCCGGGTTCGCCGTCGCCCACGCGGCCGGGTCGTCCGCGTCGTCGTGCTCCGTACAGCCCTGCGGGCACTCGTCACGGTGCGGGTCGACCGACCACTCGAAGTACGCCAGCGACGCATCCGGCATCCCCGACTCCCCCGCGGCCTCCGCCCGCCGCCGCAGACGCGCGAGCTGCACCGAGGGCCCACCGATCCCCGCGCTCCCCAGGTACCAGAGCTGAGGGTTCGCCACAGCCGACATCGTCGGCATGAGCGCGCCCATCGCGTCGTCACCGAGGATCATCGCCTCGTCGAGGACGTTGCAGTCCCCCGTGAAGCCCCGGCCGGACCCGCCGGAGCGGGCGAGGAACCGAAGCGTCTGCCCCGTGACGAGTTCGATCGCTTCCTCACCCGTGGTGCGCCGCACCCGCAGCACACGTTTGCGCAGGTCAGGACAGCCCATGATGAGCTGTTCGATCCGCTTGAACGCCACGATGGACGTCTTGAACTCGTGGGCCGAGTGGAGGATCAAGCGCTCGCCGAGCAGGAACAGCCCCGCCAGCTCGCGCGCCTCGATGATCCCGCCCTTGCCGTTCTGCCGCGGCACGTTCACCGCGACCTCGAACGCCGACCAGTTGCCGTCCGCCCGCTCCCGCAGCCCGACATCGAGCACGTGCTGCTGCCACGGATCAAGGTGAAGCCCCGCGAGCGCCGCCAGTTCCACGGCCTCCTGGCCCGAGCTGGACAGCCAGTCGGCCGGAGCCGTCGCCAGCCGCGGCGTCTGCACCCCGACCAGCGGCTCACTCTCCGGCCGCGCGGCGGGCCTCTCGGCGAGCTGTGAGTTCATCGAGGGCGTCCCCCTCCTCACCGACCGGCGCGAGCTTCCTCAGTTCGCCTATGACGCTGCGGAGTTCCTTCGCCGCGAGCGCCTTGCCCGTCGGTGCCGTCGCCGCGTCCACCGTCTGCGCGAGGCTGACCGCGAGGGCCGCGAGGCCGGGCGCGGTGTCCCGCCCGCGGAGCTGATCAACCTCGGCGGTGATCTCATCCGTGACCGCGCCCATGATCACCCCCGGTCACCAAGCGTGACATCACACAGAGTCACTAATGTCGCCGAACTCGGCTCGCTGGATCAGGCGTTGTTTTGGATCACGCAAAAAATCGGGCGACAAGGGCGTTTGGGTCGCCCGCCCCTGCTCTGAAGATTCGACCCACCCTCCCGGGGCCGGGCTGGTCAGCGGCGTGTCGCGTGCTCGCTTCAGCGCTTGTTGATCTTGATTTGCTGCTGTTCGCGTCGCGCCTGCGCGGTGATCACCAGGCGCGTGACGCCTGCCCGGTGACGGGGCGTGACCCACCCCGACGGTGGTGCCGGTACCAGCGGGTGACCACTGCGTCCATGCCGGGGTGGCGCATGTCCCGCACGCGCTGGCGTACGAGCGCTTCGCCCGGATCAACAGTGATGATCTTGCCGCCGTGGCGGCGGTACCGGGCGAGCCACTTGGGGCTGGGCATGGTGTGGATCAGGTAGACGTCGACCGTGTCGGTGTACTTGAGAGCTTCGTCGATGGCGGCGTAGCGGGCGCGGAGGGCGACGCGGGTGACGGTGGGGTTGTGGTTCCACTGAGGTGCGCCGGGCCCGGTGAGGGCGCGGGTGATGCGGTCCAGGTCGATGACGATGTCCCGGGCGCGGGCCCGGGCTTCGATCCACGAGGACTTGCCCGCGGCCGGCGGGCCGGTGACGACGAACAGCACGGCGTCACCAGTTTCGGGTGCGGCTCCGTTGCCCCTGTGTCCAGAGCAGGCGGCCGTCGCTGTCGTACCAGTCCACGCAGGACAGCAGCACTCTGCCGTCGCGCAGCTCAAACGTGGGGCTCATCATCGCAGCACCCTTCGGTGCCGTTGGGGCGGCAACGGTTAGCACGGTCGTATGGTGCGCAGGGTCTTCCCGGCGCCCGACCTCGATCACGTTGAGTAGGTGCATGTACTGCTTCAGTGCGTCCACCAGTTCGTTGGCGACGTGCAATTCAACAGCCATGGTCACCATCTCCGTGAGGCCCGTTGTGGGCGGCGTGTGGTCGTGCGTGCGCCCCTGGCCGAGTTGCACCGGCGGTGCGAGCTGCGGGCGTTGGCAGGGTCGAGGAGCGAGCCGCCGCGGGAGAGGGGCACGGCGTGGTCGAGGGTGAAGGCCCACGGGCTGCGCTGCCCGGCGGTGCTCGTGAGCCGGTAGTCGATCTCTCGGCCGCAGATCCAGCAGGGCAGGCCGAGGGCGCGTTGTGCGTCGACGAGGCGGCGGTAGGGGCGCCCGTTGCGGGGGTTGCCGGCCACGGGCGCGCCACCTCACTCGGTCAGCACTTGGTGTCGAGGAAGTACTCGGCTTGCTCCCGGGTGAGGCCGTCCGCCGCTTCCGGGCCTTGGCCCACAAGCAGCTCGCAGATGTCGGCTTGGGCGTCGACGTCCATCTCGTTCCATGCGGTGTCCCACGCGGTCTCGGTGGCGGCGTCGTCGAGGACCTGGTCCTTGTTGTCGTTGAGGACTTGGCCGACGAGGTCGGTGTACTGGTCTTGGGTGAGGCTCGCGCACTCGGGTTCGGCGGACACGTCCTTGGGGGTACCTGCCGTGTAGTTGGCTTCCAGCAGGGCGAGGCAGTCGGCTTCGGTGTGCGCGGCGGGCGTGCTGGCGCTGGGCTTGGCGTCGGCGTTGCTGCTGTTGCCGCTGCACCCGGCCGCTCCGGCGGCGAGGGCGAGTATGGCGATGGTGGCTGGGATGGTGCGGTGCATGGTCCCCCCAAGGACATGTGGTGTGGGAGGGCAGCGTCCCGCATGTGTGGGCCGCGTGAAGGCACCTTGACCGTGCTGTGACGCACAGGAGCCCCGAGGCCGGTGTCGGCTCGGGGCTCGGGGCGATCCGTCACGCCCGGTTATGGGCATGACTGTTCGGGAAGATCGTGGCTCACGGGTTGTCGCATGTCAAGCCGCTGCGGCTCCGCGCTGGCCGGGGCGGCAGGGCTTCGCTGCGGTGCGCGCCTTGGTGACGTCGGCGAGCCGGTAGATGGGGCGTTTGGGGGTGCCGCCGCAGCGGGTGAGGATGCCGCGGCGAACCCAGTCCCGGATAGTCGCGGGCGCCACGTCGCAGGCACGCGCAGCCATCGACGTGGTCACCAGGCCCGGAGGGAGGGCGATGTACTCCATGCGGCCATGATGACTCAGGGAGCGTCATCTGGCTCGGACTCGTAGTCGTCGGGTTCTTGCAGCTCGTACTCCTCGGCTTCCCGTCGTCGCTTCCGATCGTACGTGTCCTTACAGGCCCTGACTTGAGGAGTCGGATCAGGCAATTCCGCTTGTCGAATGTATTCGAGCATGACCGCGATCAGGTCCTCAACCGCCCAGCGCATCCAGCGGACGCGTAGGAAGTGCCTGGGTCCGCCATAGCGATAGGCCCTGGCCAAGTCGTAGGAAAGCTGGACGCGCGGCACAATCGCCTCGCCAGGTATACGAGCCATCGCCAACACAGAACGACGCAGATGACCCATCGCGCTGTCTTCCCAGGGGTGCCGCACGGCGGGACCTATCGGAAGCGAGACTGTCTCCAGGAACTGCTGAAGCTGGATAAGTTCCGACAGCGCTTCCTCGGCTGCCAGACGACCGATTTCGTAGAGCCGTGCATTCTTGGCCTCTTGGGACTGGTGCCTGAGGGTGAGCCAGGTTGCGGCCACAGACGCGGCCGCGCCTATGACCGCTCCCCCCAGGCCCACCAAAGCGGTCGCAATCTCTGTATTCATCAGCCCATCATGTCGACCGAACGCCAAGGGCAGAAGTGGCCGAACGGGTACCAGCCTCCGCAGCTCGCGCAGCAGTAGAGAGGCATCTGTTTCCAGACAAGGAGCCTGGCGAGGCGGGCGACCGGGCATGCCAGCGGGCGCGGATCTGCTCGGCGTGCTCGTGGATGAGCGCCGCGGCGACATCCTCGGCGGCCATCCGGTGGGCGGCCGCGATGAGGCGCAGGTCCTGGCCGAGGGTGAGGCTCGGCGGGAGCGTGAGCCCTCGGGCGCCGAACGGCGCGGCGGGTGTCGCGTCCGGGAGCGGGTCCGTCGCACGGGCGGGGGGTTCGGGTGCGACGGCTGTCTCATCTGACGCGTCGGGTGTCTCAGGGTGTCGCGCTGCGGCGAGGTCGCGTCGCACGGTGTCCTTGGACACGCCGAGCCGGTCGGCGATCGTGCGGAGGCTTTCGCCCTGCCCGGCGAGGCGTCGCGCTGTGTCGCGCCGCTGTCGCAGCGCCGTCGTGGGCCGCGTCTCACGAGGCGTCGTCACTGCGTCTCCCCTCGGCGTCACCGGTGCTCACCTCCGGCGCGGTGCCGGGCGGCGCGGGCGCGGGTGGCGCGGCGGGCGCGCAGGACCCGGGTGGCGCGGCGCAGGGCGCGCGCGGCGGCGGGCAGGCCGCGGAAGACGACCGGGATCGCGGCGAGGTAGAGCACGATCGCGGCGGCGAGGGTGTGGGCGACGGTCACCGGGCACCCCCGGCGGGGGTGATACGGCCGGTGGCCCCGGCCGCCGTGACGCGCACGGTGATGGTGCGGCCGCCGCGACGGCGGATAACTCCGACGGCGACAAGGCGCCGCGTGGGGAACTTGCACGGCAAGTGCAGCGCAAGTGCGCGCGCACTTGCGCGCGTGAAATGATCGGCCATGGCCGATGCCTCCTGGTGTCGTCAGGAAGGTGCTCGGTCAGGGGTCGGGCGATGCGATCGCCTTCGCGGTGCTCCAACACCGCGGAGAGCTGTCGTCCGGCCCCGCTCTATTCGGTTGTGGTGGCGTCCGGCTGGAAGCCGGGCGCCTTCTTGCCTTCGTCCTTCTTGAGCGCGTTGTAGACCGCGTTCCAGCTACGGCCGAGGACGCGGGCGGCCTCGGCGATGGAACCGGTCTGCTCCACGCCTTCGCGCAGTGCCTGCGCTCGTCGTGCGGCGGACTCGGAGGCGAGTTGGTTGAGCTGCTCCAACAGCTCTTCCTCGTCGCGGACCCGGTCCGTCCAGGGCTTCGCGTCCATCGCGGGCATCTTAATCTAACCCCCGGGTTAGATGCAAGCGTTGGCCTCGGCCTCGCCCATGGCGGCCTTCAGGGCGAGCCACGACGCGGGCGGGTAGACGGTCCCGCACCACGGGCAGGTGACCACGGTCTCGCCCTCGCGCAGCCGCAGCAGCGCCCCGCACGGCCCGCCCTCCGCCGTGGGCGCGGTACACCACCCGGCGCGCGTGCCGCGCCCGCCCGGGTCGGGGTCGACGATCGAGGACGCCGCGCCGTGCAGGCGCCGCACGTCCTCGGCGAGTCCGTCGACGTCCGGGTACTTCTCGCACGCCCACCACAGATGGGCGCCGAGCCACTGGGCGCAGGCGGTGAGGGTCTGCTCGACGGTGCCGCGCCACGGAGCCACCGGGAGGCGCAGAGCGCGCCGCCAGTCGTCCTCATGGGCCCGCAGAGCGTCGACCATGCCCGACCACGCCCGCAGCTCGAGCACCGCCTCGGTGACGGGCATGCCGGGGTCGGGGGTGCCGGACACCGCCGGGCCCCGGGCGCCGGCTGACGGGGCCAGGTGCTCGGCGAGCGCCCGGTAGAGCGCGGACAGCTCGCCGAGCTGGGCGGCGAGCCGGGTCTGGCAGCGGCGGCAGGCCACGCGCTCCAGCTCGTCGGCGTCCAGGTCGTGGTGGCACAGCAGGCAGGCGCTCACGAGCGCTCCCGGTCGAGGACGGCGCGGATGCGGGCGGCGGCGTCGCGCATCCCGGCCGCGTGCTCCGTGTCGCCGCGGTTGGCGGCGTCGCGCTCGATGTCGTCGAGGGCTTCGCGGATGCGGGTGCGGAAGTGGACGAGCATCAGGGCGCCGGCGCGCATGCCGCCGGCGCGCATGGACTGGTCGCGGCGGGACTGTCGGGTCACCTGGTGCCTCCTGTCGGCGCCTCGCCCTGCCTCATGTCTGCCGGGTACTGGGTGCAGCCTCCGCAGATGCCTCCGATCACGGGAGCGTTGGGGTGCTGCGGGCACGGCGCGTCGCTCTCTCGGTGCGCGAGCACGTCCGCCACCGAGTAGCCGTTGACGGTCACATGCGGGGTGGCTTCGCGGGCGAGCCGGAGCGCGGTCGGCAGGTCGAACCGGTGCTCGTCGAGCCAGTCGTTGCCGCGGTCGTACGGCTTGACACCCTGCGCCCATTCGCCGTCCGCGCCGAGGCAGGCGTGCTCGCCGCGCTGCACGGCCCACCGGCCGCCGCCGCGGTGCCGCACGGTGAGTGCCCACACGTGCGCGTCGGGGGCGGCGTCGTCGGGGACGGCGGTGACCGAGTACTCCTCGGGCCGCACGGTGACGCCGTCCTCGCCCTGCTCGCGGTTCGGAGGCGCCACGGCGGCGCGCACGACCGGCAGGACCGCGTCGGCGAGAGCGACGCACTCGGCCTGGTCCTCGGCAGAGCGGAACCAACCGCGGCCGTCGGACGCAGGGCCGTTGCGGTACGCACCGATCGCTTCGGCGAGCTGCTGCCGCAGCGCCGTCTCGTCGACGGGCGCCGGGGCGGCGGCCTCGGGGTGCGCGCGGTCGTCGGCGACGGCCTGGTGTGTGGCGCACGGCCACTCCGGGCAGCCCGCCGAGCACTCCGGCGGCACCCCCGCCTCGGCCGCCGCGACAACGCCGACGGGACGGTGCAGGGCACGCACGCGGGCGAAGGCACCCGCGGCGCTGTCCCGCTCCCGCTCGTGGGTGATGGCGGTGATCAGGCGGCCGGTGCGGCTGCCAGCGGGCGGTGGCGTGGTCATGCGGCTCGGTCCTTCCGGGCGGCGGGTTGGGTGAGGGCGGCGAGGAGCACGGCGCGGTGCCGGGCCTGCTCCATCGACGTGCACGCACGGCGCACAGCGGGCAGTGGCCGGGCTGCGTGGCGAAGGTGCCGGTGGGCAGCGACTCGGCGAGGAGGCGTTCCAGCGGGCTCATGTGGCGCCTCCTGCGGTGATGCAGTGGGTGTGTCGGTCGCGGCCAGGGCGGGGGATCATGCGTTCGTGGCAGACGGCGCAGCGGGCGACGTCGGCCGTTCGTGGTTCGTGGTTCTCGGGGAGCTCGGTCGGGGCCGGAGCGACGTCTACGGGTGGTTGAGGTTCAACCTCAGCCACCTCGTGGGGGAGAGACATGGGTCTCCCTGGGTTGTTCGGGGGGCGGTCCCCCGAACCAAACGGGGGGCGGTCCCCCGAACTCGTACGGGGGGCGGTCCCCCGTTCTTTTTCGTGATCAAGGTCTGAAAGTTCGGGGGGCGGTCCCCCGTTCTTGTCCTCCGGAAGTTCGGGGGACCGCCCCCCGTTCTTCTGGTCCGCGCCGGGGGCCGCTTGCCGCCACGGCGGAGGGGTGCGTTCGGGCCGCTTCCGCTTCGAGTTCGTGATCGCGTCGACCGCCGCGCCCCAGTCCGGCGACGGCGTGAGCATGAGCACGTAGAGGGTGGGGCGGCCGCGCCGCTGCTCCCCCTCGACGGCCACCACACCGGCGGCAACGGCGGCCGTCAGGTAGCGACGGACGTCCTTCTCGTCGGCCTTGCACGCGGCGGCGATGTCCTTGATCCGGATCACCGAGCCGTCGCGGAACCGCACGCGGCCCGCGGGGTCGGCGGCGCTGGCAAGCGCGTAGAGCAGGGTCACGAACGCCGCGGGGATGCCCTTCGGCATCGCGGGCGCCCACCGCCAGAACAGCGCGTTGCGGTAGGCGTGCGCGACGCTCCCGCTTGCTCGGGTGTCCTGCTCGTCGCCGTTCAAGGCCGGTCCGTTCTCGTGGTGCTGCGGGTGTCACGTCCGGGGCGGGGCGCCCGGGCCGGCCGCCCCGGACGTGGCTTGTCGGGTGGTCAGAGCCGCAGGTCACGGAGGTACTTCAGACGCTGGCGACAAGGCTCTTGGGAGTCTCGCGGCTACGGAGGAGTTAGGGGAGAGGCAGGCGTAGGCCAGGCGTAGGCCAGGCGTAGGCCAGGCGTAGGCCATAGCTGCCGTCTGCTGCTGGAGCCGGCGTCCATGTCGACGCCGGCGCAGTCCGCCGACTGCTGCCAGGCGAGGCGGTCGGCGGCGCTCACCGCTCACCGCCGGCGGTCAGCTCGGGCAGGGCGACGTCCGCCAGGCGGCCGTCGCGCCAGGCGTTCATCACCTGGTCGCGGCCGTCCTTCTTGAACCGCACCGCGTGCGTACGGCTGCGGCTGGGCGCCAGCTCCACGCCGGGCACGTCGTGGATGACGCCGGTCTCGGGGTCGGGCCACTCGGTGCCGCCCGCCGCCGTCAACTCGCTCAACAGCTTCGTGCGGAAGGCGCCGCGAACTTCGGTGACGAACCGCCGCTCCACCTCGCCCGGAACGGTGGCGATGACCCAGGCGGTGAACGCCGCATCGTCGACGACGCGGGCGGCGGCCTCGCCGCTGGACAGGCTGACGGTGGCGATGTCGGGCCCGTCCGGCAGGGTGACGGCGACCTGCCGCGTCCCCGAGTCCCGCGCGGCGTCGTCGAGGAGCTGCTGCGTCTCGGCACGGGCGGCCTTGTACGCGTTGCCCACCACGTCGTGCAACGTCTTCAGGTACGCCTCGCGGGCCGCGGCCTCTTTCAGGCTCATGTCGGTCTCCTTCGGGGGTGCCGCGGTACGGGCCGCGGCACCCCGGGGCAGTGTCAGGCGGCGGCGGTGCCGATGAGGATCGCGGTCATCTGCCGCATCTGCGCAGCGGGCGCCTGTGCGATCGGCAGGCCGTAGCTCTGCTCGAACTCCTCGTCGAGGTTGGTGAGGTGGACGCGCTTGGCGGCGGCACGCAGCTCGCGCTCGGCGGTGATCGCGTCGTCCTCGGCGGTCGCGGGGGCCGGGTCCTGGGCCGGGGTGGGCTTGGTGGAAGCGGCCTTGTCCTTGCCGACGGCGGCGATCTGCGCGAGGTAGTCAGCCACGGCGCCGTCGGCGCGGGCCTCTAGCCAGATGCGGCGGACCGCGTCCCTGTCCGGCGCCTGGTGCGCTTCGTGGAGGTAGTCCCGTCCCTGCGCGGCGGTCTGCGGCTCGGGCGCCGGGGTGGCCCACGGGTCGGGCTCGCCCGGCTGTGCCCGGCGCATCCGCTCCACCGGCTCCGGCTCCACCCCCGCCGGGGCGGGGTTGTCGGCCTGCGCCATCTCCTCCGCCGTGTACACCCCGGCGAGGTCGAGGGGGAACGCCTTCCGCAATGCCAGCGCTTCACCGCACTTCGCGAGCTGACCGGCGGGCATCTTCCCCCACGAGCCCACCGGGCGCCCGTCGCGATTGGTCTGCACGTACTCCCTGAACAGGGCCACCGCGCTGAACCGCTGGCCGTTGCGGACCACGGTCACCTTCGCGGCGGCGGGGGGTTCCTCGGCGAGCCACACGTCTCGCCACGCCCCTGAGGCATCGCACCAGAGCGTGTCTTCATAGCCGTAGGCGCCGCCCTGTTTCACGGTCACCCGCTGTGCCACGACGCGGTACCCGTCGATGCCGGTCTGGGGGGTGAACACCTCACGCCCGGCCCGCTTGTCCCACCGGCCGATGAGGTAGATCTGCCGGGAGAACGGATCGAGCCCGGTCCGCTGGCACAGGTGCAGGAAGCTGGACAGCTCGGCGTGGGTGACGCCGTCGCCGATGCCGGACTGGCGGAGCACGGCGGCCTGTTCGGGCGTCCATACGGTCTGGTCGGGGCGGATGGCGAGCGCGCCGCCCGTCTGCACGATCTCGGTGCTCATCGCGCGTGGTCCTTCCGGGGTGTGTAGGTGCGGCCTCGGGCGGTGTCGGTGGCGGCGAGGTCCCCGCGGGCGACGAGGCTCCGCAGGTCCTTCCGCGTCGTGTTCCGGCCGCTGCTCGGCCACGGGCTGGCGGCGTAGAGCCGTGCGGCCTGGGCGGTGGTGACGGGTTGCGCCTGGCGCTGTATGGCGGCGAGGAGCCAGCCTCGACGCGACTCCGGCGCCCCGGCGCGCGCGGTGTTGGAGGCGGTCACGCGTCGGCCTCCGGGTCGTACTCGGCGGCGACCTTCAGCGAGGTGACCGTGTAGCCGGTCGTGGACTCCTCGTTCTGGCCCGCGACGACCACCAGCTCGGCGACGCCGTCCTTCTCGTCCTCGATCCAGTCGAAGGAGAGGCGGGTGCCGGTCGGCCAGGAGCGGCGCTCGTCGGTCTCGCAGTGCTTCCGGGCCTTGGCGGCCGTGGTGTACAAGCCCATGACGATCGGGTCGTGCGAGGCGCGGTAGACGGTGAGCGTGCGCGCCGGGGCGGGCTTGCCCTCGACGGCGGCACGCCAGGCGTCGTACTCCTCGACGTTGAGTCCCGCAGTCTCACCGTCGACGGGCGCGGCCATCGCGGTGGCGGCGCCGAGGGCGAGCGTTGCGTGCACCTGCGCGGCCGCGCGCCGGTCCGGGTCATCGTGGTAGTCGGCGAGGGTAAGCAGGCGTTCGGCCTCGCGGTAGTGCTCGGGCCCGGTCATGAGGCCACGTCCTTCCGGGGCGTGTAGGTGCGGCGTTTGCGGGTGGGCCGGGCGGCCCCCTTGAGGGCGGCTCCGGCGGCGATGAGGAGCACCGCGGCAGCGGCGAGGTGGAGGTAGCTCACGCGGGCTCACCGCCTCGGGTGGCGCGGCGGCGGCGCCGGGCGCTGCTGCGGCGGGGGCGGCCGGTCGGGTTCAGCCCCACCGGGTCCCGCGGGGCCGCCCCGGTGCACGTGCAGGTCTCGAAAGTGCCCTGGCAGCGCGGGCAGCGGGGCTCGGGCTCGGCGACCGCGGCCACCGCCCGCGCCCACTGCACATCCGGCGACCACACGTCCCCGTACGCCGCCTCATGCGCGGCGGCGATCCGGCGCGCCCCCTCGGGCCCGGTCAGCACCTCGCCGCGGGCGGGGTCACGGAGACGGTCAGCGGCCATGCCGGCCACCTCCCCGCCGCGGGTGCCGGGCCCGCCACGCGGCCGCGTGCTGCGCGGTCCAGGCGGCGATGTCGACCGCTGCGGCGATCCACAGCACGAGCACCAGGGCCCCGGCGAACGCGAGCCCGCCGACGATGGCGTCACCGGGCATCCGACTCACCCGCCCCGGCGGCGCGCGCGGCGAGCCATTGCACGTAGCGGGCGAGGATGGCGTCCTCGGCCTCGTCGTCGTCCCAGGCGTCCGGGTCGGTCATGGTGGCGGTGATGGCGTCCCGCAGGCGGCTGTACGCCCCGGCGTCGATGACCAGCGACGAGGGATTCAGGTCGTCACCGAGAGTCCGGTATCGCTCGGCCTCCAGCTCAGCGACGCGGGCCCGCAGGCGGTCGATCGCGCGGGCCATCAGCGGCACGGCACGCGCCAGGTCGACCTCCGCTGACGGCTCGTCACCGTGCGCAGCGACGATCGTCTCGGCCATCGCGGTCAGCTCGTCCGTGCTTGCCGCGATGTCGAGTCCGGCGGCGCGCGCCTCGGCCTCAGTGCAGATCGGGCCAGCGGCGGCGGGCTCCGGCTCGGCGGCCGGGGAGCCCGCCATCTCCCGCAGCAGGGCGGCGGTCCGGCGCGCGGTGACGTGCTCCACCGCCACCCGATCCGGCAGCCCGCCGACCAGGTCGGTGACCTCGTCGTCGCGGGCCGTCTGCATCGCGTCGACCGCGTCGGCGCCCTCGTGCAGCGCGGCCGTCCGCACAGCGGCGAGCACGGCTTCGGCCTCCAGCCGGATCGCCTGCCCCGTCGCCGTCTGGCGGCCCTGCTCCCGCGCCGCCACGAGCGCGTTCGCCGCAATGTCGATCAGCCGCGCATTCACCGGACACCGTCGTTCCGGTCGGCGTTGAGGAGCGCCACCAGGTAGTCGACCAGCGGCGGCGGCACGGGGATCACCGGCTCCGGGCAGCACGCGTACACGCCGCCGTCGCTCGGCTCGTGGTCCTCGTCGCTGCACACCGGCGTGATCGCGTTCGGCACGCCGCTCCCGGACTCGGGGGCCTCGTCGTCGTAGGCCGCCCGCCACTCGGGCAGGTCCTCACTGGTCTCCTGCCGCAACAGCTCCGAGGCCGCGCGGCGGGCGGAGTCGAGGGTGCTCATGCCGCACCGCCCTCGGACTCGGCAGCGGTCTGCGGCAGCGGGGCACCCATCGCGTACACGTGCACCGGCACGCCACCCACAACGGCATCGAGTTCCAAGTGCGCGCGCTCCGGCGCCATGTTCCCGGGACGGACGTCTCCCGGGTCCACGCCCAGCCCCTCGCGCCACGCCTCGAACGCCGCGAACGTCAGGGCCTGTACCTCGATCTGCCCCGGGACGATCGCGGACGTGGTGATGTACGCGCCGGGGAGGTTCGGGAGAGCTGCCGCCAGTTCGGCGAGCGCATCGATCGCGGGCCGCTGCTCGGCGAGCGTGACCCGCTCCCACGGACGCGGGTCGTACAGCTCGGGGGCGGTAATCTCTGTGGTCACGGTGACCTCATTTCGTGATGGATGGGGTAGCCGTGGGGCCGTTCCGGACCGGCATCCGGACGGCCCCGTCATGCGTCCTGCGGCTCGTGCGAGCGCTCGCAATCGGCGGGCAGGTGCAGCCATGCCAGGACGTCCGCTGTCCGCACGAACTGCGTCCGCCCGAGGCGCACGGCCTCGACGGGGAGTCGCTTCTCGGCGGCGAGCTGGTACGTCGTCGATTCGGGCTGTTGCAGGATCTGGCCGCCGAAGGTCGGCCACAGCCGCATGAGGGGCGGCTGCTCGTACAGCTCGCCGACGGTCAGCAGCGGGAGCGGGGCGCTCATACCGACACCGGCTCGGGCGCATCTTCTGCGGCAGGTGCCGGTACGCGAAGGGCTGCGCGCCGCGCGGCCCGCTCGTCGACGACGAACAAGACGAGCAAGTCGACGCCCACCGCCGCCGCGACGCGGTGGGCCTTGGCCATGGGAAGGAGCTGCTGGGCACCGCTCAGCAAAGCTCCGAGGGTTCCCAGCGGCACATCGGCGATCTCGGCGAGCGTCCGCACGGTCAGACGACCGCCCGTTCCGGTTCGCTGCATGAGGGTGCGCAACAGGCTGGCGCTGTAGATCCGGCACATGAGCACGTCGGACACATTCACCTCCGTGAAGGCTTCGTTCATTCAACTGAACACCCGAAGCATTGCACGACCTGAACGCCTTGTCTATTCAGATGAATGCCGTGCGCCCCGAGTGCGCCCTAGACGCAGCATGCATTTCCCTGAACACTACGTTCGGATGCATGAGCGCCCCGCCGCCCCGACCAGCGAACGGGGCGCCCGCTCGCGCGCACAACCCTGAACATCCCTCGGAGTCCCCCACCTGGCAGGAGTGGCAGGATGACGCCCATGGCCGAACAGCACGCGCAGCAGCGAACGCAGTTTGCCGACCTGGTCCGCGAGCGTCGGCACGAGCTAGGACTGTCCCTTGCCTCCTTGCAGGACCGGGCCGTGGACCCCGCCAGCGGCACTCAGGTGAAAAGTGGCTGGATTCATCGGCTGGAGTCCGGAGAGCCGGTCAACGCCCCGCAGGTCCCGCAGCTCAAAGCGCTGGCCAACGGGCTACAGCTCCCTCTTCCAGTACTCCAAGAGTCGGCGTCGGCACAGTTCTTCGGCGTCGACACCGTCTGGAACGAGTCAGGCACGGCTCGGGCACTCGTCCAGCGGGCCGAGCGACTGACGCCTGCTCAGCTATCCCAACTGCTCCGGTTGATCGACACTTTCGCACCCGAGGAAAACTGAAAGACGAGCCATAGCTAGGGCGTTACGCCTGGTAGTCGTGGTTTTTGTGTGGTGGTCGGGTGTTGGTATCGGGTGTCATGATGCTCATCCATTCACGCCGCGAACGGGTACTCCCGTTCGGTGATTCGAACATGTAGTCGAATGGGGAACGCTGTGGGAACACCACCGCAGGAGCGTGCACAGACCCCGGCCGCCAGCCAGGATCTCCCCTTCTTCGCGCTGAGCGATGACCTGCCAGAAGGCGAGATCCTGGTGACAGTCGAACTCGCGAACGGGCATGTACTTCACGCGATCCGCCGGGGCGAGATGACGCCCGAGCTGTGCGCCAGGCTCAACGAGTCCGTGACCCATCTCGTCAGCACACGCTGGAGGCCAGAGTGAAGGGGTCTACGTATCGCCGCTGCTACTGCCGCGGCGCCGACGGCAAGCCGCTGGGGAAGGCGTGCCCTCAGCTCACGAGCCGAAGACACGGCAAGTGGGCCCTGCGCCAGGAGCTGCCACCGCGCGCGGACGGCGGGCGGCGGTCGTTCTCCCGCGCCGGGTACGAGTCCGCGAAGGCGGCACAGGCGGACTTGGACAAGGTGAGGGCGCTGCTCGATCTTCCCGACGGCGACGACACGGAGGCGCTGACCCTCGTCGGTGATCTGCTGGAGACGGTGTCGAAGGACAAGAAGGCCCCGCTCCCCGACCTCGCGGAGACCCGGCGCCGCCTGGTCCGCGGACAGAAGCTCACCAGCACGCTGACCGTGGGCGACCTGTTTGACGAGTGGCTGGACGTCAAGCGCAAGTCGCGGCGGGCGACCACGCTCCGCGGGTACGAGTCGCATGTGCGCTGCCACCTGCGCCCCGGACTCGGCACCGTGCGCCTGGACCGGCTCGGCGTCGGGCGGTGTCAGGAGTTCTTCGATGCGATCGACGACCAGAACGAGGTCATCGAGGCGGAGAACCAGGCGCGCCGGGAGCAGGTTGCGCGCGCCCGGTGGGCGAAGGGCGGCCGGCCGCCGGCCGCTGAGCGGCAGTTGCTCGCGGTCGAGCGGGCGAAGCTGGCCGAGATGCCGCCGTTCCGGCGCGTCACCGGCCCGGCGTCGAAACAGGCGGTCCGCCGGACACTGCGGACCGCGCTGAACTTCGCGATCGGCCGGGAGTACATCACGTTCAACCCCGCCTCCTTCGTCGAGCTGACCCCCGCCAGGCGGCCCAAGGGGCTGCTGTGGACGGCGGAGCGGGTCGCACGCTGGCGGGAGACGGGCGAGAAGCCGGGCCCCGTCATGGTGTGGACGCCCGCCCAGCTCGGCACCTTCCTGGACGAGGCCGAGGGCGACCGGCTCTATGCGTTCTTCCACCTCATTGCTCACCACGCGCTGCGCCGCGGCGAGGGGGTGGGCCAGGACTGGGAAAACGTCGACTACAGGGCGCGGCTGATCCGCGTCCTGCGGGAGATCGTCACGGACGGGTGGACGCCCGTGGAGACGGCGCCGAAGACGGACGGGTCCGCGGGCGTGGTGAAGATCGACCGGGGCACGGTGACCGTGCTGAAGGCGCACCGGGTGCGACAGCTCGCCGAGCGGGACGCGCGCCTCGCGGCGGGGCTGCCGTGGACCGACACGGGCAAGATCTTCACGAACGAGGACGGGACATGGCTGCACCCAGACGTGGTGAGCAAGGCGTTCCGCCGGATCTCGGATGCGGCCGGGCTGCCGCCGATTAACCTGCGGGACCTGCGCCACGGTGCCGCGGCCCTCGTGAAGGCCGGTGGCGGGGACCTGCACGACGCGAAGGTGAAGCTGCGGCACTCCACCATCGCGCTGACCTCGGACACGTACATGGAGCTGTTCGAGGAGTACGAGGACGAGCTGACCGAGCGCGTGGCGGCCGTCGTCCCCCGGGCCCGGAAGGCACTCGACGACACTCCCGCTCACGCATCGCTCACGCAAGAGCCCGGAAACGACTGAGCGTCCGTACCGGCGACCACCGATACGGACGCTCCTTGCCTGGTCAACAGGCTTTCCCCGAAGAGATGTCCGGTAGGCCGTGTGGGACTCGAACCCACAACCAATGGATTAAAAGTCCACTGCTCTGCCCATTGAGCTAACGGCCCGTCTCCATACCCCCACGAGCATAGCCCGACCGGGCCCGGACTCCGACCGGGTATCGGGGCGCGGGGCGTCGGGGGCCTTCCCGGAGGGGGCAGGGGTGGTCCCGGGGCGCTTCTCCGGGGAGAACGCGGCGGGGCCGGGTCCCCTCGGTCGGGGGCCCGGCCCTTCCATGCCATGGGCGCCGTATGTCCGCCCCGTCATGCCGGGGCCGCGGCGTCCGTGTCCTTCGTCCTTCGTCCTTCTTCGTCCTTCGCTCAGTTGCCGCGCTTCCAGCGGGGCTTGTCCTCGCGGCGGCCGCCGCGGTGGTCGTCGCGGCGGGACGCGGGGCGGTCGTCGCGGTTGAAGGGGCGGCGGTCGTCACGGCGGGAACCGCCGCGGTCGTCGCGGTTGAACGGGCGCCGGTCGTCACGGCGGAAACCGCCGCGCTCCCGGTCGCGGTCGAAGCCGCCCCGCTCCTCACGGCCCCGGTGGAAACCGCCACGGTGGTCGTCACGGTCCCGGTTGAAACCACCACGGTCATCGCGGTCGCGGTTGAAGCCGCCACGGTCGTCACGGTCGCGGTTGAAGCCCCCGCGGTCGTCACGGTCCCGGTTGAAACCGCCCCGGTCGTCGCGGCGGCCGAACGGGCGGTTGCCGCCCTTGCGGTCGTACGAGCGCTCGCCGTCCCTGCGGAAGCCGCCGCGGTCCCCGCGCTCGCCGCGCTCACCCCGGTCGCCACGGTCGTCGCGGCGGAAGCCGCCACGGTCGCGGTCCCGGTTGAAGCCACCGCGGTCGTCACGGCGGTCGTCACGCCGGTCGAAGGAGCGTCCGCCGCCCCTGCGGTCGTACGACCTGTCCCCGTCGCGGTCACGGCGCTCGTACGTGCGCTCGCCGTCCCGCCGCTCGTAGGGGCGGCGCTCCCTGCGCTCGTACGAGCCCTCGTACGACGGCCTCGACTGCTGCGCCGGGACCTCCGCCGGGGCGTCGGTGACGGCCGGGGCCGCCGACTCCGCCGCGGGCTCCGCCGGGTCCTGGACGGTGGCCGTGTCCGCGGCCGCCGGCTGCGGGGGCTCCTCGCCGCGCTCGCGGGCGGCGCGGGTGGTGAGGCGGTCGGCCTCGTCACGGAGTTCGACGGCGCGCCGCTGGGCGCGCTCAAGCTGCCGGGTGAGGTCCTTGACCTCGCGCTCGGCCTGCCGCGCGGCGTTGCCCGCGGACTCGGCCTGCACCTCCGTCATGGAGCGTGCCCCGGTGATCTCCGCGACCTCGGGGTCGAAGACCCCGCCGCCGCCCACCACATGGCGGGAGGCGTCGACGGCCGCGTCCTCCATCAGCCGGAAGATCTGCCGGCGCTGGTGCGGCAGCGCGAGCGAGACGACCGTGCCGGAGCGGCCCGCGCGGGCGGTGCGGCCGGAACGGTGCAGGTAGTCCTTGTGGTCGCCGGCCGGGTCCACGTTCAGCACCAGGTCGATGTCGTCCACGTGGATGCCGCGCGCGGCGACGTCGGTGGCGACGAGCACGCCGACGTGCCCGTCCTTGAAGTCCGCCAGGGTGCGGGTGCGGGCGCCCTGGGTCATGCCGCCGTGCAGCGCGTCGGCGCGCACGCCCGCGTCCCGCAGTTGCTCGGCGACGCGGTCGGCGCCCATCTGGGTGCGGACGAAGATGATCGTACGGCCCTTGCGCGCCGCGATCGCGGCCGTGACCGGGGCCTTGTCGCGCGGCTTCACGATGAGGATGTGGTGGCTCATCGTGGTGACGGCGCCCGCGGAGGGATCGACCTCGTGCACGACGGGGCCGTTCAGGTACCGCTTCACGAGCGTGTCGATCTCGTGCTCAAGCGTGGCCGAGAACAGCATCCGCTGGCCGCCCTCGGGGATCTGGTCGAGCAGCTCGGTGACCTCGGGCATGAAGCCCAGGTCGGCCATCTGGTCGGCCTCGTCGAGCACGGCGATCTGCACGCTGTCGAGGGAGCAGGCGCCGCGGTTGATGATGTCGCGCAGCCGCCCCGGGGTGGCGACGAGGATGTCGACGCCGCGTTCGAGCGCGTAGATCTGGTTGCCCATCGAGGTGCCGCCGCAGACGACCTTCATACGCAGGCCGAGTACGTCGCCGTAGGGCTGGAGCGCGTCCGCGACCTGCATGGCCAGCTCGCGCGTGGGCGTGAGGACGACGCCGCGCGGGTGCTTCTTCTCGGTGTAGCCGCCCGCGAGGGTGGCGAGCAGCGGCAGCCCGAAGGAGAGGGTCTTGCCGGAGCCGGTGCGGCCGCGGCCCAGGATGTCCTTGCCCGCGAGGGCGTCGGGGATGGTGGCGGCCTGGATGGGGAACGGGGTGGTCACGCCGTTCTGCGCCAGCTTGTTCACGACGGACTCGGGCAGGCCGAGGTCGCCGAAGCCGGGCTGGGGGGCCTGCTCCTCTTCGGCTGCGGCGGTGACGGCCTCGGCCGTCACAGGGGTCTCGGGTGTCGCAGGGGCCTCGGCCGTCTTGGAGACGGCGGCCGTCTCGGGGGCTTCGGTGGGCTGGATGGCCTCGGCTGCCTCGGTGGCTGCCGCGGGCTCGGCCCCTGTGGTGTCCTCGGCGCGCTCGGCGTCGGGGGCGGCGGTCTCGGCCGTCACGTCGGCGGGCTCGTGGTCGTCAGCGAGCACGGCGATGTGGTCGGGACTGGAAACAGACATGCGAAATGCGAACCTTCCGGAGTTCACGGCACGCGCCCAAACTCCGTGAATTCGCGAGCAACCGCCTCTATGCGGTCCGGCCACGGCAAGGGAGTACGCGCCACACGCGGCGCGCTTCTTTCCTCGCTCTGTGAGGAGTGCGCCGGGCAAATGGGATCAAACGATCTACCACCATACGCACCTCACCCCCCGGAAGGCAAACCGGTTCGCCGCCCCCGCCGACCACCCCTCCACGGCCCGCTGAACCGGCCACCGCAGAACACGGAAACCCCCTGCTCAGCCAGCACCCCCGCCCCCAGAACGCCAACAACGCCCCGCTCCCCACAAGACAGCCCCGGGCCAACCCTCAAGCCCACTTCAACCGCACCTCAGCCCCGCTCCAGCCACCCCGCCCCGGCCCACCTAGGCCCACCCCCGCCCCCGCCTCTCCCCTGCCCCTCCGGTCCCGGCGGCAGCCGTACCCCAAAGCCCCGCCCCACCCAGCCGCCGCATATTCATCTCGCATATCCGCGCGTGAATCCCCGTAATTCCATCGCGTTGCCATTCCCCGTTACATCGGCCGGAATTGCCGAGGACAACCGGAATACTCAAATCCGCTGCGGAGAGGGGGACGGTACACCCCGGAGCGGGCGATAGGAGCCGCCTCCGTGGGCCGAGGCCGAGGGGCCCGGAGCGGGCGGATCGGACTGCGCGGCCGACGGCTCGGCGGGCGGAGTGGACCCGGGTCCTGGTCCTGGGCCGGGTCCGGGTCCGGAAGGGGGCGTGCCGTGGCCGCCGGGGTCGTGGGAGCCGCCGCCGGACCCCGTGGGCTTCGCGGACGGCCGTCCCCCACCGCCGCCGTGCCCGCCCTTGCCCCCGCCACCGGTCTCCGGGCCCGAACCCCCGCCCTCGCCCGGCTTCCCCTTCCCGCCGTCGTCGACCTTCCCGTCGCCCTCGCGCCCCTTGTCCCCGTTGTCGGCGTCATCGGCGTCATCTCTGTCGTCGCCGCTGTCGTCGCCGCCGTCGTCGGTCGCGTCCTCGGACTCGGAGGCGTCGGGCGAGGGCTTGTCCCGGTGCGCGCCGTGGCCCCTGCCGCCCGGCCGCTCGGCGCCCGCGGGCCCGACCCCCGGCGCGCCCGGGGCGCTGTCGGGCCCGGGCGCGGCGCCGCGCTCGGGGGTGGAGGCGGAGGACCCGGCGGGCTCGGTGCCGTCCTCGCTCCCCACACTCATACAGCCGCTCACCCCCGCCGCCGCGGCGACGGCCAGCAGCGCGGCGGCCGCCCGTACCCGCAGATGGGCGGGGAGTCGTACGAGCGGATGAGCGTACGGGCGGGTGGGCGGGTGGGGGGTACGGTCTTGCGCGTACGACGGACGCACGGGCCACCTCCGGGGCGCGGAACACGGTCGGCCTGCCCAACTCCCCGCCAGGTCCCGAGGACACGCACACCCCGCCCCCGCGCCCCGCCCCGACAGATCCGGAGGACCACCCGCGCCGCCGCGAGGACCGGGAGCCCCCAAGGAGGCCCCGTACCCCCCGGGGCGCCTCACCCGTAGCCGAGCGCGTGGAGCCGTGCGTCGTCGATGCCGAAGTGGTGGGCGATCTCGTGCACCACGGTGACCTCCGTCTCCGCGACGACCTCCTCGCGCGTGGCGCACATCCGGAGGGTGGGGCCCCGGTAGACGGTGATGCGGTCCGGCAGCACGCCCGCGTACCACTCGCCGCGCTCGGTCAGGGGCGTGCCCTCGTACAGCCCGAGCAGTTCCGGCTCGTCGGCGGGCGGCTCGTCCTCGACGAAGACCGCGACGTTGTCGAGCAGCCGCATCAGCTCCGGCGGGATGCGGTCGAGCGCCTCGGCGACCAGTTCCTCGAAGTCCTCGCGCGTCATCTCAAGCACTCGGCCATTGTCGGCCACGGCACGCCCCCGCCGCCCGGCAGCACGGGCCGCGGACCGGCCGCACCACGGCCACCGGGCCGACCCCGCCGACCTCCCCGACGCCGCACAGGACCCGCGGCACCCGTACACCCCATGGACTCGCGCGCCCCGTGGGCGCCACCTCCGTACCCGATCGGCCGCCCCCGCATCCGGTCATATCCAAACACCATCCGGCATAGCGACGAGCGGACTTGGGCATAAGGGATCAATGGCCCACGACCTCCCCGCAGTGGTCCGCCGCATAAGGAACGCACCCGTCGCCATGAGGCGATGGCGCGCTCCCCGTCCGTCCTCCCCCGGCCGCGGCACGCCCCCGGGGCCGGTCGCCCCCGAGCTGAAGGACCCCTTCACCCGTACGCGCCCGTTCGCCCGCGCGTTCGGCCTCGTCTGCGTGGTGCTGGCGGGGGCGTGGCTCGGGCTGCTGATCGTCGGGAGCGCGCAGGTGCGGGTGGGTCCGATGGACACGCGGATGGCGCTGCGCCCCTCGGTGACGGGCGGCACCCATGTCAACGTCTCGCCGCTCGGCTCCCTCGAACTGGACTCGCACACGGCGCCCATCCGGCTTGACGTGGATGTGGACCGGCTCGACCCGGTACGGGCGCAGGAGCTGGTGGAGCATCCGGAGCGGTTCTCCGGGCTCCAGGACGAGATCGCCGGCGATGTCGAGAGGGGCACGCTCGACCTCGCGGTGCGCTCCTGTGTGGCGGTGGTCGCCGGGGCGTGCACGCTGGGGCTCGTGGTCTACCGGCGCCCACGGCGCGCGCTGGCGGCCGGCGGCCTGGCGCTCGCGCTGCTCGCCGCGTCGGGCGGGACCGCGTACGCCACCTGGAACCCCAAGTCCGTACTCGAACCGAAGTTCGACGGACTGCTCAGCAGCGCCCCCTCGGTGGTCGGCAGCGCGCGCAGCATCGTCAGCGACTTCGACGTGTACCAGCACGAACTGGCGCGCCTGGTCACCAACATGACGAAGCTGTACGACGTGGCCTCCACGCTGCCCGCGTACCAGCCCGACCCGTCGACCATCCGGGTGCTGCACATCTCCGACGTGCATCTGAACCCGGCGAGCTGGCACATCGTGGCCTCGCTTGTGAAGCAGTACAAGATCAACGTGATCGTGGACTCCGGCGACACGATGGACCACGGCAGCGCCGCGGAGAACGGCTTCCTCGACCCGGTCAAGACCCTCGGCGCGCCCTACGTCTGGGTCAGGGGCAACCACGACTCGGCCACCACCCAGCGCTATCTGGAAAAGATGAAGAACGTCCATGTGCTCGACAACGGCGAGGCCGTGACGGTGGCGGGGCTGCGCTTCGCCGGGACCGGCGACCCGCAGTACACGCCGGACCGGTCGGTCAAGCCGATAGGGGACCCCGGGGAGCGGATGGCGGGCATCAGGCTCGCCTCCGCGATCCGCGACCAGGAGCGGGCGGGCACCCCCGTGGACATCGCGATCGCCCACGAGCCGGTGGCCGCGCGCGAGACGGACGGCACGGTCCCGCTGACCCTCACGGGCCACATCCACCACGCGGAGATGGAGGTACTGCCGCTGGGCACGCGGCTGCGCACGGAGGGCTCGACGGGCGGCAGCGGGCTGCGCGCGGTCGAGAAGAAGAACCCCGATCCGATCGAGGCGTCCGTCCTCTACATGGACCGCGACACGAAGCGCCTCCAGGCATGGGACGCGATCCGGCTCGGCGGCCTCGGCCTCTCCACGGCGGAGGTGAGCAGGCACCTCCCCCAGGAGAACACTCCCGGCGGCGGCCCCACCGACCACCCCTCCAGCCCCTCCAGCCCCTCGAACTCCCCGTCCTCCCCATCCACATCCCCCTCGGACTCCCCGTCCGCGCCTCCCCCGTCCCCCTCCGACCGGCCGTCGTCCCCCTCGACACCCCCCGCGGACTCCGCCCGGCACCGCTCCCCTACGCCGAGCACACGCTGAGCGCCTGCCCAGCCGCCCCGGGGCTGAGCCCCGCCCCCGGGGCTACGCCCCGCCACAAGCCCCCGCCGGAACCCTTTTGCCGATCCGTCCCGCCATCCCATATGCTTCTCACGTCCCCGACGCGCTGCACAGCGCCCAGGCGGGCCGATAGCCCTCATCGTCTAGCGGCCTAGGACGCCGCCCTTTCAAGGCGGTAGCACGGGTTCGAATCCCGTTGGGGGCACCGACAGCATCCGTGCAGCCGCGTCATCGGTAGCGGCTCTCATCCTGTTCGGCATGCTTTCTTCGATCCTTTCTGTTGCTTCCACGACATCGAACAACCGTGCCAGTAGATCTTGAGGGGCCGTCGCCAAGTTGAGGCGGACCAGCCCTTCTACTCCGGGAAACACAAGAAACTCGGCATGAACGTGCAGGTCCTCACCGATCCGTTCGGCCGACTGCTGTGGGCGTCACCGGCCCTGCCCGGAGCCGTCCACGACATCCGCGCGGCCCGCGAACACGGCATCATCGACGCCCTCGACCGGGCCCATGTCACCTGCTGGGCGGACAAGGGCTACCGCGGCGCCGACGGCACGGTCCACATCCCGTACTGGGGACGATGGGACACCCTCTCCCCAGGGCAGAAGGCGGTGAACCGGTCCCACACGAAGATCCGCGCACTCGTCGAGCAGGCCATGACGCCCCTCAAGAACTGGCGGCTCCCGCGCAAAAAGCCGGTGCTCCACCACTCGGATCACCGCCCTCGTCCAAGCCGTCCTCACCCTGCATCTGGCCAGCTCAAACCGATGATGGAAAAGGCTCACGGTCTAAAAGTGCAGCTCATTGGCTACTAACCGCACTGCTTGAGAAGTTCTTGGAGTTCGCTCGGGGCTACGGCCTGGCCTGCATCTTCGTCGTCCATCTTCTGTCAGACATCGACGACAGCCCGGAGACCCGCGCGGCTCTGAAGATGGCCGACACCATCGTGATCTACAGCCAGAGATGGCGGAAGCGGAAGCGACGGTGTCCCGACTGGGCCTGCCGTCCTGGACCGCGGAGCACATCGTGCGCCTGCGCCGTGGGATCGCGCTGTGGAAGGTCGGCGAGGTGATCTATCCGGGCGTCCAACACCTCCTGGTCGAGGCCGAACGGCACCTGTGCTTCTCCTCCGGGTCGATGCCGACCTGACCAGCAATCTGCCGGACGCCACAGGAGCGCGTACCGCCGCCCCTCCGCCGCTCGCCCTCCACGCAGATCCGGAGCACGCTCCTGTCGTGACCGCCAACACCCGAGGTACGCACCCTCACCCCGGACGGCTCCCCGGTGCCGATGGTCAGCGGGTACGGCGTCACGCCCCAGGGCGGCCCGTCCCTGCTGGAGCACGCCGACACGGTGATCGTCGCGGGGACCCACTGCCCGGACGTGATCGACGACGGCGTGGTGGACCCTCGGAATCGCGGAGGCACTGCGCGCGGCCCGGCAGCGGGGCCCGGTTGGTGTCCCTGTGCACCGGCGCGTTCGTTCTCGCGGCCGGCGGACGGCGGTCATCGATCCGTGCCTGCACCTGGTCAGGGAAGACCACGGCGACTCCGCGGCGCACCACGTGGCCCGCTACGGCGTCGTCGCGCCCGTGCGGAACGGCGGGCAGGCGCAGTACATCGAGCGCCCTGTCCGGGAGGACGCGGGAACCTCGACGGACGCGCGCTTCCGGCAGGAGGCGGGTCCCTCCCCCGCCGCCCGGCTCACCTCGGCCCGCCTGAAACACGCACGCCGCCTGCTGGAGTCGGCCGAACTGCCCGTGGACGACATCGTCGTGAGGGCCGGCCCGGGCAACGGCACGAATCCGCGTCAGCACATGCGGGACACTTTGGACACCACACCCTCCGCCTACCGCAGAACCTTCCGCTTCTCCCCCACCGCGCAGGGCCCGGTTCTCGTGGAGAGCCACAATGGGGCTCGGCGGTAGCGCCTGTCCCGATCGCGGTCCGGCTGTGCCGATATGAGTGTCGACGCGGTCGTATGAGTGTCGACGCGGTCGACGGGTCGCGGCCTTGCGTGCCTCACGTCTGAGCGGGTCCCTTCGTCCACGGCGCGAGCGGCGGCGAGGGAGGTTCGGAATCCGCACGCTGATGTCCGGTCGGGCACGGGGAGTTCAGCTCTTGGCCGAAGAGACGCCCGTGTGCCGAGGGGGCGATGTCAGTGGTGTTAATTATCATGGGGGACGTGACCAAGCCCACAAGTCAAAGCGGAGTCGGACCGCTCTTACGGGAGTGGCGTCGGCGCAGGAAGATCAGTCAGCAGGAGCTGGCGCTCCGTGCCGAGATCTCGGCACGGCATCTCAGTTTCCTGGAAACCGGACGCTCCCGGCCGAGCCGGGCGCTGGTGCACCGGCTCGCCGACAGCCTGGACGTGCCGCTCCGTCAGCGCAACACGCTGCTGGTCGCGGCGGGTTACTCACCGCTGTACCAGGAGACTCCGCTGGACGCGCCGCGGCTGAGGGTCGTACGGGAGGCGGTCGACCGTCTGCTCACGGCGCACGCGCCCTTTCCTGCTCTCGCCGTCGACGCCCGAGAAGACGTCGTGTCGATGAACCGTGGCACCGAGGCGCTGCTTTCGGAGGTGTCCCCGGCACTCCTCGTCCCGCCGATCAACGTGGTGCGGCTCAGCCTCCACCCGGAGGGCCTGGCTCGCCAAGTGATCAATGTCGACGAGTGGCGCAACCACATCCTCGGCCGGCTCTACCGGCAGTCGATGTACTCCGGCCGTGAGGAGCTTCGCGAGCTGTACGAAGAGGTGTCGGCCTACGGGCCGCCTCCGGAGAAGAAGGATTGCTCGGAGCTGTCGGACACCATCGTCGCCTCGATCCGCCTGCGCGCACTCGGCACCGAGCTGTGCCTGTTCAGCACCATCACCACCTTCGGTGCCGCTACCGACATCACCGTCTCGGAGCTGTCGCTTGAGACGATGCACCCGGCGGACGAACACACGGCGGCGGCTTTCCGCGCGGCCGTCGCGGATCAAGCCGACAGGAAGGACACGATGTCCTTGTTGAGCCGGTCGGCGTGAGAGGCGAACAGGCCGTGGGCGGCGCCCTCGTACCGGACGAAGGTGCAGTCCGGGATCAGGGCGGCCGTGCGCGCCCCGCACAGTTCCACCGGGGCCGCCAGATCGTCCTCACCGTGAACCACCAGCGTGGGCACCGGGACATCCGCGGTCTCCGCACGCTGGTCGGTACCGAACAGAGTGCGGCAGATCTCCACGGTGGCGCGGGGTGAGCTGTCCAGCGTCAGGCCGGACATCCAGCCGGCCAGTTCCGCCGACACCGGCAGACCGCGCCAGTCGCCCGCCGCCCCCGTGTAACAGGGAGCCTCGGCTCCGGCGAAGAACGGCCCGGCCAGTTCGGCCGCCCAGCGGGGCCGGTCGGACGCGATGGCCTCCGCCATCTCGACGAGTACGGCGGGGTCGACGCCCCCCGGGTTGTCCGCAGTGCGCATGATGAACGGGGTGGTGGGGCTGACGAGGACCAGCCTGCTCACCCGGTCGGCGCCATACCGGGCCAGATAGCGCACGGCCTCTCCGGCACCGACCGCACAGCCGACGAGGCTCACGTCCCGCAGATCCCTGTCTTCCAAGACCGTGGCCAGGTCGTCGGCCAGGGTGTCGTAGTCATAGCCCTCCCACGGCCAGTCCGAGCGCCCGCAGCCACGCCGGTCGTAGGCGACACAGCGCAGCCCTCGCCCGGCCAGCCAGGTGGCCTGGAACTCCCAGGCGCGTGAACCCATCACCCCGGGAGCCAGCAGTACCACCGGTCGGCCCGACCCCCAGTCCGTCACGTTCAGCCGTGTTCCATCAGTCGTCCGTACGTATGGCATGAGCGCTCCCTCGTGAATGTCGGGCCGCCGGTGCCGTCGCGACGGCGCCCCTGTGACGGTCAGTCCGCCGTCGCGCGCGGCATCGCCCAGACCATCGCCGAGGCGGCACAGCAGAACACGACGAGCGGGATGAGCGAGATGCTGAACGCGTGCGGGTAGTCGGCCGCCACCGCCGCGCCTCCGAGGGCGGGAAAGAACACCGTGCCGGCGATCGCCACACCGATGGCGGCGCCGCCTTCCTGCGCCGTGTTGACCGCCCCGGACGAGGAGGCCGCGTGCTCGGGCGCAGCGCCCGAGAGGACGAGGCCGGTAAGCGGGCCGGTGGTCATCCCCATACCCATCCCGGCGATGAGCAGGGATGGGATGAGCCACAGGATGGAGCCGTCGGTGCCGCTGACGCCCACGGTGACGCCGACCAGGACGTATCCGGTCGCGAGGGTGAGAGGGCCGCAGGCCACGAGTCGAGGGCCGAGGCGGGCGGCAAGGCGCGCCGACACCAGGGATGAGCCGAAGTACCCGGCGCCCAAGGCGAGAAAGAGCAGTCCGGACTCCAGCGGGGTGAGCCCGCGGCCGTCCTGGAGGTAGAGGGCGAGCAGGAAGAAGAACGAGCCCATCGCCAGGAAGTACGTGAGGGTCGCGGCGAGACCGATGGAGAACACCCGGCCGCGGAACAGTGCGGGGTCGATGAGGGGCCCCCGGCCCTCACGGCCTCGGCGAGACAGATGTGCGACGGCCAGGGCGCCCAGTCCCGCGGCGGCCACCAGGCACACCCAGCTCCAGACCGGCCAGCCCTGCTCACGGCCCTCGACGAGCGCGGTCACCAGCAGGGCGAGCGCGACCGTGACGAAAACGGCGCCCGGCAGGTCCAGGCGGGTTCCGTCGGCGTTACGGGACTCGGGTACCGCGCGCGGGACGAAGGCGAGTGTGACGAGGCTGATCGGCACGTTGATGAGGAAGATGACGCGCCAGTCCAGGCCGCCCAAGTCCGCGGTGATGAGCACACCGCCGATCAACTGGCCGAAAACACCGCCGAGTCCGACGACCAGGCCGTAGACGTTGAAGGCGGTCGCGCGGCCGGGGCCGTTGTAGACGGTGCCGAGGATGCCGAGGACCTGGGGGACCATCAGGGAGGCCGCGGCGCCCTGCACGATCCGGGCGACCACCAGCAGATCGGCGTTGGGCGCGAGGCCGCAGGCTGCCGAAGCAATGCCGAACAGGGCGAGCCCCAGGACGAACATGCGCCGACGCCCGAACAGGTCGCCGATCCGGCCCCCGGTGATCATCCCCGCGGTGAAGGCCACACCGTAGCCGACGATGACGAGCTGTGCCTGCGCGGAACTTGCGCTCAGATCGGCCTGGATGGCCGGAATCGCCACGTTGGCAATGAAGTAGTCAAGGACAGTCATGAACGTGCCCACCATCACGACCGCCAGAGCGCCCCAGGACGGCCCGCCGGCGGCGTCGTCGGCGCGCCCCTCTGTATTGGCGTACGAAGGTGCGTCTGACGTCATTCCTGGACTCCGCTCAGGGCCTGGGCTATGGACAAGAGACCAACCTCAAGCAAGGTCGGTAAAATCACACGCTTCCATCACAGGAAGCTTCCGGTCAATTACGTGCGAGGTAATGAAGCGATTCAGCCAAACGCCCGCATCGCCGTACCCAAAGCCTGTCCCATTCTTTCCCGCCGCTTCCGCTCGGGCCACAGCACCTGGGGCGTTCCGGCCATGCCCTACCACCCGAGAGAGCTACGTCTCCCCTCACCCCATCCACCAGAACCAGGGATGAAACGGGCACTATTGCCCGAAGCGACCCCAGGAACGGATTATTCCGATGGCGGGTATCAGCAGCCCGGCGGACGATATAGATGTGCGGCGCGCTCATCTGTGGCAGTGTTAATTGGGGGAAAATGATTCGCGCTCCTTTGCGGCGGCTGCGACAGCACACCACACCTCGTCTCGGCATTGGCCCAGTATCGGTACTCGCCCAGGGGGGACAGAGGACAGTGAAGTTCAGAATTCTCGGCCCGGTCGGCTACGACATCGAAGGCCAATTCCACGGCATGCGCGGTTCACGGCAGCGGACCCTGCTCGCGGCGCTGCTCATCAGCGGTGGGCGACCGGTGCCGGCGGAACAGCTCTACACGGAACTATGGGGAGAGAATCCCCCCGCAACGGCACACAACTCGCTTCAGGCGCACATCTATCGCCTGCGTGGAACGTTACAGAAACTTCCGGTGTCCGCCGCGAGACTTCCGCGCGTGACGACGCGAGCCTCCGGTTATGCCCTCGAAAACTGCACGGACAACCTGGACATGACTCTTTTCCGCAGCAGATTCGCTCAGTCGCGCAGCGTCGCCGGTGAGGACCCGCACGCGGCGTACAAACTCCTCGACGAGGCCCTGGAACTGTGGCGAGGGTCCCCGATGCAGGACGTGGCGGCAGGGCCCATGTGCCAGAGCGTGACCCTGCAACTCGACGAGGAGTACATGACGGCCCTGGAAGACAAGCTCTGGCTGAGCATCGGGTGCCAGGACCCGAACGACGTCATAGGGGAACTGAAGCGCATGAGTTCGGTGCACCCGTGGCGAGAGCGCATCACGGAGATGCTCATGCTGGCGCTGTACCGGTGCGGGCGGCAGGCCGAGGCAATAGAGGCTTACAACAACGCCCGTCGGCGGCTCGTCGACGAACTGGGCATGGAGCCGTCCCTACAACTGAGGCAACGCTTCCGGGACATACTCAACCAGGCGCCCTCGCTGCGGGAAGTCGGCCTGGGCGGCAGCTAAGCCTGCCGACGGGCCGGGAGCGGTGCGGAAAGCATGGCCCGTCACGGTCCGGTGAAGGCGAGAACCGCGTTCTGTCCACCGAAGCCGAAGGAGTGGCTGAGGGCGAGTTCGACCTTCGCGCTTGTGGCGGTCGTCGCGACCTTGATGTCGAGGCGTGGGTCGAGCGTCTCCAGTGATGCGGTCGGCGGGATGAGACCCCGCTCCATGGCGAGCACCGTGAGAACCGCCTCGACGGCCCCCGCGGCGCCCAGCAGGTGTCCGGTCACCCCTTTCGTTCCTGTCACCAGGGGCGCCCCTGCGAAAACCCTGCTGATCACCTGCCCCTCCGCCAGGTCGTTCAACGGTGTCGACGTGGCATGGGCGTTGATGTGCTGAACGTCGCCAGGGCCGGCGTCGGCGTCGGCGAGCGCCGCCCTGACCGCGGCCTCGACGCCACGGCCCTCGGGGTCGGGGCTGGTCATGTGGTGGGCGTCGGCCGACGCGCCGTACCCGGCGACCCGGGCACGGACACGAGAACCACGGGCGCGAGCATCGGCGGTGCGCTCCAGCACCACCACTCCCGCCCCCTCTCCGGCCACGAAGCCGTCCCGCCCGGCGTCGAACGGGCGGGAGGCGGTGGCCGGATCGTCCTCGCGCCGGGACAGGGCGCCCATGCGGGCGAAGCCCGTCATGACCAAGGGCGTGATCATCGCTTCGCTGCCGCCGGCCAGGACCACGTCGCAGCGGTCGAGGGCCAGCAGGTCACGTGCCGTGCCGATGGCGGTGGCGCCGGACGCGCACGCGGTAGCGACCACCAGGTTGGGCCCGGTGGCGCCGAACTCGATGGCGGCCTGCCCGGCCAGCATGTTGGGTAGCTGCATCGGCAGCAGCGTCGGGGACACCCTGGAGGGGCCCGCTCTCAGCAGTTCCCCGTGCTGGGCCTCCACCGTGCCGGGACCGCCGTCCGCGCAGCCCAGGACGACGCCCACACGGGCGCCGTCCCAGGTCGTCGGGGACAGCCCGGCGTCGGCGATCGCCTCCCGGGCCGCGACCAGCGCGAACCTGGTGAACGGGTCCAGGCGCAGCGCCCGCCGGGCGCCGAGCAGGGCGTCGGCGTCGAAGCCCGGGACCCGGCAGGAGAGCCGGACCGGGATGCCCGCCAGCGCGGGGTCGATGGCGGCGGTGGGTCGCCCGTCCCGGACGGCCGCCCAACTGGCCTCCGTGCCGACGCCGCCCGGGGTGACCAGGCCGAGCCCGGTGATCGCGGTGTCGACGCAAACCATCACACGGCCGCGATCCGCTGCTCGATGAGAGTCACCATCGACCCGATGTTCTCCGTCTCCAGGAGTTCGTCGTCCGACACGACGACACCGAACTCCTTCTCCAGCACCATCGCGAGTTCCACGACCGCGAGTGAGTCCAGCTCGACGTCGTCCCGGGTGGCGTCGGGCGTCACGAGTTCGGGCTCCACCTTGAGCTTGCTGACCAGGATGTCCTTGAGGCTGCTGAACACGTTCTGCATGGAGTCTCCTCAGTGTGAGTCGGCGAGGGGGGACGTGCGGGCGGGTCTGCCGCCCGGGCGGGGGGGGCGGTGCACCGGCCGGGTGCCGCCTCTGTCAGCCGGCCTTGACGTCCGGCCAGACGGCGGTGGCCGCTCCCCAGGCGAGGCCCCCGCCGAACGCGGTCATCAGGAGGCGGTGTCCGGCGGCGAGGGTTCCCTCGGCCGCGCTCTGGGCAAGCAGGAGGGGGATCGAGGCGGCCCCGGTGTTGCCGACCCGCTCGATGTTGGCGAGACGGCGCCCCTCGGGGATGTTCAGCTCTTCCCCGACGGTGGCCAGGATCCGTCCATTGGCCTGGTGCGCGGCGAGCCGGTCAACGTCGTCGAGTTCCCAGTCGGCGGCGGCGACGGCGGCGCGCGACGCCTCGGTCATCCGGTGCACCGCGTGCCGGTAGGTTTCCCGTCCCCGCATTCGGAAGTACGGGTCGCACGGCGCGGCACCCGGCCCCGGGAAACGCCGACGTGAGCCCCCGTCGGGCACCTGGATGAGATCGCCGAGCGCGCCGTCGCTGCCCAGTACGACACGTCCGACGGCACCGGGCTCCGCCGGATCGCCGGCGCGCAGCACCACGGCCCCCGCGCCGTCGGCGAAGATCACCGCGGTCGAGCGGTCGGCCGGGTCGATGAGAGTGGTGAAGGCATCGGCCGCGATCAGCAGGACGCGGCTCGCCGCACCCGCGGCGATCAGCCCGGCCGCCGTGGCGAGGCCGTACAGGAAGCCGGAGCAGACGGCCGAGACGTCGAAGGCCGGGACAGGACCGAGATTCAGCCGGGCGGCGATCTCGGGCGATGTGGCGGGGCAGGGCCTGTCCGGCGTCGTGGTGGCCAGCACCACAGCGTCGGCGGGGGCGCCGTCGGCCGAGACCAGCGCACGCGCGCCCGCCTCGACGGCGAGGTCGGAGGTCGCCGTGCCCGGGTCGATCATGTGTCGGGCGGCGATTCCGGTACGGGTGCGTATCCACGTGTCGGAGGTATCGAGCACGGCCTCCAGATCGCGGTTGGTCACCACACGCGGCGGCACGTACCCACCGATGCCGCAGATGACGGCCGTGGGCGCTGAAGCGCTCATCCCGTGCGCCCCGCCAGGCTTTCGAGCACGTCGAGCGGCAGCCCCATGTACTCCATGCGCACGGCGGCCATCTCGTCGGTCCAGCGCTCCGCCATGTCGTAGCGCTCGTCCGGGCCGGTGTCGAGCATGCGCACGCCCGGCCAGATCTCGTAGTCGCCGATGAGGTCGGCGTGTTCGGCCATGCCCTGCTGGAACAGCTCCTCACGGTGGATGACGAACTCCCGGTCGGGGATCTCGTCCCACAGGAGCACCCCTTCGCGGATCACGTCCAGGACCCGTTCGCGCTCGTCGGGCCGGGCACGCAGATGGTCGCGGAGGATGGTGCTCGCGACGGTCAGGTGCCGGATCTCGTCGATGGCGGTGCCCCGGGACACCTCACCGGTCGCGGGTGACAGCGGAGTCCACTTCCGCTCGCTGAGTTCGGCCGCGGGGGCGAGTACTCCCTCGATGACGATGGCGAACACCGCGACGGCACCGGCGAAGTAGGAGTCGTCGCGCACCACGCGCAGTGTGAAGTCCTCCACCGGCTTCAGGACTCGGCGCCGGTAGTCGGCAGCCATGTCGTCGATGTCACGCAGCAGCGTCGCGGCAGGCCGCCCCAGTTCCACCAGGTGGTCACGGAAGACCCGCGAGTGCCTGGCCTCGTCGAGCAGCTGAGTGGAGTAGAACTCCATCTCGGGGATGCCGGGGGCGATGGTCACGTAATGGCCGAGCAGCCGGGTCGCGACCTCCTCGGCGAGGCTGCGGAAGCCGAATTCCAGGGCCAGCGCCTCGTTCAGCGGCCCTGGCCGGGCGAGGAACTCGGGCACGGTGGCCGACTCGTGGTGCCCGGTGGTACCGCGATCGCGCAGTGTCCCCTGGGCCACGGAGGTGATCCAGTACGGCAGGTCGCAGTCGGCAGGGCCCAGGTTGAGATGCATGGCGCCGTCCAGGAGTCCGGGCGCGGTCTCCCAGTCCGCCTCGGGGGCGACGGGGCCCACAGCGGGGGCGGCTCCCCGTGGGGACGCGGTGTCTGTCATGAGGACTGCTCCTTGGCGTCGGAGGACAGGGCGGGTGCCTGGCCAGGGCTCTTCGGACCGGCAGCGGCGGGACGCAGGTCGCCGGCACACAGCTCGCCCGCGTAGCTCAGCAGGGGCGCCCCGCCGCCGCGGTCCACACGGACCACATGGCCGAGCACCACCTCGTGGTCACCGACGACGCAGGTGCCGGAGAGCCGGCAGGCGAAGTGGGCAAGCGCTCCGTCAAGCAGCGGCGCCCCGGTGTAAGGGTCGGGCCGCCAGTCGACGGTGGCGAACTGCAAGGAGCCATAGGGGCGGTTGGAGGAAGCGAACCAGCGGGCGAGGTCGGCCTGTCCGCCGCCGAGCACGTTGACGGCGAACCGGCCCTCGGCCGCCGCGAGCCCGGCCAGTACCGACCCGGCCCGCAGGGCGGCCGCGATCAGCAGCGGCCGGTGGGACACCCGGGTCAGTGTGCTGACCGTCGTACCGTGCTCGTGGCCGTCGTGGTGGGCCGTCAGGACGGCGACCGGCGCCGCGAGGTGCTGGGCGAGGAGCCGCGGATGCGGCGTCCTGGTCAGCGACTTCATCGGGCCGCCCGGGCGGAGGCGGGCAGGTGCCCGACGGGGACCGGCTCGGTGCTGTGCCCGGCCTGCTTGGGGTGGGGCAGGCCGAGGTCGTCGAGCAGCCGAAGGTAGCCGACCTGCCGCACCGGTTCGAAGGGCAGCGCGAACGGTTTCATGAAGTTGCCGAACAGCCCCCTGTCACCGAAGAGATGGAACGGCAGCAGGAGCAGTGCCCACTCGGGCCGCACCAGCCAGCACCACAGCGCGGCGACGGCACCCTGCGTGATGAGGCTGTGCATGACGTTGTAGAGGACGTAGTACGCCTTGTGGATGGGGTGGCCGCCGCCGCGCCGGAAGGCTATGGCGCCGGGTATGTAGCCGATCAGGTCGATGTAGAGGAACAGCCCGATCGCGGGGAGCCAGCGGATCTCGCCGATGTTGGCGATGATCAGGCCGGTGCTGACGGCCAGTCCGACCAGGTACTCGGCACGGTGCAGGGCGAAGGTCCTGGGGGTCTCGAAGGGGTTGGCCTGGTCCATGGGGGATCTCCTATGCGGTCGCGACGGCGTTGGGAGCGGAACTGCCGGGGTCCGTGTCCCCGGCGATCTCGGTGCCGGGGAACATCCCGGCGACGGCCCAGGCGATGGTTTCCCTGATGACGCGGTCGGCGATGGGGTCGAGGATGCCCTCAAGGCTCGGGATGCCGAAGTCGAAGTCGGCTTCGAAGTGGACCAGGACGTCGTCCCGGTCCTGGGCGAGGCGCCACGTGCCGGAGAAGGAGTCGAAGTCACCGTCGGTCTGTTCGAAGTCGATCTCCAGCCGCTCGGGCCGGAACCTCTCCTCTTCCGTCCAGCGCAACAGGCCGCTCCGGAAGTGGAGTTCCCAGCTTGAGCTGCCCGTGTGCGCCGGGAAGGCGGTGTGCACGGTGGCGGACTCCACGTGCGGTGCCAGCTCCGGGTAGCGCTCCCAGCGCAGGACGTTCTCGAAGACGTCCCCGGCCTGCCGCGAGCGTACTCGGGCGTTCAGTTCGACGTGCCGCACGACTGCCTACCGCCTTCCGGGAAGTTTGGCCGAGCCGCTGACCAGCGCGCGGGTGGCCCTGTCGAAGGAGTCCAAGAGCACGTCCACATCCCGTCCCGTCAGGACGGCCGGGGGCGTGAACCGGACGACGGAGCTGCCGTTCATGGAGTGGTTGGCGACCACTCCGTGGTTGAACAGCTCGATGAGCAGTTCGCCCGCGAGGCCGGCCTCCGTGAGTTCCACACCGATGAGCAGGCCCCGGCCGCGTACGTCGACCAGGAGTCCTGGCAGGTTGGCGCGGGCGATCTCGGCGATCCGGGGCAGCAGTGCGGCTCCCAACTCGGACGCCCGGGTCACCAGCTCCTCCTCGCGCATGGCGCGGACGGCACCCTGCACGGCGGCCATCAGCAGCGGTTGCCCGGAGAAGGTGGCAGTGTGAACGTACGGGTCCTTGTCGAACGGGCGGAACGCCTTGCGGGTGGCCACGGCCGCCGAGACGGGGACCACACCGCCGCCGAGCGCCTTTCCGGTGAGCAGTACGTCGGGTACGACGCCCTCGGTGTCGGCGCCCCACCAGGAGCCCAGGCGGCCGAAGCCCGACTGGACCTCGTCGAGGACGAGGAACCCGTCGTGGGCTCGTACCAGTTCCTCGACGCGCTTCAGGTATCCGTCGCTCGGGATGACGACACCGCCCTCGCCCTGCACCGGCTCCACGATCACGCAGACCTCGCCGGGGTGTGCCGCCAGCTCCGCCTCAAGGGCGTCGGCGTCGTCGAAGGGGAGATGGATGAAGTCGGGCACCAGGGGCCGGAAGGGGCGCTGGTACACCTCTTTGGCGGTGGCGGACAGGGCGCCGAGCGTCTTGCCGTGGTAGCCGCCGGTCATGGAAACGGTGCGCTTGTACCCGTGTGCCCTGGCGAGTTTCAGACCCGTCTCCACCGCCTCGGCGCCGGACAGGGCGAAGTGCACCCGGTCGAGCCCGGGGGGCATCACGGAGACCAGCGCCTCGGCGGCGAGCGCGACGGTGGGCTCCAGGAGGATGCGGGTGGCGACCGGGTGGGTCCGTAGCTGCCGTTCGACGGCCTCCATCACGATGGGATGCCGGGCGCCCATGATGAAAACGCCGTAGCCGCCGGCGTTGAGGAACCGTTCGCCGTCGCTGGTGGTCAACCAGGCGCCGGAGGACTCGACCTCCATGTGGGTGCCGAACAGCTCGGCCAGGGTGGCCCTGCCCTTGCTGAGGTGG
The DNA here is from genome assembly GCF_044457285.1 of Streptomyces sp. NPDC050560. Lineage (NCBI taxonomy): Bacteria > Bacillati > Actinomycetota > Actinomycetes > Kitasatosporales > Streptomycetaceae > Streptomyces > Streptomyces sp. NPDC050560. The sequence goes on from NZ_JBITGT010000007.1 coordinate 105,778, forward strand.
GCGCGGTAGAGCTGGAGGATGTGCTCCTCGCCGCCATGGGGCTCCGGGGTGCCCCGGGGTCCTTCGGGGGCGGAGGCCGAGGCGATCTCGACGGTCGTCATGACAGCTCCAGGTGTCCGCCGGTGAACCAGGTGAGGAGCGGCTCCGAGGCGGCGGCACGTCCCGGCGGGTGGAACGCCAGAGCGCGCACGGCGGTGGCGGTCCTGGCGTGCTCCCCGGAGCGGATGAAGTCGATCCCGCCCAGCAGTTCGAGGGCCTGGTCGGCGGAGCGGGACAGCAGTTCCTGCACGGCGTAGCGGGCGGTGAGGACCTGGGCGACGGCTTCCTCGCCGTCCAGTCCCGCCGTTACGGCGCGGGCGGTGCCCTCCAGCAGTCCGAAGGCCGCGTCGACGCGCACGGCGAGTTCGGCGCGTTCGGTCGCTGAGCCACGCTCCCGCTCAAGCACCCGCTCGGCGAGCAGCGTCACCGCGCCCACGTACCCCGCCGAGATCAGCAGCTCGAACCAGATGAACCCGGCGGACTGAAGGTCGTCAAGGCGGCCCGGGTCCTCGGGGCTGGTACGGATGACCAGTTCCTCGGGGACGAACACGCCCGCGAGCCTGACCTCGTCGCTCTCGGCGGCCGCGAGTGCCTCGCCGCCCCAGAAGGGGTGCACCGACAGTCCTTCCGCGGGCACCGTGACCAGCGCGAGGGCCAGTTCCGGGGTGCCGTCGGCGCCGGGAACGGCGATGCTCGCGGTGAGCAGGTCCATCGAGCGGGACAGGCTGCACGGCTTCTTGGCGCCGTCGAGCAGGTATCCGCCGGCAGTGGGGGTGGCCCGTACCGACGGGACCAGGATGTTCTGCTGGGTACGGCCCTCGGCCCAGCCCGACGCCATGAGCAGCCGACCGGGGGCGATCTCCCCCAGCAGTTCCAGCTGTGGGGGGTTGAGCCGACCGGGCTGGAGGGCGAGTGTGTAGAGCATCGCGGCGGTGAAGTGGTGCATCGCGGCAGCCGCCGACACCGAGGGGGAGAGCGCCCCCAGGGCGCGCTGGACGCGTACCGCCTCCAGCGCGTCCGCCCCGTGTCCGCCGTACTCGCGCGGGATGAGCAGTCCGGGTCCACCGTGGGAGCGGAAGAGGTCGACGGCGGGGCTGCCGGGGGCCTCCCGGTGGTGGTGGGGGATGTTCTCCAGAGCCTTCAGCAGTCCTGGATGGGCCTGTTCGCAGAATTCTCGGGCACTGTCGAGGGAACGCATGGTGAGTCCTTTGGCGGAGTCGGTGCTCGGGATCGGACGCGGGCCCGGGGCGCCTGCCGGGTGACGCCGGTCAGGAGCCGAAGACGGTGTCGACCGGGCTGATGCCGCGGGCGATGCTCACTCCCTGGAGGTGCGAGGTCTTGAGCATCGGGTAGTTGGCCTCGCCAAAGGCGCCGCCGGTCAGACCGGTGCCGCCGTGGCTGGGCAGGTAGGGCAGGAAGCCGATGTGCGAGTCGTTGACCTTCAGCAGCCCGCCGTTGGAGACTCGGCCGACGAAAGAGTCGATGACCTGCTCCGACGAGGCCCACAGCGAGTTGCGCAGCCCGTAGTCGTTACCGTTGACGAAGTGGATGCAGCGTTCGAGGATGTCGGCGTCGTCCCCCTCCTCCGCGACCACCATGGGCAGCAGGGGGAAGAACGTCTCCTCGGCCACGATGTCGTAGGCGCGGGCGCCGATGAGGCCGTTGACCTTTACCACGGTCGGCTGGAGGAAGACCCCAGTGTCCGACGGGGTGCCGTCGAGTTCCGTACGTCTGCCGCCAGTGATCAGCTCGCCGCCGCGTTCCAGGGCCTGGTTCAGCAGGCCGAAGAACCGTTCGCTGCGGCGTACCGGGGACAGCAGTACGTCCGGGTCGTCGGGATAGCCGGGCCGCACCTCGGCGGCGCGCGCCCGCACCTCGGCGATCAGCGCGTCGGCGACGGCGGGGTGGACGAGGACGCAGTTCGGCACCATGCAGATCTGCCCGGAGCCGTAGAACGCCTCGCACAGCGCCTGGGCGGCGTTCGGCACGTCCGCGTCACGCCACACCACGATGGTGTCGTTGCCCGCGAGTTCGAGGATGGGCTTCTTGCCGGTGGCCACGCAGCTCTGCTCGAAGAGCAGCCCCTCCTTGCTCCCGCCGATGTAGAAGATGTCGTCGATCAGCGGGTCGGCGAGCCAGCGGTCCAGGGTCTGCTTGGGATTGCCGCAGATCGCGTTGAGGACGCCGGGGGCCGCACCCACCTCGTCCAGCAGTGGGCCGAGCACGTCGCGCATCAGCCACATGGTGCTCAGCGCGATGGAGCGTGGGGCCCGCACGACGACCGAGTTGCCGGCCATGAGAGCGAGGACGGCCAGGGCCGCGCTGGGTGCCGGGGCGTTCTGCGGCGGGTTGAAGGCGACGACACCGTCGGGGGCACGGCGCACGATGAGCCGACGGGCTCCGTGCTCGAAGGCGGTGTGCATCTGCTGCCGATACCAGCCGAGGCTCTCCTCGCTGTACACCTGAAGCAGACAACTGAGTTCCCAGCGGGCGAGTTTGACCGGGTGGGCCTCGGCCACCAGCATCTCCAGGAATTCGTCCTGGCGGGCGAGGAGTTCTTCGCGGAAGAGGGTGCCCAGGCGCATCCGCCTTTCCAGGGGGACGGCGGCCCACGCGGATGCGGCAGCCGCCGCGGCCTCGGTGGCCAGGTCGATGGAGCTGCCGGTGGCGACGGCGCAACGTCCCACGACATACGGGTGGTTCGCGGCCTCCGCCTGAGGGTCGCGCTCAAGTTCCCGTTTCAGGCTGACGCTTGTGAAAACGTCCTCAAGCAGGGAACGAGAGCTGACCGTGTAGACCCAGCCGTCGCCTTCGACATCCTTTCCGGCAATATAGAGCTTGTAGCTGAGCAGCTCTTTTTCGCGCATTCTCACGCCTCCCCGTCCGATCCGGCTCGCGGCAATATTCGCAGCCGACCCTGACCGGGCACTGACGGCCTACTGATTACAGCGGCCCCGGGAAAACAGGGAGAGGCCGCCCACCTCTCGGTGGACGGCCTCTCCCGCCGAGCCCTCGCACCTGGCTCGCAGGGCGGAGAGGGCAGGATTTGAACCTGCGTGGGCCCTCAGACCCGACCGGTACGAGTACCGGACCCCGATAAGCCGCTCCGGGCACCTCTCCAAGTGTTCGTTCCGGATTTCTCCGTCCCGTTCACGAGTACTACATTGCCAGATCCCCCTGATGGCGCTCTGATACGACACTGACCGCCACCTGACGCGTTTTCCGGCGCCCCGCGCCACCGTTTTTCTGCTGTCCCCGACAATTCCGTGTGCTGTACTTTGGCCTCGGCTCCCCCGCCGTCCCTGTGTCGCGTCGCGGCACCCGGCGGCGAAGAATGCGGGCCATTTCCCGGCTGCGCACACGCCTTTCCGGTACCCCGGCCGAGCACTTCCCGTACCTCCCGCCGGGCGCACACGTCACCGCGCTTCCGGAACGAACCGAGGAGTGAGTCATGTCGGACCGACACGGGTCGACCGAAGCCCTGCGACAGACGCTTGTCCAGTTCCTGATGGAGGCCATTGGCGCACCGGACGACGACGAGATCGGCCGGAACATGGCGGAGACCGTGCGTGAGGCGGCGCGTGGAGTGGCACTGGCGGCCGCGGTGCCGCCGGCGGCCGTACGGACGGCGCGGCAGGGGGCGGCAGGTCGGGAATAACCCACCGCCCCCCTGTGTCCGTCCGCCGGTGCGGGGCGTCTCGCCCCGCACCGCCTCAGTCCTGCCCCAGCGCCCGTTCCACGAGCAGGGACACCTCGGCGGGCGAGAGTCCCTCCAGGCGCGCGCAGAGCCGGGCGGCTTCCGGCGGGCCGCCGGTGGCGCGGAACTTCCCCTCGACCAGCCCGCGGTGCGCGGCGCGGGTGTCCGGGCCGGCGCCGCCGACCGGGATGTCCTGGCGGGCCACGGCCTGACGGCCGTCCCTCCATCGCACCGTCAACCGTGAGCCCGTGTACTTCGTGGCGTCGGTGAAGGTCTCCTCGGGTGCGCCGAGTACGACGCGTGCGGCGGCGTCCGGCCCGGCGAACGAGGCCAGCCAGGGGGCGGCACGCTCCCCGGCCCGTCTGATCGCGGCGCCGACCGGCGCTGTCCCTGACAGCAGATCGTCGGTCATCCCGGAGTCCTCCACCAGCCGGACCCGGGACGCCAGTCGCCAGCGGCGTGGATCGCCGCTCGCGGGAGCGGAGAAGTCGGCCACAGTCAGGTCGCCGGTGAGCAACGCGGTGGCGACCGCGTACGGGACCGACAGGGGCAGCACACCAGGAGGCGTGTCGGCCCCGCCCCCGTGCTCGGCGGCGAGACGTGCGACATACGTGGTGTAACGGGAGGTCTCGACGACGATCTCCGCTATGTCGTCGCCGGTTTCGAATCGGGCGGCCGGCATCTCGCGGCGCAGGCGCAGGGCGCAGTCGACGGCGGTGTCGACGCCGGGCCCGCCGGGGCGGACCTTGAAGGACAGCGTGTCCGTGTGCCAGCGTTTGCCGAGCCCCGCCGTGATCTCCTCGGGCAGCGGGACGGCCGCGAACCGGGCGAGGAAGCCCTCGGGGTGTTCCAGGATGTCGGGGGGCGCTGTGAGTCCGGCGTCGGCGGCGGCGCAGGCGTCCATGGCGGAGCGCACCGGGTTGAGGGCGGTGAGCAACCGGGCGTCACCGCCCAGGAAACCGTGCATCAGGGTCCAGGGCGGCATGGTGAGGGCGAGCCCGGTGGCGTTGGCCCACGTACCGACGTCGGCCCCCGAGCAGTGCATCCGGCCCGCGACGGCACCGACCAGGCTGGTGTGGGCGGCGGTCTGGCCGCGGAACGGCCCGAGGGTGGCGGCCGCGGTGACCCGGGCGGCGCACTCGTTGGCGGCGACCACGGCTGTCAGCAGCGCGGCGCCGTCAAGTTCCAGCGAACGCGCGTAGGCCAGCGGGACGGCGACGGTCGAGTTGGACAGATGCCCCGCGTAGGCGGTGTCGTCGAGGTTGAGCCATGCTCCCAGTCCGGCAAGTACGGCGGCGGCCCGCGCCGGTTCTGGCTGCGAGTACGAACCGTAGGCGGTGACGAGTCGGCGTCCCCCCGGGTGTCCGAGGCCGGCCCGGATCGCGGCGAGCTGCGAGAGGACCTGGCTACGGGCCAGCGACGTCACCCGCTCGGGCAGGTGGGACAGGCGCAGGGTCGCGGCCCAGGCCGCGAGGTCGGTGAGCAGGCCGGGCGGCGGGTGCGCGGGGCCGGCGGTCACCGGCCGGCCTCGGCCGCGGCGGCCCCGGCCCGGGGCGCGGGGGCGGCGGACCGCGGCTCGCACAGCACGGGGAGGACGCCGGGCAGGACGTCGAGGGTGGCCTTCGTCCCTTCGTACGGGACAAGTTCCCCGTCATGCTCGAAGCACAGGGGCCGACCGTCGGTGCGTTCGACCACGACCGTGCGACCCGTCCGGTATACGGTGCCGGGCCGCTCCAGGTGCCGCCCGGTCCGCAGCAGGGCCGGTACCTGGACAGGGTCGGTGCCCTCGCCCACCACGCAGACGTCGAGCAGCCCGTCGTCGAGCACCGAGTGCGGCAGGACCGTGTACTGCCAGGCGCGGTGGCGCCCGCCACCGACGTTGACGAACATGGTTGCGCCCTCGTGCGCGACGGTGCCGTCGACGGTGACCCTGCCCTGGTAAGGGGTGTACGAGGCGGCGGCCCGCTCCAGTCCGGCCTGGAGTCTCGCCCGGCCCCGCTGGGGCACTCCGCGGGCGCCGCGTAGCACTTCGGCGGTGAGACCGGTGCCCGCGCCGAGCACCACGAGCGCGTCCAGTTCGCCGACGCGGGCCAAGTCGAGGCGGCGCAGTGCGTTCCCGGGCGCGCCCAGGGCCTGGTCGACGGCTTCCTGCCAGGGGCGCTCTCCCCAGTACGAACGGTATCCGGAGTTGCCGGTGCCGGCCGGGACCACCAGCAGGGCCGCTCGGTCGCCCGGCGCGCCGTCGGCCATCAGGCCGTTCACCACTTCGAGGACAGTGCCGTCCCCGCCGACCGCGACGACGACCCGCAGGCCGTCCCCGGGCGGCCGCCCGACCACCTCGCGTGCGGCCTCAGTGGCGTCTCCGCGTGCGGTGGTGCGCAGCACGGTGACCCGGGTGTGGCGACCACAGCGGGCGGCCACCTCGCGCACGAGTTCCTCCCCGACGGTGCCGGCCGCCGGATTGGCGATGACCGTGCACTCCTCCAACTCGGTGACGACGGGCTCCGCCATGACTTTGCTCCTCTCCGGGGGTTGCTGTGCACCCAGGCTCCCGGCCGCGGCTGACCCGCACCTGACGCGGCCCTGACGGCGAGTCCGGCAGCTCTCAACGCCACGGCCGGTCCACGCCCATTTCCGCACGCCGCGCATTACCCCGCAGGTAATCGACAGAACGACCGGGTCGGTGAAACGCTTTTCCGGTGCGGACGCGACGCCGTCGTGCAGCCCTTTTCTCTGGAGGATGAACGTGAGCATCGACAACGGTTTCGTGGAGCGCTACATCGCCGCCTGGAACGAGCCCGACCCCCAGCGCCGCAGCAAGGCGGTCGCCGAGGTGTGGCACGAGGACGGCAGGTACGCGAACACGGGCCGCGTCTTCAAGGGCCGGGCGGAAATCGAGGAAGCGGTGACCGAGGCGTTCGACGACTTCGTCGCCAAGGGTTTCGCCTTCAAGCTGAACGCCTATGCGGGGCATCACGACGCGGGCCGTATCACCTGGGACATGGTGCCCAGGGACGGCGGTGACGTCGTGGCCCGCGGCACGGAGTACCTGATCCTCGCCGAGGACGGCCGGGTGATCTCCGACCACCAGTTCCCCGAGGAGATCTGAGGGTCCGGAGAGCGTGATTCCGGTGCTGTCGGATTCCGTCCCCCGCGGCCCGACGGCACCGGACACCGGAGGGCGGGTGACCGGTTTTCCCCGGTCACCCGCCCTTTCCGGTGCTCCCGCCCTTTCCGGTGCTTTCGCGCGGCCCTCACCGAGTGGACCGGGTGCGGGGCGCGGTCGTCACCAGGTGACGGGCAGATGCCGGACCCCGTGGAACACGGTTCCGGTGCGGAACACGCTGTCGGGGTCGTCGGCTGCCAGGCGCAGGGTGGGGAAACGCCGGAAGAGGGTGCGCAGTGCCAGGTCCATTTCGAGCCGGGCCAGCGGGGCGCCCTGGCAGTAGTGCGGTCCGTTGCCCCATTGCAGGTGTTTGCCGCTGTCCCGGTTCAGGTCGATACGGTCCGGGTGCGGGAAGACCGAGGGGTCGTGGTTGCCCGCGGGGATGGAGATGACCACGGCGTCGCCCTTCTTCATGACCACCCCGCCCATCTCCATGTCCTCAAGCGCCTGACGCACGATGGCGTCCTGGGAGATCGACCAGTAGCGCATGGCCTCCTCCACGTACTGCGGGATCAGCGCGCCGTCGTCGGCGAGCACCTCGGCGCGCAGGGCGTCGTCAGTGAGCAGGCTGAGGATGTTCAACGCGATCTGGTTCGTCGTGGTCTCGTGCCCCGCGACCAGTACCAGCCGTGCGATGCCGACGAGTTCGTCGAGCGTGATGTGCCCGGTCGCCAGGTGGTCGACGGCGAGCCGGCTCATCATGTCGTCCCGGGGGGCGTGTCGCTTGCGTTCGGCCAGGACACCCAGGTACTCGGACATCTCTGTGTAGGCCGCGTAGGAACGCTCAGGGTCGCCCTGGGAGATGGTGACCCGGGTCTTCTCCACGAAGTACGGCGAGTCCTCGTCGGGGACCCCGAGGAGTCGCGCGATGACCAGCGTGGGCAGCTTGCGGGAGAACACGTCCTGAAGGTCCGTCGGCCGGGGCTTTCCGGCCAGGTCGTCGAGGAGGTCGTCGATCAGCTTCTGGATCGTCGGCCGCAACCGGCGCACCCGGCGGGCGGTGAACTCGGTGGCGATCAGCCCCCGAAGCCGCGCGTGCTCCGGGTCATCCATACGCAGGAAGGAACCGGGCTTCTGGCTGGGGTCGACCTGAATCCGTACGGGTGCCCCGGGCAGGGACTCGTCCGCGCTGAGCCTCGGGTCCATCAACGCCCGGCGGACCTCCGCGTACTTGGTGACCAGCCAGGCACGCCTCGACTGCGCCGCGCCCGCGGGTATGCGGACCACGCAGGGAGGCTCCTCGCGCACTTCGGCGAGAATTCCAGCCGGGCATCCGGACTTCGTCCGGGGAAAGGGCCAGTCCAGAACCTGGTCCGCTGATTCGAGCATCACTCGTCCCCTATCCTTGGCTTTCCTCGGAGTTTCGGAGTTCCGTGGATTTCCTGGGAGTTGCCTGGAAGTTCCTGGTGAACTCCAGAGGGTGAAGCCCTACTATCCCGGCCGGCCCTGACCGGCCACTGACCCGTTGCTGACGCACCAGGCGCCCGGTGGAAAGCGCCCGGCAGCGCGGCTCAGGCGCGGTCAGCGGGTCAGACCGACGTACATTCCCATGGCCGTCGCCGCGTGGGTGAAGAACGCCGCCGGGTCCGCGGCGACGCCCGCGATATGACCGTTGACCTCGAAGCCGACCATGCCGTGCAACTGGGTCCACATGATGAGCATGCGGGCGACGACGGGGGTGGGCAGTCCGCTCAGCAGCCCGTCGGCCAACACCTGGGCGGTGCTTTCCATGCCGGGGGACAGCGCGAGCCCGGGGACGTGGTCCATGGCGAGTTCGCCGTCCCGGGCCGCCTCGCGCACCAGGCCGACGAGTACGAGCACGGTGCGCGCGCCCGCCGCCATGGTCTCCGGGGGAGCGCTGTAGCCGGGCACGGGCCGACCCCAGATCAGGACGTACTCCTCGGGGTGGTCGAGTGCCCAGCCTCGTACGCCCTCCCAGCAGGCGGTCCAGCGTTCCAGCCGGCCGGCGCCCGCCTTCTGGGCCGCGGCTGCGGCCTGCTCGGCGCTGTCGCCCATGGCCTGGTAGGCGTCCAGGACGAGCGCCGTCAGCAGGCTGTCCGGCTCGGGGAAGAGCGGCCGGGTACGCTCCGGGTCGAGTCCGGCGTCGCGGGCGACCCCGTCCGGTTCCATATCCACGTGCTGACGGGCCGCGAGGCGGTGCACCGCCTCGGCCTTCATGCGGGCGACGGCCGCGTCGAGGCTGTCCTGGTGGAGGTCGTTCGCGTGGGAAGATGCCATGGTCAGGACTCTTCCAGACGTGCTTGACCGAGTCGATTACGTGCCAGGTAATCCGCCCGGTGTCGCTCATCCGCGGGTGCCGGCTCGGGAGGTGTCGCGCACGACGACGCGCCGCCCCCGTCGGGAGGTCGGCGCGTCAGCAGGCCGTCGGGGAGCCCCGGCCGGAGTCAGCCGGCCTGTTCGGCGTACCGGTGCAGATGGCGGCTGAAGTCGGCGGTGACGGCCAGGGCGTGCTTGTCGATGAAGAAGTGGCCGCCGGAGTACTCACTGTGCCCCAGGTACTGGGGGGCGCGCGGCACCCAGGAGGCGAACGCCTCCGCCTCCTCCATCAGCGGGTCGGACCTGCCGCCGTACGAGACGAGCGGGCAGGGCACGGCAGCGCCGTCGTCAACGCGCTGGGCAGCGACCGACAGGTCGGCGCGGAGCGCCGGAATGACCATCCTGAGCATCTCGGGGTTGTCGTAGATCTCCGCGGGAAAGGAACCCAGCTTCTTGATCCAGCCGACGAGTTCCTCCTGCGGCATGCCGATGTGTTCCCTGGTGGGGTTGAAGAAGCCCTCGGGCGCCCAGCCCGACATGCCCAGCAGGACGGGTCCCGGGACCCCGTCCTGTGCCATCCGCACCGACAGGTGGTACGCGAGCTGCGCACCGAGGCAGTGCCCGAAGAATGCGTAGGGCCGGTCGTCCACCTCGGCGAGCAACACGTCGTAGAGCCCGTCGAGCAGCGGCTCCCAGGCCGTGTACGCGGTCTCGTCCCCCCTCTCCTGACGGCCCGGCAGGGTCACGGCCTGCGCGGCGATGTCGGGCGGCAGCAGGCCGGGCCAGTCGCGGTAGATGATCGCGCCGCTGCCGGCATGCGGGAAGAGGAAGAGCCGAATGGGGGCCTCGGGCGGCACGTCGACCGGGTGGAACCACTGGCCGTGCGTGGAGACCTTGCTGGCGATGGAGTCGCTCATGGGTTTTCCTCCGGTCGGTCGGGGGGTGCGGGGACGAGGGCACGCAGCGCGGGCAGCACGACCTCGGCGATTTCGTCGACATGGCGCTCGACGCCGAACGAGCCCACGCGCAGCACCAGGTGGCGGGCGCCTGCGGTGACGTATCCGGCCAGCCACTCGGCGCAGTCCGCGGCGCTGCCCCAGCCGTATGCCTGGAGTGACGCCATCGCTTCGAGCGGGCGGCCGTAGTAGCGGCGCAGGTACGCGTCGAGTTCGCGGCGGGCGGCTGTCCGGTCGTCGTGAGGGGAGATGGTGGCGTACAGCGCTGGTGTCACGGAGCCCTCGGGGCGATCCGTCCGCGCCAGGTTGTCGCCGATCCGCCGCCACGCGGCCGCGTACTGCCCGGCGGTGGGCAGAAACGGAAGCCAGCCGTCGTACTGGCGGGCGACCCGGCGCAGTACGGCGGGCGTGTCGCTGCCCGCCAGCCACAGCGGTGGTCCGCCGGGCCTGTGCGGCGGAGGCAGCCGGTCGAGGCCCCCGGCCTTCCAGTACCGTCCGGCGAAGTCGCCGGGGGCGCCGGTGCGGGTGCTGTCCCAGGCCCGCCGCCACAGCGCGGCCGTCTCGTCCAGGCGGCCCACGCGGGTGGCGAAGTCGGCTCCCGCGGCCTCGAACTCCTCCTGTGTCTCGGGCAGTGGGAAGCCCGCGCCGAGGCCGAGGATCAGCCGGGACCTGGCCATGTGGTCGAGGCTCGCAGCCATGTGGGCGCCGATCAGCGGCTGCCGCAGCGCGGCGGTGAGGGCGGCGGTCCCCAGGGTGACTCGTGTGGTGACCGCGGCCACACCGGCGAGCACGGTCATGGGTTCGAGACGTGGCCGGGCGGTCAGCGAGTCACCGGCCCAGACGGAGTCGAAGCCGAGTTCCTCTGCCCTGCGGGCGAGTTCGAGAAGGGGGGCGGCCGCGAAGGTGCCGGTGATGGCCTGTTCCCTGGTGGGCAGCAGCAGGCCGATGGAGAGCGGCTCGGAAGCCGGTGAACCTGCCGTCGGCCGGGCGGTGGTGGGCCCGCTCATGGGGGCTTCTCCTCACTGGTTGGCGAGCCGCTCGCGCACGGCCCTGCGCAGGACCTTGCCCGCCGGGTTGCGTTCGAGAGCGTCGGCGAAGTGGAAGGCGATGGGGAGCTTGTAGTCGGCGAGCCGCTCACGCAGGAACAGCAGCAGTTGCCTGGGGGTGGGCGGCTTGTCGCCGTGGCGCACCACGCACGCGTGCACGGCCTCGCCCCAGTCCGGGTGAGGCAGCCCGACGACCGCGGCGTCGGCGACGGCCGGGTGCTCGCACAGCGCCTTCTCCACCTCGGCGGGGTAGATGTTCTGGCCGGCGACGATGATGGTGTCGTTGATGCGGTCGCACAGGAAGAGATATCCCCGCTCGTCCAGGTAGCCGGCGTCGCCCATGAGGAGCCAGCCGTCGACCAGGGTGCCGCGGTTGGCCTCCGGCAGGTTCCAGTACCCCAGCATCACGGACGGAGCTTTGACGCAGACCTGACCGATCTGCCCGGGGCCGAGAGTGTGTCCTCCCGTGTCGACGATCTTCAGCTCGTTGCCGGGGCAGGCCCGTCCGGCGGAGCGCAGCAGCGGGCTGCCCGGCCGATGGTCGGCCGGCGGCAGGCAGGCGGCGACGCTCGCCGTCTCCGTGCTCGCGTAGATCTGGGCGAACTCGCAGCCGAACATGTCCAGGCACCGCGTCAGCAGCGCCTCGGAGATGGGCGCCCCGCCGTAGGCGATCTTGCGCATCGAGGTGAAGGCGGAGCGGTCGGCACCGCGTTCGTCGAGCATCATCTGCAACATCGACGGGGCGGCGAAGGTAATGGTGACGCCGTGCTCGCGGATCAGCCGCACGGCCTCCTGGGCGACGAAGGCGCGCATCACGACGTTGGTCAGGCCCGCGTTGAAGCCGTGCATGAACCAGCCGATGCCCGCCGTGCCCAGTCCTGGCAGCGAGATGAGACTCACGTCGTCCGGGTACCAGTCGAGCCACCGCTCGCCCACCGCGCGCTGCGCCGCGGGCAGCGTGAAGAAGCCGCGGTGCGGGACGACGGCGCCCTTGGGCCGGCCCGTGGTGCCGCTCGTGTAGATCTGGACCACCGGGTCCGCCGGGGTCACGGTGACGTCCGGGTCCGTGTCGGGGGCCTCGGCCCACCAGGCGCGCAGTCCCGTTCCCGGGTCGGCGTCGCTCCGCCGGTCGACAGTGACGATGTCGCGCAGCCGCGGCAGCCGAGGGCGGAGCTTCTCCACCCGTTCGACGAACTCCTCATCCACGAAGACGAGTTCGGCCTCGGCGTCGCCGAGAATGTGGTCGATCTCCGAGGTGGTGAGACGCCAGTTGACGGGTACGAACACCGCTGCGGCCTTGGCGCAGCCGATGATCGCCGTGTAGTAGTACTCGGACTCGCGACCCAGGTAGGCGACCCGCGAGCCGCGGCCCACTCCGGCCGCGAGCAGGGAGTGTGCCACGCGGTTGGAGTCCCGGTGCAGCCGTCCGTAGTCGACCGAGCGGTCCTCGCAGCGGACAGCGGGGTGGCCGACCCGGTCCCGGGCGTGTGCCGCCGAGGTGGCGACGAGGGTCCACTCCTGCTCACTCACGGTGTGCCTCCAGTTGGGCGCCGAGGAAGTTCGCCAGGTCCCTGGGTGAGGGGTGGTCGAAGGTGAGTGTGGCGGGCAGGGGCACCCGGAAGAGCTGTTCCAGTGCCGTCTTCAGTTGGAGCGCCATCAGCGAGTCCAGGCCCAGGGAGACGAACGCCGTGGTGGGCTCGATCTGTTCGGCGTCGTCGGCCTGAAGGGCCGCGGCGACCGCGGCGCGTACCGACCGGTCGATGAACTCGCGGCGCTCCGCCTCGGGTTTGCCGAGGAACGCCGCCAGGTCGAGGCGGTCGTCGCCTCCGGAGCCTTCGCTGTCGACCAGTTCGCTGTAGAGCGCGTTCTCGACCATGCTCGGTGCGACGTAGGCGTTCCAGTCGAACCAACCGGCCACGTAGGGCCCGTCCTGGCGGACGAGCAGCTCCCTGAAGAGCCCCAGGGCGCGCGGCGGCGAGAACAGCCGCACACCGCTGCGTTCCAGTTCCCTGCCGAGGTTCTCCTCCAGCCGGGCGGACATACCCACCGCGCCCCACGCGCCCCAGTTGACCGAAAGGGCGGGCTGCCCGGAGCGGCGGCGCAGGGTGACCAGGTGGTCCAGCAGGGAGAACGCGGCCGCGTAGTGCCCCTGGGTCGAGCCGCCGAGTACGGATGCGATGGACGAGTGGACGAAGAAGAGGTCGAGTTCGGGGCTGTCCAGGGCGAGTTCGTGCAAGAGCCAGCCGCCGTACGCCTGGCCGGCCAACTGGGTGTCGATGTCCTCCCAGGTGAGCCTGCCGATGAGGGACTTGCCCGCGACACCGGCCGCGTGGACGATTCCGCCGAGCGGGACCGGGCCTTCGGACAGCCGTTGCCGCAGCCGTGCCATGTCGGTGGGCGACGAGACGTCGGCGCGTTCCGTGCCGACGTCGGCGCGTGCGGCGAGGTCGGCGAGGATCGGAGCGGCCTCGGGGGTGGGGGTGCCGCTGCGGCTGACGAGCAGCAGATGGCGAGCGCCGAGGTCCACCAAGGCGCGTGCGGTGACGATTCCGACGCCGCCGAGACCGCCGGTGACGAGGTACAGGCGGTCGGGCCGAATCCTGACCGGCGGTCGCGGGCCCCGTCGGGACGCGGGCCCTGACGGGGCGCCTTCCGGCGGGCCGTCGGGGGTGAGGGTGACGACGACATGTCCGTCGCGCCCGGTCTCGGCGGCCTCGCATGCCTCGGGCAGTTCGTCGATGTCGTAGTCGCACACCGGCAGCAGAGGCAGTTCGCCCCGTTCGACGGCGGCGCAGATACGGGCCGCCGTACCGGGTTCGCCTTCGCCGGGCCAGGGGGCGACGGTGACGGACCTGCCGTCGGCCGCGAGGCGTTCGGTCACTTGGGCGGGCAGTGGCTCGTCCGGTACACCGACCAGCAGGTGGGCCTCGGGCACCGTGGCAAGCGGCGACAGGTGTGCCCCGGGAACGGCAGCGTCATCGGTGCCCGGGAGGGCGAGCACGTCGTGGGCGCCGAGATCGCGAAGCGTCCTCGCCTCGCCGGGTGGCGCGGTGACGTACACCTCGGCGCCGCTGCACGCGGCCAGGGCCACCACGGCGCGCACCATGGCCCGGTCGGCGCCGTGCACCACAACACGTTTCCCCGCGGTGAGTCCCGCCCGGCCGATCAGGGCGTGGTGGGCTGCCGTGTAGGCGGCAACGGACGCCGCCGCGGCGGCGGGGCCGACCCCTTCGGGCAGCGGGACAGCCGCCTTGTCGCGGACGGTCACGGTGCGCCGCAGGGTGCTGTGGTGTGCCACCAGGACATCGGCGCCGACGGCGAACGCCGCCGCGGGTCCCGCGGCTACGACGGTGCCCGCGCACCCCGACCCCGGCGTGGTCGGTGCCGCTGTGCCGGCCCGGCGAGTCAGGGCCGCCGCCGTGACCCGTACCCGGATCAGGTCCCCGGTGGGCGCGGTGCCGTCGGAGGGCACAAGCCGGGGCTGCCCGGACTCTCCCTGCTGGGGTGCCACGGCCTCGAACTCGCCGTCCCAGGCGGGAGTCGAGCGGCCCGGCAGGAGCCGGCGCACATGGCGTCGGCCACCGCGATAGGCGAGCTGGTAGTCGCCGGTGTCCGGGGTCAGCAGCGCGTCCGCGAGGTACTGGAGGCCGTCCGGGTCAGCGGATGGCAGGTCGACGAGCGTGGTGCGGGTGCGCGGGTTCTCGTTGAGCAGGACGTGCCCGAATCCCCACAGGGTTGCGGCGGCCGGCTGCTGTGCCCCGTCCGGCTCGTCCCCCGGCAGCCACTGCGCGCGAGCGGTGACCAGCCACAGGCGGGGAATCCGCGGCAGTCCGGCGTCCGTCGCCGCGGCCACCAGGTCGAGGAGCCGACGGTAGTTGTGCTCGCACTCGGCGCGCAGCCTCGTGTGTCCCATGGGCTCGGGCCGGTCGGACGACGGCTGCCAGAACCAGCACACGTCGGTGACCGGGCCCCCGGTCGGCTCGTTCTGCCCGGGAGCGCCGCCGCCCAGCACGGAGGGCAGTTCCCCCACGGGGTCGAGCGCGGTGACACCCAGGCCGCGGGCCGCCGTGTGCGCGGTCAGCGCGTCCGCCTGCGCACCGGCGGCGCCGACCAGCAGCACACGGCGGCCCGCCGGGTCCGCGGTGGCGGGTACGGAGCGGCGCAGCCAGCGGTGCCGGTGCAGCAGAAAGGGCATGCGCCGCCATGGCAGCGCCGGACGGTACTCGACGCCGGTCAGCACGGCGACCGGCGCGTACTCGTCGCCGATGAGCAGGTCCGCGGTGCGCGTCTCCATGCCCGTTCCCGTGACGTGGGCGACGACGCTGAGCCGTGCGCCGCGCGGCTTCTTCAGCAGGCGGAGCGAGCCGATGCCTGAGGGGACGAAAGCGGGGCTGGAGTCGTCGAGGGCGACGGCGGTGAGCAGGGCGCACTCCAGCACGTCCAGGGGCAGGTATGCGGAGGGGTCCCCCGCGCGTGGCGCCAAGTCGGCCACGAGCGTGCCGTCCTCGTGCCGGGCGATCTCGGTGATCGTCCCGAAGCGACCGGGGTCCCAGCCCACGGCCGCGAGGTCGGTCGCCAGGTCGGCGCCGCCGGTCCTGTCCCGGACGGAACCGGTCGGGAGGAAGGGCACCGGGGGTGTGAGCGGCAGCGCCGACGGGTCGAGCAGCGCGCTCGCGTGCAGGGTCTCCCCGTCGGCGGGGCCGCTGACCACCTCGACATCGGCTCGGCGGTCGTGCCGGGTCCGCAGCCGGGTGCGCACGGACGTTCCGCCGTCGCCGGCGGAGTGCAGGGGGGCGTGCAGGACGAGCTGCTCCACGACGGCGTGGGTGTGTCCGTACACGGCGTCCTGGAGGGCGAGCAGCAGCTCCGGGTAGGCGGCGGGCGACAACGTCGGTGTGTCGTCCCGGGTGGGTCCCGCCTGCTGCCAGAACGGGGCGTCGGGCGCGTACCAGGCGCTGAACTCCCGTACAGCCGACGGCTCCTGCCCGGTGGCGGTCCGCGCCTCGTCCTGGGGGGTCTCCTGCCCGAGAAGCGGATGGGCCGCGGGGCCGCGGCTGTAACGCGCCGTCCCCGCAAGCGGCAGCCAGTACCGCTTGCGTTCGAAGGCGTAGCCGGGCAGTCCGGTTTCGGGGGCCGGCGCCTGTCCTGCGTACACCCCGTTCCAGTCCACCGGTGCCCCTGCCGTGTACAGGTCGGCGAGCGCCCGCAGGAGGGCCGTCTCGCCTCCGTCTCTGCGGCGCAGGCTGGCCACCCAGTGGTGCCCGTCGCCCAGGACGCTCTGCCGGGCGAGCGCGGTCAGCGCCGCGGAGGGGCCGATCTCCAGGAAGGTGTGGCGGCCGCGCTTCTCCACGGCTCGGACGCCCGCCATGAACCGGACGGGTTCGCCGATGTGGCGCACCCAGTAGTCGGGCGAGGCGATCTCGGTGTATGTGGCGACGCGACCGGTCAGGTTGGACACGATCGGCACGGACGGCCGGTGGAAGGTGATGTCGGCCATCGCCGTGCGGAAGTCGTCGAAGACCTCCGCCATGAGCGGGGAGTGAAACGCGTGCGACACCGACAGTTTTTC
This sequence comes from Streptomyces sp. NPDC050560, assembly GCF_044457285.1. NCBI lineage: Bacteria > Bacillati > Actinomycetota > Actinomycetes > Kitasatosporales > Streptomycetaceae > Streptomyces > Streptomyces sp. NPDC050560. Next base: position 122,528 of record NZ_JBITGT010000007.1, read on the forward strand.
GCTGCGGATGCCGTCGGCGGCCAGGTGCGCGGTCAACTCGTCGAGTTCCGCGACGTCTCCGGAGATCACGCACTGCCCCGGGGCGTTGACGGCCGCCACGGCGAGTGCGGGCCACCGCCCGAGCATGGGCTCGATCTCCTCGACGGGACGGCTGACGGCCGCCATGCCGCCGGGTGCCCGCACGGACTGCATGAGGCGGGCCCGTGCCGCGACGAGCGTCACCGCGTCGGGCAGCGTGAGCAGTCCCGCCACCGTGGCCGCCGCCACCTCGCCGATGCTGTGTCCCAGGACGACGTTGGGTTTGATGCCCCAGGAGATCCACAGCCGCGCCAGCGCATACTCCAGGGTGAACAGGGCGGGCTGGGTGTACTCGGTGCGGTGGATGTCCTCGGCGCCTGTCTCCCGTGTCAGCAATTCCCTGATGGAACGCTCCAGATGGGGCGCGAACAACCCGTCGCAGGCATCGACCGGGTCACGGAAGGCGGGAAAGCGGTCGTACAGGTCGGCCGCCATGCCCGCGTACTGGGCTCCCTGGCCGCTGAAGAGGAACGCGGTCTTGCGGGGGGCCGCCGTGGTGCCGGTCTCGTCGTCCGGGCGGGGTGCGAGCAGCTTACGGACGCCGCCGACGTCGTCGACGACACCGGCGAGGCGGTGGCCGAAGTGCGCGCGGCCGGTGGCAGCCCCGCGGCACAGCGACCGTATGTCGTCGCCGTCGTCGCGGCCGTCCAGGAAGTCGACGTACCGCTCGGCCTGCCGACGCAGCCCCGCCCGGCTCTTGGCGGACAGGGTGAAGACCGCGAGCCGCGAGCCGTCGAGTGCCGTCTCCACCGGCTCCTGCGCGGGACTCTCCTCCAGCACGGAGGCGGCGATGGTACCGGCGAACCCGAAGCTGTTGACGACCGCCCGCCTGGTGCCCTGCGGCCAGGGCACGCACTCGGTGGGGACCCGGATGGGGTAGGTGTCCCAGGGTATTCGCGTGGAGGGGGTGTGCAGGTTGAGGTGCGGATAGACGGTTCCCGAACGCATCTGCAACACCGTCTTGATGACGCCGACGATGCCGGAAGCGGGCTCCATGTGTCCGAGATTGGTCTTCGCCGAGCCCACGAGCAGCGGCGCGTCCCTGGTGTGTGACGCGGCGAAGACGTCGTTGATGGCGCCGAGTTCGATGGGGTCGCCGATGGGTGTTCCGGTGCCGTGCGCCTCCACGTACTGGATGTCCGAGGGTTGCAGACCGGCCGTCGCGAGTGCCCGGCGGATCACCACTTCCTGGGCGGGGCCGTTCGGCACGGTCAGCCCGGCGCTGTCGCCGTCCTGGCCGATGGCGGTCCCGCGGACCAGGGCGAGCACACGGTCGCCGGCCCTGCGGGCCTCGCTGTAACGCTTCAGGACCAGCATTCCGCAGCCCTCGGCGCGAACGTACCCGTCGGCGTCCTCGTCGAAGGTCTTGCACTGCCCGTCCTCGGCCAGCATCTGGCCGTGCGAGAACATGACCATGATGCTGGGGTGGTGCAGCACGTTGACGCCGCCGCACAGGGCAATGTCGCAGTCGCCGAGGCGCAGCCCCTGGGCCGCCATGTGCAGGGCGCTGAGCGAAGAGGAACAGGCGGTGTCCACGGTGACGCTCGGCCCGCGCCAGCCCAGGAAGTACGACAGCCTCCCGGACAGCGGGAAGAGTGTGATGCCGGACGCCAGGTGGCCGTCGAGGGCTTCGTAGGGCAGGGCGCCCATCTCCAGCGCGTAGTCGATGGAGCTGGCCCCGATGTAGACGCCGCCGTTGCCGCGGCGCAGCGGTGTCGGGTCGACGCCCGCGTGCTCCAGCGCGTGCCAGGCCGTTTCCAGGACCAGCCGCTGCTGAGGGTCGACGTACTGAGCCTCTTTGGGCGAGATGTTGAAGAACGGTGCGTCGAACAGGTCGATGCGGTCGAGGAAACCACCGCCCGCCGTGTGAATCTTCCCCTTCTCGTCCGCGCTGCCGGGACGAAACGCCTCCGCGTCCCAGCGGTCTTCTGGCAGCGGGGAGATCCCGGAGCGGCCGTCGCGCAGCAGGTCGTCGAAGTCGTCCGCCGACTCGCAGCCGCCCGGGAACCGCAGCCCGACCCCGACGATGGCGATGGGATCGTTGCCCTCGGCTTCGCCCGTCATGTCGTCCCTTCCTGCCTTGTCGGTCCCGGTCATCGGTCGTACACCGCGGTGACGAGCCGCTTGCTCAGATGAGTGACCAGTTCGTCGACGGTGGGGGTGTTGAAGAGCAGCGTCGCGTCGATGCCGACGTCGAGTGCCTCTTCCAGCTCCTTGCGCAGTCGGCCCAGGTTGAGTGAGGTCAGACCCAGGTCGAAGAAGCTCGTGTCGAGGGGGAGTTCCTCGTGATCGTCCATGAGGAGTACCTCCTTGAAGCGCGCCACGACGAACACCTCCAGCTCGTCCCGCAGGTCTGCCGGGGGAAGTTCCCGCATGCGCAGGGCGATGCTCCGGGGTTCTGACATGCCGATCCACCCGTTCCGTGGTGAAGGGCGGAGGGCCGCCCAGCGGTGTTCGCTATGCCGGGGCGATCGAAACAGGGGCGGCTGATGTCCCGCTGACCGAGAGCTGACAGCGGTCCTGCGGCCCGTCGGTCAGGGCAGTGTCAGCAGACGGTCAGCGCGGCGGGGTCGAATGGGCGCCCGCACAGCGTCGTCCGCGGCCCGGCTCCGGCGCGCCCCGTCCCCGCCACGCCGGGGCGCCGCGTGCCGAAGGAACGACCCGCGCGCCCGGAGCCCTGGGCCTCGTCGTGGTCGGTGGAGTCGCCCGAGCCGCACGCGCGGCGACCCTCCCCACTCTGGAGTTCCCATGTCCGCCAGTGGTCCACATGAGCCACCCGCCCCGCCCGGCCGACTCGGTACCGGGCACATCCTCGTTCTCATCGTCGCCGCTGCTGCCCCGCTGTCCGCCATGGTCGGAACCGTGCCGCTGGCCTTCGCCTTCGGTGCCGGGGCCGGCGTGCCCGCGGCGTTCCTGTTCGCGGGCGTCACCCTGCTGTGCTTCTCGGTCGGCTACGCGGTCAGCACGCGCCGTACCGGAGGATCAGGTGGGTTCTATGCGTCCGTCGCCGACGGTATGGGGCGCCCGCCCGCCGTCGCCGCCGGGTACGTCGCACTGCTCTCCTACAACTGCGCCACCATCGGACTGGCCGGCGCGCTGGGCTACTTCACCCAACTCGTGCTGGCGGCCCACGGAGTGGCGGTGTCCTGGGAGTGGTGTGCGGCCGCGGGGCTGGTGCTGACGGCCGCGCTCGGATACCGGGAGATCACACTCAGCGCCCGCGTACTCGGCCTTCTGCTGCTCGGCGAGGTCGGGGTGCTCGCCGCCCTGGACGTCGCCATCCTCTTCCGGCACGGGGCGCACGCCCTGCCGATCGCGTCGTTCTCGCCACATGTCGCGGTGGGCCAAGGGATCGGCGTCTCGTTGATGTTCGCGTTCGTCTCCTTCATCGGCTTCGAGTCGGCCGCTCTGTACGGCAAGGAGGCGAAGCGGGCACGGCGCAGCGTGCCCCGGGCCACCTACGCGGCCGTCGTCCTGATCGCCGTCTTCTACACACTGACCTGCTGGCTGACGGTGGGCGCCGTGGGCACCGAGGGGGTGCGGAAGGTCGCGGGCAAGGAGCTGGGGGACCTGTTCTTCGTGCTCGCCGACGATCTCATCGGCAAGGTGGGCGGCAGCGCGCTCCAAGTGCTGCTGTGCACCAGCCTCTTCGCCGCGACGCTCGCCCTGCACAGCGCCGCGGGCCGCTATGCGCGAGTCCTCGCCGAGGACGGGCTGCTGCCCGCCGTGCTGGCCGCCGAGCACCCCAGGCACCGCTCGCCGCACCGGGCAAGCCTCGCGCAGAGCGCGCTGACGGCGGTGGTCGTGGCCGTGTTCGCGGCGGCGGGACTGTCTCCGTACGCGGACCTGACGACCAGCATGCTCGGCCTCGGCACCCTGGGGATCGTCGCGCTCCAAGCGCTGGCCGCGCTGTCCGTGCTGGGGCTGCGACTGCGCGGGAGCAGCGGGCACTGGTGGCCCACCCTCGTCGCACCGTTCCTCGCCTTCCTCGGGCTCTCGGCCTCGGTGTGGCTGGCCGTCGACAACTTCGACATGCTCACCGGCACCCCCTCCCGGGTGATCGCCGCGCTGCCGTGGCTGCTGCCGCTGGTCGCGCTGGGCGGACTGGTGCGTGCCGCCCGGATGCGAAAGGCGCAGCCGCCGCGCTACCACCGGCTGGCCACCCGGCACCTCGCCGCTCTCACCCGGGCGTCCGCGCCCGCCCAGGCAGGAGACGGTCATGCATGATCCCCACCAGCTCCTGGAGGCGGGCCCCGAATCCGTACGGCGCCTCGCCCGCCGCCGCCACGAACTCGACATCGACGCCCTGGACGGCGCGCTGCGCGCACGTGCGCTGGCGCGGGCCGAGGTCACCCGGCTGCGCACCGAACTGAACCACACGGCCAAAGCCCGCCGCTCGGGTCCGCCGACAGATGCGGAGAGGGAAGCCGCACGTGCGCTGCGTGGCGAGGTGCAGCGGGCGGAGACCACCGCGCGCACGACCGTCGACACGCTGAACGACATCCTGCTCGGCATCCCCAATCTGCCGCTCGACCAAGTTCCGGACGGCATCTCCGAGAAGGAGGCCGTGGAGATACGCAGGGGCGGGCCCGCCCCGTGTCCCGTTGACGGGGCCCGCCATCACGCCGAGATCGGCGAGACGCTCGGAATTCTCGACCCGTCAGGGGCCGCGAGGCTCTCCGGCGCCAGGTTCAGCGTCGCCCGAGGGGCCGGGGCACGGCTCGAACGGGCCCTCGGCGACTTCTTCCTCGACCTGCACACCGCCGAACACGGCTACACGGAGCAGTCCGTGCCGTTCCTCGCCAGCCGCGACACCATGACCGGAACCGGTCAACTCCCCAAGTTCGAGGAGGAATTGTTTCACACCAGGGTCGGCGAGCGGGAGCTGTACCTGATTCCGACGGGCGAGGTGCCGCTGACCAACCTGGTGGCGGGAAAGCTGCTGGACGTGCGTGGCCTGCCGTACGCCGTCACGGCCCGCACCGCCTGCTTCCGTGCCGAGGCGGGGGCGTACGGCCGGGACACCAGGGGCCTGCTCAGACTGCACCAGTTCGAGAAGGTCGAGTTGGTGCGCGTCTGCGCGCCCGAGGACGCGCAGCAGCAGTTGGAGCTGATGACCGCGCATGCGGAGGAGTGTCTGAGCCGACTCGAACTCTCCTTCAGGACCGTGCTGTTGCCCGCGGGCGATCTCGGCTTCTCGGCCCGAATGACGTACGACATCGAGGTGTGGCTGCCGGGCGGGGGTACCTACCGGGAGATCTCGTCCGTCTCCGACTGCGGTGACTTCCAGGCACGGCGCGCAGGCATCAGGGTCAGGCACGCCGACGGCCGCAAGACACCCGCGGCCACCCTGAACGGCTCGGCCCTGCCGATCGGACGCACGGTGGCCGCGCTGCTCGAACAGGGCGTGCGGGACGACGGATCGGTGGTACTGCCCGACGCGCTGGTGCCCTACACCGGGTTCCGGCGGCTCCTGCCCGGAGGCGGCACCGAGTGAGCACGGCGGAAGGGGAGGGAGCCGGGTCCCGGACTCCCTCCCCTTCCGCGCACCCGGTTCAGGTGGCAGCCTCCTCGCGCATCCGCTCCTCCACGGCATGGACGGCGGCGTCGGCGGCCTCGGCGACCTGCGGGTCGTCCGGAGCACCGATGATGGCCATCAGTTGCTCGATCATGGCGTGCTGAAGTTCCTCGGTCGACCGGTTCACAGCAACGGTCCCTTCCTGGCGGTGGGTGGTCAAAAGGCGTTGCAGGCCCGGAAGACGTGGGCGAAGCCGGGCAGCGAGGCCGCCGGTCCGTCGAAAGCCACGTACTCGGGGATGACCACGTCGGGCGCCCACTTCTGCTTGTACGAGAGCTGCGTCTGCGCCGGGTACAACGCGGCACCCTCGGCCCACAGGGCACGTGTCAGCCACTGGAACGCGCTGCTGTGGCCGTCGAGTTCGTAGCCGGAGTCGAGGCCGGTGAACGGCGTGAACCCGAAGTGCAACCACGCGACGCCCTCGGCCCTGAACACCTCGATGGCGTGCGCGTTGATCGCCTCCATCAGGCCGGGCGAGCCCTCGGGGATGCGCCTGCTGAGGTCGTGCATCCAGCCGGCCCTCGAACCGTGGACCGGCGAGTACGAGATGTAGGCGACCGGGGCCCCGTCGATGGCGCCGACGAACAGCCGCCGGTGGGCCTGGGCTGCGCCGCCGATCTGCCCGACAAGGAACTCCAGCTCGTGCGCGCCGCCCTTGGCCCCGAGCCATGCCTTGTCGATGGTGGCGACGGCGTCGCGCACATCACCGGCGTCGACCTCCTGGATGGTGAGGCCGTTGCGGTGAGCGCGGGAGATCTTGTTGCGTAACTGCATGAAACGGGTGCCGCGCAGGGTGAATTCGGCGAGGCTCACCGCCCAGGAGGCGCCGATCTGATTGACGGTGAAGCCACGCCGGGCGTAGTGCTCGGCGTCACCGCGCTGGAGCTGCACACCGACGAGGCCGAGGCCCTCGTCCCTGACATGGCTCCTGAACGCGTCCAGGAGCGTGTCGTAGTCGTCCTCGGCGGCGAACGGGCCGCCGAACTGGACGGCCCAGCGGCCGGTGCGGCGGTAGACGACGACACCGTCGGCGCCCGGCACGGTGAACATACTGTTTCCGCTGTTGAGCGCCAGGAACGAACTCGGGTTCTCGCTCGCTGTGTGTGTACGTATCGCCTCCAGAATCCGTTTCTCGGCGCCGGTTTCGGTGCTGGTAACGGCCATTCCAGTACCCCTTTCGGAAGCGTTCTCACGGCAAGAGAGAGCGTTGAACCGAGTACAGCACCACAAGACTGTCCCGCAAAAGGGCAACCGGACACTTATTTCCCCTCGTCAGACGCATGTCAGCATTCCATCAGCGGGCCTGACAGCTTTTTGACGTGGCCCCTGCCGGAAGACACGCCTGGACCCCCATATTGATCCGAAACGTTTTGGATTCACGCTTGTTGCCGGTGAACCGCGGCACCCCGGCGCGCTCCGGCTCGCGTTCGACGGACATGCCCTCGCACATACCGCGCGCGGTGCGCGGGACGCCGGGGTGATGGGGGCGCCGTTGGACCGGGCGGCACGGATCGGCTTCGGCGCGGCCAGGGACTGAGCGGCGCCCTTGTGGTGACGGTCCACGCCGCACCGCGTGTCGTCCCCGACCGAGTAGCAGCCGGGAAAGCGGGTCACTCCGTGAGCGCGGTGGCAGGTCGCCGGAGTCCGGTCGGGCCGACTCTGTTGTGCCCGGCAGCAGCCCCCGGTGGGGCGGATACCGAGCGGCCCGAACTCGTCGAACGCCGGGCCTGGCCTATCATCGACGGGTGATCGAGGACGGCGCCACCGACCAGGGCAGTGTGACCACCGTTCGGCGGGTGGGGGAGACCGTCCGGCGTCCCGTCGGGGAGTGGACGCCGGCCGTGCACGCGCTGTTGAAGCACCTGGAGGAGGCGGGCTTCGACGGGGCGCCGCGTGCGCTGGGTGTCGACGGCGGGCAAGAGGTGCTGTCGCTGCTCCATGGCGAGCCCGCCTTCAAGCCCTGGCCGCCGTTTCTGCGGGCGGAACACGGGCTGGTCGAGCTGGCGCACTGGCTGCGGGACTACCACCGGCACGTCAGCGGCTTCCGGCCCGCGCCCGGCGACCACTGGCAGGCGGCAGAACAGGAATGGCGCCCCGGCATGGTGATCCGGCACGGCGACCTCGGCCCGTGGAACTCGGTCTGGGACGGCGACAAGCTCGCCGGTTTCATCGACTGGGACTTCGCGGCGCCCGGGTACGCGATCGACGACGTGGCCCAACTCGCCTGGTACGCCGTCCCGTTGCGCCCGGTGGATCGGGAACGGGACCCGTGGATCACGGATGTGTCGCTGCTCGGTACCCGGCTCGCGGTCCTCTGCTCCGCCTACGGAGCGCGGCCGGCGGCCGTACTGGACGCGCTTGCGGGGCTCCAGGAGCGCGAGACCGCGCGCATCGAGGATCTCGGCGGGCGCGGTGTGGAGCCGTGGGCCGCCTTCCTGGCCAGGGGCGACGCGGCGGAGATGCGCGAGGAGACCGGGTGGCTGCGGGACCACCGCGGCCCGCTGCTCGGCGCGGAGTGACGCACCGCCCCTGCACGCACGCCTGACGGCGCCCCGGGCCGGTTACCGTCCGGAGCCCTCGACGGACGCGGGCGGCGCCGACGCGGCGTCGGCCGTCGGCCCTGCGGTCCACAGCCTGCGGCTCTGCCAGGACATGAGGGCCGCGACGATCGCGAGGACGGCCGCGAAGGCGTAGGCGCCGCGGTAGCTGCTGTGGGCGATGACCACACCGCCCGCCTGCGCCCCGATCGCCGTGCCGCAGATCGCCGCGGACGTCATGATGGCGAAGCTGGCGTTGCTCTGGCTCTCCGGCACGGTCCGCGTGACGAGTTCGTACTCCGTGGCGATGACGGGCACCGACAGGATGGTCCACGCGGACAGGGCCAGCACCATGGTCGCGAAGGAGTTCGCGAAGATCGGCGGCACATAGGACACGGCGAGCCCCGTGACACCGATGCAGTACAGGGTCTCCTTGGGCATCCGCCACGTCCTGACGGCGTACACGGCGCCCGCGGCCAGGCCGATGCCGCCCGAGATCGCCCACAGCGGGCCGGTCAGCGCCGCCGAGCCGATCGTCAGCGCGAACGCGGGGATGGCCACCTGCTCCGCGCCGCCCGCGACCGCCTCGATCAGCATCCGGACGGTCAGCGCGCGAAAGCCCCGGTGCCGCAGCGGGGCCAGGACCCCGCCCGGCGCCCCCGCGGGACCGCCGCCCGGTTCCGGCGCACGGGTGCCGCCGCGCATGACGCGTACGAACGAGAGCCCGACTGCCGCCCCGCCCGCGAGGACGGCCCCCGCCGTCAGACCGGTCTCGGGGCCGCCGAGCAGGATGAACCCGGACAGCAGCAGCGGGCCGACGATCGCGAACAGGGACCCGACCAGGGCCTCCCCTGTGAAGATCGCCTCCCGCTCGTGCTCCTGCTGGTGCTCCCTCGCCGCCGACCTGATCGCCGGGCTGATCGGCGGTGTGGAGAGACCGGCCAGCAGGCAGAGGACGGCGTTCGGCATGACGGAGGACGGGGACTGGAAGGAGAGCGCGCCCAGCGCGAGGAGTTGCCCGACTCCGGTGAGGCGCAACGCCGTCGTGCGTCCGCGGCGGTCCGCCAGATGGCCGATCCAGGGGCCCGACACCGCGACCCCGGCGTTCAGCGCCGCGACGTAGAACCCGCCGAGCACCGCGGAGTCGCCGCTCGTGCCCGTCCACAGCACCAGCGCGGCGGAGTTCATGAAGAGCGGCAGCCGGCCGAGGAAGGCCACGAGGAACGGCACCCGCATCTGCCGGATGCCCGCGAGCACCCTGAGCTGGTTGCCAGACTTCATCGGTCAAGTCCCGTCGTCATGTGGTCAGGTGGGTACGGAAGTCCAGGGCGAGCGCGCGAAGGCCCCTGCCGAAGACCCGTCGGACGGCCTCCTCCGGCCACCAGTCGAGCGGCAGTTCCTCCAGGTTCGCCATGGTGATCCGCTCGCCGGCCGGTGCGTCCTGGACGAGACAGGGCCGTCCGCTCGGCGCGGGCAGCCCGAGCGCCGCCAGGTAGGGGGCGTCGGGGCCGAGCGCCGCCCGGACCGCGGCGACCATGTGGGCGCCCTCCACGACGCAGGCTTCGGGGGGCAGTTCGCGGTAGCGGGCGAGGTACCAGGTGAACGCGATGAGGATGTCGTCCTCGTTGCGGAACCCCCGCGGGTGGTCGACGTCGGGCTGGAAAGGGGCGAAGAGCCCGTAGAGCACCGAGGTGTCCACGGGGGCGGCGGACGCCGGGGGCCGGGTGTTGACACGCACCTCGCCCGGTACGCCCAACCGGTCCGCGAGCCCCTCCGTCGCCGCCGCCACCTCGTTCGCGACCCGGGCGAGCCCCTCCGCGCGGCCCGGATACTTCAACTGCTCCTCCGCCAGGTTGATCCGGACGATGACACGGCTGCCCCGCCCGGCCGCGAGCAGCATCGGGAGAAGCACCTCCCAGACGACGCTGACCGGAAGCCGCCGGGGGTCGCCCGAACTCTGTCCGATGCACGGGTGCGCGGCGAACACCGGGGCCGCGAGGAGGGCTTCGGCCCGGTCGCCGGGCGAGCCGAGGACGATCCCCCCGCCCAGGCCGTCCGGGCAGGGGACGAGGCCCGCCTCCCGCCACATCCGCGGTGTGCCCTCGCCCGCGGCGGTCATCCTGCGGCCCGCCGGGCTCCACTGCCGCACCGGGGCGGTCACAGCAGGTCCAGATCGGCCAGGCGGTCGATGCCCACGCCCAGGCAGAAGCTCGACCTGCCGCCGCCGACGAAGGCCGTACCGTGGTCGTTCAGCGACGACAGGGCGGTACCCGCACCGGGCTCGTCGTCGCGGACCGTCCACTCGTTCTTGCGCTTCATGCCGGGTGTGAAGCCGTCGAGCGCCGGCACCCAGTCGCCCTTCGCGACGCGGTCGAGGACGGCCGCGACCTTGAGCCTGACCTCCTCCATCACCGCCGGCGCCCGCTCGGCCGGCCCGCACCAGACGGCCTCCCAGACGCGGTACGCCTCCAGCCGCCCCGCGGCGGACCAGCGCCTGGCAGGCTCGTGCCGGTAGGCGTACCCCACGCCGCAGTACAGTCCGTCGCGGCGCCGGTCGAGGCCCGCAAGCAGTTCGAGGCAGGCCGCGTGCGGGAGGCGGCCGGTCGCGAGCGACGACGAGATGTTCTGCGGATGGTCGCGCCCCGTGGCGGAGTTGGTGAGCATCGGGTACCACACCGGGATCGGCTCGAAGGCGGCCACGGCGGCTTCGAGGTCGGCGACGAGATCCGTGATCGCCGCGGCGCCCTCGCCGACCAGCATGAGGCTGCCCGCCCTGCCGTCGGCGGCGGGCCGGGTCGTGGGGGCCTCGACGACGACGTCGCCGAGTGAGGTCCTGGCCCGGCGGAAGCCGTCGGGCGCCTGCGGCAGGTCCCGGCCGGACGGGGCGAGCGGGCGGTACCAGCGTTTCTCCGCGCCGGGCGGGGAGTCCGCCAGATGCTGTGCCAGCGTCTCGACGGTGTCGAAGCAGGCCGGGGTGAAGTCGGCCCAGGTGTCGCGGGACAGCTCGTACTCCGCGGCGGTCAACAGCTCCGCCATGACGAGCGAGTCGATGTCGCCGCGCAGCGCGCTGCCGGCCGAGAGCGTGTGGCCGAGGTTCTCCGCGAACCAGCGGATCACCCAGTCGCGTTCAGAGTTCCCGTCCATCAGGGCCGTTCATCCTCTCGAAGTCCAGGGCAGGCTCGGCGGCTTCGCGCGGGCGGGCCGTCGTCATGAGGCGACGCTCACCGTGCGCCGGGCCGACCGGGCGATCGACGTGAGCAGCGGCCCGGGGTCCTCGGCCACCTCGATGTCGTCGAAGAGGGACACGTCGGCGATCTCCGGCAGCCCGCGCAGCAGATGGCTCGCGCCGGACGCCAAGGGCTGCCGCGTCACCAGGGCGATGGGCTTGCCGAGCGCGGAGGCCCAGCCCATCTCGACATGCGTTCCGTCGGTACGCAGCAGATCGCCGTCCCGCACCGGCAGCACCGGCACGAACACGTCGCACCGCCGCATCCAGCCGAAGTCGCGCACGGACACCTGCTGCGGCGAGAACAGCGGAGTGTCGATTCCGAACTTCTCCGCGACATGGGCCGAGAAAACGGTGCCGCCGGCTTCCTGGAGCGCGCCGATGATTCCGTGGAGCGTGCGGTGCAGCGGTGAATAGAAGCTGCCCTCCTCGATCGCGTACTGGATTGGCCCACCGACGAAAACCTTGATGCCTGTGAGATCGGCGCCGTCGTGGACTCCGGCAGCTTTCATGGGTCACCTCGTTCTGGACGGAAGTGTGGACGGCGTCGTAACCGGCGGCTCCGGGCTGTCGATGAATCGCTGTCCCACGCAGGCTCAGCCCCCGGCCCCGCCGCCTTCCATGACAAGCGGGAATCCTGGCAGCCCCTATACCCCCGCGCCAGTGGCCCGCACTGTCAGCAAGTGCGGCAACCACTTGTGGCCACTGCCTTTTTCCCGGGGGCGCGTGAACACGTTCCGCGACAATGCGGGGACGGGTATATCCACCGGCCGGGGGGAGAAATCGGGCCCCGCTTCGGCCGCCGCCGCGGACGCGCCGCGCGGCGGGCGCGCGACCTGCCGGGGCTCCGCTCGGGCCGGCTCGCGGGCCGCGGACCGAGCGCGCACCCGCCCGCCAGGGGGGCCGCCGCGCCCGCCGCACGCCGGGCGGGCATCGGGCCGTCGCACCTGCTCACAGGCGTCGTCTGCGGCCGTGGCCGCCGCGTGGGGCCCGCGGTGGCCGTACGGCCGGGAGGCGCGCGTTCCGGATCGCCGCGCCCCGGTGGAAACAAGTGCTCGGCGCACTTGTGGTCAGCGCCCGCTTGTTGTGGCGCGAGCGGGTGCCGGGCAATGCTTGTCGTGTTGGGAATTCCAGGGCCACCGAAACGGGGCGTGCAATGTCCACGACATGTGCACGGAGTTCGCGGAGGCTGAGACAGCACGAATGCGTGCAGATTTCCTAGGGGGAAACAAAAACATGTTCGCCAGGTTTTCTTCAGCTCTTGTCGCCATGCCTCTCGCCGTATCCGCGGCTCTCGTACTCGCGGTGGTGGCCACCCACACCGCGACCGTGCCCACGGGCGCTCCGATGTCGGTGACCGCGGCGGCCGGGTCCGAGGACGACACGGGCTGGCAGTGACGCGCGAACACGGCCGGCGGTTCGCCCCGGGACGCGTAACTGCGCCCGGGGTGAGGAGAGGAGCACCATGGACGATTCCGGAGACGGCGGGGCCGGAGGCGTGCCCCCGGGGACGCCGCGGTTCTCGGCCGCGTCCCGGCCGCTCATGGAATTCGTCGCCGCGCGCTCGGCCGACGACCTTTCACTGGCGGCGCGCAGCATCTGGGCAGGCGACTTCCACCTCGCCATCCGCAGCCTCCGGCGGGCGGTGCGCCTGATCGACTTCGGTACCGCGACGGCGGCGCTCGGCCGGGAGTTCTCCGACGGCGACCGGCGAGCGGCCGACGACGGGCGCGGGACGCCCGGGGACGACGCCGCCGCGAAGGTGGTCGCCATCGCGGGCGAGGGCCGACGCGCGGCCCGCGGCGGCGCACGGCGCGCGGAACCGGCGGCCTGCCGCGAGACGGAGTTGCTCGGGCGGCTGCGGCAGGGTGCGGCGCAGACCTGGGAGGCGTTCGGCGCCGCCGCCGAGTCGTCCGGCCCCATCGCCTGGGAGCTTCTGGGCCACCTGGGCCGACGGCGGGAACCCCTCGCCACGAAGGAGAGCCGGCTCGCCGGGACCGCCGAGGTGTACCAGGCCCTGGTCGAGTTGAACGCCGCCGCCCTGCGCTGGGAGCGCAGCCACTGGTGCGACAGGTCATGGGGCGAGGACCGGTGGTGCGCGGCCTCCTGTATCAGCCCGCTCTTCCCCACGCTGCCGCCGGGTCCTGGCGCGACCGCGCCAGGCGTCCATGTCGGCGCGACGACTTGGTGAAGGGCGCCCTCAACAGGCCACCGCGCACCGGGCTCGCGGGGCCGATGGGGCCCGTGGGGCGGCTCACACCGCGGCGTCCTGCCGACCGCCGTCGGTCCAGCCACGCCCGGCCGCCAGCACACCGGCCTGGAAACGGCTGTGCGCGCCTAATTCGGTGAGTATCTCGGAGATATGACGACGGCACGCGCGGGTGGACATGTTCATGCGCTTGGCCACCACCTCGTCCTTGACGCCCGCCGCCATCAGACGCAGGATCGCCGACTTGATGTCGTCGATGGTCTCCCCGTACCCGACCCCGGTGTAGACGAACGGCGTCGCCAGCCGCCACGTCTGCTCAAGCGACTGGTACAGGTACTCCACGACCGACGGCTCGCGGATGATGACGGCGCCGCCCGCGCCGTCCCTGCGATCGGCCAGGAAGGCCACCTCGCGGTCGAAGATGACGACGCGCTCGATGATCCCGGAGGCGGTACGGATCTCGGACCCCGCCGTCTGCATGATCGAGAAGTGCCGCTGCACCGTCGGACTCGACAGCACGGTGTGCGGATAGATCGTGCGCATCCGGACACCGCGCTGGAGCAGGGCCAGGTCACGCGGCCGACTGTCGGCGAGGGTGCTCTCCTGGAGCGCCTCGGGCTGCGCCGTCAGCACCTCGCTCACGCAGTTCTGGGCTGCGTGGCTCAACAGCGAGCGGACGAGCTGGAGATCGGTGCTGCGCTCCACCTCGCGCAGCGCGCTGTCGGCGCCGCCCAGCGAGTCGAAAGCCTCCTGGAGGCCCTCGACCCCCGCCCGTATCTGCTCCGACTCGCTGTGCAGCCTGCTGATCTCCAGGGCCCGGCGGCCGAGCGAAGCCGCCAGCGCGAGCCGGGGGTTGAGCACCGAGACCACGCCCGTCTCGGGGTCGAGCCGCACCAGGTGCAGCGACACCAGGGTGCCGATGTCCTCGTCGATGGGCGAATCGGCACACTCGGCGGGGTCGGCGGAGTCGGCGGGGTCGGCAGGGGTTGCCCACTCCTTGCCGGTCAGGGACGAGCGGGGCGCCGATCCGCCGTTCTGGACCAGGAACTGGTAAAGCCGCTCGGCGCCTGGCGTCACCATGCGTGGCATCTTCGTCGGTATCCCTTCTGGCCGCGGTGGTGGTGACGGGCGGGGTGGCAGACGGGAGATCCCGTCGGCCCGGGTCCGGGGCGCCGGCCCCGGTGAACGCCCCCGTCGTCACTCGTCAGCGGGGCACGCGACGACCGGCTCGACCGGCCGCCGGAGGGGGCACGGGGATGTCGACGATGCCCCAAGCGATTCCTCCGAGGTCTGACGCCGGCTCCAGGGGCCGGACGATCGGCAATCAACGATATGCGGCACCTTCCGCTCGTTCAACACTATGGAAGACCGGCGCGCGCCCCACCCGCCCGGCCGCCGGTGGACCGGCGGCCGGGCGGCGCTGCGGCGCAGCTCAGCGGGGGGTCACGGGCACCCGGGCGAGATCGATTCCGGCATCGATGCCGGACTTCCAACTCCGGCTGAGGTGCCGCCCCATGAGCCGGACGTCCGCCGCCCCGAGAACCGGCCGCGCCGGGGCGTCCGGGACCAGGGCGAGGACCGGCACGAGGAGGTCGGAGAACAGCCCGCACCAGTCCGCGAGCGACGCGCTCCGGCTCCTGCCGAGTTCACCGATCCCGCTGTCGAACCCCAGGTATCCGACGGTGTCGTCGGCCACGGAGGCGAGTTCGTCCAGCGCACGGCCGTCGAACTCGGACGGGGCGGGCGAGTCGAAGACCTCCCCCCAGTCCCGGCCGCCGCGCAGCGCGAGGGCCAGGAGGAAGCGGTACTTGGCGAGTTCGAGTTCCGCGTTGGCCCAGCTATAGGCGAGGAGGCCGTCAAGGTCGACCAGGTCCCGCACCCACCGGCGGCGCGGCGCGCGGCGCGGGCCGAGGCAGGCTTCGAGGAAGTCCTGGACATGACGCACGGGCCCCGAGCAGACGGCGTCCGGGGTGTGGAACACCCCGCGCTCCTCGGTCTCGTGGAGGAACTCCGCCGGGCTCGGCGCGGCCTTGTGGTCGCCGCCTGCGAGCATCACATACTCCGGTGTCATCGCCATGCCGAGGCTGGGCTTGTACAGGCTCGCGAGCCGCCGCGGGACCACGGTGCGGCTGCCAAGACCCGAGCGCCGCGCGTAGAAGGCCGGGAGCGTGGTGAGGACCCGGCCGAGCACCCACACCCAGCGCCAGTCCAGGACCTCGTGCCCGTACCTGCGGTGGAACGCCTCGCGGATCTCCGCGACCCCCTCCAGCACGTCGGACCAGTCGGGTTGCAGGCTGCGCAGCGCCGACACGTTCATCGGGTGGCCGCCCCGCGAGCCGGGGTACGGGCACCGGCGCATCTCGTAGGGGACGCCCTCGCGCACCCGTTCCGCGGCGTACCGCTCTCCGAGCGGGCGGCCGTCGTCCGCGTAGAGCAGCCGGGCGATGTCGAAGCCGAGGATGTAGAACTCGCAGAGTTCCCAGACCCGTTCTGGCGTGGGCGGCCGCTCCCCGCCGGTGCGGTCGTGCGTTGCGGACACTCGGGTTCCTCCGGATGGTGTGACATGAGGGGCGGACGGGTGGTCAGTCGAGGACGGGCGTGTGCCTGGACCGCTCGCCGCCGCTCAGCTCCACCGGCGCCGGCAGCGGCACCCGCCGCCAGGACAGCGGTGTGAACCGCCAGAAGCGGCCGTTGCCCCCCGCTCGTTCGGCCTCGTCCTTCCAGTGCACGGTCGCGGAGCCGGTGAACACCACGAACTCCTGCCCGCAGACGAAGCCGACGCTCACCCTCGGTTCGAGCAGCAGGTTGCCGATGGTCTGGTACATGGCGTTCCCCGCGAAGTCCGGGATCTCGAAGGTGTTCGGCGCGACCTCGCGGATGAACCCGGGGTCCCCGCTGCGCGTCGCCGCGTCGAGTTGGCCCCCGGGGTTCCCGCTGCCGACGAAGACGAGTGAGGCCCGGCACAGCAGGGCGGCGTCGGCCCGGGTGATCGACCGGCCCTGGGTCGCCGCCGTCGCGGCGGGTCGCGCCGACGGTACCAACTGCTGGCGGACCAGGTACTTCTTGCAGTTCGGGAACGCTTCGAGTATGGACACCTCCAGCGGGTTGTGACGGGAGTCCACCACCTCGCCGTTGACGCGGAAGCGCCGCCGGGTGTGCGGGTCGAGGAACACCAGGCCGATGCGCCGGTCCCAGCGCAGCCGGTCGAAGAGGGCGTCCCCCGGCGCGACGGCGGAACGGGGGAGCGTGAGGCCGGAGGCGCCGAGGGCGCCGAACTCCCCGGCCTCGGCGACGAGCAGCGAGAGCACGGGCGAGCCGTCGCGGCCGACCGTCGCGGCCACGGCGATACGCGCGCAGAGCACGAGCGAGCGTCCGCCCTCCGCGAGGAACGGCTTGACGACCGGCCCCAGGTCCTCCGCTTCGGCCGTGTGGCCTGCCCGCTTCTGGGCGTCCAGCTCACCGGGATGGAAATTCGCCGGCCGGTCGTTGTCCCTCGGCACAGTTTTCCCCCTGTACGACAGTGGCGGAGCGGTGGCGTGCGTATATACGCACCCGCTTCTTTACGGGGTGCTCGAATGGGCGGGGCGAATAACGCCATTGTCGCCTTGCGGTGACGATAGGAGCGGCGTCGTCGGGCTGTCAATGGAATCGAATCCGGCCCGGGGTGCGGCCGTCCCGCGCCGTGGCCTACCTTCCACATATCCGCATTCTGGCAGGTCGATCCCTTCCGTGGCGGCCCGCGCAGTGTCAGCAAGTGTGCCCGCCACTTGTGGCCAGTGACCCCCCGTGGACCCGCAGGGCGGGAGTGTGGAATACCTCTACGGGCTGCCGGCAAAGGCAGTCGGAATACGCGCCGGGCGATTCGCGGGAGATGGCGAAGGGACCCGGCAGTAAACATCTGCCTCCCATTGGGGGATACATGACCCGCACGGGATCACTTTCCTCGGCCCCCGGGGAAGAGGCTGTCGTCGCGATCGCAGGCGTGCAGTTCGGCTGGGGCAGCACGGGAAAGATCGCCGCCGTGATGGACGCGCTGCGCGCCCGGCACGGCGACCGGATCAGCTTCACGGGACTGGCCTCGGCGCTGGGCCGCCCGGTGCTGGCCGCGCACCCGGTCACCGGCTGGCTCGACGTGCCGTCGGACGACGACGACCTCGCCGAACTGGCCGCGGCCCACCGCTTCGCCGCGGCCGTCGTGGTGCTCGACCCCGAACTCGCCTCCCGGCTCCAGTCGGTGGGGGTGCCGGTGGTGTACCTGGACAGCCTCCCGTTCCTGTGGACGGACCACGACGAACTCCCCGTGGACGTCGCGGCCTACTGCGCGCAGCTCTGCCCCGCCCTGCCCCGTACCTGCTGGTCCTCGCTGCGCCGTATCAGGTCGCTGCACTGGGTCGGCCCGGTGGTGGGCGGGCCCGCCGACGGGGGCGCGGCGCCGGTGCCCGGCCGCGCGGTCCTCAACCTGGGCGGCCTCGAATCGCCGCTGCGCGACCACGGCGACAACGCCTACCTCTCCCTCGTCCTGTCCCGCGCCCTCACCGCGCTGCGTGACCAGGGCTTCCGGGACGTGGTCATCACCGGCAACGTGGACCTCGACCGGCTGCCGCGAGCGGCCGACGTGGCCGGGATCTCCGTACGCGGCGGGCGGCTGCCGCGTGGCCGCTTCCTCGACGAGCTGCGCACGGCCGAACTCGTCGTCACCTCGCCCGGACGTACCACCCTGCTGGAGGCGGCGTCGCTCAACCAGCGGTGTGTCGTCCTGCCGCCGCAGAACCTCAGCCAGATCTTCAACGCGGCCGACGTGGCCACCCAGGTCGATCCCCGGATCGTCGTCGGCTGGCCGGCGGACGTGGTGGACGAGGCCGTACTCGACGAGCGCAGGACGCACGGCGAGGCGGAGGCCGTCCGCTACCTGTACGGACGCATCGCGGACGCCGCAGGGCGCGCACCGGCGCACGGCGACCGGCTGGCCGCCCGGCTCGGCGCGGCCATCGAGGCGTCCGCACGGCCGGGCGCCAGGATGGCGCCGCTCCTGGGGCCCGGCGCCGCGGACGGCGCCGCCGAGGTCGCCGACATCGTGGACACGGTCGTCGAACGGAACAACGGGAACACCCCGGGGCGCCCGGCCCTGCCTTCCGCGGCCGGGGCGAGCGCGCGCACCCACCACCAGCCAGGCGACGCACGAGAGATGGAGACAGACGTCTATGCGGCATCCCGATGAACTGAAGCAGGACCGTTCCCTGGCGATCAACGGCGGCACCCCGCGGTTCGGTGAACTCCCCTGGGAGGAGACGGGGATCGTCGCCGAGGCGGCCGACGACGTGGCCGCGCTGATCCGCACCCGGCGCACCGTCCACTGGGGCGGCGGCCCGCACACGAAGCGCCTTGAGGCCGACTTCGCGGCGCTGGTCGGCCGCGACCGCGCCTTCTTCCACCAGTCGGGAACCGCGGCGTTGCAGACCGCGCTGTTCGCCCTCGGCGTCGAGGACGACACCCCGGTCGCGCTGAGCGACTCCGGCTTCGTGGCCAGCCTCAACGCGATCTACCACCTCAGGGCCCGCCCGGTCTTCCTGCCGACCCACCCCGACACCTTGCAGTGCGTCGACGACGTGGCGCAGTGGACCGCGGCGACCCCCGTACACACGGCGCTGATCACGCACTTCTTCGGGAACGTCGCCGACGTCGAGGCCATCAGGCGCACATCGGGCGCGGCGCACCTGGTCGAGGACGGCGGCCAGGCGCACGGCGCCACGCTGCGCGGCAGGCCGGTCGGCGCGTTCGGCGACATCGGCTCCTTCGCCGGCTCCACCAAGAAGCTGGTCACCGCGGGACAGGGCGGCCTCAACGTCTACGACGACCCGGACATCGACTGGCGCATGCGCACGTACGCGCACCACGGCAAGTCCGGCAACTACGAGGGTGTCTTCCCCGGGTACAACTTCCGCGGCGGCGAGATGGAGGCGATCCTGGCCCACGCCGCGCTGCGGCAGCTTCCCGAGCGGGTCGCCACCCGCAACGCCACGGCCGACGCCCTCTTCGAGGTCTTCGACGCGGCAGGTATCCGTACGGCCCGGCCGGCCGCCGGCCTCGACTGCACCCCTGCCTGGTTCGACGTGGCGCTCATCCTGGACGAGGAGTGGGCGGGCCACCGCGACTGGCTGGTGGACGCGCTGGTCGCCGAGGGCATCCCCGGCTGGCGCTACCCCGCCCTGATCGCCATGCCGTGGGTCAAGCCCTGGATGACGTCCAAGGGCTGGTGGGGCGAGCGCGAGGAGCACCTCCTCGCGGCCGAACGCTCCCTGTGGGACCGCACCCTGGTGCTCGGAGCCCAGATGAGCCCGCTGGACGCGCGCCGGATCGGCGCCGCCACGGCGGAGCTGCTGAAGGGATGAGCGGCGGCGAGCTGGCCCAGGCGGCGCAGGGCCTGCGGCGGTGCGGAGACCCGGTCGTGCGCGGTGTGCGCCTGCGGCACGGCGGCAACTGCGCGATCTACGTCGGCTCCCGGCTCGTGCTGCGCGTGGGCCGGTCCTGGCCGCTTGACACCGCGCAGGAGCTGCGCTGCTGGCAGGTGGCCCGCGGCCACGGGGTGCCGGCCCCCGAGGCGTTGGGCAGCGGTGTGCTGCCCAACGGCCGCCCCTACGTGGTCTACCGGCATGTCGCCGGGGTGCCGGTGACCAGCAGAGCCGGCCTCGCCGCGGCCGGCGGCACGCTGGCGGCGCTGCACGCGGTGCCGGGGCGGCTCTTCCCCCGCGAGGCACACAACCTGCCGCGGCGCAGGGCGCGTTACGACACCGCGCTGCGTGGCCGCGCCGCGGTCGGCGTCCGCCCGGGGTCCTGGGCCGACGGGCTGCTCGGACGGGCGGCCGAGGACTGGCGGACCAGCCGCGAGGTGGCGGGGCACGGCGACTTCCGCTCCCCCAACCTGGTCGCACGCGGCGGGCGGGTGGCGCTCGTCCTCGACTGGAGCGACGCGCGCGCCACCAGCCCCGAGAGCGATCTCGGGCAGCTCGCCCCCGAACAGCTCGACGACGTGCTGGCCGGCTATCTGGCCCACGCCCGGCGCCCGCCGGACCCGGGCTTGGTCGCGGGCCACGTACTCGCCCGGCATGTGGCGCTCGAAGCGGCCGGGGTGTTCCCCGCGGGCACCAGTGTCCGGGTCGGGGACCTGCTGGAGGAGCGGCTGCGGCAGGGGAGGTGGGGCCGTGGCTGAGCACCCGCACCCGGCACCGGGGGCCGGTGCCGAACCGCTCGTCCTCGATCTGGGCGGCCTCGCGGACCTGGCGGAGGTCGCCGCCGATCTCGACGCCGCCCTGGCGCGGCAGCGGGGCGGCCCGCTGCTCCTCACCTGGCCCCACGGCGCGGGCACCGGCCCCACCGCGGTGCCCGCCGGGCGGCGGCCGGCCGAGGCGGTCGTACGCGTCGGCGACCTGGAGGTCGTGGTCCTCACCGAGCTGCCGGGCGAGGGGGCGGCGGCGCTCGCGGGCATGGCCGCCGCCGGACCGTGGTCCGGGGACACCGCGGTGGCCCGGACGGTGCTCGTGGTGGCGGACCCCCGTCCCCCCGCCCGATTCCCGCAACCCCCGACCCAAGGAGAGACACGATGAGTGGTGCCCGTAGCCGCTATCTGTTCATCAGAGTCCTGGAGGCGTGCAACGCCGACTGCTTCATGTGCGAGTTCGCGCTCTCGCGGGACACCTACCGCTTCACGGTCGACGACTTCGAGGAACTGCTCCCCCAGGCGGCCGAGTCCGGGGTCGGCTACGTCCGGTTCACCGGCGGCGAGCCGCTGATGCACCAGCAGGTCCTTGAGCTGGTCGAGGCGGGCACCGCGGCGGGCATGCGGATGTCGCTGATCACCAACGGCTTCCGGCTCCCGCAGATGGTCGACAAGCTGGCCGCCGCCGGGCTCGCGCAGGTCGTGGTCAGCCTGGACGGCTCGTCCGGGGAGACCCACGACGTCTACCGCCGCACCCCGGGCTGCTTCGACCGCGGGGTGGCGGGCCTGCGCGCGGCAGCGCAGGCCGGCATCCTCACCCGGGTCAACACCGTCGCGGGGCCGCACAACTACCGGCAGATGCCGGACCTGCAACGGGTGCTCACCGACGTCGGGGTGGGCCAGTGGGAGCTGTCGGCGCTCAAGCTCGAACGCACCATCACCTACCCCGCGCGCGCCGAGGTACTGCGGGTGTGCGACCCGGTCTACGCCGCCGATCCGGAACGGGTCCTGGTCCCGCTCGGGAAGCGGTTCTACGGCGACACCCCCGAGGAGCAGGACGCCTTCTTCGACGAGGGTGTCACGCCGCGCGCCTCGCTCCCGCTCTGCCACGTCACCGACGACGTGGTCTACCTCGACCCCAAGCAGGGCCGCACCTTCGGGTGCAGTTGCCTGCCGCACCGCGACGGCGACGGCCCGGGAGGGGCGCCGCTGCGCGACGAGCGCGGGCGGGTGTTCCTCGACAACCCCCAGTTCCGCAAGCACGCGGAGCGGTTTCGGGCCGACGGGCCGCGGGTGTGCTCCGGATGCTCGACGACGGCCGCGGGCTACAGCGACGACATGGCACGGCTGGGGTCCGTACCCGCATGGCACTACTGAGACCGGAACGCCGGGGGATGTCCCGGGCGCGTGACCACGCACCGAGGAGCGAACCATGACCACGCACGACGACAGGCCCTCGCTCGTCCTGCACGCACCGGCGGGGGACCTGGAGGCCGCGGCAGCACTGGAGTTCACGGCCGCCCACCTGCCCGAGTTCCGGCGGGCCCACGACGACCGCGGCGCGGCGGCCGCCCTCGTCATCGGGGAGCCGCGGCGCAGCGCGGAACTGGCCGCTGCCGGTGTGCCCACCGTCTATCTGCATCCGGCCGGCGCGGCCCCGGGCGACCCGGGCACGTCCGGTGTGTCCGCGTCCATCGTGTGCTGGCAGATGCCGAGTTGGCTGTCGGGGACCGGCCCCAGGGGCGGGCAGGTGGGCGGGACCGAGCTGTCCGTCACCGCCGTGGGCCCGCACCGGCGGCCCCGTCCGGCGGGCGGGGGCGGCCCGGCCGTCCAGTTGACGGGCGGGGCCCCGGAGCGTGAGCGGACGGTGCGGGCACTGCGTTCGGCGCTGCGCGAGGCGGGCCAGAACCCGGGCCCCGTGCCGGTGCTGACCGGCATGGCGGCGGACGACTGGGACCGATGGGCCGCGGAACTGGGCGAGTTCGACCTCGTCAGGGCCGACCTCGCGGACTGGCCCCGGATTCTCGGCCGCGCCGACATGCTGGTCGCCGATCCCACCGTGCTGGCGGCGACCCTCGCCCAGACCGCCCGGCTGCCGCTGCGGCTCCTGCCGGGGAGCGGGGCACGGCAGTCCCACGTCCGCGGCGCGATCGCGGCCCTGGCCGGCGGGGCCGGTGCGGACGAGGCCGTGACCGTGGCCCCGGACGCCTGGCCCACGGCGGAAGGCCGGGCGGGCGCTCTCGGCGGTGGGGCGCAGATCGCCCGTCAGATCCGGCAGCTCTGCCTCGCGCCGGTCTGACCGAGCGCCGGTACGCCCCGTCCGACCCGATCCGTCGACCTCCAAGGAGCAACATGTCCCCCAGCGCCCTGTCCCTGAGCGCCGCTGATCTCACTCAGCACGAAATACGGGCCCTGCGCTCGGAGTACAACTTGGCCGACGCCCACACCCACCAGGCCCAGTCCCCGAGCCAGCGGGGGATCGTGGAGTCGCTGCCGCGGCTCTGGTACGAGTCGGAAGCGGGCAGGCAAGGCGAGTTCGAGCGGCGCTTCCTCGACGCGTTCTTCCGCTTCCGCGGCCAGCGCACCGCACCGGGCCTCGGCCGCACGCTGCTGACGTACGCCGCCTCCGTCTCCACCGTCATCGCCGGCATGTACCTCAAGCGGCAGGGGGCACGGGTCTCCCTGATCGAGCCGTGCTTCGACAACCTGCGCGATCTGCTGGTCAACCTCGACGTCGAACTGGTGCCGCTGCCCGAGGAGGCGCTGGCATCGGCGGACACCGTCTACGACCGGCTCGCGCGGCAGCCGCGCACCGAGGCCCTCTTCCTCGTCGATCCCAACAACCCCACCGGCCACAGCCTGTTGGCCGGGGGGCGCGGAACCTTCGAGGAGGTGGTCAGGTTCTGCCGCGACAACGGCCGGCTGCTCGTGCTCGACCTCTGCTTCGCCGCGTTCGCCCTCAACTCCGCAGGAGGGAGGACCGACGTCTACGAGATCCTTGAGGCGTCCGGCGTCAGCTACATCGCCATGGAGGACACCGGCAAGACATGGCCCGTCCAGGACGCCAAGTGCGCGCTGATCACGGCCAGTGCCGACCTCTACCCGCACCTCTACAACATCCATACGAGCGTGCTGCTGAACGTGTCGCCCTTCACCCTCAACGTGCTCACCCACTACGTCGAGGACTCCCTCGCGGACGGCTTCGCCTCCGTGGCCGACGTCCTGTCCGCCAACCGGGAACTGGCCCGTGAACTCACCAAGGGCACCGTCCTGCGTCACCAGGAGCCCGCGGTCCCGGTCAGCGTCGCCTGGTTCGAACTGGACGACCGTGCGCCCACGGCGACCGAGTTGCAGCGGGAACTCGCCGACGCCGACGTACACGTGCTGCCCGGCACCTACTTCTTCTGGAGCCGCCCCGAACGTGGCGAACGGTGGATGAGGGTGGCGCTCGCCCGCGACCCCGAGGAGTTCGCCCAGTCCATGCGCCTGCTGCGGAAAGTGGTCGGCCGCCATGGCTGAGGGGCGTCCCGGCGGTGTCATGGCGCCGCTGGTCACACCGTTCGACGCCGCGGGACGGGTCTCCCCGGCGTGTGTGCGGGCGCTGGTGCGGCGGGTACGCCCGTACGCCAGGGCCGTGGTGCCCACCATCAGTTGCGGCGAGGGCGTACGGCTGGACAGGGAGAGCTGGCGCACCGTCAACCTCGCGGCGCTGGACGCGGCGGAGGGCCTGCCCGTGATCACCGGCATCCAGTGCGCGGAGCCCGCGGAGGTCGTGGCACGTGGCCGCTGGGCCGCGCGGCACGGCG
Source organism: Streptomyces sp. NPDC050560 (assembly GCF_044457285.1). Classification (NCBI taxonomy): domain Bacteria; kingdom Bacillati; phylum Actinomycetota; class Actinomycetes; order Kitasatosporales; family Streptomycetaceae; genus Streptomyces; species Streptomyces sp. NPDC050560. The sequence continues at coordinate 147,175 of NZ_JBITGT010000007.1, forward strand.
CCGCGGGGGTCTTCGTGGGGCCGCCCTGGTCGCAGGGGCGCCGCCAACGCGAGGTGTACCGCGCGTACGCCCGCGTCGCCGCGGCTCTCGACCTCCCCGTGTACCTCTACAACGAGAGCGTCGTCAGCGGTGTCGAACTGGCGCTCGGGACCCTGGTCGCGGTGTGCTCGCTGCCCACCGTCGTCGGGGTGAAGGAGTCCGGCCGGGCCCCCGGGGTGACACGGTCGCTGCTGCGCGCCGTCGACGGCGTGGACGTCTACCAGGGCTGGGAGGACCTGCTGACCGCCACACCGGGGGTCGCCGGGCTGATCGGACCGCTGGTCCTGCTCGATCCGGCGCTCTGCGCCCGGTTCGCCGCACGGCCGGGGCCCGAGCTTCAGGACGTGGTCACCGCGGCCTGCCGGCGCCACGGCCTGTTCGGCGCCGACTACGTGGCGCGGACCAAGGCCGCCCTGGTGTCCCAGGGGGTGCTGCGGACGGCGGCGCCCGCGCCCGGGCCGACGCGGGCCGCGTGACGCCCGCGCCGCGGTGACTCCAAGTTGCCCGCGCACATGTGGTCAGTACCGGTGTGTTGTCGGCCGGTGGAGCCCCGGGCAATGCTTTCCGTACCGGGAATTCCGATTCATCCGACGGGGACGGCAAAGGACTCCACGCCGCGTCCCCGCCGGGGCCCCGCCGCCCTCAAGGCGGCGACGCGGGCGGCCGACCGCGACGACATGTCGCGGCCCCTGAGTGCCCGTCCCGTAAGGCCGGGGCCACCCGCCCCCGAACTCCTAGGAGATACCGCCTTGACTCCCCCTGCCCAACAGCCCGCCGGCGCCGGGACCTTGACCGGCCTCTTCACCGCCGCCGTCGCCCGCTTCGCCGACCGGCCCGCCGTCCGTGACGACCGGCGGGCCCTGACGTACGCGGAACTCGACCTGCGCTCCGACGCGTTCGCGCACACCCTGCGCGCGCACGGCGTCACCGCCGACGACCACGTCGGGCTCTGGCTGGAGCGCTCCGTCGACGTCTTCGTCGCCATCCTCGGCATCCTCAAGGCGGGGGCCGCCTACGTCGCCGTCGATCCCCGCTACCCCGACGCCCGCCGGGACCTGATGCTCACCCGCGGCGGTGTGCGGCTCGTGGTCGCCAGGCCCGAGTGGCGGGAGCGGCTGGCCGGGCTCGGCCCCGCCGTCCTGCCGTTCCGCAGCGAACCGGTAACGGGGGCGCGCCCCGAGCCGGTGGACCACGCGAGGCAGGGCGGCGCCGCGAGCGTGCTGTTCACCTCGGGCTCGTCCGGGACGCCCAAGGCCATCGTCCTTGAGCACCGCAACATCGTGTCCTTCGCCACCAACCCGGACCTGCCCCGAGTACTGCCCGAGGACCGGACGGGCCAGATCTCCAGCCTCTCCTTCGACGCCTTCCACTTCGAGATGTGGACGACGCTCGCGCACGGCGCCGAGGTGGCCGTGCTGCCGCCCGTTCCCGACCTGCTCGCGGCGGACTTCCAACGCGAGATGAAGCGCCGCCGCATCACGGCCCTGCTCGTGCCGACCATGGTCGTCAACCATGTCGTACGGGAGGACCGCGACGCCTTCGCCGCCCTGCGCATCCTCCAGGCAGGCGGCGACGTACTCCTGCCGTCGGCCTGCCGCGACCTGCTGGCGGGGAAGTTCGAGGGCGAGCTGTACAACCTCTACGGCCCCGCCGAGATCACCACCGCCTGCACCGCGCAGCGGGTGACGGACGCCGAGGCCGGGCTCGACGCCGTGCCCATCGGACGCCCGCTCCACGGCGTCCGGGTCCATGTGCTCGACGCCGACCGCAGGCCGGTCGCCCCCGGCGAGACCGGGGAGCTGTACGTGGGCGGCCCCGGCGTCGCCCGCGGCTACCTCGACGCGCCCGGCCTGACCGACGAGTCCTTCGTGCCCGACCCGTTCGCGCAGGAACCGGCGAAGCTGTACCGCACCGGCGACCTGGGCCGCGAACGCCCCGACGGGACCCTGGAGTTCCGGGGCCGCGCCGACGCCCAGGTCAAGATCCGCGGCTACCGCGTCGAGCCCGGCGAGGTGGAGCGCGGGCTGCGCCGCCACCGCCAGGTCCACGAGGCCGTGGTGCTGCCCTCGGGCGAGGGCTCCGACCGGCATCTGGTGGCCTTCGTCGTCCTCGACGGCCCGCTCCCGCTGAAGGAGCTGCGCGCCCACGCCGAGGCGGAACTGCCCGACTTCATGGTGCCCGGCCACTTCGTCACCCTGCCCGAGATCCCGGCGAGCGACCACGGCAAGCGCGACCTGGGGCAGCTTCGGGAACTGCTCGACAAGCACCGCGAACGGCAGCGCGGCCACACCGCCCCCGCCACCGAGACCGAACGCCATCTGGCGGGCGTGTGGGAGTCGCTCCTCGGCGCCGAGAACATCGGCGGCAACGACGACTTCTTCCAGCTCGGCGGCCACTCCCTGCTCGCCCTGCGGATGCAGAGCAGGGTCAAGCGCGACCTCGGGGTGGCACTTGAGTACCGCACGGTGCTCGCCAACCCGGTGCTCTCCGCCCTCGCCGCCGAGATCGACGCGGCCAACGGTGAGGTGGACTTCCAGTGACCACCCGGACGGCCGGGCCCGCACCGGCCACCGCACACGCCGCCGGGACCGCCCGGACCGACCTCACCGACATCGGGCTGTTCGTCAGCGGTGCGCACACCGAGGTCTTCACCCGACTGCGGGCGAACGAGCCCGTCTTCTGGAACGAGGGCGCCGACGGCAACCACTTCTGGGCCCTGACCCGGTACGCCGACGTGCTGTGGGCCTACCGCGAGCACGCGGTGTTCGGCTCGGCGCGCGGGGCCGTACTCGGCGGCTCGTTCCGCAGCAGGGACGACACCGCGGGGGGCCGGATGCTCGTCGCCTCCGACCTGCCGCGCCACCGGCTCCTCAAACAGCAGATCCACCCGGCGCTCTCCGCGCCCGTGGTGAAGCGGGTCGGCGCGCGGGTGAGGGCGCTGCTCGCCGACGCGTTCGACCGCGCCGCCGCGGCGGGCGGCTGCGACTTCGCCACCGACATCGCCACCGAGCTGCCCGCCGGGGCCCTCATGGAGATCATGGGGATCGGCCACGGACAGGCGCACGAGCTGATCGGCCTGACCCGCCGCATGGTGGGCTTCCAGGACGAGACCTTCGTCGACACCGGCGGTGAGGCGCGGATGCGGCTCGCCTGGCTCCAGGCGGAGATCTTCGAGTTCTTCGCCGACCTCGTGGACCGCAGGCGCGCCGACCCGGGCGACGACCTCGTCAGCGTGCTCCTCAACGCGGAGATCAACGGCCGGCCGCTGTCCGAGGAGGAGGTCTTCTACAACTGCATGAACGTGGCGGTGGGCGGCAACGAGACGTCCTCGTACACCGCCTGCTCGGGCCTCCAGGCCCTGCTCGACCACCCCGACCAGTACGACAGGGTACGGTCCGACCCCGCGCTGGCCGGCACGGCGGTGGAGGAGATGCTCCGCTGGGGCTCCACCAACGCCTATGTGCAACGGGTCGCGCTGTGCGACGTGGAGCGCGACGGTGTGGCCATCCGCAAGGGCGACTCGGTCACCCTGTGGAACGTCTCGGCCAACCGCGACGAGGACCAGTTCCCCGACGCACACCGCTTCGACGTCGCCCGCACCCCCAACCGCCACCTGAGCTACGGGGCCGGCATCCACCGCTGCGTCGGCGCCCCCGTCGCGGAGTCCGAACTCGGCCTGCTCCTCGACCGGTTGGTCGCCCCGGGACTCCGCTTCAGGGCGGCCGGGACGCCGCGCAGGCTGCGCTCCAACTTCATCCTGGGCACCACCCAGCTCCCCGTGGAGATCGTCTAGCGGGCACCCCGCCACCCCCGGTCCCGGCCTCCGATCCCCCCGCCGACCGTGTCCCCGCCGCCCCCCGACCCGAAGGGAACCCCACCCATGACACCGACCACACTGGTGGACCTGTGGGAGCGCCAGGCGGCGGCGTCCCCCGATGCGCTCGCGCTGCTGGCGCACGGCGAGCGGCTGACCTACGCCGAACTCGACGCACGCGCCACCCTGCTGGCAGCCCGGCTGCGGGCGCGCGGCGCGGGCACCGAGTCCCTGGTCGGCGTCTGCCTGCCGCGCTCCGCCGAACTGCTCGTCGCGCTGCTCGGGGTGCTCAAGGCCGGTGGGGCGTACGTACCGCTCGACCCGGGCTATCCGGCGGAGCGGCTCGCCCATATGGCAGGGGACTGCGGCCTGCGGCTCGTGCTGTGCGGCGCGCGGCACACGACGTGTGCCCCGTTCGAAGGCGAGGGGCTGGAGTTCATGGCGGCCGAGGGGGCGGCGGAACCCCACGGCGCCCGCGCCACCGCGCCCGTGGACCCGGGCGTCGAGCCGCGCAACCTCGCCTACGTCATCTACACGTCGGGCTCCACCGGCCGCCCCAAGGGCGTCGCCGTCACCCACGCCTCGATCGTGTCGTTCCTGCACAGCATGGCCAGGGAGCCAGGTCTCCGCGCCGGGGACCGGGTCCTCGGCCTGACCCCGCTGTCGTTCGACATCTCCACGCTCGAAATGTTCCTGCCCCTGACCGTCGGCGCCACCGTCGTGCTCGCCCCGGCCGACGCCAACACCGACCCCGCCGCCCTCGCCGCCACCGTCGAGGAGCACGGCGTCACCTTCGTCCAGGCCACCCCGACCACCTGGCGGATGCTGACCGAGTGGGGCTGGCGGGGCCACCCGGGCCTCACCCTCGTCTCCGGCGGCGAACCCCTCGACGGGCAGCTCGCCCGGCGCCTGCTCAAGCGGGGCCGCGCCCTGTGGAACCTGTACGGGCCGACCGAGACGACGGTGTGGTCCACCGCGTCCCGCATCACGGAGCCCGAGCCCGTCACCGTCGGCACCGCCATCGACAACACCGGCCTCCACGTGGTCGACGGGCACGGCCGCCGCCTCGGCCCCGGCGGCATCGGCGAGCTGTGGATCTCCGGCGCCGGGCTCGCCCGCGGCTACGCGGGGCGCCCGGGACTGACCGCGGAGCGCTTCGTCGCCGACCCCTTCGGCGCCCCGGGCAGCCGCGCCTACCGCACCGGCGACCTGGCCCGCTTCCTGCCCGACGGCCGCCTCGACATCCTCGGCCGGGCCGACCAGCAGATCAAGCTGCGCGGCTTCCGTATCGAACTCGGCGAGGTCGAAGAGGCCCTGCGCGCCCGTCCTGAGGTCGCCGACTGCGTGGTACTGCTCGACGAACACGCCCCCGGCGGCGCCCACTTGGTGGCATGCGTGGTGCCCCGTGCCGCACAGCCCGCGGACTGGGAGACCCAGCTCCGTGCCCACCTGGGCAGGTCGCTGCCCGCCCACATGGTGCCCCGGCACTACGCCACCCTCCCCGCCCTGCCCCGTACCCCCGCGGGCAAGACGGACCGCGCGGCGGTCGCCGCCCGACTGGCCGACGCGCGGCGACGGGCCGGCGCCGAGCGGGGCACGGGCGACGCACCGGCCGCCGATCCGCTGCTGGCACGGGTACGCGAACTGCTCGCCATGCCGCGGCTCGGCGCCGGGGACGACCTGATCGACGCCGGTACGACCTCCCTCGACGCGGTCCGCGTCGCCGTGCTCGTCGCCCGCTGGGCCGACGCCCGTATCACCGTCGCCGACGTGTACCGGCTGCGCACCGTCGACCGGCTCAGGGCCCGCGGCGCCGAGGCGCCGCCGACCGCGCCGCTGATGCCGCAGGACACCGGGGGGTCCCGCGGCCCGGCCCCGATGACACACGCACAGCGCCGCTTCTGGCTCGCCGAGCAGACCTCGCCGGGCGACGCCGACAACATGCTCGTACTGGCCTACCGGTTGACGGGCCCCGTCGACAGCGACGCCCTCGAACTCGCCCTGCGGGACGTCGTCGAACGCCACGCGGCGCTGCGCACCGTCTTCCCCTGGGACGGCGACGACCTGCCCGTACCGCGGGTGCTCGCCCCCGACGCGGCCGTACCCGAGTGGGAGCGGACGAAGCCGGACGGCGGCGCCGCACCGGCCGACGCGCGGGAGGCGGCGCGGCTGGCGACGCTCGACTGGTGGGAGCGGCCCTTCTCGCTCGACGACGAACTCCCGCTGCGGGCCCGCTGGTGCGATCTGGACGACGACCACCACCTGCTCTGTCTGCACCTGCACCACATCGCCTTCGACGGCTGGTCGGAGGCCCTGCTCATCGACGACCTGGGCACCGCCTACACGGCGCGCCGCACAGGGAGCGCCCCCTCGTTCACACCGGCGCCCTGCTACGCGGACTACGCGCACTGGGAACACCGCAACGTCGACCGCTGGACACGCGACGACCTGCCGTTCTGGCGCCAAGCCCTGCGGCACACGGCACCCGCCGTGCTCCCCGCACCCACGTCGGCCGGGCAGGCCACCCGCCGCGAACGGGTCGTGTCCGTCGCGCCACACACCGTCGAACGCCTGACGCGGGCCGCGGGCCGGCACGGAGGCCCACCGGCCGCCGCGCTGCTCGCCGCCACCGGCCGCGGCCTGGCCCGCGCCTTCGACGCCCCCGACGTCTGCCTGGGCACCGCGACCGCGGGCCGCTTCGACCCGGCGCTCGCGTCGGTCACCGGCTACTTCGTCAACCCCCTCGTCGTGCCGCTCGACGGCTCCCGCGACCTGCCCGCGGACGAACTCCTGACGCGGGCCGCGGACGCCCTGGTGTCCGCCCTGGAGCACGCGAGGACACCGTTCGACGAACTCGTGCGCGTCCTGCCGGCCACCCGCGGCCGCCACCCGTGGTTCCAGGTCTGGTCCGTACTCCAACAGCCCCTGCCATACGGGGAGTTCAGCCCCGGGGTGACGGTGGAGGCGGTGCGGGTCCCGCCGCCGTCCACGGAGCTTGAGCTGATGTTCGAGGCCATCCCGCGCCGCGACGGCTCCTGGGAACTCGTGATGCTCTGGCGCGAGGACGGCATCGGCGGGGTGACCGCCGGGACACTGCTCGACTCCGTGGAGACCGCCCTTTGCGAACTGGCGGAACTGGCCTGACGCGGCCCGCCCCGCCCCCTCCAAGACCCCGTATTGCTGCGGGCATTGACCGCAGGAGACACAAGAGAGGCGATGCGCCGTGGCGCCCATCGAGCGCAGTGCGATGTTCCAGCCGTGCGACACCCCCGCCGCCCTGTCACGGGCGGCCGTGCGCCTCCTCGACAACCGGGACGGCCCGGTGCCCTTCCTCGCCGCCCACCGCCCCGACCTGCGCGCGTCGGCCGGGCGCGCCGCCGACCTCTACGGCACGGCCACCGTCCCCGCACCCGTCGACACGGGCCTCGACCTCCTGGGGGACGCCGCGGGGGCCGACGCCGTCCGCGTCCTCCTGCGCCCGCTCGCACACACCTGGACAACGGACCCCGAGGCGGCGTCCGGCGCCCCCTCGCTGCTCATCTGCGGCCTCTATCAGCACCTGACGTCCACGGTCGTCGCACCCCTCATGGGCTTCAACGCCCCCCGCCCGGGCGTCTCCGTACTGACCGGCAGGGACATGGCGTCGGTGAGCTGGATGATCGCGAAGCAGTACGCCGGGGTGCGGCCGGAGGTCACCAGACAGGCGCTGCTCACCGGCCAGGACGTGGTGGCCGACCCGCCCGAGGGCATGTCGGTGCTGTCCTACGAGGACTTCCAGACCCACGACATACGCCGATACCTCTCCGCAGCGCCCTGGCGCCGCCTCCAGTTCCAGTCACACGGCAAGGACCAGGTACTCCTGCTGGGCCGCTGGGCACTGACCGGCGACAGCGACGCCGACGCGCCCGAGGGCCCCGTCACCCTGCGGCCCCGCTACGGCTACGGCTACCCGGATGCCTCCGACGCGCTCGACATGATCCGCTTTCGCGAGTTCACGGCGGCCGAAGTGATCCTGAACGCCTGCCACAGCGGCACCTTCCCCGACACCGGCTCCTACGCGGTGCGCTACCAGATGCTGCTCGCGGCCATCGACGGCACCGCCCAGACCGTCATCGCCGCCGTCACGGCCAGCAACGCCGGAATGCCCGAGTCGGCGCGGTTCCTCGACCACCAGGACTCGGGCACCGACATGGCGGCCGTGCTCAACGCCGGCATCGCCGACGTCAACCCGTACGCCGTCTTCCTGCGCCACGGCGTCCAGCGGAACCCGGACACCACACCCGCGACCCTGGCGGCGTTCCGCACCGACAGCCCGGAACAACGCGAGACCGAGCGGCTGCTGTCCCTCGCCCTCGACCGGGCCGTCGGCTGGGCGGAGAGCGGACTGCTCCCCGCCGACCACCCGTTGAAGTCGGCCTGCGCCAAGTTCCTGAAGAAATACGCCCCGTTGCTGCGCCGCACGTCGCCCGCGGAGTCGGCCCGTATCCACACCCGGCTGACGCATGACCTCGCCGCGTTGGACCGCTCCGTCGCCAGGCGGATCGCGGCGGACCCGGACGATCCGATGATGGACTACCCCGACTACTGGGCCGAGCGCTCCGCGGTCCGCTCGGCCCCCGCACCGATGGCGTGCCACACCTGCGGCGACATCGCCCAGCGGTTCGTCAGGACCGGCAGGAGCCATGTCGTCCCGGACGTCGAGGTCGTCGCGTGCGTACGCTGCGGCGACAGCGACTTCCGGCTCGTCGGCGGACCGGCCCTGGTCAGCAGGTCTCCCGTGAGCACGCACACCGGTGGGACGGTGACCGTGCGCGTCGAGATCGCCAGGGCCCGCCCCGGCACCGTCCACTACGGCTTCTACACCCCCGGCTACCTCACCGACTACACCCTCCGCGCCCCCCTGCGCGCCGCCGCGGTCGGTGAGGACGGCGACTTCACCGACGAGTTCACCCTCGCCCTCGGCCCCGCGGTGGCCCCGCAGATGTACTACTACACGGTGTACTCGGTCCAGGACCTGGGCATCGCCATCGCCCGCCACAACCTCGGCGTCCATCCCGCGAACCCCGCCGCCCCCGGGCCCCTGCGCACGGCCGCCGCCCCCACGGGCCGTGAACGGGCCGACACCCACGCGGCATCACCACGCTGAACGGCCCCTTCCGCCCGCCCCGAGGAGCACTCCGTGCAGAACCTGTTCGAAGACCCCGACGCGCCCTACCTGGTACTGGTCAACGACGAGGAGCAGCGCTCGCTCTGGCCCGCCCGGATCGACATACCGTCCGGCTGGCGCGTCGAACTGCCCGCGACCGGCCGCCGCCGGTGCCTCGACCACATCGAGCACCACTGGACGGACCAGCGCCCCAGGACCCTGCGCGAGCCGCGCCCATCCGCGCCCTGCGCAACGGATGGGGGCGGGGGCGAGAGCGGGGGACGGGTGTGACGCGCGGGGGCGGCGAGAGGGTGTGACGAGGGCCGGGTGCCGCCCCCTGGCCCCCGGACGCCCCGGCCTCAGACCAAATCCTTCCCGTGCGCGGGGCGCGAGCCGCCGCGCAGCCGCTCCTCCAACGCCTGGAGGAGGCCGGGCAGATCGGGGGCCACGGCGAGGTCGTCCAGGGTGGCGGCGGGCAGGAGACCGGAGTCGGCGATGCCGCGCAGGGCACCGAGCAGCGGGGCCCAGAAACCGCCCGCGTCGAGGAACCCGACGGGCTTGGTGTGGAAGCCGAGTTGACGCCACGACCACACCTCGAAGACCTCCTCCAGGGTGCCGAGGCCGCCGGGCAGCGCGGCGAAGGCGTCGGCACGTTCCGCCATGATCGCCTTACGCTCGTGCATGGAGTCGCATATGACCAGCTCGGTCACCCCCTGGTGCGCCCACTCCCGCTCGACCATGCCACGCGGCATGACCCCGACGACCTCGCCCCCCGCCCTCAGCACGCTGTCCGCCAGCACCCCCATGAGCCCGCGCCGACCACCCCCGTAGACGAGACCGACCCCCCGCCCGGCCAACTCGGCGCCCGTAGCGGCGGCCAGTTCCGCGTACGCCGGGTCATGCCCGTCGGACGACGCGAGAAAGACGGCGAGTCGGCGCATGAGGCCCTCCGGGACAACGGCATGAGAATTCGGGTGTACCACACCGACACCGACGTCGACACCGCCCAGGCACGGCCGCCAGGGGCCCCGGCGGCTCTTCCTCGGCGCACCCGGCGAGCCGCGTCTCAAGGACCGTGCCCTCGTGGCTCTCGCCGTCTTCCTCGTACTCCGATCCGCCGCCACCCCGTAGTCCTGCCGTGACCCGTGCGATGCAGGGTGGTCGGATGAACGTCACCTGTTCCAGAGGCCGTTCTGCGGCTGTGCTGGTGGTCATGGCCCTGGCCGTGCTGCTCGGCGGCTGTGGAGCGGTCCACGCGTCGCGGCTGAGTCTGGATGTCCCCGAGGTCGTCTATGTCTCGATGGACCCGGACCGGGCCCTCGACTCCGAGAACGACCTCGACGTCAGCCAGAAGATCACCGGTGCCGGGCCCACCGACGTCTCCGTCACGTTCGACATCCGGGGCCTCGCGGGAATCGCCGTGCTCAAAAGGGGAGGCGACTGGTGCCGGATCGACCGGATCAGGCAGCCGGTCTTCGGCTGCACCATGCGCACGGACCGGCAGAACCGGGCGGGGCAGACCTTCCACGTGGTACCGGCCGAGGGCAGCAAGGCCGGTGACACCGGCGTCGTGCGCTACACCGTGCACTCCCCCGGCGTCCCGGCCGCCAAGGGCCGCACCACCATCGTGGTCGGCACCCCCGAACTGGAAGTGACACAGCGGCCGGACCGTACGACCGTGTCCCCTGGCGGCACGGTCGGTGTCCGGGTCGTCGTCCGCAACACCGGTGACGTGCCCGCGCGAGGGGTGGTCCTGGCAATGGAGGCGAGAGACGGGTTCTCCTTCGACAGCACCCACCGCAACTGCCGTTACCAGGGCGGGTCGGCCCGGTGCCCGCTCCCGGCCTCCGAAGCCGTCATCGCGCCCGGTGAGTCGTACGCACTCGACGCACACGAGCGGCTGCGGGCATCGGCCGACGCGCTGTATCCCGACGTCGGCTACTCCGCCAGCGCCCTCACGGGGGACGCCACGGCGTGGCCGGTGAACTGGGCATCCGCCACGGCGGGATCGGGCGCCGACCTCCGGCTGGTCCCGGCCGACAGGACGGCCGGATGGACGGGCCCCCGACTCCAGGTCGCCGCCACGAGTCACACGGACCTCGCCGCCGTGGGAGCCACGGTCAAGGGCCCGGTCGGCAGTCGGCAGAGCATGCGGATCGGCTTCCGCACCCACGGTCCCGGGTCCCCGCGCAGCGCACCCGTCACGGTCGGCTTCACCGTGCCGGCCGGTACGAGCGTCGTGGAGTCCCCGTACGACCCCATGCGCGACGAAGAGGTACTTGACCAGGACTGCCGGGCCCTCGGCACCGACGGCACCCCGATGACCGACTCGGCCAGCGACAGACAGCCGCCCGCCCGCCGCTACGCATGCACGGCTCCGGGCGGCAGAGCCGGCCAAGTGACCCTCTTCCCCTTCACCTTGCGTATCGACGAGAAGACCGGGGAGCGCGGCGGCCAGGTCACCGTACGGGGCGCCGACGCGAAGCATCCGAACCACGACGACCGGCACGGGAACGACAAGGCCGGTGTCGCCGTACGGGTCTGGCCGGGGCCCGCGTGGGCCACGTCGTCGTTCTATGTCACCGCGGCCGTCGGCCTCGCGCTGCTGCTCGCCGCGGCCGCCGCCCTGTACTACCGCCGACGGCGGCGGAGCCCGCGCGGGAGGACGGAAGCCCCGGCGGGCGAGGAGGTCCCGACGCGAGGGCGCTGACCGCCACTGTCCGGCCCGCTCCGGCTCGCGCGTCACCGGTATCCTGACAAGCGATGCCGGAAAACCGCCAGCCTCCTCCCGGGCCCCCCGAACCACAGGACATGCCCAGCGGCGCCGGGTGGCTGCCGCGTGGCTACCACCTCGACTCTCACACCCACGACCAGGGCCAGCTCGTCTACGCGGCCGCCGGAACGCTCGCCACCACGACGGAGCGCGGAACCTGGGTGGCCCCGGCCAACCGTGCCACATGGACACCACCCGGCTTCGCCCACAGTCACCGCTTCTACGGGCGCACCGACGTACGCCTGCTGACGATCCCGGTCGAGCTGTGCGGTGAACTCGTGGGACACCCCAGCGTCTTCGCCGTCGGCGCGCTGCTGCGCGAGGCCGTCCTGGCTCTGACCGACGACCGGCCCGAGACCCGCCCCGGCGCCCGCCGACGGCTGCTCGCCGTGGTGATCGACCAGCTCCACGACACCCCTGAACAGTCACTGCACCTGCCCGAACCCGGTGACGACAGGCTCCGCGCCGTCACCGACCTCCTGCACTCCGACCCCGCCGGGCCCGCGACCCTGGCCGAGCTGGGACGGGTCGCGGGAGCCAGCGAGCGCACCCTGAGCCGTCTGTTCCACACCGAACTGGGCATGAGCTTCCACCGGTGGCGCACCATTCTGCGTATCCACCACGCACTGGCCCATCTCACCAAGGGCATGTCGGTCACCGATACCGCGGTGACGTGCGGGTGGTCGAACCCGTCCAGCTTCATCGACGCCTTCCATGCGGTCGTCGGCCAGACGCCGGGCAGCTACCAGGCGGATTTGCGGGGCGGTCCCGCCCTGCCGTAGCCGATCCGCCGCGGCGCACGCACGCTCCGCAGATTCCTGATGCCAGATCCGGATTCACAGGTTGGCGGGTTTTCGGTATCGGGTGTCGGTCTCCCGGTGGTGTGCGGCCCGGGGCGCGTCCCAGGGTGGTGGTCAGTACGCCGCACCATCTGGACGGCGGCCACCGATCCCCGACCCGAGGAGACCCGGAACCCATGGCTGAGACACACGAGCACCCGCCCGTCGTCATCGTGGGGGCCGGTGTCGCCGGGCTCACCCTCGGCAACATCCTGCTGCGCAACGGCATCGGCTGCGTCGTGCTGGAAAAGCGCAGCCGTGCGTACGTGGACCAGCGCCAGCGCGCCGGGGCCATCGACAGCTTCGGGGTGGGCGTCATCCGCAGGTGGGGGCTCGGTGAAGTCCTGGAAGGCGACCCCATCCCGCAGAACGAGGGCGGCTTCTTCATCGACGGCCGGCCGATGCCGATGGACATCGAACACGACGAAGACGACGGCATGTTCGTTCCCCAGCACGTCCTGGTTCGCAATCTCACCGACGCCTTCCTGGCCGAGGGCGGAGACCTGCGTCACGAGGCCCTAGACGTGACCTTGCAAGACCTCGACAGCGGGCACCCCACGGTCCGCTACCGGGACCCCGACGGCACCGCACACGCCATCACCTGCGACTTCCTCGCAGGCGCCGACGGCTTCCACGGGGTGAGCCGGGCCTCCATCCCCGCCGACGTGCTGACCGAGTACTCCTACGACTACGGCTACTCCTGGCTCACCGTCTGGGCCGCCGCGGCGACCGACCCGGCCGGCATGGCCATCCACGAACGCGGCCTGGCCGGGATGATCCCCCGCGGCGCCGACGCCACGCGCATCTACCTCCAGTGCCCCGGGGACGACACCCCCGAGCAGTGGCCCGACGCGCGCATCTGGAGCGAGCTGGAGGCCCGCTTCGGCACCACCGTGACCAGCGGCGAGATCCTGAGCAAGCAGGTCGTCCCGCTGCGCAGCTCGGTCTTCGACCCCATGAGCCACGGCAAGCTGTTCCTGCTGGGCGACGCGGCCCATATCGTCCCGCCGATGAGCGCGAAGGGCATTCACCTCGCCCTCCACGACACCGACGTCTTCGCCCGCGCGGTCCTCGCCCGCATCCAGAAGGACGATGCGAGCCTGCTGGAAAGCTACTCCGCGGACTGCCTGCGCCACATCTGGAACTACCAGGCGTTCGCCACATGGATCACCGATCTCATGCACAACGCCGGTGACACCTCCTACGAAGGAGAGTTCCGCAAGCAGGTCGCCCGCGCAGAGATGACACGCCTGTTCGCCTCCCCCACCGCGAACAAGCTCTTCGGCGAACTCACCGCCGGTACCAACTAGGGTCGTTTGTCCGCATCAGGCTGTCCGCATCAGGCCGGATCGACGGTGTCACCCGATCACCTCACCTCGGTACGCGTGAGGCGGCACGGCCGAGGAATCGAACCACATGATGACGGCATCCGTTGCACTGACATCCGCCACGATCAGGAGCCCGTGGGCGCCGGCACTGAAGCGCCGGAGGAGGAGACGTGAGCCAGAGCATGAGCAACCGCGTGGTGTGGGCCAACGGTTACCCGGCCATGCGGCGCTGGTTTGCGTCCCGTTGAACCGACGGGAGGAAGGAAGCCAGCATGTCAGGACGCGACCGGCAGGAACGGAGCGGAGCCGGCCAGAGTCGGCGGGGTTACGCAGTCCATCAGGTGAGCGGCACGGAGCACGAAGCACCACCCGGGTACATGGAGTACAACCCACACGACCTGCCCTCAAGCCAGGAGGCCGCAGACTACGCCCGGCTGGCCCAGATGCGATATCAGGAGCAAATGCGCGCCGAGGCGGCCAGGTCCCAGCCGATGACGGCGTCACCTGCGTACCCGGGAACAAACGCGTACTATCCGCCGCCCATGGCTCCACAACACGGCAGCAGCAGCGCGATGCCGACGGGAATGGATCTGGACCCGTTCGCGGCCCAGCACGCGGCCTCCGAGCCGCCGACGCCGGTGAGCCGGACCGGGTCTGCACGGTGGAGCCAGGCTCCGGCTCAGGACGTGAGCCCGATCGACCCGTCGCACAGTCGGCCTCCGTCCGACTACCAGGTGAGCCCGGTTGACTCGCCCCAGCCTGCGTACCCCCAGACGCAGTCTCAGTACCCGGCGCAGCGGCCTTCGCTGAGTCACCTCACGACGGAACAGCTGTACCGGCTCGATCGCAACCCGGACGAGCTTCGGGCGCAGGTGGCGAGGCTCACCATCTCGCAAGAGCCCGGCCGGGAGGCGGGCCACGCTTCACCGGCGTCCTCGTCGCGAACCGGCGGGTTGCAGCGGAGCAGCCATGTCCGCCGGCGGCAGGTGCCGGAAGAGCTGCGGGGTCAAAGGGGGCGCGGGGCTCAGGGAGGCACCAGCCGCAGGAGTGGCGGAGGGCCCTCACGCTGAGACGACGGCGTTGAGAGGTCGACGCCCCGGGACCTCCGGGTCCTTCGCCCCCCGCACCGCCTCGCGGCGGGCCGCCGAACGGTGGCTTTTCCGGCGCGGGGCGGCGGGGGAGCGTTGACCATCGATTGCCCGCAGTCACTCGTCACCCCTTGAACCGGCGATTTCCATGGCCCGTTGAAGGAGAACCGGACCCTCTCACCCCGGAACGACGGAGGACACGTGGCACCAGAGGACCCAGCCGAAGCGCGTAGCAGGCGTGCCCGGCACGCGGCCTTGTCGGGGACGCCGGAGCAGAGGAGCGAAAGAGCCCGGAAAGCCGCCCTGTCCATACCTACCGCCGCCCGCAGGGAGAACGCCCTGAAAGGCGGCAAACACCAGACTCCGGAGCAGCGCAGCGAGGCCAAGCGGCGAGCCAACGCGGCCAGAGATCCTGAGGTCCGCAAACGCATAGGTGAAAAGGCGGGCAGGGCCTCCGCCGCCGGAGCCGCGAAAAGGGCCGCGGCCAGGAAAGGGCCCTACGGCGGCGGCGTCTCCCGGCCGCTGGCGCCCGCGCCCGCTCCGGCGGACACTACCGCCTCGATGTCCCGGGCAGAGGTTGCCGCCTTGACGTCCCCGACGAGGTCTTCCGATCTGTCAGGCGCCTGGCGGGAGACCCGCCCACGGCTTACCGAGGCGCAGTTGAGTGGAAGTCCCGTGGCGTATCCCTCACGCGCTTCCTCGACGGCTGCCCACCTGACGCCGGTGGCGGGCCCTGTCGCGCGCGAGCGCGTCAACCTCCCTGGGCCACGGCAGCAGTTCCCCGAACTGTTCACCGCCCACAGCCGAAAGCGTGGCGGCGGACCCGGCAAATAGCCGCATGCGGGACTCGCGAGTTGCCCGATCGCCGTCGAGGGTGAGAAGCGGGAGGCGGGCGTCACGGCCGCGGGGCGGTAGCCCCCCGGCGGTCGGGCGGCGGCAGAAGAGGGACGGTGCTCCGGTGGGGACGCGACTCAGTTGTGCTGTTCGTCGATGGTGACGGCCGTGCCGTCGTCGGTGATCTCGACGACGAGGCGCACTCCTCGCTTGGTGGCAGCGTCCAGCTCCTCGGTGGTGCAGCGCTGGGTCTTCTTCTCGGTACCGCAGATCCAGCCGGCGCCGTTGATGACGGTGTTCGTGGTGGTGAGGAAGGCGCGCTCCTTCTTGGTCCCGTCGTCGGTGACGGAGTACTTGCCGGGGGCCACGTAGTGCGAAACGCCCTGCAAATAGACCTTTTTCGGCTGGTCGGCGTCGCTGCCCCCACCGGCCGGGTGGTCCTCGGCGATCTTGGTCGCGATGCCCTTCTCGAGTGTGACGGTCGCGGAAAAGCCCCTGTGGGATGCGGCTTCGAGTTGCGCCGCGGTGCAACGGGTGGCGGACTGGCCCCCGTCTCCGCAGATCTTCGCGATTCCCTCGATGTCGGTCGCCTCGGCGGTGAGAAACGCCTGTTCACCACCCTTGGCCTCCTTGATCAGGTACTTGCCGGGAGCCATGTAGGTGACGGTGCCGTGCCAGGTGCCCGTGACCTTGTTGTCGCCGCCGGAGCCTCCGGCGTTGTCCGCCGTCTTGCTGCTCTCGTCACCGGGGGGCTTGGTCGACTGCGAGGCCGAGGACGAGTCCCCGGCGTTCTCCGCCTTTCCGTTGTCGGAGCCGTCGTCCTGACAGGATGTGAGCAGGGCACCCGTCGCGGTCAGAGCGAGTGCGGTGAGCAGGATTCGGGGACTGCGGGACATGGCTCTCTCCTCGGGCGATTCAGAAGGGGACCGGCCGGTTGAAGGGGCTCGATCACGTGCGAAATCACACCTTGCCCTCCGACCGGCAAGTAAACGGCGTACAGCAAAAAGTGAGCGGTCCAGCCGCGTTTACCAATCGGTAGCACTGGCTGTTTCCGACAGCCGGAGTTTTCTGGCCGCCGAGAACAGAGCACCCCCAAGAACCGTGTCAGTCCAGCGGCTTGGGGGTGAGGCGGAGGGCGAGGGCGAGTGTGTCGTCCGGGTGGAGCACGGTGCTGCCGTGCATCTCGTCGGCTATGGCCCTGGGGATGGCGTCTATGGGCTGCTCACGGTGGCGGAGGGCCGAGGTGATCAGGCGCTGTTCGCCCTCCACCGGGTTCTTGCGGCTCTCGGTGAGACCGTCGGTGTACAGGAGCAGAAGGTCGCCAGGGGTGAGGTGGGTGCTCAGCGTGGCTTCGCTGCCGGGCAGCGGAAAGCCGACCCCGCGGCCGGAGACCTGAAGGTACCGCGTGTGGCCGTCCCGGCGGACGAGGAGGGGCGGCGGGTGGCTTCCGTTGGCCAGGTGCAGTTCGCCGGTGCGGGGGTCGAGCCGGGCCAGGAGCACGGTGGCGGTCAGGTCGGGGTCGACGATGGCGAGGTTCTCGGCGGCCCGGCGCACGATGTCCTCAAGCGGGTGCCCTTCCAGGGCGAGCGTGCGCACCGTGTGCGTGACGCTGAGCGCCGTACGGGTGCTGCCGATCCCGTGGCCGAGGGCGTCGACGACGGTGATGTGGACGATCTTGTCAGGGAGGACGAACCAGTCGTACAAGTCTCCTCCGGAGGGGGCGTCGGTCTCGGCCGGCTCGTAGTGGACGGCGAGTCTGAGACCGGGCACGGTGAGCGGCGCGGGGCGCAGCGCGTCCTCCAGTTTGCGGAGCATCTGGCCGTGGCTGCGGCGCAGTTGCTCGTCCCGCTCTTCGAGTTGTACGTACAGGGCCAGCACGCCGCTGTTGGTCTCGTCGAGTTCGTCCTTGAGGCGGGCGTGGTCCACGGTCAGCGTGTCCATGCGGGCGAGGACGGCCGCAAGTTCGCTCTCGGTCTGATCGTCGTCCCCGTCGACGGCCGGGGCGTCGCGGGGCGGGAGGGGCAGATGCCATCGGGTGGTGCCGTCGGGTCCGAACTCCGCGGGCAGCGGCAGCCTGGACGGGTGCGGGGGGTCGGCTCCCGGCGGGCAGGTGAGCGTGACGGTGAGGGTGTTGTCGTCCCGTGTCGCGGCGAGGCTAACCGTCCGGTGCCCTGCGAGCCAGGTGTGGGCGGCGAGCGAGACGGATACCGCCAGGCGGGCGCGGGTCTCCACGCCGAGCCCGTACGCGTCGGCGACGCGGCGTGCCGCTCGCCGCAGTGCGGTGAGGGTGGCCACGGTCCGGGGCGGGGGAGATCGTCTGATCATGACAAGCCTGTCAGGCTGAGTGCGGTGGAGTCGTCACGCGTACGCCGGTGGCGGTGTACGAGGGCGGCCGGCAGCAGTTCGGCGGGCAGCCTCAGGAGGAAGGGCGAGGGATCGTGCGTCCAGCGTGCTTCGATGCCGTCGGAGTACAGCACGCACACCTGCCCCGGGTGCAGCGGCATCGTGCGCAGTTGGGGCGTGGGCATGTTCCAGCCGACGACGCCAGGACGTCCGTCGAGACGACGGTGGGACTCGTGGATGGAGAGCACGCACAGCCGGATGTTGCCCACACCGCAGTACTGTGCCCGGCCCGCCTCCAGTCTGACGAGCCCCACGGCCGCTCCGCGCGTGTGCCGCAGCGCTTGGTGGAGGGCGTTCATGATGTCGGGCAGCGGCTGATGGCTGCTCGCGTGGAACATCTTCAGCGCGGCCCGGGCCGCGCGCGCGGCGAGTTCGCCGTGCCCCAGGCCGTCGACGACGAGGGCGGTGCGGCCGGTGCCGGAATCGACGATCGCACAGCCGTCGCCGCACTCCTGCTCCCCGTCGGCCGGCACACACACGGCACCCGTACCGGTCCCGGTCGCCTCGGGGGCGCGCCCCTCTTCCTCCCGTGTCCCCGATGACCTGCCACGGGGGAAGGCGAGCCGTGCGGAGACGATCGTGCCGTCCGGCACCCGAGTGCGTACGGTGAAGTCGGTGGCGACCCGGCGGGCCGCGCCGAGCCCGCTGCCGAGGGTGTTGGTGGTGGAGTAGCCGTCGGCAAGGCAGCGCTTCAGGTCCGCCATCCCGGGACCGCGGTCCGCGGCAAGGATCTCCATCCCCCTGCCCAGCGGGAGAGCGTGGAGAAACACGATGCCGTCGGAGGCGTGTTTGTCCAGGTTGCTCGCCAGTTCGCTGGCCATCGCCGCCGCCTGGTCGGGAAGCGAGCCGGGAAGGCCGCAGTTCGCCGCCGTCTCGCGGGCGAGGGTGGCCGCCAGGTGGACGGCGCTGTAGTGGTCGATCCTGACCTGCCGGGTGACGAACCGCGACGGCTCTTTCAGGCTCATGGGGTCGCCCATCGGACAACCGTGATCGTGGTGCCCTGCCCCGGGGCGGACTGTACGACGAACTCGTGCATCAGCCGTCGTGCCCCGCCGAGACCGTGTCCCAGGCCGCCGCCGGTGGTGAAGCCGTCGGCCAGGGCGCCGTCGAGATCGCTGATGCCGGGTCCTTCGTCCCGCACGACGAGCCGCACTCCGGTTCCGCGCATCCTGTGCAGGCGGTCGATGGTCAGCGTGCCTCCCCCGCCGTGCACATAGGCGTTCCGGGCCAACTCGCTTGCGGCGGTGACCACACGGGTCTGGTCGACGAGGCTGAAGCCCAGGTCCTGTGTCGCCGCGCGCACCGCGTGGCGGGCGGTCAGCAGGTCTTCCACCGTGCGCACCGGGTACGTTTCGGCCGCTGTCGGCACGGCGCGGTTACGGTCGGTCACGTCATCCGCGGTTGCCGCCACCGGCCCTTGTCCGCCGGGGGCGCGACGCGGAACGTCGTCGCCGGGGCCCGGGACGCCCCGCTCTCCTGAGAGGCTCATTGGGGCGACACCGCCCTCGCGGGAGGGCTCTCGAACCGCGAGGCGGACCGGTGCCAGCCGAGGGCGGCCATGCCCTGCTCCGCGTTCACCGCCGTCTCCACCCCGGTCAGTTCGACGCCCAGTTCCACCAGGGTGATCGTCACCGCGGGGCTCATGCCCGCGACGACCACCCGCGCCCCGAGGAGTTGCGCCATGGCGCTCATCTCCATCAGGGCACGTGCCACGAAGGAGTCGATGATCTGCACACGCGAGATGTCGATCAGCACGCCCCGGGCGCCGTCCGAGGCGATACGGTTCGTCAACTCCTCGGCCAGGGCCAGCGCGGAGGCGTCGTCGAGTTCGTTGAGGAGGCCGGTGACGAGGGTGTCCCCCAGCTTGAGGATCGGTGCCACCCCTCCCTCGCGGCTGTTCACAGCGCACCCGGTGCGCCCGGAGTCGTGCTGTGCCCCTGGGCGGCACGCCCGGTCAGTTCGATGGCCGCGGAGAGCGCGTCGGCCAGTGTGGCACGGGTCATGATGCCGGACAGGTCGATGCCCAGTTGGACGATCGTCTGCGCGATACGGGGCCTGATGCCGCTGATGACGCACTCCGCGCCCATCAGGCGCACGGCCTTCACCGTCTGCATGAGGTGCTGGGCGACGGAGGTGTCGACCGTCGGCACCCCGGTGATGTCGATGATGGCGACGATGGCCTCCTCGTTCTGGATCGACTCCAGAAGGCTCTCCATCACCACCTGGCTGCGGGCCGTGTCCAGGTTTCCGATCAGTGGTACGGCGAGGACCTGCTGCCACAGGCGTACCACCGGCGTCGAGATCTCCAGCAGTTGGCGGCTCTGCCGGCGGATGATCTCCTCACGGCCCTCGACGTACGTCGCGAACGACAGCGCACCCGCGGCGTCGAGCAGACGGTTGATGACCAGGGCCGCGGCGAACATCTCGTCGGAGGCGAGGTCTTCGCCCTGGACCGCTTCGAGCAGCGCCTCTTTCAGCGCGAGCACCGCCAGCGAGGTCGCCGTCGGCTCCGCGCCCGCCCGAGCCCGGCGCAGCGACATGTCCGTGACGGTGTCATGCAGCTCACGGTGCCCGGTGACGATCTCCGCCACCGGCAGACCGCTGGCCAGACCGCCGGTCAACGCCCTGACCAGCGCGTCCGCCTCCTCATGCAGCTCCGTCTCGACGAGCCCCCCGTCGGCCAGCTCCAACCGCTCATGCTGCAACCGCACCCAGCGATCGACGATCTCAGCGTTCCTGCGCTGAAGCACCTCGGTCAAGCGGTCCCGTACAACCGACTCGATGACACTCATTGCTCGGCCTCTCAAACGTTCGCGCTCACACATCTGCTTCCCCGCAGCGACCTGGCCGATGTAATCGTCCGACATCCCCCTTCGGGGCCCCTCTTGAGCAGGGTCGACCCCGGCAGGTTTGCGGTGGCACTCGGGCCTCGGGCCGACAACGCGGCCGAAAACCCCTCCGGTTACGGTGCCCCCTCAGACAATCAGTGTTCAACCATGAATATCGGCGGCTCCGTTCCTATCGGACCCCAGGTCAATGCGATTGCGCATTGAGTATGCCGAGGACGATTTCGGATACACGGAGGCCAGAATTCTTATGCTGCCGGTACTTCACATCCCTTTCCTTTCGCGCTGATGGAATGCGCTTGCCCCCGTAAGGTGCCCTCAATCAGGTTCGGCAACTTCCCTTCCGATCCGACCGGTGTCCCAGCCGCGTACGCTGGCATGTGTCCGCTATGCCCGGCATGTCCAGGTATCCACGGGTGCCGACGCCACATCGCCCGCGGCGCGGTATGAGGCCCGCAGCCGCCGCCTCCGAGCCGGTCGCCCGGACCGGGAACTCTTCGCGGCGGGCGGCGACACGGAGAGTGTCGCCCGGGTCCCGGTGGGGGATGACCGCTCCTGAATCCCTCCGGTCAGCCCTCTGCCGTGGAGCGGTCCTGGTGGAGGGCGGTGAGGAGGGAGTCGATCACCAGGTCCGTGGAGGCGGCCATGTCGACGGCGTCCGGAGCGAGCAGCCACTGCACCTGGAGGCCGTCCATGACGGCGATGACCGCGTTGGCGGCGTGCCGGGCCCTGGGCGCGTCGCTCTCGGCGAGGCCGCACGCCTCGGTGACGGCGTCCGTGACGAAGGCGCGCAGTCCGACGTAGCGGTCGCGGAAGTAGCTCTGCGCGGGATGGTCGTCGGTGACGGACTCGGCCGACAGGACGGCGTAGAGCCGGACGATGCCCTCGCGCTCGGCGTTGCGGCGCGCGGTGTCGACGAGGTGGCGCAGGAACGCCAGGCCCCGGGGGCGTTCGGCGCCGAGCTGTTCGATGTCCGTCTCGTCGCGGAGTTCGAGGACGCTGGTCAGCAGCAGTGACTTGGAACGGAAGTAGTGCAGCACACCGGCCTGGGTGAGCCCCGCGCGCTCGGCGATCTCGGCCAGCGAGGCGTTGTTGTAGCCGCGCGCCGCGAAGGTGTCCATCGCGATGCGCAGGATGTCCTGCTGGCGCCGCCGGGCCCCGGGGCTCCGTGGGACGCGCGGGCCGCGGGAGTCACGGGTCGTCCCACCCGCCGGCTGATCGGTCATTCGGCCCACCCTACGCCGAACGCCTGTGCCCGCCGATGGACTTGGGGGCCGTGCAGCAAAGTGCCGCAGGCCACTTACTGAGTACTTAGTGGGTGTGCTTTCATGGCGCGGTCAGCGCGCGGGCGGGCCCGGCAGGGCACCGCCGGGCGCCGGTCGCACACGCTCGATCGCCGTTCGTCCGCACCATGTTCGGCGTGCCGGTCCGCGGACCCCGTGCCCCACCCTTCGTCCTTCCGCCGCTCGCTCTTCCGCCGCGGCGGGCCCTCGGTACCCCCACCGTGCCACCGATCCGAAGGAGACCCGCACCGTGTCACACCCCCACAGAACGCCCGCACGAGCCGGGGTCACCGCCCTGGTCCTGGCCCTCGCCGTCACCGGACTCGGCTTCACCGGCGGCCAGTCGGCGCGGGCCGCCGACCCCGCCGCCCAGGTGTGGGTGACCACGCCGGACGGCTCCCGCAAGCTCAGCTCCGACGGCAGCGTGCCCTTCGACAGCTCCCCGCAGGGCATCGACCTGCAAGTCAACGCCCAAGAAAAAGGCCAGAGTTACACCGGCGCGGGCGCCTCGGTCACCGGCGCGTCCGCGCACCTCATCCAGGGCCTTTCAGGGGACCAGCGGGCCGATCTGATGCGGTCGCTCTTCTCCACCTCGGGCGACGGCATCGGCCTGTCGTATCTGCGCCAGCCGCTCGGCAGCAGCGACTTCGACGCCACAAACGATCCGTACTCCTACGAGGACACCCCCGGGCAGTTCTCCATCGACCGTGCCAAGCAGGAGATCATCCCCGTCGTCCAGCAGGCCCTCGGGGTCAACCCGGCCATCCGGCTGATGGGCACGCCCTGGTCCCCGCCCGCCTGGATGAAGACGGACAACTCCCTCAACGGCGGCAGCCTCAAGCCCGAGAACTACGGCGACTTCGCCGACTACCTGGTGGACACGGTCAAGGCGTACGGGCAGGAGGGCATCACCCTCACCGACCTCACGGTGCAGAACGAGCCCGAGAATCCGACGAGTTACCCGTCGATGTCGATGACCTCGGCCCAACAGGCCGACTTCATCAAGGTACTCGACCCCAAGCTCACGGCCGCGGGCCTGCCGACGAACATCCTGGCGTTCGACCACAACTGGGACCATCCCGACTACCCGCTCGACGTGTTCTCCCGCACCGACGGCATCAGCCGTGTCATCGGCGCCGCCTTCCACTGCTACGGCGGCGACCCCGCAGCCGAGCAGCAGGTCGCCGACGCGGGCAAGCGGGTGTTCTTCACCGAGTGCTCGGGCACCGACAGCGACAACCAGGCCAACACGTTCGGCGACAGCCTGCGCTGGCAGGCCGAGAACCTCGTCGTGCAGAACATGCGCAACGGCGGTGAGACCGCCGTGACCTGGAACCTGGCCCTCGACCAGAACGGCGGCCCGCACCAGGGGCTCTGCGGCACCCGGTGCAACGGCGTGGTGGAGATCGCGGGCGACGCCGTCAACCGCGGCGCCGAGTACTACTCGCTCGGGCAGCTCAGCAAGTTCGTCACAGTGGGCGCCGTACGGATCGGCTCCACCAGCCAGGGCGGCGGCGGTGTGCAGGACGTCGCCTTCCAGAACCCGGACGGCAGCCGCGTCGCCTATGTGGTGAACAGCTCAGGGGACTCCCAGCGCTTCTCCCTCACCGACGACGGCCGTTCCCTCGACTACACCCTGCCGTCGGGCGCCGTGGCCACCTTCGTGTGGACCCCCGGGGCGGACGGCGCTTCCACACCCGACAAGGCAAGACTCTCCCGGTAGCGCTGCACCGGGGCGCGGGGGCCCGGCCCGGCGGCCGGGCCCCGTGGTGCGCCCCGAGGAGTCCGTGTCCTGGGCCCGCCACCGCGGCTGAGGCGACTTCTCCCTCCGCGTCCGTGGGGCTCGCCGCCCAGGAAGCCTGGTACGCGGCGACACCTTCGGCCTCGGCGACGCGGAAGAGCGTCTGGAGATGCCGGAGGCGGGCGTCCGCACCGTCGTGCTGAGCAACGCGGACGGTCTGCGCGTGGAGTTCGTCGAACGGCCCGGTTCGAGCCCGGCCGGGTCTCGCCGCCCGCGCCCGGCGCGACCGAGGGCATGCGGTTCGCCCACGTCACCGGCCCGGAGGGCAATCTCCTCGGACTGACCGAGACGGCGCGGGGTTGATCCCCGCGGGGGCGCCGGGTGCCGTCGGGCTGGACGCGGCCCGGCGCCCGTACCACCTCGCCGCCGAGCCGCCGCGCGACCGCGGTCAGTTCGTCGAGGGCGTCGGCGGCCGGTACTTCGCCGACTGCAACGAGACCCGGGGTCGTCGACCGGCGCACCGGCACCCTGCACGGTGTGGCACGGTACGCCGTCGACGCGGAGGGCGGCCGACGCCCGTGGGACCTGTCGGAGGGACTGCCCGTCCGGGCGGCCCACGCGCGCGTCGACAACGCGACGGCGGCCCGCACACCGCGCCGCGCCGCTCGGAGTCGTACCGGACGGAAATACGTACTCGGGGTCGCCGGTTGCACCGGAGCATGCAGCATCCTCAGGAGCCGCCCGGCGGCATACACCCCCTGCTTGCGGGGCGCTTCAGCCCGCACCGGTTCGATCCCGCGGGGGCTGTCGACGACCACGCGCTCCACCTGCTGCTTGAGGCCGCGCGCTGGGCGCCGTCGGCGGGGAACTCCCAGCCGTGGGGCTTCTTCCCCGGCAGGCCGGGCGAGCCGGAGCACGACCGGGTTTTCCCCCATCTCGCGCCCAGCTCGGCCCGCTGGGCGAAGGACGCGGGACTGCTCGTCGTCACACTGGCGCGGCGGCACGTCGACGACACGCAGTTGCTCTACTCCGAGTTCGCCGACTACGACCTCGGCCAGGCCATCGCCCACATGACCGTCCAGGCCCAGGCCATGGGGCTGGCCGCGCACCAATTCCGGGCCTTCGACCTGGGAGGTCTCACCAAGGAACTGGACCCGAACCCGGGCTGGGCGATCGTCTCCATGGTCGCCGTGGGCAAGGCGTCCGGCGGGCCCCCGCGGGGCCGTGACCGGCACAGTGTCGCGCACCTGCGCTCCGCTCCCTGGTCACCGGTGGAGTGACGCCCGAGCCGTGATCACCGAGTGTCCCTTCCGGCCGTGTCCGCCGCGGCCGGTCGTCCCTGGGCGGCGTTCGAGACGGCGGCCCACTCGTTCCACTCCGCGAGGCGGTCCTCGTAGACCCTCCGGAAGAGGGGGAGGGACCGCGAGCCCAGGATGAGGCGCAAGGGGGGCCGTTCCGCGTCGAGGACCGCGAACAGGGCGGGCGGGGTGGCGGCCGGGTCGCCCTGGGGCAGGCCCGCGCTCATCGTGGCGAGGGCGTTACGGGCCTGGTCGTAGGCGGGGATCGGGGCGGCCCTGCGCGACGAGGTGTCGGTGAAGAACGTGGTCCGGTAGGCGCCGGGCTCGATCAGCGTGACATGGACGCCGAACGGCGCGACCTCCTGGGAGAGCGACTCCCCCAGGGCCTCCACGGCCCACTTGGCCGGCTGGAAGAACATCGGGCCCGCGACGATCCCGCCCATGCTGGACACGAGCAGGAAGTGCCCGTGCCCCCGTGCGCGCAGGATCGGCAGGGCGGCCTGTACGACGGCGAGCGTGCCGAAGACATTGGTCTCGACGTTGTGGCGCGCCTCCCGGTCGGAGACCTCCTCCACCGCGCCGAACAGTCCGTAGCCCGCCGCGGTGAGCACGACGTCGAGACCTCCGAAGTGCCGGCTTCCGCGCTCCACCGCCTCGAAGACGTCGTCGCGCCGGGTGACGTCGAGGGACAGCGGCAGCACGGCGTCGCCGTACGCCGAGGCCAGGTCACCGAGCGGCCCGGCCGATCGGGCGGTGGCCACCACGCGGTCTCCGCGCTCCAGCGCGGCCTCGGCCCACACCCGGCCGAAACCGCGCGAGGCGCCGGTGATGAACCAGGTGCGGTCGCCTGGCATGGGAGGGCTCCGTTCGGTCGAGGAGTGGGGCGTCGTCAGTTCGTTGCAGTGACTGTAAAACGTGCAGTCTGTGAAATCAATGCAGTGTGGGAACCTGTGGCAATGACTGCGGACGGCGAGACGCTCCGGGAGCGGCGGCAGCGGGAGACCAAGGAGCAGATCGCCAGGACGGGGCTGCGGATGTTCTCCGAAGGGGGGTACGACGAGACGAGCCTCGCGGAGGTGGCCGCGAGGGTGGGGATCTCCGCCCGTACGCTCTTCCACTACTTCCGCACCAAGCCGGAGATACTGGCGTACTGGCTCGACGACGACTTCGCCGCCGCGCTGACCGCACGGCTCCGGGAGGACCGGAACGGGGCGGGTCCGGCCTGGCCCCTCCTGCGGGAGGCCCTCGCCGCCCTGGTGGGACGGCACCAGGGCCCCGAGTCCCTGACCGTCGACCGCCTCTTCGCGTCCACGCCCTCCCTTCGCGCGCACAAGCAGGCGATCTACGCGGAGTGGGAGGACGCGGCCTTCGCGGGCCTGACGGCGGCCCGGCCGCAGGAGCCCGAGCACCGGCTGCGGACCGTGGCGATGCTGGGCATCGGCTGCCTGCGCCTTGCGCTCGGGGCCCGCTACGCCGCCGAGTACTCCGTCCGCCTCGACCGGCTACTGGCCGAGCAGTTCGCAGCGGTGGCCGCCGCGGTCGAGGGCAGCGGCAGCGGCACCGGCGCCTGAGGTCCGCCGCCGGGCACCGGTCCCGCGAGGGCTCAGGGTGCCGCCTCGGGAGGCGGCGCGGCGATCTCGCCGATGACCTGCCAGAAGGCGTCGCGGCCCGGTGCGGAAGCGTGCGCCAGCAGGGCGCGGCGGACCGCCCGCGCGTGCGCCGGGCGCGCGGCGGCAAGCGCGGCCCGGCCCTCGTCCGTGGCGACGACCAGCACGCGCCTGCCGTGGTCGGCCTCGCGCAGCAGCAGCCCGCGTTCGGCCATCCGGGAGAGCTGGCGAGAGAGCCGGGCGCGCTTCCAGTCCAGCAGCACACCGAGATCGTGCTGCGGCATGCGGCCGCCGCCGTTCTCGACCACCCGGGAGAGGACGGCGAAGTCGGCCGCGGACAGCCCGGACGCGCCCTGGATCTCCCGTGCGACCTCGGCGAGCACGGCCTCGTTCGCCCGCTTCCAGGCGGTCCACCGCTGTGTCTCGGAGTCGTCGAGGGGCTGCGTCACGGGGACAGCCTACCTTCCGGGTTGCCACGTAAACACGAGCGGCGCATGATGGTTTACATGGCAACTCAGCACAAGCGCGCCGTACTCATCACCGGGGGCAGCTCCGGCATCGGGCTCGGCCTGGCGGAACGGCACCTGGCGGCCGGACACCGTGTCCTCATCACGGGCCGCAGCCCCGACCGGCTCGCGGCGGCGGCCGACCGGCTGCCGGGCGTCGAGACCCTCACCAACGACATCGCCACCGCCGAGGGACGACAGCAACTGGCCGACCACGTCGGGCGGGCCATGCCGGAGCTTGACGTACTGGTCAACAACGCCGGTATCCAACGCCGGGTGGCCATCGCGGCGGACCGCTGCCCCTGGGCCGAGGCGCAGCACGAACTCGACATCCTCCTGGCCGCGCCGATCCACCTCGGGCGGCTGCTCGTCCCGCTGATGCTGGCCCACGGCCGCCCCGGCGTGCTCGTCAACGTCACCTCCGGGGGAGCCTTCGTCCCGCAGCCCTTCGCACCGCTCTACAGCGCGGCCAAGGCCGCCCTGCACAGCTACACCGTGAACCTGCGGCACGCCCTGGAGGCCACCCGGGTCCGGGTGGTGGAGCTGGTGCCCCCGGCCGTGGCCACCCCGCTCGCGGGACCCGGCCCGGCACACGGCGCCGACCCCGACGAGTTCTGCGACGCCGTCTTCCCCCTGCTCGACGGCGCCCGGGCGGAGGTCGGCTTCGGCCCGACCGCCACCCCCGAGTTCACCGCCCAGCGCGCCATCGAACACCGCACCTTCACCGCCATGTCCGACCGCTTCCCCGTGCCCGTATACCTGCCCGGCGGACGCCCCTCGGGCCACGAACCGCGCTCCGGGGAGCCGGCAGCGCGGGGGTGAGGACTTCCACCGGATCGCGCGCGCCCCCTTGTCCGGCATCGGTGGCTCCGCGAGCGTGGAAGCGGGGCCGCCGCGACGGCGGGAGGCCGGGCGGGGCCCGCGGAAGGGAGAACCAGATGCGCGCAACACCCGGAAGGTGGGCACTGCCGGGCGCGGCCGTCCTCGCGGCGGCCGTACTCGGCGTACTGGGCACGGCACCGGCACACGCGAGCGTGGCCCAGGGCGGTGTCTACGGCACGGGAGTGGTGACCGACGACTGGGGAGACGAGGGGCCCCTCTCCACCACGCAGAACTCCCACAACAACGTGGTCGCCCTCTGGCAGACGGTCCTGTGGGCCGACGGGCTGCTGCCCGACAGCGGCAGGGACTGCGAGTTCGGACCGCAGACCGCGGACGCGACGAAAGCCTGGCAGCGGGCCCACGGCCTCACGGCGGACGGCGTCGTCGGCCCTGCCACCTTCGGCAAGGCCGACGACAGCCTCAGCCTGGCCGGTGACGAGATCCGCTACACCGGGAGCCAGGCCGTGGTGACCGGCATGTACCGGGACAGCACCGGCCGTTACTACTCGACGTACGAAGGCACCACGTACTACCTCTCGTACACCGTCGCCGACGGTCCTGTGTGCGACTGACCCGGGGGCGGCAGCGGCCGCGTGCCCCGCGCCGGCAGCCCGAGCGCGGGCCCTCGCCATCCCCACGCCGTACAGGAAGTCGGGAATGTCCAGCTTTTCCTGGAGTAGGTCGCTCCGCAGGAAGACCGAGGCACGGCCCTCGGTGTCGATGCGGAACACCGTGTGGGTCAGCTCGTCGACGGCGTAGGCGGTGCCGTCGGGCGCCACCGTCACATCGGAGATCAGGTGCTGCCTGCCGTCGAGGGTGAGCGCCGTCAGATCGACGCACCAGTTCCGGTGGCCGCGACCACGACGAGTGCGGCTCCCGCCACGGCGGTCTTCAGCCTCGTCTTCTTCATCGTCCTTGTTCCTCGGGAGGGGGGGAAGGCAGGCAAGGCGCAGGCAGGGGGCAGCCACGCGGGGCGCGGGCGGGCGGGGCGGCTTCGCGGGGGCACCGCGGCGGTGCGTTCCGCCGGTGTCAGGCCGCTGCTTGACGGCCGCGTGGAACAGCGCTTGCCCTGCGTTGTTCCACGTCAGGATGTCGGAGCGCCTGCCGAGTACGACCGCGGGCGAGTCCCCGAAGGTGTCGACCAGTTGGCGCACCGCCGGGGTGACGCGCTCGGCGGGGAGTCGGCGGCGGCTCCTGCGGCCGTCGCCGGTCGCCGTAGTCCGGCAGCCCCACGTCCGCGGGCTTCAACCGGGCCCGGCGCGTGGACAGGAACTCACCGAGGAGGTAGCAGACAGACCCGGTAGCGGCGGACACCCCGCGGCCCGCCCACGGCGGTGGGGACCCTTGGCCCCCCGCCCGGGGCCTTGTGGCCCCTGCGGGCGCCGGGCGGGTTCGCGCACGCTGGGAGTGTGGTTCCGCATCGGACGTCCCAGGGAGCAGTGGGTGAGAGTGATGACGACTCCGCGGATCGCCGAGGTACGTGCCCTGGTCGCGGCCGCCGGCCTCGCGCCCTCGATGCACAACGCACAGCCGTGGATCTTCCGGTTCGACCCCGGCAGCGGCGTACTCGACCTGCGCGCCGACCCGGCGCGCGCCATGCCCGCCACCGACCCGGAAGGCCGGGGGCTGCGCATCGGCTGCGGCGCCGCCCTGTTCACCCTCCGGGTCGCGGCCGCGCACACCGGGTGGCGGGCGGTGTGGGAGCCGCTGCCCGAGCCCGGCGACCCCGAGCTGCTCGCCAGGGTGCGGCTAGGGGGTGTTGCGAAAGTCCCGTCTGCCGGGCGAACGACGCCACTTTCGCAACACCCCCTAGGCGCGGCGGGGCGCCCCGAGGCGTCGCTCGGGCGGCTCTTCCCCTTCATCGCGCTGCGGCACACCAGCCGCGAACCCTTCTCCGAGCTTGAGGTCCCCGAGGCGGTGCGCCGGTCGCTCGCGGCCGCGGCGCGCGCCGAGGGCGCCGAGATCGTCTTCCCCGGGCCCTGGCACACCGACGCGCTGCTCGAACTCGTCGAGGACGCCGAGCGTGAGCAGCGCTCCGACCGGCGCGCCCGCGCCGACGTCGCCCGCTGGACCCGGCTCACGGACGCGGACGCGCCCGCCGCCGTCGACGGCATCCCCCGCTACGCACTCGGCCCGTCCCGCTGGTACGGGCGGGCGCCCGTGCGGGACTTCGCCGCCGACGCCCCGGTGCCGGGACGGCCGGGCGCCGGGTTCGAGCAGACCCCGCAGCTCGCCCTGCTCGGCACGGGCGGCGACACCCCGCGCGACTGGCTCACCGCGGGGCAGGCGCTCGGGCGCGTGCTGCTTGAGGCCACCGCGCACGGCCTCGCCACCTCCCTCACCTCGCAGGCGCTCGAATGGGAGGATCTGCGCCGGTTCGTGCGGGACCCGATGTCGTCCATGGCGGCCGTCCACATGGTGCTGCGGCTGGGGTACGGCCCTCCCGGGCGTCCCACGCCGCGGCGGCCGGTCGACGCCGTGTTCACCCTGGCCGGGGCGTGACGTGCCCGGCGGACGCTCCCCCGGCTCCCCGGCCAGGGCGCGGCAGGCCCACTCGCCGAAGGCCGGGTCCCGCGCCCGCCCGCTCCAGGAGGGCGCGGATGAGGGCCGACCGGCCCTACCCGCGCGGGGCGGACGTACGGACCATGGGCTGATGTTCCTGAGCGACACCTTCCGCGTGCTCGACCGGCACGAGTGCCTGCGGCTGCTGGCCGGGGTGTCGGTCGGCCGCGTGGTGTACACCCGGCAGGCCCTGCCCGCGGTGCTCCCGGTGAACTTCTGGCTGGACGCCGACGCCTCGTCCGTGGTCCTGCGCAGCTCCGCGGAGTCCGACCTGGTGCGCGCCGTCGACGGGTTCGTGGTCGCCTTCGAGGCGGACGAGTTCAGCGCGGCGGAGCGCTCCGGCTGGAGCGTGGTGGTCACGGGGCGCGCCGCCGTCGTCGGCGACCCCGAGGAGCGGGAACGGCTCGCGGGCGGCGGCCCCGGGTCCTGGATGCCGCTCAGGGACGCGGTCGTCGTACGGATCGAGACCACGATGGTGACCGGCCGCCAACTGCGGGGCGGGCCCGAAGGGCCGGGGGAGCGAGACGCCGCGGGCGGGGGCGGCGCCCCGGGCGCCTGAGCCGGGCCCCGGGGGTCAGCCCCCCTCGCCCCGGCGCCGGTCCCTGGCGCGGGTGGCGATGACGGCCGCCTGGACGCGTCGCTCGACGCCGAGCTTGGCGAGCAGCCGGGAGATGTGGTTCTTGACGGTCTTCTCGGCCAGATACAGCCGCTCGCCGATCTGCCGGTTGGTCAGGCCCTCGCCGATCAGCGCCAGGATCTCCCGCTCACGGTCGGTGAGGCCCGGCACCTCCTCGCGCTGCTCCTCCTGCCGTGGGCCCTGGCGCAGCCTGGCCATCAGCCGGGTGGTGGCGCTCGGGTCGAGCAGGGACTGGCCCGCGGCCACGGTGCGTACGGCCGAGACCAGGTCGGAGCCCTGGATCTGCTTCAGTACGTACCCGGAGGCCCCGGCCATGATCGAGTCGAGCAGGGCCTCCTCGTCGTCGAAGGAGGTCAGCATCAGGCACGCCAGTTCCGGCATGCGCGAGCGCAGCTCACGGCAGACGCTCACCCCGTCGCCGTCCGGCAGCCGCACGTCGAGCACGGCCACCCGCGGGCGCAGCGCGGGGACGCGGGCGAGGGCCCGCTCCGCGGTGCCCGCCTCGCCGACCACCGTGATGTCCGGCTCGTCGTCGAGCAGGTCGCGCACCCCGCGCCGTACCACCTCGTGGTCGTCGAGCAGGAAGACCCTGATCGGGTCGCCGGGGTCCGTCCGCCCCGTGTCCCCTGCGCCCGGCCGCCGCGCGCTCTCCGGCCCTGGCCGCCCCGTGTCCCCGGGTTCCGGCCGCTCGCCGTCCGCCATCGCACTCTCCTCGTCGTAGACCCGGTGCCACCGTGGCAGGACCGGGCGTGGCCGCCCGCGCCGTCCGCGCCCCACGCCGATCCTGGGCGATCGCGCGCCGAAGGGCCAGGGCCGATCGGCCCCGACCCGCCAGCCGTCCTCCGGATGCCCGCGCGCGGGCGCGGGCGCTCCGGCATGATGAGGGCTTGCCGTTGGCATTTTCCCGGAGGGAGCGGCGATGGGGCAGAGCCCGGCGGACGGACGCGGGGAGAGCCCGGCGGTGCCCCAGTTGCGTCTCGACGAGCTGCTCGAAGGGCTCCAGGCGCAGGTGGCACAGGTGCGGGCGGCCAGGGACCGGGTGCACTCGCTGCTCGACGCGGTCCTGTCCATCGGCTCCGAGCTGGACCTCGACGTGGTGCTGCGGCGGATCACCGAGTCCGCGGTCGCGGTGGTGGACGCCAGGTACGGGGCGCTCGGGGTGCTGGGCGACGAGGGAAGGATCAGGCGGTTCATCACCGTCGGCGTGGACGAGGAGACCATCGCGGCCATCGGCCACTACCCGGAGGGCCAAGGCATCCTGGGGCTGCTGATCCGGGAGCCGGAGCCGCTGCGCCTCGCCGACCTGGGCCGGCACCCCGACTCGGTCGGCTTCCCCGCGGGGCATCCCCCGATGACCACCTTCCTGGGGGCGCCGGTGCGGGTGCGCGACCGGGTCTTCGGCAATCTGTACCTGACCGACAAGCGCGGCGGCGCCGAGTTCGACGACGATGACGAGGCGGTCCTGCGCACCCTCGCCGCCGCGGCCGGGGTGGCGATCGAGAACGCCCGGCTGTACGACGACAGCAGGCGCAGGGAGCGGTGGCTGACCGCGAGCAGCGAGCTGACCAGGAGCCTGCTCTCGGGCACCGACCCCGATGAGGTGCTGCGGCGCACCGCCGCCACCGTCAGGGACCTGTCGGGGGCGGACCTGGTGACGCTCGCCGTGCCGTTCGAGGGCGGCGAGCTGGTCATCGAGGCGGCCGACGGGGTGGGCGCCGAGCGGGTGCGCGGTCTCGCGCTCGCGGCCACGACGCTGGCCGCGCGGGTGTACCGCGCGGGCGAGCCCTTCACCAGCGCCGCGCTCTCCGAGGAGGCGCAGGCGGGGGGCGGTTCCGCCGCGCTGCTCGACCTCGGGCCCGGGTTCCTGCTGCCGCTCGGCGGCGGTGAGCGGGTGCGGGGGGTGCTACAGGTCGCGGGGCTGCCGGGGCAGCCGGAGTTCTCCGACTCCGTCATCGCCATGGTCAGCGGCTTCGCCGACCAGGTCGCGCTGACCCTGGAGATCGCCGAGCACCGGCGCGAGGCGGAGCGCCTGATGGTCCTGACCGACCGCGACCGTATCGCCCGCGACCTGCACGACCTGGCCATCCAGCGGCTGTTCGCCGCGGGGCTCACCCTGAACTCGGTGCTCGGCAGGGTCGCCGACAGGCCCGAGGTGACCGAGCGCGTCCAGCGGGTCGTCGACGACCTCGACGACACCATCAAGACGGTACGCGGCACGATCTACGCGCTGCGCGAGAGCGACCGCAGCGCGGCGGGCGGGCTGCGCACCAGTCTCCTCGCGGAGGCCGACCAGGCGGCCGCGGTGCTCGGCTTCGCGCCCGCGCTGCGGATGACCGGGCTGCTGGACACCGACGTGCCCGCGGGCCACGCCGGGCATCTGCTCGCGGTGCTGCGCGAGACGCTGTCCAACGCCGCCCGGCACTCGGGCGCCACCTCCGTCGAGATCACCGTCGGCACGGACGGCACCGAGCTGCGGCTGCGGGTCGCCGACAACGGCACGGGCTTCGACCCCGGCGCGGTGCGCCAGAGCGGCCTCGACAACCTGCGCCGCCGCGCCGCGGACCTCGGCGGCAGCCTCACCATCGCCCGCGGCGAGCCCACCGGGACGCGGATGGAGTGGACGGTCCCGCTCCCCGCGGACGGCTGAGGCACCGGCGCGACGGGGCCCGGGGCCGCGCGGCCCGGCACACGGAAACAGCCACACGGAAGGGCGGGCCGGCCCGCTGCCCCGGGCCGGTCCGCCCCGCTCCTCACGCCCTCGGGGGCGGCGGCTACTTGAGCCACGGGTTCCTGCGGACGAGCGGGAGCTGCTGCCAGAGCCCGCCGAGTCCCCAGGTGCGTCCGGCCGCCGCGATGGCCAGGGCGATGAGGAGGACCGCGTACACCAGGTGGTAGTCGATGACCGGGTTGGACGACATGCTCGGGCTGCCGTCCGACAGGTGCGAGGCAGGGGGCCACTCGGCGGCCCACATGAACGCCATCATGACGGTGCCCGCGACGGCGGCGGGCCTGAGCGCTATCCCGGCGAGGAAGGCGAGGCCGACTCCGAGCAGCCCGAGCATGAACAGCCAGTCGACCCAGACCTGTCCCGCCCAGGAGTGGAACATCGACTCGAACGGACCGGCGGACACCCCGCCGAGGAAGCCCTTCGCCGGCGAACCGCCGTTGACCCAGGCGCCCGAGGAGGGGGTCGCGTAGCCCCAGCCGAACGTCTTGTCCAGGAAGGCCCACAGGAAGACGAGCCCGAGCACGATCCGCGCGACCGCCGCCGCGCGGGCGACCGCGAGGGACCCGGTGCGCTGCCGCGCCTGCCCGGCCGCGCCGGACGCCGCCGCGTCGGACACCGGCCCGTCCCCGGTGCGGCGCAGCGCGGGGAGGTGCAGCCTGGCACGCTGGTGACTCTGGTGAACTGACATGTCGTCCAACCCTTTCCGGGGTCCGGCCGTGCGCTTCGTCCTTGTCTGCTTCCACTCTCGGCCCGTGGCCCCGGCCCCCGCTGCGGCCCGAGGTCCCCGCCGCCCGGGACCAAAGGCCCGACTCCACCGGGACGTTCAGGGACCCCCACGCCCCGCGGGAGCCGTCAGGTGGGGACGATCAGTACGGGGCAGCGGGAGCGGCCCAGCAGGGTGTGGACGGCCCAGCCGAGGCGCGGCCCCGGCAGCCCCGCGGTGTGCGGGCGGGCGGCGACGACCACGTCCGCCTCCCCGGTGGACCTGAGCAGGGTCTGCGGTGCCACGGTGCGCACCATGCGCGTGTCGACCTCGACGAGCGGGTGCCGCCGCCGCAGCCGCTCCACCGCGGTGCGCGCCACCGGCACCTCGGTCCCGAGTCGCCGCGCCACCCGCACCGCGCCGGGCGCCCGTACGGCCATCCGCGGCGGCGGGCCCTGCGGCAGGTGGCGCTGCTCCCAGGCGCACAGGATGACGAGCCGCGCCGCGCGGCGCTCGGCCTCCGCGAAGGCGTACTCCACCGCGGCCGTGTCCGCCTCGCCCTCCAGGGCGACCACCACCCGGCCGCGCTCGGCGGGCGGGTGGTCGCCCAGCACCACCAGCAGGGGCCCGTTCAGATGGGCGGCGAGGCGCACTGCGACCGAGCCGAGCAGCAGCCCCGCGACGGGGCCGAGCCCGCGGGCGCCGACGACGGTCAACTCGGCGTCGTGCCCCGCGCCCACCAGCGCACGCGCCGCGTCCGCCTCGACCGCCGTGGCCGTCACCGGCAGCCGCGGATGCCGTTCGCGCACCCGCGACACGGCGGCGGCCAGTACCGGCCCCGCCTCGTCGCGGTCCTGGACGGCGTACACGACGCGCAGCGCGACACCGCGCCACAGCGCCTCGCGTGCCGCCCCGTCGAGCGCCCGTGTCGCGACCAACGAGCCGTCCACCCCGACGACCACGTGCCGACCGATCATGACTGCCGCCTCCCACGCACCGATCCCGGGCCGCGGCAGGGGGCCCCGCGCGGTTCCCTGCGATCGATGCTGGTCCGCGAACCATCCGGCGGACAGGGCCCGTTGGCCCTGGACAGCGGCCGTAAGGCCCCTCTTCGGCGCGCCCGCAGGGACCTGTGGCCCCCGTTGCCCCGCCGGGCGCGGGGGAAGGGTGGCCGCTACTTGATGCCGGTGGTGGCGATGCCCCTGACCAGGAAGCGCTGGCCGAACAGGAAGACCAGGAACAGCGGCACCAGGGTGATGATCGACATCCCGAACATGCCTCCCCAGTCGCTGCCGCCCGTGGAGTCCTGGAATGACCGCAGGGCGACCGAGGCCGTGTACTTGTCGGGCGAGGTCAGATAGATCAGGGCGGTGAAGAAGTCGTTCCAGGTCCAGATGAAGGTGAAGATCACCGTGGTGGCGATCGCCGGCACCATCAGGGGCAGCATGATCCGGGAGAAGATCCGCCAGTGGCCGCAGCCGTCGATCCTGGCGGCCCTCCTGGACCGCTGGCAGCGGGAGACCGGCGATCCGATCCTGTCGGGGCCGATACCGGGGCCGGTACGGGAGTAGTCGGGGACTGGTCCGAACTGATCCGGAGGTGGTCCGGGGCGATCCGGAGGCGATCCGGAGAGGGCGGGCGAATGTCCGTACCGGTAGCGGCGGGCGCCGGACGCCCTAGCCCGCGTCCCTTTCCCACCGCGGTCTGCCGGTCCTGTCGATCACCAGGCGCCGTGAGGCGTCCATCAGTACCAGGGCGGCCGCCCCCAGCGGCTCCGGCCTGCGCAGGGTGCTGAACCGCAACTGCACCGACCGCCTCGCCGCGGGCAGCGCGCGCCGGTCCATCTCGACCCGGGTGGCGTCCAGGATGACCGGGCCGCACTGCCGGCTGAGGAGGCCGCCGACTCGCCGTCGGGGTCGACCACGATATGGCCGAGTTCCCCGGCGAATCCGTCCCGGCCGCTGAGCAGTTGCCCGCCGGAGCAGATCCCGCCGCCGACGTTGGCGTCGAGACCGATCCAGATGAAGTCGTCGACCCGGCGCCCCGCGCCCCAGATCCGTTCTGCCATCACCGCGAGGTTGCCGTGGTTGCCGACGTAGACGGGGAGCCCCACCTTCTCCCGCAGCAGCTCGCCGATGACCTGGCCGACGCGGGTACGGCTGAGCCCCAGGGTCCTGGCGAGGTCCGCCCGGGAGGCGGGCCCCGAGGTCCGCAGCGCCAGCAGGATCTGCTCCTCCGAGCTTCCCCCCTGCGGCCCGTCCCGCCCCCTCGCCCGCGGGGTCAAGCTGGTGTCGTCCACCGGGTCATTATCGCCACGGCGGTGCCGCCCGGGACCCCCTCGGAAGCCGCCGTCTCGCCCCGGGACCGCCGTCTCTCCCCGGCGCGCGCGGGCTCCCGGACGGGGTCAGGGTCAGGTGGCCGTCGACAGGATGACGTCCCGCAGCCGCTCCACGTAAAGACGCATGTTCTTGTACGCGACGGGGGTGTCCGGGTAGCGGCTCGCGAACCACAGGCCCTCGTGGAGCCTGTTGACCCACACACCGACCTTGTCGCCGTACGCCACCCGGCCGAGTCCGTACGCCTTCCACTCCACCCACCGCTCCGACCCTGGGACGTCGCGGGCGTCGAGGTAGGACACGCCCGAGTAGAGGTCGGATGAGGCCGGGCGGAAGTCGGGACCGAGCAGGTCGAGCACCCGGGCGAGCGGCATCCGGGCGAGCGTGCGGTTGGCGCGCAGTTGGTCGCGTACGGCGGTCAGGGCGCCGGGGAGGCCGCCCGCCGCGGCCGGCACCTCGATCGGCGCGCCGCCGACGTACCAGCCGACGGAGTGCGACCAGCGGGACTTCACCCGGGTGTGGAACGGTACGACCGTCCGGTACACGGGCTGCCCCCCGATCTCCTGCACGATGAGGCTGGTGGCGGCGAGGAGGCCGACGAGGGTGCCGCCGTAGGGCCGGCAGTACGCCTCGAACGCCGCGGCGGCGTCCGCGTCCACCAGCATCTCGCGCATGAGCTTCTGCGGTGGCCGCTCCCCTTCGGCGCCGAGGCCCAGGTCGACGGGGAGGTTCGGTAGCCGGCCGCCGCAGCGGTCGATGAACTCCCGCCAGCGGCCCACGACTTCGTGGCCGCCGTCGATACGGTCGGCGTCGGCCCGCTCGATCTCGCAGAAGTCGACGTAGCTGCTCACCTGCGCCTCGGGCTCGGCGCGGCCCGCGACGCCCGCCGCGTAGAGGGCGTGGATCTCGCCGGGGATGCGCATGATGGAGTGGCCGTCGACGTTGCTGTGGTCGAAGGCGAGCAGCACGCTGGTGGAGTCGTCGCGTACGACCGCCGTGTACAGGAAGTTCGGCCAGCCCAGCGCGTAGGTCGCGGTGTCGAAGCGGTGCTGGAGGCGCGCGGTCAGCTCCTCCGTGTCACAGAAGTCGCCGACGACCTCGCGGCGCAGCTCCACGGCCCCGGGGTCGAGCGTGAAGCGGCGGATCTCGCCTTCGTCCCAGCGGAAGCCGCTGCGCAGCGTCTCGTGCCTGAGGGTCCAGGTGTGCAGGGCGTCGTGGAGTACGTCGAGATCGGCGCGGCCCGGGAGGTCGAAGACCGCGGCGAGCCAGGTCGGCAGGAACATGCCGCCGTCGCGCACCGACCGCACGGTCCTCAGGTGCGACTCCTGGATGTACGCGGGCGGCCGTGAGTCCTCCTTCAGCCCGCTCGCGGCCGCGACCGTCGCGGGGCCGAGTGTCCACTCCACGAGCCGCCCCGGCCGCACTTCGCAGCCCTGGATGTCGGTCAGTCGCACGGGACGGCTCCGTTCGCAGGTGTGAACCACCACCCGGATGGGCGGTATCCGGCCCAACGACTGGAAACCGATCGGGAAACGGGCCGGGCCGGCGGGCCGGGTCAGGGTGTTCGGACCCGCGCCCCTGCCTGTTCGACTCCCCGCGAGGGGACTGGCGGCGTCCGCCGCGGGCCCCGTCACCCCTGCCGGGCGCCCGCGAGCCGCCCCCGTGCGGCGGCCTGGATCTGGGAGGGGCCGAGGCCCCATTCGAGAGTGCGTCCGACGGCGGTCGCCAGCGGCCGGTCCCAGCCGGTGCGTACGGGCGCCGGGCGGTGGATGCCGAGTTCGCTGCGGGCCCAGCCGGGCAGCAGTCCGACCGAGGCGTTCATGAGGAGCCCCACGACAAGACGTTCCCGCCGGGTGCGCCCGAAGCGGCGCAGAAACCGTATCGAGTCCAACGCGGCCTCGGTGGCGTGGAGTCGGGGGCGCATCCGGGTCAGGTAGCGCTCGGCCTCCCCGGAGGTGAGCGGTACGCCCCGCGCGCCCAACGCCTCGGCCATGGGGGCGGTTTGACGGTAGTAGGCGTCGCACTCGGCGGGCGTCAGCCGCAACGGCCCCGCGGCGTACGCCTGGTAGCCGGCCAGGAAGCTGCGCACCTCGGCGGTGTGCACCCAGGTGAGCAGGTCGGGGTCGTCCGCGCGGTAGGGCCTGCCGTCGGGGGCGGTGCCGTGCACCCGGGTGTGGATCCGCCGTACGAGGTCGATCACCTCGCGGGCCGCGGCCGAGCCGCCGAAGGTGGTCGTGGTGATGAACCGCACGGTGCCGTTGAGGCGCCCGACCGGGTCGGCGCGGAAGTCGGAGTGCTGGGCGACCCCCGCCATCGCCAGCGGGTGCAGCGACTGGAGCATGAGCGCGGCGAACCCGCCGGTGAGCATCCCGGTGGGCTGCCCGTGCACCCGCCACACCGGGTCGCCCGGCACGATCCCGAAGAGCCCGTGGTCGCCGGGCGGCCCCGCGTACCGCTCCAGCTTGAGGTCGCCGCCGTGCAGGGCCGCCGTGAGTTCCGCCGCGATCCGCTCCCGTATGCCCGCCACCAGCGCCTCCGGGGTCCGTGTCCCTCGGTCGAGCGTACCGACCCGCCCGGCCGGGGGGCGGGGGGAAAATTCCGTGCGGCCGCGTGGACGTGTCGGGATACTGCCGCCATGGATGAGGTCAACGTCGTCGTCGCCCACTCCGAGCGCGCGACCCTGCGTGTCGGCGAGGTGTTCCTGAAGGTGGACGCCGACCGGGCGCGTACGGACGTCGAGGTCGAGGCGATGGCGCTGGCACCGGTCCCGACCCCCGAGATCCTGTGGCGCAGGCCGCCGGTGCTGGCGATCGCCGCCGTCCCGGGGACGGCGCTCGGCCGCCTCGGGGAGCCGTCGGACGCGTCGCCCGCGGCATGGGCCGCGGCGGGCGCCGCCGTACGGGAGTTGCACGAGGCGCCGTTGCCGCCCTGGCCGGGCCGGGGCCCGCGGGAGCTGGCGACGGACCTCGACGGCGAGTGCGAGCGGCTGGTGGCGGACGGTGTCCTGCCCGCGGACCTGGTCGCCCGCAACCGCCGGGTCGCCGAGGCGGCGCTGCGGCCGTGGACCCCGGTGTTCGCACATGGCGATCTGCAAATCACCCATGTGTTCGTCGACGGCGACAAGGTCACCGGCATCATCGACTGGTCGGAGGCGGGCCGCGGCGACCCCCTGTTCGACCTCGCCACCCTCACCCTCGGGCACGAGGAGCACCTCGGCGACGTCGTCGCGGGCTACGGCGCCGACGTCGACCTCGACGTGATCCGCGCGTGGTGGTCGTTGCGGAGCCTGTTGGCAGTGCGCTGGCTGGTCGAGCACGGCTTCGACCCCGCGGCGCCCGGCTGCGAGGTGGACGTGCTCAAGGCCCGGATGTGAGGTGCGGGGGCCGACCGGTTCCCGGGTCGGTTCAGTCGTCGCCGGAACTCTGGCCCGGCCTGCGGCGCTGCTGCCGCGAGGAGTAACGCACCAGCTCGCCCAGGGCCAGCGTCACGGTCGCGACGCCCCGCACCCACCGGGGCCCGCCACGCGACGCCCACACCACACAGGCGCAGCCGCAGGCAACGAGCACGACAAGACCCACCAGTATCCCCATGGTCATGGTCCGATGGTGCCCAGCGATCGCCGAACTACCGCCCGCCTTCGGCCGTTCTTCTCGCTTCTTACGGCCTCCCCCGCGGGGCGGTACGGGTTTACCAGCGCCTCCGCAGGTCACTCGTGTCGGTCAGGGTGCCGGGGCGGCCCCAGGTCCCGGACCGAGGAAGGTGACCATGACGGAGCAACCCGCCCACCCGGCAGGAACGGGCCTGAGCGGCACCCGCAGCCGAAGCTGCCCGAGCAGGACCAGGACACCCGGCACACCGCTGCCGTAACCCCCGGACGCACACAGCACTCTGACGCCCCGTCAGCCAGTCGCCCACCGGCTCGCACCGGTGGGCGGCTGCGGGTCACGCCGGGTGCCGGGTCACCTCAGGTGCCGGCGGAAGAACCGGTCGCCGTCGTCCACCTCGAACCACGGGGTGCCGGCGT
Organism: Streptomyces sp. NPDC050560; assembly: GCF_044457285.1. Classification (NCBI taxonomy): domain Bacteria; kingdom Bacillati; phylum Actinomycetota; class Actinomycetes; order Kitasatosporales; family Streptomycetaceae; genus Streptomyces; species Streptomyces sp. NPDC050560. The sequence continues at coordinate 188,592 of NZ_JBITGT010000007.1, forward strand.
GCCCGCCGAGGTTGGCGTGGAGTGTCTTCTCCTTGCTGCCGAAGGCGTCGAAGAGGTCGAGGGCCCGCTGTCTCGGGTTGCCCTCGTCGTCCCACTGGAGCAGGAAGAGCAGCGGGACGCTCACCCGGCGGGCCTCCTCGCGCAGGGCGCCGGGGACGAAGCCCCCGGCGAAGAACCCGGCGGCGGCGATGCGCGGCTCGGCCACCGCGAGCCGGATGCCGAGCGCGGCCCACCCGGAGTATCCGACGGGTCCTTCGATCCCGGGCAGGGCGAGGACGGCGTCGAGGGTGGCCCGCCACTCCGGTACCGCCCTCTCGACCAGCGGGAGGATGAAGGCGTCGATGATCCCGTCGACCGGTTCACCGGCCTTGAGCGCCCGGCGCAGGTCCGCGCGGTGCTGGTCGTCGGCGGCCGAGCGGGGCCGCTCGCCGTGCCCGGGGGCGTCGATGGCGGCCACCGCGTAGCCGTACGCCGCGGACTGCCGGGCCCTGGCCACCAGCCGCCCTTCCCGCCTGTGCAGGCCGCCGTTGTGAGCCATCAGGACGAGCGGTACGGGGGCGGCGGACTCGGGGGTCCACAGGGTGCCGGGGAGGTCGCCGAGGGTGAAGTCGCGTTCGACGACGCCGTCGTCGAGGCGGTGTGCTGAAGTGAACTGCATGGTCGTGCCTTTCGGAAGCGCGCTGGACGGCGCTCCCGGGCGACCTACCGCCCGACCGTGACCCCTGAGGGGAGCACCCATGTCGATACTGTGTCCACGGGTACCACCTCCTCGCTCTCCGGCACGGCCGCCCGCAGGCTAGCAGCGGCCGACGCGCCCCGCCCACCGGTTTTTCCGGGGACCGCCGGGGGCCGCCGCACGCCGGTCCGGAGCGCCGTGGAGCCGGTGGCGTCGGGCCGCGGGCGTGCGTTTACGGACCCGGGGGCGGGTGGGTCTTTAGAATGGGCGGGCGCTGCCCCGCCAGGGGTCCTTTGGCGCGGGTGCCGGCGGAGCAGGGGTGATGGGTACGTCCCGGAGAGTCACGCTCAACGACGTGGCCGCGGCGAGCGGGGTCTCCCGGGCCACCGTGAGCTTCGTCCTCAACGACGACCCCCGCCAGACCATCTCCGCCGCCACCCGCGACCGCGTCCGCCAGGCCGCCCACGACCTCGGCTACGTCCCCCACGGCGTCGCCCGCGCCCTGCGCGAAGGCACCTCACGCGTCGTCGTCCTCACCATCGAACCCGGCCTCGAAGGCCACTACTCCCGCAGCTACATCGACGGCCTCGACACCGAACTCGCCGCCCACGCCCACGTCCTGCTCGTCCGCCACGGCCACGACAGCCCCCACACCACCCGCCAGGTCCTCGACACCATCACCCCCCGCGCCGTCATCCGCTTCGCCGAGACCTACCTCACCGGCCACGGCCTCGACGACCTCGGCGGCGGCTGGCACGACGGCCTCGCCGCCCACACCGCCCTCCAGCTCAGCCACCTGGCGGAACACGGCCACACCCACACCGCCCTCGCCCTCCCCGACACCAGCCCCCCACTCGCCACCACCCGCCTCACCTACGCCACCCAGGCCGCCCACACCCTCAACATCCCCACCCCCCACCCCCTCACCATCCCCCAGGAGAGGACGGCCTGCGCCCAGGCAGTCGCCGCCTGCCTCACCCACCACCCCCACATCACCGCCATCGCCGCCTTCAACGACGACACCGCACTCCGCGTCCTCACCGCCCTCCACGACCTCGGCCGACACGTACCCGACGACACCGCCGTCATCGGCTTCGACGACAACGGCTACGGCGCCTACACCACCCCCGCCCTCACCACCGTCACCATCGACGCCCACACCCACGGCCGCCTCAGCGCCCGCCTCGCCCTCGGCCTCGACACCACAGGACTCCACCCACCCGTCGCCCACATCGTCCCCCGTCAGTCGGTGTGAACGGGGCGCGTCAGCGGGTGTGGAGAGGGTCCGCGGGCGTGTGGCCGGGCGCCCGGCGCAGTCCGTGCCTGTCCGCCCAGGAGGAGACCGCCGCGGCGATCTCGGCCGGGCGGTCCTCCGGGGTGTGGTGCCCGGCGGGCACGTCATGGCGCCGCACTTCGAGCGCGGCCATGTGCTCCGCGCACCAGGCGACGAGTCCTGGCCCCATCATGGCGCCGGGACCGGGGGCGAAGTCGATCAGCAGCTTGGGGACGTCCGCGCTGTGCGCGAGCCATGCGCCGTACGCCTCGACGCGTGCCACGACGTCGGCGGGTTCGCCGCCCAGGGGCATGGCGCGCGGCCACCGCAGCAGCGGCCTGCGGCTCTCCCGGGTCGGGTAGGGCCGGCGGTACGCCTCCAGGTCCGCGGCGGTGAGCGGGGTGGCGACGCTGTGGGGCAGGCCCTCCTCGACCATGACGTTGTCATCGAGGATCATGGCCTCCCCCACCCCCGGCGCCTTGATCGCCCGGAACAGCTCGCGGCCGCCGTCGGGAAACTCCTCCCAGCTCATCGGCCTGACGATGGTCTCGGTGAACGCGATGCCGCGGACCCTTCCCGGGTGGCGGGCGGCGAAGTCGAAGGCGAGCGCGCCGCCCCAGTCGTGGCCGACCAGGACGACGTCGTCGAGGCCGAGCGCCTCGAACCAGGCGTCGAGGTAGCAGGCGTGGTCGTCGAAGGTGTAGTCGATATCCGGTTTGCCCGAGTCGCCCATGCCGATGAGGTCGGGGGCGAGCAGCCGGCCGCCGCCGACGGCGGGCAGGACGTTGCGCCACAGATACGAGGACGTGGGGTTGCCGTGCAGGAAGACGAAGGGCGCGCCCGAGCCGTGCTCGCGGTGGGCGATCGTCGAGTCGAGGACACGGGTGGTCGGCATACGGGCACTCCCGGCGCGACGAGGGCGCCCTCCGGCACCGGCCGGGGCGGGGAACCCTCGTGCGAGTTAGTTGGCTGACTTACATGGTCTGCGTGCGGACGCTAGCACACCGCCGACCGGTCCAGGGGGGCATCACCCGTGGTCGAGGCGCAGGAAGAAGTCCCTGACGTCCGCGGCGAACGCGTCGGGTACCTCCATCGCCGCGAAGTGCCCCCCGCGCTCGAACTCCGACCAGTGCCTGACGTCGTACAGCCGCTCGGCGAGCGGGCGGACGGGCAGGGTGATGTCGTGGGCGAACACCGCGACGCCGAGCGGCACCCGGCAGGGCGACTGGCTCCCCCGAGGGGTGTCATGGTGGAGCCGGGCCGACGAGGCGGCGGTCGCGGTGAGCCAGTACAGGGAGACGTCGGTGAGCATCCGGTCGTCGGTCACCGGTGTGGCGGGGTCGGTCCACTGGGCGAAGCGCTCGGCGATCCAGACCAGTTGGCCGACCGGCGAGTCGGTGAGCGCGTAGCCGATGGTCTGCGGGGTGAGCGCCTGGAGCGCCTGGTAGGGCGGGCGGTCCGCCAACAGCCGCCGTACGGTGTCGAGTCGGGCCTCGTCGGCCCCGGACAGCTCGACGCGGGAGTCGGGATCGGGGCGGGTCGGCAGGTAGTTGACGTGCACCCCGACGACGCGCTCGGGCGCGAGGGCGCCGAGGGCGAGGGAGATGCCCGCGCCGAAGTCGCCGCCCTGCGCGCCGTAGCGCCCGTACCCCAGGCGGCGCATCAGCTCGGCCCAGGCCCGTGCGACCCGGGTGGCGTCCCAGCCGCGCTCGTGGGTCGGGCCGGAGAAGCCGAAGCCGGGGATGGACGGGATCACCAGGTGGAAGTCGCGCGACAGCGGCTCGATCACGTCGAGGAACTCCAGGAACGAGCCGGGCCAGCCGTGGGTGAGGACGAGCGCGCCCGCGTCCGGCCGCGGGGACCGCACATGGACGAAGTGGATGTCCTGGCCGTCGATCTCGGTCATGAAGTGCGCAAGCCCGTTGAGCCTCGCCTCGTGCGCGCGCCAGTCGTAGCCGGTGCGCCAGTACTCGGCGAGCCGCCTCAGCCGCGCCAGCGGGAAGCCGTAGCCCCAGCCCGCGTCCGCGACCTCGTTCGGCCAGCGGGTGCGGGAGAGGCGGTCGGCCAGGTCGTCCAGGGCGGCTTGGGGGATGTCGATACGGAACGGCTCGATCACGGTCCTCGCTCCAGGGGTTCGTGCCGGGCGGCGGTGTGCCCACGCGCATGCCCCAGCGCATTCGTTAGTCACATAAACGTTTGCCGTGCCAACGAAGGTAGACTGTTAGTGGGACTAACACAAGAGGCGGAGGACCCCATGAGCCCGACCCCGGAACCCGTACCGGCCCGGCTGCGCGCCGTCCCCAGCCGGCTGCTCGCCAGGGCCGGGGCGGTCGCCGACCGGCTCGTCGGCGACCGGCTCGCCGACGCGGGCGGGCGCAAATGGCACTTCGCCGTCCTGGTCGCGCTCGCCGACGTCGGCTCGGCGAGCCAGGCCGAACTCAGCCGCCGTACCGGCATCTACCGCAGCGACATGGTCGCCGTGCTCAACGAACTCGCCGACGGCGACTACGTACGCCGCGAGCCCGACCCGGACGACCGCCGCCGCAACGTCATCACCCTCACCCCCGCGGGCCGCCGCCGCATGGAGCGGCTCGACGCCCTGATCGCCGACGCCCAGCGCGCACTCTTCGCCCCCCTCACCCCCGCCGAGCAGAACGAACTGACCCGGCTCCTCACGCTGCTGACGGAGCATCACCACCCGCCGCACGAGCCCCATCCCCACCCCGGCGACGCGCGGTAGGCGGGCCGCCCGCGGCCGGGGCGCAGTGCGCCGGGTGAGCGGTGGGCCGGGGCCGCGCGGGCGTACGTGCCGCGCCGCGCACCGGCGGGGGTCGCCGTCAGCCCGCCCTTCCGGCGCGGCCGAGGCGGAGGGCGGAGAGGAGGAAGAAGACGCCGCCGGACACGGCGTAGCCCGCCGCGTTGACCAGGGTGGGGTGGGCCGCCCCCGCCGACGCGACGAACGAGGCACCGGCCAGCACCGAGATACCACCGCTGATGATCATGGGCCACTGGCCGCCAAGACCCCGGCGGGTGACCCCCACGATCAACTGGACGAGACCGGCCACGACCGCCCAGGCGCCCCACACCCGCAGGACCGCCGGTATCCCCGACGCGCAGGCGACGGCCACACCGGCGGCGGTGACAAGGCTGACCGCGATGTTCACGTACAGCAGCGCGGGCGAGCCCGTGGCGCGCGACGTCCGCGCGTCGAAGACGGCCGCGCCCACGTCGAACAGCGGGTAGAGCACGAGCAGCGCGACCGCGAGCGGGCCGATCCTGTGCGCCGTCGTGAACATCACGAGGGCCCAGACGAGGGCGAACGCGAACCTGACGAGGTACAGCCGCCGCAGCGCGGAGGCGGTGCCGGTGGCGGGTGACGGTGCGGTGATGGTGGTCACGGTGGTCCTTTCGAAGGGCGGGCGGGCAAGGGGTCGCCGCATGCCGCGGCCGGCCCTCGGCACCCGTCCATGCAGGAACGAACGTTCTGTCCCGCAAGAGACTGGCCGCCCTCCGCTCTTCTGTCAAGACCGAACGTTCTATCTGATAGCCTTCGAACATGGCGCGCAGCGAAACCGGGGCCAGGCCCTCCGAAGCGCGGTCAAGGCTGCTCACCACCGCGACCCGGATCTTCTACGCGGAGGGCATCCACGCCGTCGGCGTCGACCGCATCGTCGGGGAGGCGCGGGTGACACGGGCCACCTTCTACCGGCACTTCCCCAGCAAGGAGGACCTGGTCCTCGCCTACCTCGACGGGGTGGACGGGGCCATGCGCGGCCAGGAGGCCGAGGCCGTCGCCGCGGGGCTCCCGCCCGCCGACACCGTCCGGGCCCTCGGCAGGTCCATCGCCGACGGCATCCGCTCCCCCGGCTTCCGCGGGTGCGCCTTCCTGAACGCGGTCGCCGAGTACCCGGACCCGGAGCACCCGGTGCACCTGGCCGTGCTCGCGCACCGCGAGTGGTTCCTCGGCACCGTCACGGAGCTGCTCGCCCAGATCCGGGAGACCTCCGCGGAACCCGCCGCCCGGCACTTCGTGATGATGCGCGACGGCGCCATGGCCGCCGGCTGCCTCTTCGACCCCGAGCTGGTCTGTGACACCTTCCTGCGCGGGGTGGAGGGGCTGCTCGGCGCCCATGCGGCGCCCTCCGACCGGGGACCGGCGGGACCGGCAGGGGCGGCAGGGGCGGCAGGGGCGGCAGGGGCGGTCTGAGCCCTCGCGGTCGGTTTGCACACCGTGCGTGTCGCCACCCCGAGCGCATGGCGGTGGAGGGCGTCGAGGCGCCCGAGCACCGCGCCCGATGCGGCGGCCGACGCGAGGCGTGCCCGGCAGGCGGTGGGCGTAGCGCGCAACTCCTCGGTGGCCGCGAGCTGGTGGAGCAGTTCCGTGGTCAACCGGTCGAGCCCGGTGCGGATTCGGCCGAGGTCGGGGCGGGTCGTGGGGGCCGTGTCCCGGTGGGCGGTCCAGCGGGCGAACAGGCCGCGCTGCACCACCTTGCTCGCGGTGATCTGGTCGCGGAAGAACGCCACGGCCGCGTCCGGATCGATGCCGAGCGCGCCGGACCGCTCCCGCGCCGACTCCAGCACCCGGCGTTCGCGCGCGGGGTCGTCGACCGGGGAGTCCGTACCGAACTTGGACGCCGCCACGTCGTCGCTCACCCGAAGCCGCTCGATGACGAGGTCCGTCAGCGGACCGAGCCCGCCGAGCGCACCGGCAGCCCCGGCGGCGGGGGCGGCCGACGACGCGGTCGCCATCACCACCACCAGGAACACGGCGACCGCGACCCCGCGGACCACCTCACCGCACACCCGCACCTGTCCGCCCCCACCCTTCCGGTCCGCGTCCGCGTCTGCCTCCAACAGGGAGACTAACTACCCGGAACCGGACACCCCGGGCACGCCGCGCGGCCACGGGTGCCCTGCCCTCCGGGGCCGTCAGGGGAGCCTGCGTTCGTACCAGCGCGACAGCGCCGTCAGGGGCAGGCAGATGACGAAGAAGACGGCGAGCACCGCCCCGAGGATGGGCACCGCGTGGGAGGAGCCGCCGGAGAGGGTCAGCCGCTCGATGGAGCGCTGGGACGCCTCCAGGATGTCGAGCAGTCCGATGACGGCGGCGAGCGACGTCTGCTGGGTGAGGTTGACGACGAGTCCGATCAGCGGGGGCAGCGATCTGCGGGCGGCCTGGGGCAGCAGGACGTACCGCATGCGCGCGGCCCAGGAGAAGCCGAGCGCCACCGCGGCCTCGTCCTGCCCGCGCGGCACCGACTGGACGGCGCCGCGCACGATGTCGGCGGCGTTGGCGCTGCCCCACAGGGAGAGTCCCGCGGTGGCGGCGGTGAAGGTGCCCACCCGTATCCCGACGACGGGCAGGACGAAGAAGACGAAGAACAGGGTGACGATGATCGGCAGGCCGCGCCAGATCTCGACGTGGACCCGCACCACCGCCCGCGCCGCCCTGCTCGGCACGGTGAGGACGGTGCCGAGCAGGACGCCCGCGGCGAGGCTCAGGGCGACGGTGACCAGCGCGAGCAGGGCGGTCTGCCGCAGCCCCGTGGCGAGGTAGTCGGCGACGGGTCCGACCCAGGGCGGCATCAGGGTCCTCCGGGGATCGCGAGGCGGCGCTCGACGGTTCTCGCGCCGAGTGCCAGGAGCCAGACGAGCCCCAGGTAGACGACGCCGATGGCGAGGAACATCTCGAACACCCGGAAGCTGGTGGCGACGATGTTGACGGCGGTCTCGGTGAGTTCCGGGTAGCTGATCGCGACCAGGAACGAGGAGTTCTTGAAGACGGAGATGAGGGTGTTGGTGACCGACGGCAGTGCGATCCTGGCGCCGAGGGGGAGGGTGACGTGCCGGAAGGCGGCCGTGCGGGAGAAGCCGAGGGCCCGGCACGCCTCGACCTGGCCGCCGTCGACGGCCTCGAACCCGGCGCGGAAGTTCTCCACGTTGTACGCGCCGCCCCACAGCAGCAGCGACAGCCAGCCGACGGTGGAGCCGTCGAGCCGCAGCCCGGCCTCGGGGAGCGCGAAGTAGAGGAAGAAGATCTGCACCAGGAGCGGGGTGTTGCGGAACACCTCGACGTAGAGCGTGGTCAACTGCCGGGCGACCGGGACCCGTAGCGCCATGACGGCGCCGAGCAGCGCGCCGACGAGCAGGGCGCCCGCCATGCCGACGGCGCTGATCGCGAGGGTGCGCAGCAGTCCGGGGCCGAGGTCGCCGAGGTGGTGGGCGACGACGCCGGGGTCGAAGTCGTAGCTCGCGGTGGGGGGCATGGTCAGCACCGCAGGGTGGAGCCGGAGGGGTAGGCCAGCTCGGTGTCGGGGCGCGGCACGTACTTGGCGAACTGCCGTCGCACCGAGTCGTCGGTGACGGTCTTCTTGAACTCCTTCCAGAAGTAGTCGCTCTCGCGCATGTGCGCCAGTGCGCCGTTGACCCAGGCGAGCATGGGTGCGTCGCCCTTGCGTACGCCCATCCCCCAGGGGCTGTCGGCCTTGGCGTCGCCGACGACTTCGAGGCCGGGGTTCTTCGCCGCGAGGTCGAGGAGGAGGGTGTCGTCCTGGGCGAAGGCGACGCCGCGTTTCTGCTTCAGGGCGGTGAGCGCCTGGCTGGTCTCGGTGAACAGGGACTGCTTGACGTTCTTCATGCACCGGGTCAGCCAGAGGCTGGCGGTGGCGCCGCTCGTGGTGATGACGGGCCTGCCCGCGAGCTGGGCGAAGGAGGTGATGCCGGAGTCCTTCGGCACCAGCAGCTTCACCCCGCTGTCGAAGTAGGGGGTGGAGAAGTCGACGGTCTCGGCGCGCTCCGGGGTGTAGTTCATCGTCGCCTCGATGAGGTCGATGCGCCGTGACGTCAGGAAGGAGACCCGGTTGGAGCCGGTCACGCAGGTCAGTTCCAGGGCGTCGGGGTCGCCGAACGCGTAGGAGGCCATCCGGTGGGCGATGTCGATCTCGAAGCCCGCGTGCTTCGCGGACTCGTCGATGTAACCGAAGGGCGGGTAGTCGCACTTGACGCCGACGGCCAGTCTGCCCCTGCTCTGCACCGCGTCGGGCAGCGGCGCCCCGACGTCCACGGGGCTCGCGGTGGCTGAGCCGTTCCGGCCGCCCTCCGACGAGGACGACCCGCCGGACGGGGACGAGCAGCCGGCGACGAGCGCCAGGGCCGCGACCGCGCCGACGACGGCGCCGTGTCCGGGTTTCACGGCGTGACCTCCTTCTCGTCGAGGCGGCGGAACTGGGCGGCGGTGAGCCTGGTGGACGGGCCGTGGTAGGCGGCGTTGAAGAGCGTGCGCTGCTCGGAGCGGTTCCAGGTGCGGAAGCCGACCTCGCTGCCGAAGGTGACCACGTATCCGTCGCCGACGGTCCAGGAGAGGCCGTTGACCGCGCCGCCGAGGTCGGCTCCGCCGATCAGCCAGCCGCTGAGCAACTGGTCGTCGCCGTCCGGGTACTTGGAGACCACGTCCACCGGGTAGGTGCTGGTGCTGGTCAGCCGGTAGGCGTCGTCGGAGACGAACCACACGGGGTTGTCCCCGGTCAGGCCCCAGGCGACCGGGTTGGCGGTGTCGAACTCCTGCCTGAGCAGCGAGCCTGGGCAGTAGAAGTCGGAGGACGAGCCGTCGGGGAGCACGGAGGCGATGGGCAGTCCGAGGAGGTCCTTGGCGGTGGCGGTGCCGCTGCCGAAGCTGACGAGTGTGCCGCCCCCGGTGACGTAGTCGCGGAGCCTGCGCCAGCCGGTCTCCCCGACGCCGAACGCCCAGGCCCACTCTGGCGGGTATCTGTCCGGGTCGAGTCCTTCGACGATGGACTTCCTGCTGACCCCCTCCGGCATGATGACGGCGTCGAACTTGTCGGCGAGCCGGGGGTAGTCGCCAGCCTCGACGACGGAGTAGTCCACCCCGTACTGGTCGAAGGTCCACATCAGCCACCCCGAGGGGATGTTGTTCGGCGGCTTGAGCAGGCCGATCCTGGTGTGCGGCTTGAGCCGCACCCCCGCCACCGCGGGCACGGAGCGCAGGGACCGTACCGGTATGCCGGTCTTCTCCGACTGGGTCCTCAGCAGCCGCCGGGCGGCCGCGGACGGCGGTACGAGGAAGGTGCCCGCCGGGAAGGAGCGGCCGCCCTCCGTGAACGGGGCCGCGGCGCGGAAGGTGGGGACGTCCGCCTTCTGGAGCGCGGCGACGATCCTGAACACCCCGTAGGACTCGGGCCCGACCGCGTACGCGCCGGTGCGCGGCGGCGCGGGCGGCGCGGTGACGGCGGGGGGTTCGACGGAGCGCAGCCGCTCGGTGCGGGCGGAGAAGGGCTTCTCGACGAGGTCGGCCTCGAAGCCGAGCAGCATCGGCAGGGTCTGCGCGGTGGTGTCGTAGGGGCGCTGCGGGGGGCCGCCGGGGTATTCGAGGAGCTGCGGGTAGTCCTGCACTTCGAGCAGTGTCTTGGCGAACCCGGCGTAGGGCTGCCGCATGGGGATGACGTACGACCCCGTGGGGTACCGCTTGCCGCCCGCGGTGAACGCGGCCCCGGCCCGGTGGATCTCCACCGCGCCGCGGTGGAAGATCTCCAGGGCGTCGCGCACGGCCTGCGGGTCGCGCTGGCCCGCGGGGATGACATAGGCGTAGGGGGTGGTCCTGGTGACCGCCTTCGCGCCGATGCGGTAGGTGTTGTAGAGCCAGTTGTAGGTGTCGTAGGCGACGGCCTCGATACCGGAGTAGAAGGCTTGGGAGACCCGGTCGACGATGTCGCGCAGGGTCCAGGTGTCGGAGTCGTACGGCTCGATGAAGTTGATGTCGGTGTCCTGCCGGCCGAGCGGTCCCTCGCCCTTCTGGGGGTAGGCGAGGTCGGCGGCGGAGGCGGCCTCGGTCAGGATGCGTGCGGAGCCGTGGTAGACGCAGTACTGCCGGGACGCCGACCAGTAGTCGTACTCGGAGCCCCAGCCGTTGCCCTTCATCCCGGCGACGGTCATGCCGCGCTGCATCGCCATGCCGACGGTGTCGGTCTGCTGCACCACGATGGTGTCGATGTTGGGGTCGTACGGCGACAGGTAGGGCGGTGTGAACAGCCGGGGGGCGCCGGCGCCCGCGCCGTGGGAGTCCTGGAAGACCTGCGGCCGGTACTTGTTCAGGATCGCGACGTTGTACCTGCTCTCGACCTGGGTGAGCATGATCCAGTCGCGGTTGTCGTCGTGGCCCGTGTACTTGTTGTACAGGTCGGGGTAGGTGCGGGCGTAGTCGGTGCCCGCGGTGGCGGCGAAGTGGTCGTTGACGAGGACGATGCCGTCGGGGTTCTGGCAGGGCTGGAGCAGGATGACCAGGTTGTCGAGGATCTTCCCGATGTAGTCGGACCGCTCGGTCGCGAGCCGGTGCGCCCACTCGACGGCGGCCTGGGAGTTGCCGACCTCGGTCGCGTGAATTCCGGCCTGTACGTAGTAGAACGGCACTCCCTCGGTGGCCAGTTGCCTGGCCTCGGCCTCCGACAGGCCCCTGGGGTCGGCCAGTCTGGCGTTGCGGGCCACCAACTTGTCGAGGTTGGCGAGGTTCTTGGGCGAGCTGATGGTGAGCAGGACGTAGGGGTTTCCCCGGGTCGTCCTGCCGATCTCCTCGTAGCGCACCCGGTCGCTGTGCGCGCCGATGAGCCGGAAGTACGGGACCATCCTGTCCCACGTGGTCAGGAAGCCGTCCGTGCCGATGCGGCTGCCGAAGTAGGCCGCGGGGGTGGGGATGGCGCCGGGTCCGCGGGTGGCGGCGGGCCGTGCCGGGCCGTCGCCGCGGGGGTCCGCCGCGGCGGTGCCCGGGTCGGCCACCGTGGTCGCGGCCGCGGCGGCACCTGCGGCCGCGGTGGTCCGAAGGAGCGCTCGACGGGACAGTCTTGAGCCTTCGCTGCTGGTCATCTACGACATCGCCTTCCACGGCCCGGTGGGGTCCCGGCCGTCGTCCGTGGCGGGCCGGGAGGACCGGCCACGCTCACCTGCGGGGGTGTGGGTGTCGTTCAACAACCGGCCGTGGCGCGACGCTGCGCGACGACGGGAGGAGTGCCGGGGCGCCGTTCGCCGACGGGCGCGCTCTGCCGAAGTGCGGGCGCCCGTACGTGTGTTGGCCGTGTGACCTTGCCTGCGAACGCAGGCTGCCAGCCGTCGGGGAGCAACAGCAACGGCTGCACTTTGGATTTAATATTTAAAACACATTCCCGGGTGGCGGGGTCGGGCGGCGGTCGGGCCACGGCGCCCGCGCGGGGGCGGGGCACGGCGCCCGGCGGGGGCGGGGCGGCCGACACCGCGCGCCGCCGGTTCAAACGCGGCGGGCCAGTAGTTCGGCTCATCCCAGCCATCAGCAGAACGTGCCTGGTCGGCCCGCGGTGGGCGGCCTAACGTCGGCCACAGGCGGGGTCCGCGGCGCGGCAGCCCGAAGGACCCGCCCCGTACGACGTGCCTGCCGCGCACCGCGGCCCTCCGGGAGGATGCTCGATGACTGGTGAGTCCCCTTCGATGATCGTGACCGCGGCCCTCATGCACGGCCTCGGCATGCACACCGGCGCCTGGCTGGCGCGCGACGGCGCCGCCGACGACCACCTCTCCGCCGCGCTCTACAAGGACATCGCGCGCACCGCGGAGCGCGGCGGTCTGCACGCCCTCTTCCTCGCCGAGCAGATGACCAACCAGGAGGTGGGCACCGAGCGCCCCTGCGGCGCCCTCGACACCGCGACCGTCCTCGCGCTGATGGCGGGCGTCACCGAGCACATCGGCCTCGTCGGCACCGCGTCCACCACCTACAACGAGCCGTACGAGCTGGCGCGCCGCTTCGCCACCCTCGACCACCTCAGCGGCGGGCGGGTCGGCTGGAACTCGATCGCCACCCAGAACCCCACCGTCGTCGAGCAGTTCGGCGGCGGCGAGAGCCTGGACCACGAGCAGCGCTACGCCCGCGCCGACGAGTTCATCGACGTCGTACTGCGGCTGTGGGACAGTTGGGAGCCCGACGCCCTCGTCGGCGACAAGGACGGCGGTGTCTTCGCCCGCGAGGACGGCGTCCACGAGATCGGCCACACCGGCCGGTACTTCTCCGTGCGCGGCCCGCTGCCCTTCCCCCGCACCCCGCAGGGCCGGCCCGTCATCTTCCAGGCGGGCTCCTCGCCGCGGGGCCGCGACCAGGCCGCGAAGTTCGCCGACGTCGTCTTCACGGCGCAGCACCTGCTCAAGGACGCCGTCGACTTCCGCTCCGACATGCGCGCCCGCGCCGCCGCGTACGGGCGCGACCCCGACTCCATCAAGATCCTCCCGGGCATCTCCCTCGTCCTCGGCGCCACCATGGAGGAGGCGCGGCGCCGCAAGGAGCGCCTTGACGAGGTCTTCGGCACCGGGCCCAACCTGCGCAAGCTCGCCAAGCGGGTGGGCCTCCCGGTGGCGGCGCTGGTGCTCGACGAAAAGTTCCCCGCCCATCTCCTCGGCCCCGATGAGGAGTTCAAGGGCTCCATCGGGTTCCGCCGCAGCATCGTCAACCTCGCCGTCGAGAAGAGCCTGACCGTACGCGAACTCATCGCCGAGTACGGTGGCGGCCACCACCAGGTCGTCGGCACCCCCGAGCAGGTCGCCGACGACATGCAGGAGCGCATGGAGGCGGGCGCGGCCGACGGCTTCACCCTCATGATCGACATGCTGCCGTCCGGCATCCACGACGTCGTCGACCTCCTCGTGCCCGAGCTGCGCAGGCGCGGACTCTTCCAGGACGGCTACCCGCACACCACCCTGCGGGACTCCCTCGGCATCGGGCCCGCCCGCCCCGCGCCCACCGCCGCCGGGGCCGCCGCCCCCGCGGCGTGACGCACGCCGCGCACCGACACCACACCACCGCGGAAAGGGTCACCACCATGAGCGACGACGTTCCCACCGTGCTCGGCATCGGAGGCACCCTCCGGCCGGGCTCCACCTCCGAGCAGGCCATGCGCCTCGCGCTGCGCGCCGCGGCGGAACACGGCCTTCGCACCGAGTGCATCGTGGCCGCCGACCTGGAGTTCCCCATGTACGACCCCGGTACGAGGCCGCTGTCGGCCGGTGCGCTGCGGCTCCTCGACGCCGTGCGGCGCGCCGACAGCCTCATCGTGGCGACGCCGGGGTACCACGGCGGCACGTCGGGGCTGCTGAAGAACGCGCTCGACCACCTCCAGGAGCTGGCCGGCGACCCCGAGCCCTATCTGCACGGCAAGGCCGTCGGCTGTGTCGTCAGCACCGCGGGCTGGCAGGCGGGGGTCACCACCCTCACCTCGCTGCGCTCCACCGTGCACGCGCTGCGCGGCTGGCCCACCCCCCTCGGTGTCGTCGTCAACTCCTCGGCGAAGCCGTTCCTGGCGGACGGGGAGGCCGCCGACCCCAAGGTGGCCGAGCAGTTGGCGGCGCTCGGCGAGCAGGTCGCGACCTTCGCGGGCGGCAGGCGCGCTTCGAGCGCCCCCACGGCCGCGGCGGCCTGACCCGCCGCCCGCCGCACCGTCCGGCGCGTCGTCCCGCCGCCGCGCCGGGCACAGCGGCGAACATGGCCGTGGCCGGGGCAGGTCCCGGCGGTGGCAGAGGGGCGGTGGTGTGCGGTGCTCGACGTCAGACGGCTGCGGGTCTTCCTCACGGTCGTGGAGGAGGGCTCGTTCACCGCGGCGGCCCAGCGCCTCTACCTGACCCAGTCTGCCGTCTCCCAGCAGGTGGCGGCGCTCGAACGCGACCTGGGCACACCGCTGTTGCACCGCTTCGCGCGCGGGGTGCGCCCCACCCCGGCTGGCGAGGTGCTCGCGGCACGCTCCCGGGGCCTCTTCGGCGACCTCACCAGGATCGAGCAGGAGGTGCGCTCGCTCGGCGAGGGGCCCGCGGTGATCCGCCTCGGGGCGTTCGCCACGGCCGGGATCGAACTCCTGCCGCTCGCCCTGCGCACCTTCCGCTCCCGGCACCCCGACGTCGACGTCGCCCTCGGCGCGGCGCACGCCGACGCCCCGCACGCCGACCTGCGCGACGGCCGTCTCGACACCCTGCTCACCTGGGAGTACGACGTGGCGCCCCAGCCCGTCGAGAGCGGCCTCGCCCAGCGGCACCTGCCGGACGACCCGCTCAGGGTCCTGGTGCCGCACGACCACCCGCTCGCCCGGCGCGACACGGCGGCGCTCGACGAACTCGCCGCCGAGCGGTGGATCGTGCGGGCCCACCGCGCCCCGTACGCCGACGCCCACGAGACCATGTGCAGGATCGCCGGGTTCGAGCCCGAGGTGGCGTTCAGGACCGACGACTACCAGTCCCTCCAGGGCCTGGTCGGCGCGGGCCTCGGGGTGGCCCTGGCCCCCGCGCTCTCGCTCTCCCCGCACCGCGACGACGTACGGGTGCTGCGCCTCACCGCACCCGTCTTCGCCCGCCGTGTCACCGCGCTGACACTGAGCGAGCCGCCCACCGGCACGCCGGTGCGCGACCTCCTCGACATCCTCTGCGAGACGGCACGCACCTTGCTGCCGCCTCCCGGGTGACCGCCCTCCCGGGGGCGGCGCCCTCCGGGAGCGGCGCCCTCCGGGAGCGAACGGGGCGGCGGGTGTTCGTGACGCGGATTGCGGCATGTCCCGCCGGGCCGTGCGGTGGTGTGTCCCCGGGGCTCGCTGCCCCCGGGGCCGGGGCCCGGGCGTACGTACTCATGACGCCCCCTCAGGTGAGGGCGCGGCGCGGAACACCCCCGCGGGCCGCGGCCCCGCACCCGCCGGGCACCCGGCCACCAGTACGTACTCACCGGTCAGTTGGCGCCCGTGGCGGCGATCCGCACCGGCGGGTGGTCAGGCCAGGCGAACGCGTACAGGGGGTCGCCGCCGCGGCGGACGCGGGCGTAGCGGAGGAGTTCGCGGACGATGCCCGCGCCGCCCATCGACCAGCCGGTGTGGGGTTCGAGGACGCTGGGGGTGGCCCGGTGCTCCACGTTGGACCAGCGGGCGCCGTCGGTGCCGCGGTCCGCGCGTGCCAGCAGGTCCCCGACGAGTACGTCGGCGAAGTCCGGCGGGTCGTCCTGCTCGGCCATCCGGTCGCAGGCCAGCGCGAGCACGCCCGCCGTGCCGCAGCAGCGGCCGTTGTTGTCCCAGAAGCCGGGCCACATCCGCCGCGGCAGCCCCGAGCGGGTCACGGTGTGCCAGCAGCGGTCCGCGAGCGCGGGCCAGCGGGGGTCGGGGTCGGCCACGGAGAGCAGCCGGAACACCTGGGCGTCACCCGTGGGGCCGTGGCACCAGCCGTAGTTGTGGCGGGCGGTCATGGCCGGACTGTGCTGCGGGTCGGAGTGGGCGACAAGGAAGCCGTCGGGGCCCGCCTCGTCACGCGCCACCACGTCCGCCGCACCGGCCCGCGCCAGCTCCACCAGGTCGGCGCGGTCTGCGGCACGGCCGATGGTGTCGAGCGCGCAGACGACGCCGAGCGTGCCGTGCGAGACATGGTGGAAGCGCGCCACCGTGCCCGCGCACATCTCCCACTGCACACCCGCCGCGGTCTTCTCCGCCGCGCCGAGATAGGGCTCGACCGCGCGCACGGCCAACTCGGTGTCCCCGGCCGCCAGCGCGCCTGGGCCCTGTCCTGCCGGTCTTCGCGGGGCCGCGACGCCCGGCACCGCACCTCGCCGCGTTGTCGGAACGTCCACGTACGCCCAGTACGAGGACGATCCTCCGCCTTGCGATGCACGGCACCGGACGCCGCGACCTGTTCCACGAAGACCGACAGGACAGGACCTAGGCCGATGCCCGCGTTGCCCTTGAACAGCTCGAACCACTCGTTCCAGCGGGTCCCGTCGAAGCGCGCGCCGACCCGCGCGAGGGCGCGGTCGGCGGCGCTGTCCGCCTCCGTGCATCCCAACTCGGTCCCGACGGCCCGCAACACCACCGCGATGCCGGTGAGGCCGGTGTACAGGGCGTCGTCCTCGCAGTCCGCCACGGCCGGTGCCAGCGCCCGTGCCGTGCGGACCGCCGCGTCGGCGTACCGCTCGTCATCGAAGTGCCGCCACGCTTCGAGGAGCACCGGGACGACACCGGCGCCGCCCGCGGCGAAAGAGGGGTCGGGCGCGGCGTCGGAGGGCGTGGCGGGCCAGCCGAGCCCGCCCTCCCCGGTGTTCCGCGCCTGCGCGAGCAGCCAGCGCAGCCCCTCGGCCGCGGCCTCCTCCGCCTCGTCGGCCGCCCCGTGCCCCGCCGTCGTGTCCAACGCGCCGCCTCCCCGCCGTCCTCGTTGCCGCCAGTATCGTGCCGGGCCGCTCCCGCCCGTCAAGGCACCCCGCGACGGCGGCCGTTGCTCCTCCCCCGCGCGCCCTGCCTACTTGCCTGGGCGGAAAGTAGGTGTTACTTTCTCTGTAGGAAAGTACTCGCCCAAGGGGGAAAGACCATGCATAGTCCCAGCCCGGCCGAGGCTCGTGACGCTCTGGCGCGTGTGCGTGAGGTCCGTCGTGACACCGCGGAGTCGGTGCGTACGCCCTGGTGGTTGTGGGTTGTCGCCGCCGTCCTCGTGGCACTGGTCACCGCGGCGGAGGACCTGGACTCCGGCGCCCAGGGGTACGCCGGGCTCGCCCTCGGCGTCCTCTGCGTCGCGTGGGCCGTCGCGGGACGGCGCAGCCCGCGCGTCGCCGCCGTCTCCGGCACCCTGCACCGCAGCGCCCTGCCCGCGTACTCCTGGCTGCCCCTGCTGCTGATGGGGGTGGGCCTCGGCGTCCTCGAACTGCTGGCGGGACCGCCCGTGCACCGCTGGCTGACCGGCTCCGGAATGCCCGCCTGGGTGCGCGAGCACCCCCACACCACGGCCGCCGTGCCGTTCGCCGCCCTCTGTGCCGCGCTTGCGCTGCTGACCAGCGCGGTGGTGCGCCGTATGGCACGTCGCGCGGCGGACCGGTGAGCGCCGCGGACAGAGCCCGGGGCGCCGCGCCCGGCGGCGCCCCCGGCCTCGAACCGCTGCTGCTCGACCCGACGCGGCTGACCGTCGTCTCGCTGGTGTCCGCCACCCACTGGTGCGAGTTCGCCTTCGTCCGCGAGCACGCGGGGCTGAGCGACTCCGCGCTGTCCAAGCAGCTCACCACGCTCGGCGGCGCCGGGCTCGTCGAGATCCGCAAGGGCTACGTCGGCAAGCGGCCCCGCACCTGGGTACGGGCCACGGACGCGGGCCGCGACCGCCTCGACGCCCACCTCGACGCGCTCCAGCGCATCGCGGACCGGGCGAGGCAGGCCGGGGGGACCAGCCCCGCCACCGAAGACGCGGCGTCAGGGCCGGGCGCCACGCCCGGTCCCGGCGCCACGCCCAGGCCGGGCGCCTCGGATCACGCGGGGTCCTGAAGGTACGCGTCGACCCGCTGGCCGAGCCAGAGGTGGCCGCCCCAGGCGAGCGCGGCGAGCGCGGCCGCGGCCACCCCGCCCGCCAGCACGGCGCGGGCGCCTCCGCCGACCCGGTGGCGCAGCACCCCGCCGACGAGCGCCCACACCGCCAGCGTGACCGCCGGCACCCCGAGCACCAGGCACGGCAACTCCTGGTAGAGCAGGCCGAGATCGCGCTCGCCCTCGAAGCTCCCGCGCAGCCCGGGGCGCGCACCGCGCAGCCACACACAGAACCCGACCACCGCGGCAACGGCCACCACCAGACACCCGCCGCCCGCACCCATGCCACCCGTAAACCGCTCACGCTCTCTCACAACTCCGGGGACACCTGGGAGGAGGGGGGCGGTTCCCGGGGGGCCGTCGGGCGGTCGGGTGTTCAGGCGGGTCCGGTGGATCAGGTGGATCAGGTGGATCAGGTGGGTCAGGCGCGTCAGGCGCGTCAGACAGGTCAGCCGGTGGGCGTCGGCTCGGCGGCGCAGTTCTTCTTTCGCCCCCCCCCGCTCTTCTTCCGCTCTCCTTCTGCTCTTCTTTTGCCGGTCGCGGTAGGCGTTCGTGACCGCCTGTCTGCCGCAGCGGGTGCTGGCCGCAGCGGGTGCCGCAATGGCGGCCCGAGGAGTTCTTCACCGCCTCGCTTCTCAGCTACCTCACCCCCGACGCGCGCACCGCCTTCGCCGCCCAACCCCGCTAAGCGGGCAGGCACCGCCCCGTCGTCTGGGTCTTCGCCGAGTCCCCCGGCCTCCTAGCCACCGCCCCCTCCCTCCTGGGCCTGGGAGACCCCCGTACCTCCGCTGACTCGCCCCTTCGAGGGGGGAGCTGGACGAGTTCGGGTGGGTGTCGGGGAGGGGCAGGGCCGAGTGGTGCGGGCGGACGCGCCGCTCACCGCGCCTGTGCCTCCCCAGGCGGCTGCCCGAGGAGCGTGTCGCGCAGCCGCACCGCCCGTGGATCGGTGAACCCGGTGAGCAGCCGGGCCGCTTCCGTCCGCGCATCGGCCGCCTCTCCCGGCTCGGCCGCGCCGTCCAGGGCGTCGGCCAGGTGCGCCAGCGCCCGTGCGGTCTCCCACTCCTGCCCGAGGTCGCGGTACACGGCTGCCGCCCGGCGGTGGCAGTCGACGGCCTCCTGCGCCCGCCCCAGGGCCAGTTCTGCCTGCCCGAGACCGTCCCGGGCGGCGGCGAGGCGGGCGCGGTCGCCCAGGTCTTCCTGGAGTGCGGCGGCACGACGGTAGGAGTCGAGCGCCGGGCCGGGGTGGCCGGTGGCGCGCTGGGCGTCGCCGAGCACCAGCAGCCAGAAGCCCTCGGCTGCGGCGCTGCGGATCTCCGTGGCGATGTCCACGGCGCGCGCCGCGTGTGCCAGCGCGGTGTCGGAGTTCCCCGCCTCCAACTCCGCGGCGGCCAGCAGTCGCAGCGCGTTGCCCTCGGCGTGCCGGTCGCCGTGGGCCCTGAACACCTCGATCCCCCGCCGTAGCAGGCCGCCGACGTCGTCGGGGCGGCCGAGTTCCAGTTCCACCTGCGCCAGGTTGACCGCCACGCGAGGCTCCCAGAAGCCGTCGTCGAGCGCCGCGAACAGCCGTCGGCTGTCCTCCAGGGCGGCTCGCGCCCCGGGGAGGTGGCGGCGTCGGAGTTCGAGCAGGCCGAGGCCGTTGAGCGTCAATGCCTCGCCGAAGGTGTCGCGCAGGTCCCTGCGCAGCGCGAGGGCGGCCGCGTAGTGCTCGGCGGCAGCCACCGGGTTCTGGGACTGGGCGTGGGCCATGCCGAGACTCTCGTGCAGTTCGGCCTCGGCGCGCGGGTCACCGTCCCGCCCGGCGGCCTCCAGCCCGATCCGGGACGTGGTGAGCCATTCCTGGAACGGGTTGTTGGTCATGTAGACGGCACGCAGTACGACCGCGGACTGCCAGGCGATCCGGTCCATCCCGCCGCTCGCGGCGGCGCGCACGGCGGCAACCAGGTTGTCGCGCTCGGCCTCGTACCAGCGCATCGCCTCCGCCTCGTCGGCGAACCGCACCGTGGGCAGCGCACCGTCGGCGGGCACCAGGTCGACGCGGGGCTCGTGGGGCGCGACGCGTTCCTGTACGGCGTCCGCCGTGTGCAGGTACCAGGTCAGCAGCCCCCGCAGCGCGGCCCTGCGCTGCTCGGGGGGCTCCTCAAGCCGCGCCCGGTCGGCAGCGTAGGCGCGCAGCAGGTCGTGCAGGCGGAAGCGGTCGGTGGCGGTCTGCTCGACCATGTGCGCCGCGGCGGCGGAGTCGAGCAGGCGCCGGGCGGTGCGGACCCCGACTCCGGCCAGGGCCGCGGCGGCCACATCGCTGAAGTCGGGTCCTGGGTGCAGTCCGAGGAGCCGGAAGAGCCGGGCGGCGTCGGGCGGCAGCGCCCGATAGGACCAGGTGAACACGGGACGCACCGCCTCGGACTCCTCGTCGCCATCTGCCGACAGAACTTCCCACCGGCCTGTCTCGTCACGCAACTCGCCGATCAGATCCGCCAGGTGCATCAGCGGCCGCTCCGCCGCGCGTTCCGCAGCGATCCTGAGCGCCAGCGGGAGACGCGCGCACAGCGAGGCGAGTTCCGCCAGCCGGGCCGGGTCGTCCCCGTTCCGGTAGCCCGAGGTGGCGTCGCGCAGGAGGGCGACCGAGTCGTTCCGGCCGAGGACGTCCAGGGTGAGTCGCCGCGCCCCCTCGCGGATCGTCAGGCCGGGAAGCCGGTGTCGGCTCGTCACGAGGGCCAGGCAGTCGGGTGTCGCCGGCAGCAGGGGTCTGACCTGGGACGCGCCGACGGCGTTGTCGAGGACGAGCAGCATCCTGCGCCCGGCGAGCAGTGAGCGGAAGGCGGCGGCCATGTGCTCGCCGTCGGCGCTCACGGTGTCAGCGGACGCGCCCAGCACGCGCAGGAAGCGTTCCAGGACGCGCTCGTACCCGATCGGGGCCCCCGGGCCGTAGCCGTGCAGATCCGCGTAGAGCTGGCCGTCGGGGAAACGGTCGCGGACCGCGTGCGACCAGTGCAGCGCCAGCGACGTCTTGCCGACCCCCGCGGTTCCGGTCACCAGCAGCAGCCGTACCGGGGCTGCGCCGTCGTCGAGCAGGCGGTCGAGGGCGGCGCGCTCGGCGATCCGGTCGACGAAGCCCGCCCCGGCGAGCGGAAGTTGGTGCGGCGCCTCGGGCCGCCCGAGGCCGGCGGTCGGCGCGTGGAAGTGTATGCCGCCGTGCACGTCGTGAGCCTGCACCACGTCGCGGGCGCTCCCGGTGAGCGAGGAGCTGACCTCCTCGTGCGGCTCAGGCACCCGCTGGGGGTTCCGGTCCGGCCACCTCGCGGTCGAAGAAGGCGCCGACATCCTCTCCCAGTGCGTACAGCCCCTCGATCCGCGCTGCCACGGCGTGCCTGGTCGCCGAATCGACGTACCGCACGGCACCTTCCAGGGTGCCGTCCGCGCCGTAGCGGATCTCGTAGACGGTGTCGTCGTTCAGCGTGACCAACTCCGGTACGGCGCCTTCGCGTTCCTGGTCGGCGAGGTGCGCGGGACGGATGACGCGGATCAGCTCGCCGCACTCGGCCCGTACCCGGAGCAGGTGCAGCTCCCACCGGAGATACGGGGTCAGGGGCAGTTCCACTACACGGACCCGCAGCAGGCGGCAGCGGTGCCGCGCGGCGAGCCGGGACAGGTCGCTCAAGGCGGGGCGCTGGGCGTCGATCAGTCGCAGGGCCTCGTCCCAGTCCCCCAGGTCGAAGGCGTCCCAGCTCGCGTCGCCCGGCTCGCGGAAGTGCTGGCGGCGCTCCAGCTTCCAGGAGTCCCATCCGTCGACGGCGAAGTCCCGCTCGCGGAAGTCGTCGCGGTAGGCCCCGAGTCCCAGCCGTTGGCCGGGCACGGCGGTGAGCAGGTCACGCATCCCGGAGATGCGTCCTTGCTGCCAGCAGGGTGGCCCGCGGAATGACCACGAGCCGTTCGCTGCCGCCGATCACTGCTCCGTCGGGCAGCCTCGTGGAGTAGGCCGCCGTGAGGTCGCGGCCGATGACCGCGAAGTCGCCGTTGTCCAGCTCCCAGATGTCGGGGCAGCCGTCCCGGCCCCCGGTCGTGCCGAGTTCCGCCGGTGCGATGCCGACGCGCCTGATCAGCCGCGCCCGCGGATCGGCGTCCCATGCTCCGCTCATACGCCACCCCTGAGTAGCCATCCCGTCCGGTGACCCACCGTACGGATAAGGCAACGGTGCGTCCATACGCGTTCGCGGCACTCCACTGCCCGATCGAGCCACGGACACCGCCCTCCGCCCACCCCCGGCCGAACTTCTTCTGCGGCCGGGCTTGCCAGAGTGTCACTAAGTGACATAGTGTCGTTCTACGACATCGAGAGGGAAGGGTGGCGAGGCGGCATGGTGGCCGAGAAGCGGGCCGGGGGCGGGATGAGTGAGCAGCGGCGTGCGCGACTGCGGCTCGAAATCTCGCGGGAGGCTGCGCGCCTGTTCTGGGAGCAGGGAGTGGCCGCCACGAGCGGCGACCAGATCGCGGAGGCCGTGGGCCTGTCCACCCGGACGATCTGGCGGCACTTCCGCAGCAAGGAGAGCTGCGCCGAGCCGATCGTCATGCAGGGCGTCGTCACGCTGATGTCGATGCTCCGCAACTGGCCGCAGCGCAGCAGCCTTGAGGAGCACCTGGCGGCGGAGCTGATCAAGCTCAGCCAGGAGACGCCCCCCGTCGCCGTCAGCGACGAGATGCTCGCGATGAAGATGATCCGCCTCGCCGACACCGAGCCCGCGCTGCGCACGGCGTGGCTGATGGCCTGCGACCAGACCGAGCGCCAGATGTGCACGATCTTCGCCGAGCGCCTCGACCGTCCCGTCACCGACCTGGAGGTGCGGCTGCACGCCGCGGCCTCGGCCTCCGTCATAAGGGTCATGGACGAGTACATAGGAGCCGCCTATCTGGCGGGCGACGACATCTCCGAGTACATGGACCTGAAGCACGCCGCGCACCGCTACGCCGAGACGATCCGCCGGGTCACCGGCGGCGCCGTCGGCGACCCCGTCACCTGACGCCGCCGCGCCGCCACGGGCGCCGCCCGGCGCCCCGCCGGCCCGCAGACACGCCCTGACGATCCGAGAAGGAGTATCCCCATGTCCGCCCCGCACGAGGTTCCGCACCTCAGCGTCGAGCACTTTCTCGACGCCCCGGTCCGCACGGCCGCCTCGATCTCGCCGGACGGAAGCAGAATCGCCTACCTCGCCCCCTGGCGGAACCGGCTGAACGTGTGGGTGGAGAGCGTCGAGCCCGGCGGGGACGCCCGGCCTGTCACCGCCGACGCCGACCGCAGCGTGCAGATCTACCACTGGACGGACGACCCGCGCTGGCTGCTCTACGAGCAGGACGGCGAGGGAGACGAGAACTGGCACGTCCACCGCGTCGACCTGGACGACCCGGACGCCGGTGCCGTCGACCTCACCCCCTACCCGGGCGTCAAGGTGCTGAGCCTCGAACTGCCGGTCTCCCGCCCGGGCAAGGCCCTGATGCGGATGAACCTCAGGAACCGCCTGGAGTTCGACCTCCACGAGGCCGACATCGCCACCGGCGAGCTGACGATGCTGGCGCGCAACCCGGGCGACGCGGGCGACTGGCTGTGCGCGCCCACCGGGGAGCTGTACTCGTACAAGCTGCGGCGCGACGGGACCATGGAGTTCGCCAGGTGGGACGCCGAGGCGGGCACGGCGCGCGTGATCAGCACCGCCGACGGCACCGACTACCCGCTGGGCATCGCCCCCTTCGAGTTCACCCCGGACGGCAAGGGCGCCTGGATCGGCTCCAACCGCGACAGCGACAGGACCCGCCTCGTCAGGCTGGACCTGGCGACCGGGACGGAGACCGAGGTCGACAGCCATCACGCCTTCGACCTCGACACCCGCTCCACCGTCTTCCCGCAGGTGCCGTCACCGCTCATCCGCGACCGCGGCACGGGGGAGCTGATCGGCGCCCGCTACCTCGGCGAGCGCCAGGTCATCCACGCGCTCGACCCCCGCTTCGCCGAGGTGCTTGCACACCTGGAGAAGCTGTCCGACGGCGACGTGGGCCGGCTGTCGTCCGATGTGACCGGGCGGCACTGGGTGGTCGGCTTCACCCATGACCGCGACCCCGGCGCCACCTACCACTACGACCACGCCACGGGCGAGAGCAGGCTGCTGTTCCGGCCGCGCCCGCACCTCGTCCCCGAGCACCTGGCCCCCATGACGCCGGTCACGATCCCGGCGCGCGACGGCCTCCCGCTGCCCTCGTACCTGACCCTGCCCGTCGGCGCCGAGCCCGCCGGGCTCCCCCTGTTGCTGCTGGTCCACGGCGGCCCCTGGACCCGGGACAGTTGGGGCTACCACCCCCTGGCCCAACTGCTCGCGAACCGCGGCATGGCGGTGCTCCAGGTCAACTTCCGCGGCTCGCTCGGCTTCGGCAAGGCGTTCCTCAAGGCCGGTATCGGGGAGCTGGCCGGGAAGATGCACGACGACCTCGTCGACGCGGTCGACTGGGCGGTCGAGAAGGGGTACGCGGACAGGGACCGCGTCGCGGTCTTCGGCGGCTCCTACGGTGGCTACGCCGCCCTGGTCGGCGCCACCTTCACCCCCGGTGTCTTCGCCGCGGCGATCGACTTCTGCGGCATCTCCAACCTCGTCACCTTCCTGCGCACGGTCCCGGAGTTCACCCGGCCGCACCTGCTCAACAACTGGTACCTCTTCGCGGGCGACCCCGAGACCCCCGAGGGCGAGGCCGCACTGTGGGCGCGCTCGCCGATGAGCCGGGTGGACCGGATACGCGCCCCGCTCATGGTGATCCAGGGCGGCAACGACGTACGCGTCGTCAAGGCCGAGTCCGACCGCATCGTCGAGGCGGTGCGCGAGCGCGGCATCGAGGTCGAGTACCTGGTGAAGGACGACGAGGGCCATGGCTTCGCCAACGCCGAGAACGACATCGAGGTGTTCCGCGCCGCCGAGCGCTTCCTCGCCCGCCACCTGGGCACGGGGACCGCCACCAGCCCGGCCGCCGCGGAGTAACGGACCGCAACATCAGCACCCTGCCGTGACGTCACCGGCCGAATGGACGCATGAGCACGGGGCGGCGCGGAGACATGCACCAACACATCCGCGCCCCCGTACAGAAGCAGTCCGGCACAGACAAACGACTAGCCCCACATAGTGAGTTGATCATCATGACTGAACCCGTACGCCGCACTCCCGACACCCACTACGCCCCCGTCACCTCCCCACCGACCGCACCGCCGCAAGCGCCCGAGGAGCCCCAGGAGAACAAGACGGCGGGGGCGCTGGCGCTGGAGCAGATGGGCGGTGTGTTCGGCGCGGTGATCTCCGCGCTTCCCGTCCTCGCCTTCGTGTTCGCCAACTCCGCCTACGGTCTGAAGGCCGCCACCGGCGTCGGCGTCGGCTTCGTGGTGGCGGGCGCCGTGGCGCTGCTGGTGCGCAAGGAGCCCGTCAAGCCCGCGCTCTCCGGCCTCCTCGGCGTCGCGATCGTGTCGCTCATCACCTGGAAGACCGGTTCCGCCAAGGGCTACTTCCTCATCGGCATCTGGTCGAACCTCGTCCTGGGCGCGATCTTCCTGATCTCGGTCATCGTCCGCCGCCCCCTGGCCGGACTCGTCTGGGGCGCGTTCAACGGCACCCGCACCACCTGGCTCGAAGACAAGCCCTCCCGACGCTACTACACCATAGCCACCCTCAGCCTGGTCACCGTCTTCCTCGCCCGGTTCGCCGTACAGCAGTGGCTCTACGACGGTGACCACACCGGCTGGCTCGCGGTCACCAGGCTGCTGATGGGCTACCCGCTGCTCGCCCTCGCGCTGCTCGTCGTGGTGTGGGCCGGCCGCCGCTCCGGCAAGCGGTTGAAGGCGCTCGCCGCGCAGCAGCCCGCCGCCACCGCGCCCGCGCCGCACGGCCGCCCGGCCACCGCCCACCCCTCGCACCACGCGCAGGGCCACGGCCGCCCCTCCACCCCGCGCGACCCGCGGTGCACGTTCTGACCGCCACCCGGCGGTTCCGGGGGCCCGGCGACAGCGGGAGCCCCCGGCCCCGGCCCCGGCACGAGCCCTGAGGAACCGAGGAAGAGGAATCGAGGAAGCCGACATGGCGCAGCCCCTCGCCCAGACCCTGTACCTGCTCACCTACAGCCCCGACAAGAAGAAGTTCGAGCTGCTCAACATCCAGGGCCGCGGCCAGCTCCTGCGCGGCGGCGCGCTGGCCGAGCTGGTCCTCGGGGGGCGGCTCGGCACGGAGGGCGGAAAGGCCCTCCGGCTGCCCGGACCGCCGCCGGAGGACCCGTTCCTCGCCGAGGTGTGGCAGGACGTGCCCGAGCGGCCGAAGGGCTGGCTCTCGCTGGTGCACAACAAGGCCCACCTCGCGGAGGCCCCGGTGCGCGGGCAGCTCGCCGAGGCGGGCGCGCTCACCCTCCAGGAGGGGAAGCGGCTGAAGATACTCGGCCCCTCCAAGGTCACCGTCAACGACCCCGAGGAGGTCGCCGCGCTCCAGCGGAAGGTGCGCGAGGCGGTGCTCGGCGCCCCCGACGCGGCGGCGATCCCGACGGCGGAGCTGGCCCTGGCGGTACTGGCCGTGGAGGTGGAGGTGCTGAGCCTCTTCCCGCACAAGGACAGGCGCGAGCACGCCAAGGCCCTCAAGGCCGCCGCCGCCCGCTTCGACACCGAGGTGCCAGGGCTGCGCCAGGCGGTACGTGCCTCGTTCCTGTCGAGCCGTTCGGTGGGAGGGGGCTGGGGCGCAGGGTGAGCGCCGCCCGCACCACCGGGGCTCACCGGCAGGTCCGACCGCGGGAAACCCGGTGGGCCTGCCGGTCCCGCGCCCCCGGGACCTCGCCCCCGGAACCCGGAGCACGGCCTAGCCGAGTTCGAACTCGCCCGGCCTGCTCCGTACCGCGTCCAAGGTGGCGAGGGTGGCGGGGTCGAGGGCGAGGGCGCCTGCGGCGGCGTTGGACTCCAGGTGGTCCGGGTCGGCGGTGCCGGGGATGAGGAGGACGTTCGGGGAGTGGTGGAGGAGCCAGGCGAGGCCGACCTGCGCGGGGGTGGCGCCCAGGGACTCGGCGGCGGCGCGCACGGCGGGCTCGTCGGTCACCTTCGGAAAGCCGGGGAAGGCGCTGCCGAGCGGGAAGAACGGCACCCAGGCGATGCCCCCCGCGGCACAGAAACGGAGCGTCTCCTCGTCGGCGCGGGAGAGCAGGCTGTACTCGTTCTGCACACAGGCGATGCCCGCGGGCGCCGCCCTGCGCAGCACGTCAAGGCTCACGCTGCCGAGCCCGACGGCATCGATCTTCCCCTCGTCGCGCAGTGCGGTCAGCACCGCGAGCTGGTCGTCGAGGCCGACGACCTGGTCGCCCTCGGCGCGCAGCCCGGGGCCGGTGTCGGCGCGGCGCAGGTTCACCAGGGGGAGCCGGTCGAGGCCCAGCTCCCTGAGGTTGACCTCGACGCTCGCCCGTAGCTGCTCGGGGCGCTGGGCCAGGCGGAGGTGCACGGCGCCGCCGGGGTTGGGCTCCGCGCCGACCTTGGTGGCGACGACGGCGCCGTCCTCGGGGCGCAGCGCCTCGCGCAGCACGCCGTTGACGAAGCCGTCGCCGTAGAAGGCGGCGGTGTCGAAGTGGTCGACGCCCAGCTCGACCACGCGCCGCACCAGCCGTACGGCGGCGGCGCGGTCCCCGTCGAGGCGGGCGAGCTGCATGGCGCCGTAGCCGACACGGGAGACGGTGCGGTCGCCGAGGCGTCCTGGGCCCCCGGCGCGGGGCGCGCCCGTGGCCGTGCGGTCGGAGGACGGGGCGGGTGTGGGAGAGGGGGTGGTGGACGACATGGGAGTCCCGTCTCGTGAGAGGATAAGGGAAACGGAGGTGCCTCCGTTAATGTCAGCCTAACACTACCGGAGGGACCTCCGCTTTGCCTTCTTCCGCATCGCCGCCCCCCGGCGGCCAAGGCGGCCAGGACCCCGGGGGCGGGCGCAGCAGCCGGCCGGGCCGCGCCGACGCGCGCCGCAACAGGGAAAAGCTCCTCGCCGTCGCGAGGGACGCCTTCGCCGCCGCCACCGACACCCCCGTCTCCCTTGAGGCCGTCGCCCGCGAGGCCGGGGTGGGGATCGGCACGCTCTACCGGCACTTCCCCACCCGCGACGCGCTCGTCGAGGCGGTCTACTCGGCGGAGCTTGCCGACCTCACCGACAGCGCCGCCGCCCTCGCCGCCGAGCTGCCCCCCGAGGAGGCGCTGCGCGCGTGGATGGACCGTTACGGGGCCTTCTTCGCGAGGAAGCACGGCATCCTCGACATCCTCCGGGCGGGCCGGGCGTCCGGGAGCATCGCCATGCCGGCCACCCGGGCGCGCGTCACCGCGGCGATCGCGACGTTCCTCACGGAGGGGGCGCGGACCGGCGCGCTGCGCGCCGACGTCCCCGCGGAGGACGTCACCCTGATGCTGCTCGGCGTCTTCCTCTCCACGTCGGCCCATGACTCCCCCGAGCAGGTCGACCGGCTGCTCGACCTGCTGATCGACTCACTGCGACCGGGCGCCGCCCCGCAGGACGCCGAGCCCCCGCCCACGGCCGCCCCGCGGGACTGAGCCCCGCACCCCACGAACACCCCGGCGGGGGCAGGGGGCGGCCCCCTCCCCCGGCCCCCGCTTCTCCGCGCCGTAGCGCCGCGGGGGCCGCGGGGGCTGCGGGGCCTCGGGACCAGCGAAGGAGTACCCCGGCGGGTTCGCACTCGGCGCCTCCGTGGCCGACCGCAACACCATGGTCAGGCGGGACCTCTCGGGGCTACGCGCCACACCCCACGGCCACCCAAGCGGCCACCACAGCGGCCACGACCACGACCACAGCCACAGCCACAGCCACAGCCACAACTAGGCAAGCCGCCAGGCGACCCGGTGGCGCCTCAACTCCCCGGCGGCGGCTGCCCCGTCACGCCCGTGAAGCCACCCCGGTGGAACACCAGGGGCGGGGTGTCCTGGTCGGCGGAGAGGGCGTGGACCCTGAGGAGGACGACCTCGTGGTCACCGGCCGGGAGCCGGGCGTGGACGGTGCAGTCGAACCAGGCGCTCGCGCCGTCGATCAGCACCGCGCCGCCGGGCGAGACGGTCAAGGCCACACCGGTGAAGCGGTCGCCCTTGCGGGAGAGGCGCCGGCACAGGGCGTCCTGGTGGGCGCCGAGCACGCTGACGCCGAGCCGCCGCGCGCGCCACAGCGCCGGCCAGGTCGCCGAAGCGCGGTCCGCGCACACCGAGACCAGCGGCGGATCGAGGGACACCGAGGTGAACGAGCTGGCGGCGAGGCCCACCGGGGCCCCGTCGACCAGCCCCGCCACGGCGGTGACCCCGCTGGGGAACGCCCCGTAGACCCCGCGCAGCGCGGCCGGGTCGAGCGGTCGCGGCGGGCCGGGCGGCGGGGCGTCCTGCTTCCGGCTCAGACCGGCGGACGTCATCGGCTGCTCCATTCCCCGGCCAGCAGCTCATAGCTGCGCACCCGGTCGGCGTGGTCGTGGGTGATGGTGGTGACGATCAGCTCGTCGGCGCCCGTGGCGTCGCGCAGGATCTCCAGTCGGTCGGCGACCTGCGCGGCGGTGCCCACGAACTGGGTGGCGGTGCGGTCCGCCACCAGGGCGCGGTCCGCCTCGCTCCAGCGGTGGGCGCGCGCCTCATCGGGGGTGGGGAACGGGATGGCGCCCTCGCCGCTGCGGATGCTGCGCACCCACAGGCCGTAGCCGGTGGCCAACTCCCGTGCGGTGGCCTCGTCCTCGGCGACCACCACGTCCGCGGAGACGCTGACGTGCGGCGCGTCGAGACCGGCCGAGGGTTTGAACGCGGCACGGTAACCCTCCGCGGCCTCCAGTACGGTGGCCGGGCTGACATGGTAATTGGCCGCGAAACGCAGCCCGTTGGCCCC
The DNA here is from genome assembly GCF_044457285.1 of Streptomyces sp. NPDC050560. Classification (NCBI taxonomy): domain Bacteria; kingdom Bacillati; phylum Actinomycetota; class Actinomycetes; order Kitasatosporales; family Streptomycetaceae; genus Streptomyces; species Streptomyces sp. NPDC050560. Next base: position 218,754 of record NZ_JBITGT010000007.1, read on the forward strand.
CGCGACCTGGGCGCTGATCCCCCCGCTCGAACCGAGCACCCACACCTGGAGCGCCGCGCCCTCGCCCGGTACCACATGGGCCTCGGTGCCGTCGGGCGCGGTGTAGGTGCCGGCGAGCAGGGCGAGGATGTCGGCGATCTGCTCGTCGTACGGCTGCGCCTCGGCGCCGGGCTGCTGGAGCAGCGTCTTCTGGAGCGCGAAGCGGGGCGAGCGCAGCAGGTGCTCGAAGGAGAACGGCTCGGGTATCAGCAGGCCGTTCGGGGTGCGCCCGCCGGGCGGCCGGGGCGCGGGGGTACGGGCCGACGCCGGGGGCCTGCCGCCCGACCTGCCGAGCCCGAGATCGAAGCGGCCGGGGTGGGCGGTGTCGAGCAGGCCGAACTCCTCCACCGTGGACAGGGCGGTGCGGTGGCCGAGTTGTACGGCGCCGGAACCGAGCCTGATGTGCGAGGTGGCAGCGGCGGTGAGCGCGAGTACCAGGGCCGGGGAGGTGCCCGCGACCCCGGGGTTGAGGTGGTGCTCGGCGAACCAGTAGCGGGCGTAGCCCAGTTGCTCCGCGCGCCGGGCCAGGTCGACGCTGTTGCGCAGCGCCTGCGCCGCGTTCGAGCCCGAGCTGACGGGGACCAGGTCGAGGACCGTGAGAGGGGTGTTGGCCACGCTGGCTCCTGCTTTCTCGGTGGGGCGGGGGTGGGTTCCGGCCGGTCGGGCGGGTCCTGGTGTACGGAGTCGGTGGTGGCGGGGGGCTGCCGACGGTGCTGGTGGCCGACCGCGGGCGGGCGGCCCGGCTGTCGGCGGCGGCCGCTCAGGTGTCGTCGTCAGGTGTCGTCGTCAGGTGCCACCGGGCCCCAGGGCCACGGGGGGTCGGGGATCTCACGGCGGAGCACGGGGGCCACCTCGGACTGGAAGAGTTCGAGGCTGCGCCGGTGTCCGCGGCGGTCGGGGCCCGCGGGCTCCGCTGCCAGGTGCAGCACGCTGTGCCCGAACTGCTCGTGGTAGCGGTGCACCTTCTCGATCACCTGCTGGGGGCTGCCGATCAGCGCGGAGCTGCGCTCCACGAAGTCGTCGAGGTCACGGAAGGTGGGTTCGGCACCGGCCCGTGCCAGGAAGGCACGCTGGGCCTGGAACGCCGGGCGGAACGCCTCGACGGCCTGCTGGGAGGTGCGGGCCACGCTCAGCCCCGCGCTGCCCGCGCCGACCGCGGCCTTCGCCGGGTCGTGCCCGTAGTGCGCCCAGCGCTCCCGGTAGTGGTGGACGAGTTCTGCGTAGGGGCCGACGGGGTTGGTCACGTTGGCGGAGAACAGCGGGTCGCCGTAGCGGGCCGCGAGGTCCACCGACTCCCTGCTGGTGGCGCTGCCGTGCCAGACCCGTACCGGGCGCTGGTAGGGCCGCGGCCACACCTCGGCGGCGTCGAGCCGCGGCCGGAAGCGTGGCTCGGCCGACACCTTGTCCTCCCGCCAGATCCGCCGGAACAGCTCGTAGGACTCGGCGTTGCGCTCCCACTGGTCCTCGGGGGTGACGTCGAAGAGGTCGCGTTGGGCGGTGCCGTTGCCCTTGCCGATGATCAGTTCGAGGCGGCCGTCGGAGAGGTGGTCGAGGGTGGCGTAGTCCTCGTAGGCGCGCACCGGGTCGAGCAGGCTCAGCGTGGTGACGGCGGTGAAGAGCCGCACCCGCGAGGTGCGGGCGGCGACATGGCTGAGCACGACGGGCGGCGAGGAGGAGAGGAAGGGGCGCTCGTGGCGCTCCCCGACACCGAAGCCGTCGAAGCCCAACTCCTCAGCGAGCAGGGCGCTTTCGACCACCTCGCGCAGCCGCTGCCTGGTGGGGGTGAGGGCGCCGGTGGCCGGGTCGGGCGCGTGCACGACGAGGGTGATCGCGAGGAACCTCATGACGCCGCCCGGTGCCCTGCGGTGTGCCCTGGGGTGTGTCCTGGGGTGTCGAGTCCGAGGTGGTCGCGGAGGGTGTGGCCCTCGTACTCGGTGCGGAACACCCCGCGCTCCTGGAGCAGCGGCACCACCGTGTCGGCGAACTCGTCGATACCGCCGGGGGTGAGGTGCGGCGCGAGGATGAAGCCGTCGCTCGCGTCGGTCTGTACGAAGGTGTTCATGTCCTCGGCGACCTTCTCCGGGGTGCCCACGAAGGACTGACGGCCCGTCACCTCGATGATGAGTTCCCGCGTCGAGAGGTGCTTCTCCTCGGCGATGGCCCGCCACTTGGCGGCCTCCGCGAGCGGGTCGCGGTGCATACGGACGCTGGCGCGGCCGCGGGCGACGGTGTTCTCGCCGACCAGCGGGTCGACGGCGGGCAGCGGCCCGTCCGGGTCGTGGCCTGCGAGGTCGCGGTTCCAGAGCTGTTCGAGCAGCTTGATCGCGGTCCGGCCGCTGACCTGCTGGCGGCGTATGTGCCTGGCCCGCTCCTCGGCGTCCTCCTGGGTGTCGCCGAGCACAAAGGTGACCCCGGGCAGCACCTTGAGCTGGTCGGGTGTGCGGCCGTACCGCGCGAGGCGGCCCTTGACGTCGGCGTAGAAGGCACGGCCCGCCTCCAGGGTGCCGTGCCGGGTGAAGATGGCGTCGGCCGCGGACGCGGCGAACTCGCGGCCCTCGTCGGAGTCGCCCGCCTGGAAGACCACCGGGCGGCCCTGCGGGGAGCGCGGCACGTCGAAGTGGCCCGCGATGTCGAACTGGGAGACATGGTGGTCGAACCGGCCGGGGTCGGGGCGCGCGAGGAACACCCCCGACTCCTTGTCGGCGACGATCTCGTCCCCGTGCCAGGAGTCGAAGAGGACCGTGGCGGCGGTGAGGAACTGCCGGGCGCGCTCGTAGCGGTCCTGCTGCGGGAGGTAGCCGCCGCGCCGGAAGTTCTGGCCGGTGAACTCGTCCCATGAGGTGACCACGTTCCAGGCGGCCCGGCCGCCCGAGAGGTGGTCGAGGGAGGCGAACTGCCGTGCCACCTCGTACGGTTCGTTGAAGGTGGAGTTGATGGTGCCCGCGAGGCCGAGCCGTTCGGTCACCGCGGCGAGGGCGGCAAGCACGGTGAAGGTGTCGGGGCGGCCCACGACGTCCAGATCGTAGATCTGCCCGTTCTGCTCGCGCAGCCGCAGCCCCTCGGCGAGGAACAGGAAGTCGAACTTGGCACGCTCCGCGGTGCGCGCCATGTGTGCGAAGGAGCTGAACGCGATCTGGCTGCCCGCCGCGGGGTCGCTCCACACGGTGGTGTTGTTCACACCGGGGAAGTGCGCGGCGAGGTGGATCTGCTTGCGGGTTCCGCTCATCGGGGCGGTGCCTCCTCGGGGTGGACGGCGCGGGCCCACGCCCCTTGGCCGGGGCGGGGCGGGCGGCGTCACGTGGGTCAGACCGTCGCGTGGGTCAGGGGGTGGCGTAGCGGTTGGCGGGGCGTGGCAGGCCGAGCAGCCCGCGCAGGGTGGCGCCGGTCGGGTAGGCGGTCCTGAACACCCCGCGCCGCCGCAGCTCCGGCACCAGGTCCCGGGTGATCCGCTCCAGGTCGTGGGGGAGCGCGGCTGGGCGCAGCCGGAAGCCGGTGAGCCCAGCGGCCCGCCACTCGACGAGGAGTTCCGCGAGGTCGGCCGGGGTTCCGGCGAACAGCCGCGCGTCGCTGGTGAGTTGCTGCCCCGCCCGGTCGTCGAGCCGGGCCAGCCTGCCCGCCGCGCGTGCCGCGGTGTCGTCGAGGAGCACCAGCAGGTCACCGAAGACGTGCACGGTCTCGTCCGCGCGGCCCGCCGCGGCCTGCGCCGCCCTGATCTCGGCGACGATCGCACGGGCACCGGCGGCGTCGGCGGGGGTGACGAAGCCGACGTCGGCCGCCGCGCCCACCAGCCGGTACGGCTCCGCGCGGTGCGCGAGCGCGGTCACCACGGGCTGGCCCTGCGGGGGGCGCGGGGTGATCGAGGGGCCCTTGACGCTGAACTCGGCGCCCTCGAAGTCGATGTAGTGCAGTTTGTCGCGGTCGATGAAGCGGCCGGTGGCGGTGTCGCGGATCTCCGCGTCGTCCTCCCAACTGTCCCAGAGCCGCCGCTGCACCTCGACATGGTCGGCGGCCTCGTCGAACAGCCGCCGCAGCAGGGCCTCGCCCTCCGGGCTGTCGAAGCCGTCGTACCAGGCGAACGCCTTGCGGCCGATGTGCGCGGCCTCGTCGGGGCGCGCCGACACCTTCACCCGCACCCCGGCCCTGCCCAGGCTGACGTGGTCGAGGGTGGCGACCGCCTTGGAGATGTGGAACGGCTCGGTGTGGGTGGTGCCGACCGTCGGCACCAGGCCGATGTGCCGGGTCAGCGGTGCGACCCTGGCGGCCGTCAGCACCGCGTCGACCCTGCCGCGCACCAGGTCAGTACGGCCGTCGGGGCCCCGCGGGTCGGTGGACTGGAGGCTCAGCGCGTCCTCCAGGGTGACGAAGTCGAGCAGTCCGCGCTCGGCCTCGGCGACGAGGTCGGCCCAGTAGCGGGCGGTGAGCAACTCCGCGGGGCGCGCCCCGGGTTCACGCCAGGCGGCGGGGTGCCATCCGGCACCGTCGAGCGCGACGGACAGGTGGAGCCCCGGTGTCCTCCCGGGGGCGGTGGGCTGAGCGGGCATGGGTGGAGACCTCCCGGTCCCGGGTCGCCGGACAGCGGTACGCACCCCGGCGCCGGGGGGTTGAGGGGTGGCGGTGCTCGGGGCGCGAAGCCGCCGGGGGGCCGGTGGTCAGGATGGCGGGAGCGGCGGCGTTGCCGTGCCTCGTGACGTCGGCGTGTTTCGCGGGCCGGCCGTGCCCGGCGGCCGGTCGGGCCGGGCGGCGCGGCATGGTGGTACGGCGCGGTGGTGCGGCGTGGTGGCGCGGGGCGGCAGCCTGGTCAGGCCGGACAGAGCGCGGCGGCGACGCGCTGGAGGTCGATGTGCCGACGGGAGTAGGTACACAGGGCGGGGTGTGTCGGACCTGCCGGGGGCGTCTCGCGCACCAGCTCCCACCTCCACCAGTACCAGGACCACCGGGCTGCGCCGGGCGCGCCCGCCCGCTCCCCGGCTCGCACCGGGCGGCGGTGGCGCGCTCACGACCTTTCCAAGCTAACCCGGGCGCAGGTCCGGCACAATCCCCGGCCGCCCGGCACCCCCGCCCGCCGTCTTCCGGCATTCGAGAGGGGATTGTCGCTGCCGGGCCGGGCGGTTACCGTAGGCGCTCGTGCCCCGAGGGGGCCCTGGCGACCACCGAGAGGGGAGGGCGGGAAATGCGCGACCGACAGCGCCGCACCCACCGTCCCCGCACGCTCTCGGTCCGCCGCCGTCACGTGGACCTGCTCCGCGTGAACAGCGCGCTCTGTTCGGCGTGACCCCAGCGGCCGGGCGCTGAGGCGCCGCCGCCGCGCACCCGCCCACCACCGCCCCGCCTCTGCGCCCCCGCGCCGTTGCGCCTTCGCGCTCCCCCGCCTTCGTGCCTCGTCGCCCTCGTGCCTCGTCGCCCCTGCGCCTCCTCCCGTCGTACCGCGACGGCCCGTTCACCGATCGTCACCGCGGCCGGTCGGCTCCCCGTCCGCCGCCCCGGCACCTCCGTGCCGTGCGCGGCCGGCTCCCCGTCAACTCCCCCTGCCCGCAGGGCCTTCGCGTACCGACGCGGCCCCGCGCGCCCCGACGAGAGGGAACGTGCCGCCATGGCCGACTCCTCCACCTCCCCGCCGACGAAGACGGCCGCACAGAAACCACCGCCGCCCACCGCCCGACCGGTGCCCTCCGACGCGGAGTTGCTGGCCGCGCCGCTCGTGCCGCAGCGCCGCCCCTGGCGCTGGGTGCCGGTGGCGGTGCTGCTCGTACTGCTCGCGATGCTGGTGCACACCCTGGTCGCCAACCCGCGCTTCCAGTGGGACGTCGTCGGCGACTACCTCACCCGCGCCGCGATCCTGCACGGCCTCGTACTGACCCTGTGGCTGACGGCCGCGGTCATGGTCAGCGGCTATCTGCTGGGCATCGGGATCGCGGCGATGCGGCTGAGCCACCACCCGGTCCTGCGCGGGCTGAGCTTCGGCTACGTGTGGCTCGTGCGCTCGGTGCCGCCGCTGGTGCAACTGCTCTTCTGGTACGAACTCGCCTCGCTCTACCCGCGGTTGTCCATCGGGGTGCCGTTCGGGCCCGAGTTGGGCAGCGTCGGCACCGCGCACCTCTTCGGCGGCACCCTCGCGGCGTACGTGGCGCTGACGCTGGACGTGGCGGCGTTCTCCGCGGAGATCGTCAGGGGCGGCATCCTCTCCGTCGACCGGGGCCAGACGCAGGCGGCGCAGGCCCTCGGGCTCGGGGGCGCGCGGATCTTCCGCAGGATCGTGCTGCCGCAGGCCATGCCCGCGATCATCCCCGCCTCGGGCAACATGCTCATCGGCATGCTGAAGGCGACCTCGATCGTCAGCGTGATCGCGGTGCAGGACCTGCTGTACTCGGCGCAGCTCATCTACAACCAGAACTTCCTGATCATGCCGCTGCTGCTGGTGGCCACCTGCTGGTACATCCTGCTCACCACCCTGCTCTCGGTCGGCCAGTACGCCGTCGAGCGCCGTTTCGCCCGCGGCAGCGGCCGGGAGGGGCCGGGACTCTGGCGCACCGCGCGCGCCAACCTCCCCCTGCTCGGGCGCGCGGGCGCCACCCCTGCGGGGCTGTCATGAGAGCCGGGACGACACGGCCGACGGCGGGCGGGGGCACGTCGCGCCCGCTGCTGCGGGTGCGGGGGCTGCACAAGCGGTTCGGTGCGCAGACCGTGCTCGACGGGGTGGACCTCGACGTGGGCGAGGGCGAGGTGACGGTGCTCCTCGGCCCCTCGGGCTCCGGCAAGTCCACGCTGCTGCGCTGCCTCAACCATCTGGAGCGGCCCGACGCGGGCTTCGTGGAACTCGGCGGGGAGATCGTCGGATACGGCTACGAGCACGGGAAACTGCGGGAGTTGAGCGCCAGGGCGGTCACCGGGCAGCGCGCCAGGGTCGGCATGGTGTTCCAGCAGTTCAACCTGTTCCCGCACCTGACGGCGGTGGAGAACATCGTCGAGGCGCCGATCGCCGTGCACCGCACACCGCGGGCCGAGGCGGTGGCACGCGCCGCGGAACTCCTCGACAGCGTGGGGCTCGCGGGGCGCGAGGGCGCGTATCCGCGTGAGCTGTCCGGCGGCCAGCAGCAGCGGGTCGCCATCGCCAGGGCGCTCGCCATGTCGCCCCGGCTGATGCTGTTCGACGAGCCCACGAGCGCCCTCGACCCGGAGCGGGTGGGCGAGGTGCTGGCGGTGATGAAGGACCTCGCGCGCAGCGGCATGACCATGATCGTGGTGACCCACGAGGTGGGCTTCGCCCGCGAGGTCGCCGACACCCTCGTCTTCCTCGACGGCGGCCGCGTCGTGGAGTCGGGTCCCCCGGCGGAGCTGCTGACGGGCGCCCGGCACGAGCGCGCGAGGGCCTTCCTCGCCGCGGTCCTCTGAGCCCAACGGGCCCCACGGCCCGAACAACCCACGCACCGGGCGACCCACCTGCCAAACACACCCCCCGCCCCCGCACCCCATGACCAGGAAAGCAGGTCCATCCATGAACGCGCCCGTGTCCCGGCGCCGCGGTCCCGCGGCCCGCCGTACCGCGCCCGCCGCGCTCGTCTGCGCGCTCGGCCTGACCCTCGTGGCCGGCTGCGGCGGCGACTCGTCGGGCGCGGCGCCCGCGGACGGCAGCCAGTCGCCCGTCCCCACCAGGGACGTGGTCTCCTCGGTCAGGGCGGTGCCCGCGCTCGCCGGGGCGCTGCCCGCCGACGTGCGCGAGCGCGGCACCCTCACGCTCGGCGCCCCGCTGGTCAACGGCTCCACCGGGCTGCCGCTCGAAGGCCGCGACAAGGACGGCAGGACCATCGGTATCGCCGCCGACATCCGCGAGGCGGTCGCCAAGGTGCTCGGCGTCACCTGGAAGGTACGCACCGGCACCTTCGCCACGATCATCCCGGGCGTGCAGAACGGCAAGTACGACGTCGGGATGGGCAACTTCGGGGTGACCAGGGCCCGCGAGAAGGTGGTCGACTTCGCCACCTACCTCAACGACGGGCAGTCCTTCCTCGGCGCCGAGAACGCCCCCGTGGACCGGGTGCGGCGGCTCACCGACCTCTGCGGCCTGCATGTGTCGGCCTCGCCGGGCTCCACCTTCCAGCAGATCCTGGAGGACGGCGCCGCCGACTGCGCCCGGGCGGGCCGCAAACCGTACAAGGTGCAGTACTTCTCCGAGCAGGGCCCCGTCTTCCTCGGCCTCGCCAACGGCAAGATCGACGTGTCCTTCGGCCCCACGCTCGGCGTGAAGTACCAGGCCGCGCACATCCCGCACACCAAGTACCTGGGCGAGATCAGCACCACCCCCGTCGGCTTCGTCACCCGGCGCGGCACCCGGCTCGCCAAGGCGCTGAGCGCCGCCGTCAACAAGCTCATCGACGACGGCACGTACGCCGACATCCTGCGCAAGTGGAGCCTGCCCGACTCGGGTGTCGACGCCTCCCGGGTGAACCCGCCCCCGACCCTGTGACCCCCGCCGAGCGAAGGACGTCCCGCCATGCCCACCATCGCCACACCTCCCCGCCCGGGCCCCCCGCCGCACACCGACACCGGCCACCGCGAGCCGCCCCGACGCCCCACGCCCTCCGCACCCCCGCCGAACGGCCCCGGCCGCCAGAAAGCCACGCTGGTACGGGCGTTGCTCGCGGCGCGCAGGGTGAGCGGGCTCGTCGCGGTGCTGCTGCTGTGGTGGCTCGGCACCGCGCACGGCTGGCTCGGCGCCACCACCCCCTCGCCCGCCGCGGTCTGGCACGCCGGGGTGGAACTCGTGCGCACCGGTGACTACGGCCACCATCTGCTGGTGTCGCTCGGACGGGTCGGCAGGGGCCTCGCGTTCGGCATCCCGCTCGGTGTGGCGCTCGGTCTCGCGGCGGGGCTCGCCAAGGCGGTCGAGGACGTGGTGGACGCGCCCGTCCAGGCGTTCAGGATGCTGCCGCACCTCGCGCTCGCGCCGGTGTTCCTCATCTGGTTCGGCATCGGCGAGACCTCCAAGACCATGCTGATCCTCATCGGCCCGGTCTTCCCGCTGTACATCAACGTGCTGCACGGCATCAGGGGCGTCGACAACCGCCTTGTGGAGGCGGCGCGTTCGTGCGGGCTCGGGCGCTTCGGCCTGGCCCGCCGGGTGATCCTGCCGGGCGCGCTGCCGCAGATCTTCGTGGGCCTCAGGCAGGCGCTCGGGATCGGCTGGCTGACGCTGGTGGTCGCCGAGCAGACGGCCACCACCTCCGGCATCGGCTACCTCATGACCGACGCACGCGAGTTCCTGCGCACCGACGTGATGTTCGTGGTCCTGGTGACCTACGCCGCTTTGGGCGTCCTGTCCGACCTGCTGGTACGGGCCGTGGAGCGGCGGGCGCTGAGCTGGCGCCGCGGCTTCGCCGGAACCTGACCCGGGCCACCGCGCCCACCCACACCCACCCCGGGAGCCACCATGGCACCACCCACACGCCCACCCGCCACGGAGACCACCGCCGAGATCCCCGGAGAGACCACAGCACCCACCGACCGACCCGACACCGAGCCGCCCGGTCCCACCACAGAAGCCACCCCGGACCCCACCGCCCCCGCAGCGCACCCGGGCGGTGTCAGGGTGCGCGGACTCACCCGTGCCTTCGACGGCCGTACGGTGCTCGACAGCGTCCGGCTCGACATCGCGCCCGGCGAGTTCGTCGCCCTGCTCGGGCCGAGCGGCTGCGGCAAGTCCACCCTGCTGCGCGCCGTCGGCGGCCTCGATCCGACCCCGCCGGGCGTCGTCGACGCACCGGGGCCCGTCGCCACCGTCTTCCAGGAGCACCGGCTGCTGCCGTGGGAGCGGGTGTGGCGCAACGTCACCCTCGGGCTACGCGGACCCGGGCTGCGCGGGCGCGCGGTCGCCGCCCTCGCCGAGGTGGGGCTCGCCGCCCGCGCCGACTCCTGGCCCGCCACCCTCTCCGGCGGCGAGGCCCAACGGGTCGCGCTGGCCCGCGCGCTGGTGCGCACCCCCCGGCTGCTGCTGCTCGACGAGCCGTTCGGCGCGCTCGACGCCCTCACCAGAATCCGCGCCCGGCGGCTCGTCGCGGGCCTCTGGGAGGAGCACCGCCCTGCGGTGCTCATGGTCACCCACGACGTGGAGGAGGCGCTGCTGCTCGCCGACCGCGTGCTGGTCATCGGGGACCGCGCCGTCGCCGTCGGGCACACCGTCGACGTGCCGCGCCCCCGCGCGCTCCACCACCCCGGGCTCGTCGAGCTGCGCGGCCTGCTGCTCGCCGCGCTCGGCGTCGTACCGGAAGAACACCCCGCAAGGCCGCACGGCGCCGCGCACACCGCCGCCGCCGCGCCGCCGCCTTCCCCGAAGGAGACCGCCGTATGACCACCGACACCGAGGCCCTCGACCGTCTCGACCTGAGCTGCGACGTGCTCGTCGTGGGCGGTGGGCCCGCCGCCGCGTGGGCCGCCGTCAAGGCCGCCGAGGGCGGCGCCGACGTGGTGCTCGCCGACAAGGGCTACTGCGGCAGTTCGGGCGCCACCGCCGCCGCGGGCACCGGCGTCTGGTACGTGCCGCCGCACCCCGAAGAGCGGGAGGCCGCGATGGCCTCGCGGGAAGGGCTCGGCGGCCATCTCGCCGACCGCCGCTGGATGGCCAGGGTGCTCGACCAGACCTGGGAGAACATGCACGAGGTCGCCGACGTCAGCCGCTACCCCTTCCCCGTCGACGCGGCAGGACGCCAGATACGCCGCGGCCTCCAGGGCCCCGAGTACATGCGCAGGATGCGGGTGCGGGTGCTGCGCTCAGGGGTGCGGGTGCTGGACCACAGCCCCGTACTCGAACTGCTCGTGGACGACGCGGGCGCGGTCGCGGGCGCCGCGGGCCACCGCCGCCAGGAGGACCGCCCCTTCACGGTGCGCGCGGGCGCGGTGGTGCTCGCCACCGGCGGCTGCGCGTTCCTCTCCCGGGCGCTCGGCACCAACGTCGACACCGGCGACGGCTATCTGATGGCGGCGGAGGCGGGCGCCGTGCTGTCCGGCATGGAGTTCTCCAACGCCTACGCGCTGGCACCCGAGTTCACCTCGCTCACCAAGACCGCGTACTACGGCTACGCGACCTTCTACCACGCCGACGGCACCGTCCTCGAAGGCGCCGGGAGCAAGAAGGGCAGGTCCGTGATCGCGCGGGCGCTGCTCGACGAGGGCACCGTGCTGTGCCGCATCGACCGCGCGGACGAGGCGGCGCGGCGGGCGATGCGGCTCGGGCAGGCCAACTTCTTCCTGCCGTTCGACAGGCTCGGCATCGACCCGTTCACCGAGCTGTTCCCCGTGACCCTGCTCGCTGAGGGCACCGTGCGCGGCACCGGCGGCATCAGGATCGCGGGCGACGACTGCGCCACCGGTGTGCCGGGCCTGTACGCGGCCGGGGACGCGGCCACCCGGGAGCTGATCTGCGGCGGCTTCACCGGCGGCGGCAGCCACAACGCCGCCTGGGCGATGTCCTCGGGCACCTGGGCGGGCCGCGGCGCCGCCGCGTTCGCGCGCGGGCTCGGCGGGCGGGCACGCACCCGGCGGCTCACCCCGCTCGGCGGCGCGGGCCTGCGGCCCACCGGCGCCCCCGGGCCCGCGGGCGCGCACCGCGCGGTCATCGAGGCGGTGCGCGGCGAGGTGCTGCCGTACGACAAGAACTATCTGCGCGAGGGCGGGCGGCTGGCCGCCGCGCTCGGCGCGCTCGACGGGATCTGGGGCGACCTGCGCGCCTCCCTCACCGGGTACGGTCCCGCGCGCGGCCGGGCCAGGGAGGCGGCGGCGATGGCGGCGACCGGGCGCTGGATGTACACCGCGGCGCTGGCGCGCACCGAGACCAGGGGCATGCACAAGCGCTCCGACCACCCTTCGCAGGCCGACCCGGTCTGGCGCCACCGGCTGCTCACCGGCGGCCTCGACGACCTGTGGACCGCTCCCGAGGGCGGCACGGGCGCGCCGGGCGCCCACACCGTCCACACGGCGCGCGCGGCCCACACCGTCCACACGGCGCCCACCGCACACCCCGTCCACACGGTGCCCGCCGCCGGGCGCGCGGAGGTGGCCCGATGATCGAGGTCGTCTCGCGTGACCGCTGCGTCGGCTGCGGCAAGTGCGTACGGGCCTGCCCCACCAACGTGTTCGACGACGCGCCCGACGGGGTGCCGCTGATCGCCCGTCAGGACGACTGCCAGACCTGCTTCATGTGCGAGGCGTACTGCCCGGTGGACGCCCTGTTCGTGGCGCCCACCACCCATCCGCAGGAGGCGGGCGCCCGGCTCGCCGACGAGGCCGAACTGGCCCTGGGCGGACTGCTCGGCAGCTACCGGGCCGGTATCGGCTGGGGCCGCGGCCGCACCCCGGGCGCCCGGCTCGCCCTCGGCCCCGAGATCCCCGGCACCCCACCCCACCCCGCGCACCGGCAGGAAGGCGGCACCGACGATGGCAGCACCACGTCCCCGACCACCGCGTAGGACCCGCCGTGCGGCGCTCGCCGCCGCCGCGCTGCTGCTGGCGGGGGCCGCCACCGCCTGCGGCAGCTCCGCCGCCGACACCGGCGGCGGCTCCTCGGGGTCGGCCACGCTCAGGGTCGGTGTGATCGGCACCAAGGCGGAACTCACCGGGCCCACCGGCTATCTGCACACGGAGAAGAAGCTGCTGCCACTGCTGCGGAAGGCCGGGTTCACCGCGGTGAAGGTGTACCCGTTCCCGAACGGGCCCGACCTCAACCAGGCGCTCGTCGGCGGCAGTCTCGACGTCGCCAGCTACGGCGACACCCCGGCGCTGGTGGCACGCGGCAGCGGTCTCGCCACCCGGCTGATCTCGCTGGCCTCCGTCGACAACGACGCCTCCGTGGTGGTGCGCGCGGGCGGGCCCACCTCCCTGAAGGACCTCCGAGGCAAGAAGATCGCGGTGGCCACCGGCTCGTATATGCACCGCTATCTGCTGGGCGCCCTCCAGGACGAGCACGTCGAACCCGCCGAGATCACCCACGTCTACACCGCGGACACCCAGGCGCCCCTGGAGCGCGGCGACATCGCGGCGGCCGCCCTGCCCGAGGTGAACGCCAGGGTGTTCGAGAGCAAGGGCTTCAAGGTCATCGACCACCTCGCCGAGGACCACCCCGACTACGCGGGCACCTCCGCCACCGTGTCCACGGACGACTTCCTCTCCGCGCACCCCGGCTTCGTGAAGCTGTGGCGCGACGCCCAGGACCGGGGCAGCAGGGACGCCCTGGCCGACTTCCGCCGCTACCAGGACTTCGAGACCACCCTCGACGGCTTCCCCGCCCCGCTGGTGCGCGAGACCACCCTGAAGAGCCAGCTCCCGACGAGCGCCGTGCCGAAGCGCGGCCTCCAACTCCTCGAAGGGACGAAGAAGTTCTTGGTGGAGCAGAAGTTCATCAAGGAGGACTTCGACCTCGGCGACTGGATCGCCGACGCGTCCGGGTGACACACCGGGGCCCCGTGCGCCGCACTGCCGCACGGGGCCCCGGTGGGCGCGCCCGGGATCAGAGGGCGAGCTGGAGCCGGTTGTCGACCAGTTGGACGTAGTCGCCGTCCTCGGGGATCAGGTCCCAGGCCACCATCCAGTCGTACGTGCGCTGGAACTCCTCCGCCGGGTACGGCGCGGGCTCCGCGTAACGGAGCCGGTCGCGGCGGAAGTCGGTGGGGTCGAGGTGCACGATCTCCTCGGGGACGTCCGCGATGAGGTAGTGCAGATACGGCTTCGGGTCCTCGTTGATCTTGTGCACGGCCCTGACCACGGCGCGCTGGATCGCGGTGAACGTGTCGGGGTCGAGCGTGGGGTTGGCGATCTCGGCGCCGACATAGAACGCCTCGGCGATCAGCTTGTAGCCCAGCTTCTCCGCGACGGTGATCCACGGCTCCATCACCGCGGCCGCGTCCACCTTGCCGTCCCGCAGCGCCTCGAAGCGCTCCCTGGGGCCGCCGACGTGGACGACGTTGATCTCCTCCTTGCGGAGGAAGCCCTCCAGGGTCTGGATGCCGATGTAGTGGGAGCCGTGGTGGAAGTTCACCCCGACCGTGCGGTTCGCCAGGTCCTGGGGGTGGTTGGCCGGGTCGTCGGGCCGCACGAAGACGGCCTGGCTGCCGATCGCGGCGCGCTTGCTGACCACCTGGCCGCCGGCCTCGCTGTCGTAGCTGCGCCTGACCTGCCCCCACTCGCAGGCCCGGTAGAGCGAGGCGTCGCCCGCCTCGAACGCGGACTTGCCGCTGAACGCGGAGATCAGGGTGTGGTCCTCGACGGGCCTGACCACGGCCTCCCGCTGTCCCTTGCGGACGAGTTCGAGTTCCAGACCCTCGTCGGCGAAGTAGCCCTCGTCGCGTGCGACGAAGTAGGGCAGGGAGAACACGGGGCTCGACGTCTCACTGACGATCTTCTTCAGAGCCATGGTGCGTACGACCTCTCTGGTGGTGTGACTGGGGTGGGTGGTCGGGTCAGCGCAGGACCTGGGCCAGGGTGGTGTCCTTGGGCAGCGGGCCATAGGTCTTCTGGAGCTTTTGGTAGAAGTGCTGTCGGTCCAGGGCGTCCACCCAGGAGTTGTCGACGAGCGGCTTCAGGTCCTTCAACGCGGCCTGCTGCGCGGCCGGTTGGTACTCGGTGTACGGCGCGAAGTAGGAGGTGTCGCAGCGGCCGGGCGGCGCCTGGACGGGCGGGAGATAGGCGTCGAAGCTCTTGCCCAGGGTCTCCTTGTCCGCGGGCTTGGCCGGGTCGAGGTGCAGGAACGCGCCGAGCGTCTTCACCCCGTCCTCCTTGTGCGTCTGGTACGACCAGGCGCCCTTGGCGAGGCTCTTGAGGATCTTGGTGACGGTGCCGCGGTTCTTCTTCGCCCAGTCGGTGTCGACGACGAACGGGCTGGGCGGCCCCTGGGCGTATCCGAGGCCCTTCAGACCCGCCTTGTCCGCACGGAAGTTGAACGGGGTGGACAGCAGCCCGCCGTCGACCTTGCCGCTGGTCAGCGCGGTCAGCACATTGGGGATGGAGCCGAGCGCCACGAACTTCACACTGTCCGCCGCGAGCCCCTTCGACTTGAGGTACGCCTGCATCGCGACCTGCGGCGCCCCGCCGAGCGAGGGCACCCCCACCGTCTTCCCCTTCAGGTCCGCGAGCGAGGAGGTCCCCTTGGGCGCGTACACGTAGTAGCCGTTGTTCTTCGCGACGCAGGCGATGGTGGAGATCTTCACGTGCTTGGCGTAGAGGTCGAGCACATCGCCGCCCGCGAGCTGGTCGAACTTCACGGAGCCCGCCACGAACGCCGCCTTGAGCTGCCCCTCCGCGGACAGCGGTGTCGTCACCCGCAGCCCGTTCTCGGCGAAGAAGCCCTTCTTCACGGTGTACTGGAAGGCCCCTTGCGCCGCCGAGACGGAGGCGGTGGGCACCGTGAGCGCGCTGCCCGAGCCGCCGCCCGCGCCCGCCTGCCCGCTGTCGTCGCCGCAGGCGGCGAGCGCGGCGGTGAGGGCGAGGGACGCGGCGGCCGCGGTGAGGGCGCGGCGGGGCGCGAGGGTGCGGCGCCCCGCGGGGGTACGGCGCCTCGTGGCGGCGGGGTGCGGGGGCGCGCCCGGGCGCCGTGGGCGGGTGGCTTCACGCATGGGGCTTGTCTCTCTTCGGGGATCGGCGGGCCGCGTCGCGGCGCCCGGTGGTCTCGGTGGGCCGGGGTCTGCCCGCGGCGGCGGCCCGTTCCTCGCCGCCCCGGCTCAGCCGCCGGTAGACCCGGGCGCCGATCGCGGCCAACTGCTCGCTGTGCTGGAACTCCTCGGTGCGCGGCCGGACTTCGTCGACCTCGAAGGTCTCCGTGATCCGCCCCGGCCGCTCGCTCATCACCGCGACCCGGTCGCCGAGGAACACCGCCTCGCCGATGTCGTGGGTGACGATCACGGCGGCGGTGCCGAGGGTGCGCAGGCTCTCGGCGAGCACCCGCTGAAGCCGCTCCCTCGTGAGGGTGTCGACCGCGCTGAACGGCTCGTCGAGCAGCAGCACCGCCGGGTCGACGGCGAGCGCGCGCGCCAGGTTGACCCGCTGCTGCATACCGCCGGAGAGCGCGGCGGGCCTGAAGCCCTCGAAGCCGCCGAGGCCGACCAGGTCGAGCAGTTCGAGGGCGCGGGCGCGGCGCCGCGCGGGCGGCATGCCGCCGTCGTGGGCGCGCAGCCGCAGCCCGAACTCGACGTTCTTGCGCACGCTCCACCAGGGGAAGAGCGACGGCTGCTGGAACACGTAGCCGGTCGCGGCCCTGCCGTCCCCCGGCGCCCTGCCCTGCACGGCCACGGCGCCGCCGCTCAGCGGGACGAGGCCCTGGAGGGCGCGGAGCAGAGTGGTCTTGCCGCAGCCGCTGGGGCCGACGACCGCCAGCACCTCGCCGCGCCCGACGGCGAGGTCCACCCCGTCGAGTACGGGCAGTTCGCCGCCCGCCGTGCGGTAGTGGGCGCGGGCGCCCGACACCTCGATGACGGGGCGCGGGCGTTCCGCGGTGGCGACACCGGGCGCGTGGTGTGCCGCTGGAGTGGTCTCCGGGGTGGTCATGCCTGCTCCGTCCGTGCGCCGCGGGCGTGGTGCACCCGCCGCTCCGCGGTGGCGACGAGCGCCGTCATGGCGATACCGATCACGCTGAGCGTGACCACGCCCACGTACACGTCGTCCGTTTTGAGGTTCTGCTGGCCCGAGATGATGAGGTAGCCCAGGCCCGAGGTGGAGCCGAAGAGGTCGGCGGCCACCAGGGCGATGAGGGCCCTGCCGATCGCCAGCCTGAGGCCGGTGAGGATGTGCGGGACGGTGCCGGGGAGCGTCAGGCACACCAGGGTCTCCAGCGCGTTCGCGTGGAACGCCCTGGTCACGTCCCGCAGACCGCCGCCCACCGTACCGGCCGCGCCCGCCTGGGTGTTGATGACGAGCGGGAAGAACGCGGAGGCCGCCACGATGGTGATCTTCGCGGTGAACCCGAAGCCGAGCCCCACGATGACCAGCGGCGCGACCGCGATCACCGGAATCGTGTAGAGGGCGGTCACCCACGGCCCCAGGGCCTCGCCGAGCAGCCTGCTGGTGCCGAGCAGCAGCCCGGTGAGCACCCCGGCGACCACGGCGATGGCGAGCCCGATGAGGAGTTGGGCGAGGCTGAGCCCGATGTCGGGGCCCAGGGTGCCCGCGTCGAACAGGTCGATCGCGTCGCGCACGACCCGGTCGGGCCCGACGACGGCGAGTTCGTTCGGGCGCAGCACCGTGATCGCGAGCTGCCAGAGCGCGAGGCCGCCCACGATGGACGCACACGGCACGAGCAGCCTGCGCAGCCGCCCGCGGCCGCGGGGTCTGCCGGTCGCCGGGAGCTGCGCGGCCGCCGCGGGGGTGACCGTCGGCGCTGTCTCTGCTGAAGGAGGCACGGGAACTCCGGTGCTCGGGGGAGGGCGAGAACGGGGCTCGGCACAGGGGCGAACGCCCTTGCGCGGTGGTGAGGTTGAGGTCGGCACCGGGGAGGGTGCGGGCCGCGGGCCCGGTGCGGGCGCGGGCACACCCCGCGCCACCCCCGCCACGTCGACGGGCGGGAACGCACACCGGAGAGAACCACCGCGGGAGCTACGGGTCCTGGGGCGAGGCGCGCCGATACGGCCGGGGCTCCCGGCGTCGGCGCGGGCACGGGGCGCCCGGGCAGGTCAGGAGGACCGCGGGGCGCGCGCACGCGGGGCTAGCGACAGACGGCCCCGCGGTAGAGAACGAAGTCGAGGTACCGTCGCCGCACGAGAAGCTCAGCAGCCGGATTCATGCGACGAGTATGCGCAGCCCTCTTTGGGGGTGTCAACGGGCGTCGCATTTCATTGACACCCGGGTTGCCGTCTCTCTGTCTCCACGGAAGCCCGGGGGTTTTGTGTATCCCTGTTTCCACGATGGGGGGCTGGGGCGTGTGGAGTTTGGCTCGGGGCTCTCCCACTTAGCCCTGAGGGGTGCGTGTATGCCTGTTTTCGCGGCGGGAGTTGACCCACGGGGGATTTGGGCTCGGGCCGCCTGGGGCTCGGGTCTCACACGGGGCTCGGGGCTCTCACGCGGCCTGTGGTGTGGCGGGTATCACGGCGGAAGCCGTTCACCTCATGTGTCACGCCGCGCGGACGCGCTCCTCGTGCGGAGGGAAGGGCCCGAGCGGTCGGCTATCTGGCGTTGGGATGTGGTGGGTCTGCCGCCGGTGCGTTCCAGCCATACGCAGATCAGGTCGGCCCAGCCGTGCGCGCGGGCCAGGCCCGAGAGGTCGAGGGCCATGAGGCGGAGCAGGAGGCCGGTGCGTGTGCGGTTGCCGAAGGCGCTTCTGCGGGCGGTGAGGCGGGTCTCCAGGCGGTCAAGGGTGCCGCGCACCATCTGGCGTGAGGTGGGGGCGTCCGGCGTCCTCGCGGCGAGCTGGCGCTCCATGACGGGGGCGGTGCGGGCGAGCCAGCGGTCGAGTTCGGGGAGGCGGTGGCGGGCCGCCTCGGCGGTGAAGCGGTCCCAGTCGGCTCTGGAGCGCCAGGCGCGCTGGAGGGCCGACCAGAGGGGGGTGCCACGGCGGTCGAGGCCGTGGTCGCGGCAGATGCGGCGGGCCTCCTGGCGCATCAGGTGCTCGTCGTGCCACAGCGCGACCGCCGCGGACTCGCGCTCCTGCGGCCATACGACGCGTACCGCGTGGGTGAGCGCGGCCGAGCCGTCGCCGACGATACGGGCCGGGCGGCCGGGGCGGGAGCGCGCGAGGCCGCGCAGGAACTCCGTCCAGTGCGCGGCGCCCGTGCCCGACGACACCATGACGTCGAAGACGACGGGCGTGCCGCGCTCGTCGTGGGCCATCGCGAGGAACACCGAGAACGCGAGCCCCGACGCGGGCGCGGTGCGGCCCTGCCGCACGGCGGGCAGCGCGAGCACCCCGACGAACACCGTGCCGGGCCAGGTGTCCTGGTAGGGCGCCTGGGCCTGCCAGAGCGCGCTCGCGTACACCTCCACCCAGTCGGAGACCAGGGTGCCGTGGCGGCGCCCCCGGTCGGCCCCGGCCCAGCGGCGCACGGCGCGCTCGCGCACCTCCTGGCCCGCCTGCGCGTAACTCGCGCCGCGGGCCACCGAGACGAGTCCCGAGGCGATGTCGTAGGCGGTGAACTGGTACTTGCGGGCGGTGCGCAGCTCCTCGGGGGCCTCGGCCAGGGCGGCGTCCGCGCGGTCGTCGGGGGCGTCGGCGGGGGCCGGGATGGGCACGGTCAGCGGGGCGGAGAAGCGGTGGTAGGGCGAAGTGGAGCCGGGCTTCGGCATGTTGCAGACATAGAGCTGCCGCCGCCGTCCCGGGGTGCCGTAACGCCCGCCGAGTACCACCTTGCTGCCTTCGTGGCCGGGCACGGGGCAGCGCGGCACCGCCCCCGCAGCGGCGTCGGTCGTCACCACGGGCGCGATTACATACCGGGCATCCCGGCGTGTCAAGGCGCCCTCCGCGTATGCCGGACGGGGGTGGCAGGGCCCCGGCGCCCGGCGCCGGGTACGGAGCGAGTCGCAGAGAAAAGGGCCCGCGGCCACGAGCGGGGTGTGACGCTCGTGGCCGCGGGCCCTGTGTTCCTCATGCGGTCCGCCGGTGCAACTCCGGGTGCGGGGTGGGGCGTTACTCCGCCGGGGCGGCGCAGTGGGTGTCGTGGGCGGGGAGCTTGCCGTCGACCATGTAGGCGTCCGCGAGCTTGGAGGCGCACTCGCCCGCGCCCGGGTTGCCGTAGACACCGTGGCCGCCCGCCTCCACGGTGACCATCGTGGAGCGCTTGCCGAGCGCCTTGTGCATGCCCTTGCCGGAGTCCAGGGTGGCGTTGGGGTCGCGCTCGTTCTGAAGGATCAGGATGTTGTGGCGGCCCTTGTCGGTGATCTCGACGGGCTTCTCGACGGGCTTGTCGGCCCAGAAGGCGCAGGGCCAGATGTCGGCCTGGGAGCCCGCGGTGAGCGGGTACTGCGCGCGGTCCCTCGCCACGTTGCGCTCGTACACCTTCACGTCCTTCGGCCAGCTCACGTCGTCGCAGGCGACGGCGTAGGCGGCGGCGATGGCGTTGTCCTCCGGGACGCCGGGCGAGGTGTTGGCGCTCGGGCTGGCGAGCACCAGGATCTGCTGGAGCGCGGCGGTCTCCTCGTCGGTGGCCTTCCCGTCGGCCAGGTCGGCCGTGGCGCGCCACACCTGGGTGAGCATCGGGAACTGCTGGTCGGCGGTGAGCAGGCTGGACGTGAGGTAGCGCAGGATGTTGCCGTCCAGTTTCACCGCGGCGCCGGGGACGGTGAGCGCCTTGTCGTCGAGGCGGCCGAGCAGTTCGGTGTAGGCGGTGGTGACGGCCTCGGGGGTGGCGCCGAAGCCGACCTCGTCCTGGTGCTGCGCGGCATAGGCCGCGACGTCGGGGAAGCGCACCGCGACGCCCTTGCTCTGCTGGCTGAAGACGCCGTACCAGATCTTCTCCGGGTCGACGGCGCTGTCCAGCGTCATCCGGTCGGTGTGGCCGGGGAAGAGGGTGGCGTAGGCGGCGCCGAGGTAGGTGCCGTAGGAGTTGCCCCAGTACGAGATCTTCTCCTCGCCGAGCGCCCTGCGGACGAGGTCCATGTCGCGGGCGGTGTTGGCGGTGGTGATGTACGGCAGCAGGTCGCCGGAGTTCTTGGCGCAGCGCTGTGCGGCGTCCTTGGCGTGGGCGACGTTCTTGTCGATGGAGCCGTCCTTGTCCGGGTACGGATAGGGCGGCATGGTCTCGTCGGGGTCGAGTCCGCAGGTCACGGGGGTGCTGTGGCCGACGCCGCGGGGGTCGAAGCCGATTCTGTCGTAGGCCGCCTTCTCGGCCTTGCTCGCGGTCTGGTCGAAGAGGCTGGGCTGGTTGAGCCCCTCGTTGCCGGGGCCGCCCGGGTTCAGCAGCAGCACCCCGCGGCGCTTCGCCTTGTCGGTGGCGGCGATGCGGGAGACCGCTATCTCGATCTTCCTGCCCTCGGGGTGCCGGTAGTCGAGCGGGACACTGACCGTGCCGCAGGTCTGCCCGGGGTCCACCTGGAAGCCGTCGGGGGCGGCGGGGCACTTGCCCCACTCGACCGGGGGCACCTTGACCTGGTCGAGGCCGGCGGCCGTGGTGGCCATGTCGGCGGCGTCCGCCTTGCCGTCCTTGTCACCGTCGTCGTCGAGGAGGCCGAGGTTCGGCATGCCCACCACGAATCCGCCCACGACGGCGATCGCGGCGACGGACCAGAGCAGCTTCTTCTTCATGGTTCTCTCCCTAGTGGACAACGGTTCCGGGTGCCTCGTCGGCGCCTCCGTGGTGTGGAAGTAACACTATGGAGAGCGGGAGTTGGGCCACGATGGGCGTGACACGTGGGTTGGGGGTGTCACTGGCACCACCCCGTGCGATGGCCCTGGTTCCCGGACGGCTCACACCCCGGCGCCCGGCCCGGCGCGGGCCCGCGCGGCAGGGGCCGATACGGCCCGGAACGGCATGTTTGTCCGGCCCCGCGCTGGCTACCCGCCTCCCGGCACGTTTCCACAGCGTCGAGGGAGAGCACCCCATGAAGGCCGTGATCTGGCACGACGTCGGTGACATCCGGCTCGAAGAGGTCCCCGACCCCGGCATCCGCGATCCCTACGACGCGGTCGTACGGATCACCACCTCCGCGATCTGCGGCACCGATCTGCACTTCGTGCGCGGCACCATGCCCGGCATGAAGGAGGGCCGGGTGCTCGGGCACGAGGCGGTGGGTGTCGTCGAGGAGATCGGCCCCGGGGTGCGCAACCTGCGTCCGGGCGACCGGGTGGTGGTGCCGTCCACGGTGGCGTGCGGGGTGTGCAGCTACTGCCGGGCCGGCTACTACGCGCAGTGCGACAACGCCAACCCCGGCGGCAGGCTCGCCGGAACGGTGTTCTTCGGCGGTCCTGAGGCCGCGGGCGGCCTCGACGGGCTCCAGGCCGAGTACGCGCGGGTACCGTTCGCGCACGTCGGGCTCGTGCCGCTGCCCGACTCGGTGGACGACGCCCAGGCCATCATGCTGTCGGACATCTACCCCACCGCCTGGTTCGGCGCCCGGCTCGCCACCGTGCACGCGGGACACACCGTCGCCATCCTCGGCGCGGGTCCCGTGGGGCAGGCGGCGATCGCGTGCGCACGGCTCCAGGGCGCGGGCCGGGTGATCGTGGTGGACGGGGTGCCCGACCGGCTGCGGCTCGCCCGCGACCAGCACGCCGAGGTGGTCGACTTCAACGAGGAGAACCCGGTGGTCGCCATCCGCGAGATGACGGGCGGCATCGGGGTCGACCGGGTCGTCGACGCGGTCGGTGTCGACGCGCAGCGGCCTTCGCTCGGCCCCGCGGCCGACGAACTCAGCGGCCTCTCCGAGGAGTTCGACAGGGAGCGGCGCGCGGTGGCGCCCCGGGCGCGCCCCGAGGGCGACACCTGGGTGCCGGGGGACGCGCCGTCGCTCGCGGCCCGCTGGGCCGTCGACATGGTCGCCAAGGCGGGCACCATCGGCACCGTCGGCGTCTACCCGCCGAACGTGGAGGCGTACCCCTTCGGCGAGGCCTTCATGAAGAACCTGACGCTGCGGATGGGCAACTGCAACCACCGCCGCTACATACCTGACCTGGTCGGCCTCGTCGCCTCCGGGGCGCTCGACCCGACGCCGCTGATCACCCGCTGGTCCATCACCGAGGACGCCGTCGACGCGTACCGCACCTTCGACCGCCGCGAGGCGGGCTGGACCAAGGTGGCCCTCGCCGTCTCCGACGAGGGCTCCGTCGCCCCCGGCATGGGCACCGACGCGGGCCGCGGCGCCGCCACCACGGCGGGCACCGAGGGCGGCACCACCGGCACCGCGTGAGCCGGACGGGCGCCGCGTGAGCCGGAGGCCGCCGCCTCGTGCCCGCGGCGCGCGGCCCGCGGACACCACCCGTGCGCCCCGCGCGCGCCGCGCGGGCCGCCGCGGGCCCGGTGCTTGGATCGGGAGACGGGCGCCGTACGAGCGGACGGAGGGGCGTGTGCAGAGGTCGGGCGGCGGGGCGGCGGCCACCGCCGTGGAGGTCGCGGGGTGGGGGGTCGCGCTGTGGGTGCTGTGGCTGCTGCTGATCGGGCCGGTGGACGGGTGGGAGCTGGCGGTGGGAGGCGCCGCCGCGCTGCTCGCCGGGCTGGCGGCGCACGCCGCGAGGCGCGCGGTGGCCGAGCGGTGAACGGCTGGCTCGCCGCCGCGTTCGCCGCGCTCGCGGTGGGTGGCACGGCGGGAGTGTGGGGGGTGGCGAGCGGGCCGCTGCACCGCAGGGTGCTCGCCCAGAACGTGGCGACGTCGCTGCTCTGCCTCGCGGTGCTGCTCCTCGCGCAGGGCTACGCGAGACCCGCCTACCTCGACGTCGGTCTGGTGCTCGCGGTGCTCGGCCCCGTGGGCACCCTGGTGTTCGCCCGCCTCTTCGCCGCCGACCTGCGCCGCGACCCACCGCACGCCGCCCCGCTGACCGCGGCGACCGTCGCCGCCGCGGCGGCCGTAACGATCGCCCTCGCGGTGGCCGCGCCGCCGGGCCGCGCCACCGTCAAACCGCTGGTGGCCGGCGCCCTGCTGATCGCCGGCAACGCCGTGGCCTCCCGCGCCCTCACCACCGCCGAGGCGAGCGGGGGCGGCCGTGGCTGACGCGCTCGTGGCCCTCGCGCTGCTGCTGGTCGCCGCGGCCGCCACCGCCGCGGTGCTGGTGCGCGACCCGCAGCGGCAGGCGCTGGTGCTCGCCGTGCTCGGGCTGCTGCTCGCGGTGCTCTTCACGGTGTTCCAGGCCCCCGACGTGGCCCTCTCCCAGGTCGCCGTCGGCTCCGCGCTGACCCCGCTGCTGATCCTGCTGTCGGTGCGCAAGGTGCGCCGCCGCGCCGAACGGAACCCGCCGGGCGACGGCGGCGGCGGACGCGGGAGGCGCCCGTGAGCACCCGCGCCCGCACCCTGCTGCTCACCGCCGGGCTGCTGGCGCTCGCCGCCCTGTTCACCGCCGCCTTCCTCGACCTGCCCGACTTCGGCGCCGCCCACCACCCGTACGGGCAGCGGGCGGTGCGGGCCGCGCTCGCGCACCACACCGCCAACGTCATCTCCGCCGTCAACTTCGACCAGCGCGCCTTCGACACCCTCGGCGAGGAGTCCATCCTCTTCGGCTCCGTGCTCGGCACCGCCGTCCTGCTGCGCCAGACCCGCGGCGAGCGCCATGTCGCGCCGGGCCCCGAGCCGGTGCGGGCACCGCTGCGCCGCTACGCGCTCGCGCTGCTCCCGGTCACCGTGCTGATCGGCCTGTACGTCGTCGGGCACGGGCAACTCAGCCCCGGCGGCGGCTTCCAGGGCGGTGTCGTCGTCGCCACCGCCGTCCACCTGCTGTACATCGCCGTCGACTACCGCGCCCTCGAACGGGTGCGCCCCGTCGCGCCCTACGAGATCGCGGACGCCGCGGGCGAGGCCGCGTACGTGCTGCTCGGCACGGCCGGGCTGCTCGGCGGCGCCTCCTACCTCGCCAACACCCTGCCGCTCGGCACCTTCGGCACCCTGCCGTCCGGCGGCACCGTGCCGCTGCTGAACGCCGCCGTCGGCATGGAGGTCGCCTGCGCGGTGGTGGTGCTGCTCGCCGGGTTCCTCGACCAGGCCGTGGAGATCACCGGGCCGGGCGAGCACCGGGAGCCGGAGCGGTGAGCCACCGCCACCACGAAAGGGCCCGCTGATGTCCGTGCTGCCGTACTTCACCGCCGGGTGGATCTTCCTCGTCGGCTGCTACGGGCTCGCCACGAGCCGCCATCTGGTGCACGCGGTCGGCTGTCTGTCCGTGTGCCAGTGCGCCACGTACGTGCTGCTGCTCGCGGTCGGCTACCGGCGCGGCGGCACCGCGCCGGTGTTCTCCGACATCCGCCCCGGGTCGCGGCCCGTCGTCGACCCGGTGGTGCAGGCGCTCACGCTCACCGACGTGGTGGTCGGCGCGACCGTCACCGCGCTGCTGCTCGCCCTGGTGGTCCAGGTCGCCAAGCGGCACGGCACGGTGGTGCCCGACGAGCTGACCGAGCTGCGCGGATGAGCGGCCTGCTGCCGCTCGTGGTGGCGGTGCCGCTGCTGGGCGCCGCCCTGGAGATCGCCGCGGGGCGGCGGCTGACCCGGCGCGTCGCCGAACTCCTCGGGCTCGCCGTCGCCGCGGCCACGGCGGCGCTCTGCCTCACCGTGCTGCTCGGCGCCGCCCGCCCCGCCCTGTGGGTGGGCGGCTGGCGTCCCGAACACGGCGGCGTCGGCATCGAGTTGGGCGGCGACCGCGCGGGCACGGGACTCGCCGCCCTGGTGTCGCTGCTGGTGGTCGCCGTACTCGGCTACGCCTGGCGGTACTTCGACGAGCCGCCCGAGGGCCACGCGGGCTCCTTCCCCGGGCTCGTCCTGCTCTTCCAGGGCGGCATGTGCGGATTCGCGCTGACCGCCGACCTGTTCAACGCGTTCGTGTTCTTCGAGCTGATGAGCGTGGTCGCGTACGCGCTCACCGGCTACCGCGTCGAGGAGGCCAGGGCGGTGCAGGGCCCCCTCACCTTCGGTGTCGTCAACTCCTTCGGCGCGTACGCCATGCTGATGGGCATCGCGCTGCTGTACGCGCGCACCGGGGAGCTGAACATGCGGCGCATCGGCGAGCGGCTGCACGGCGGCCCCGACGCGCTGGTGCTCGCCGCCCTGGTGCTGGTGCTGACCGGGCTCCTGGTCAAGGCGGCCGCCGTGCCCTTCCACTTCTGGCTCCCCGACGCGCACGCGGTCGCGCCCACCCCGGTGTGCATGCTGCTCTCCGGCGTCATGGTGGAGCTGGGCAGCTACGGGGTGTGGCGGGTGTGCGACACGATCTTCACGGCGCCCGGGGTGCTGTCCACCGCCGAGGTGGCGGCCGTCCTCGTACCGCTCGGGGTGCTCACCGCCCTGGTCGGCGCGGTGATGTGCTGGCAGCAGCGGCACATCAAACGGCTGCTGGCGTTCTCCACCGTCGCGCACACCGGGCTCTTCCTGGTCGGCATCGGGCTCGGCACCCCGGCGGGCCGCGACGGCACCGCCCTCTACCTGCTCGGCCACGGCGGCGCCAAGGCCGCCCTGTTCGCGGGCACCGGGGTGCTGCTCGACCGCTACGGCAGCGTCGACGAGCGCGAGTTGCACGGCCGCGCCCGCGATCTCCCGGCGATGGGGGCGCTGTTCCTGCTCGGCGGCCTCGCGCTGGCCGGGCTGCCGCCGTTCGGCACGGCGCTCGGCAAGGCCGCGTCGGAGGAGGCGGGCGGCGCGGCGGCCGCGGTGCTCTTCGTGGCGGTGTCCGCCGTCACCGGGGGCGCGGTGCTGCGGGTCTGGGCCCGGGTGTTCGGCGGCCGTGGCGAGCCGCCGCCTGTCACCCCCGGCTACGAGACGAGCGGCGGGGGCGAGGAGCCCGAGACCCGCTCCCCGATCTTCCGGGTGCCGGCCACCATGCTGCTGGTGCCCGCCGCACTGCTCGCGTCCTGTCTGCTGACGGGCGCGGTGCCCGGCTTCGCCCGGCTCGTCGGCCGCTCACTGGCGGCGCCGGGGGAGCGGACACCGCCACCGCACTGGACCCTGGCGGGCGTGCTGCTCGGCCTGCTCTCCACGGCGGCGGCAGCGGCGCTCGCCGCCCGCGCCGTGCGGCACGGCCACGCGCCCGACCGCCCGCGCCGCACGGCGCGGTGGGCGAGCGCCGCCACCCGCCTGCTGCGCCGCCTCCACTCGGGCCACATCGGCGACTACGTCGCCTGGACCCTGGCGGGGATGGCGCTGCTTGGCGCGCTGGCGCTGGCCGGGGGCGCGGGCGGATAGGCCGCCCGCGGCGGGTGGCCGGGCCACTCGCCGCGGGACGGGTCCGTCCGGGGCTGCTTGCTGGTGATGGCCGCCGTCTGCGGCTGCTCGCTAGTGGTGGCCGTGGGCGCTGTCCGCGGCGCCGCCGAAGAGGCGTGCCACCAGGCGGAAGGGCAGGGTGACGACGGTGGCGATGGCGCCACCGATCGCCCTGAAGACATCCGCGATCGCACTGAACACGGGGGTCACCTCCTGATGAGGGTCGTCGTGCGTGTCACTGCCGATCCCTCTGTGGGTCGGCTGCCCTGGAACACGGGGCCCATGCACCGCGCCGCCCGCGGACCACGCGCCGCCCGGCCGCCACGGCGCAGATGCGGGGGCGGCACTCCTCCCTCGCTCGCACAAGCGGCATCCCGGGCCCCACAAGGCTGGCAACCGCGTTTTCACGGCGGCCCGGTTCGGGTACGGTCGAGCGGGAGGTGGTAGCCCGTGAGCCAGACCCTCACCGCCACCGGGAGAGCCACAGGCCCCGCGGCACGGCTCGTCCTCAGCGGCGACCTCGTCCGCCCCGCCGAGCTGACCGTGCCCGACCTGCTCTGCTGGCCCCAGCACGCGGCCGAGGTGAGCTTCGAGTGCGCCACGAGCGGCACCCAGCGCCACCGGTTCGCCGGGCCGCTGCTGCACGACGTGCTGGCGGACGCGGGCCCCGGCTTCGACCCCGCGCGCCGCAAGGACCGGCTCCGCTTCCTCATCGCGGTCTGCGGCACCGACGGCCACCGCGCGCTGCTGTCCTGGGCGGAGATCGACCCGGACTTCGGGCGGGCGCCCGTGCTGCTCGCGGTCAGCATCGACGGCGCCGGGCTCGACCGCGCGGGACCCCAGCTCGTCCTGCCCCAGGACCGCTGCGGCGCCCGCCACATCAGCGCCATCCGCACGATCCGCGTGGACGGCGGCTACACCCCCTGGGCCTGAGCCGGGCGCCCGGCGCCCCTGCGCGCCCTAGTCGACGTGTGCGTACCGCGTCTCCAGCTCGTCGAACGCCGGCTTGCGCACCACGCGCTGCCGCTCCTTCCACGGCGCGAGGTCGTCGAGCGCGGCGTCGAGGGAGCCGGTGGCATGCAGCGCCGACAGCACCCGCTGCATGCCCTTGACCGCGCCCTGGAGGGAGGCGTTGGCGTACAGCGCGATGCGGAAGTCGGCGAGCTGCGAGAGCGGGAGCAGCGGGGTACGGCCGCCCTCGACCAGGTTGACCACCTGCGGCGCGGACAGCAGCGCCGGGACCCTGTGCATCTCCTCGACCGTCTGCGGCGCCTCCACGAAGCCGACGTCGGCGCCCGCCTCCAGATAGGCGCGGGCGCGCTCCACGGCCGCCTCGAAGCCCTCGCCCGCGCGGGCGTCGGTCCTGGCGATGACCAGCACGTCGTCGTCGCGCCGCGCGTCGACCGCGGCGTGCACCTTCTGCACCATCTCGGCGGTGGACACCAGTTGCTTGCCCTCGAAGTGGCCGCACTTCTTCGGGGACGCCTGGTCCTCGATCTGGACGGCGTCGGCCCCCGCGCGCTCCAGGGTGCGCACGGTGTGGGCCACGCCTATGGCGTTCCCGAAGCCGGTGTCGGCGTCCACCACCAGCGGCAGCGACACCGCGTCCCGGATGGCGGCCACGTGCTCGGCGAGCTGGGTCAGGGTCACGAGCCCGATGTCGGGGGCGCCGAGATAGGTGTTGGCGACCCCGGCGCCCGACACGTACACCGCCTCGAAGCCGGTGTCCTCGACGATCCGCGCCGCCAGTGCGTTGGCCGCGCCGGGCACCACGAGCAGCGGGCCCTCGGTGACCCGGGTGCGCAGCCTGCGGGCCGTGGTCGGGCCCGCGTCGCTCTCGATGTCCCTCATGTCGTACGCCGTTCTGCCGGTTCGGGGGAGTCCGAAGCGTGGGCGGGGGTGTGTCCCCCCGCGGGTGGCGCCGCCGACGGTGCCGCGGGCGGCTGCTGGAGCACCCCGAGCAGGGCGGGTCCCGCGACGTCCTCGGTCAGCGCGGTGAGGATGTTGCGCAGGCTGTTGTGTATGTGGACGGCGACGGCCTGTGCGGCCAGCACCTCGTCGCCGTCGCAGATGGCCCGGCAGATCGCCAGGTGCTCGTCGGCCGTGGTCACCATCCGGTCCGGCCTGCGCCGCGCGATCCGCCGCAGCCGGTGCAGATGGCCGCGCAGGTCGCGCAGCGCGGAGAGCAGATAGGGGTTGTCGGCGCCCGCGTCCACCGCGTCGTCGAAGCCGCCGATGAGCCGGTAGTACGAGCGGTACTCGTCGGAGACCTGACCGCTCCTCAACTCCTCGCGCGCCGCTTCGAGTTCCACCCGCAGCCGCTCGAACGTGCCCTTGGCCGCCGGGCTCTGCCGGGCGCACAGCCGCACCGCGTAGCTCTCCAGCGCCTCCCGCATCTGGAACAGCTTCACGACGTTGTCCAGCGAGATGTCCGCGACCGACGCGCCCCTGCCGTGCGCCACCACCACGAGGCCCTCGTGGGCGAGGCGCTGGATCGCCGCGCGCAGCGGGGTGCGGGAGACCTCAAGGCGCTCGGCGAGATCGCTCTCGCCGAGCGGCGCGCCCGGCGGGAGCCGCCACTCGACGATGTCCTCGCGCAGTCGCTCGTACACGCGGTCGCCCTGGCTCATCGCCACGTCCGTGCCTCCCTCTTCGTGACCGGACACTCACCGTCCGCCCGGACCTCCGGCCCCATTATTGACGATCGTCGACAGCGAGTGTACACATGCTGGATACACAGAAAATACAAACTCGGTAAAGCCGGTACCGGCCGGCTTTCCGTCCCCCGACGGTCCGCGTCCCCGTCCGTACGCGCAATCCGCGAACCGGTCTTCCACCAGCGTGGATCGCCCCCGTCGTCGTCCGCCGCCATCCGCACGGCGTGACCGATTCCGCCGATCAGCCGCATACGAGCCGCATACGAGCTGCATACGAAGGAAGCCATGACCACACCCACCACCGCGGCCCTCGTCGACGCGCTGGACAGGCGCGCCGAGGATGTGCCCGACTCCGCGCTCGACGCGGCGCGGACGCTCGTGCTCGACTTCCTCGGTGTCGCCGTGGCGGGCGCGAGCACCGAGGAGGGCCGCCGAGTCCACCACGTGCTCGCCGGGCTCGGCCGCCAGGGGCCGAGCAGTGTGCCGCGCGGCCGCCGCGGCTTCGACCCGGCGACGGCCGCCCTGATCACCGGCACCATGGGCTACAGCATCGGCCTCACCGACACCCACGCGCTGTCCATCACCCACCCGGGCCCCTCCGTCATCGCCGCCGCGCTCGCCCAGGCCGAGGCCGGTGACTCCTCGGGGCGCGAGCTGCTGACCGCGGTGGTCCTCGGGGTGGAGGCCGTGGTGCGCATCGGCGCCGTCGTCAACCCCTCGCACCGGGCCCGCGGCTTCCACCCCACCGCCACCTGCAACCCGTTCGGCGCCGCCGTGGCCGCCGGCCATCTGCTGGGCGCCGGCAGGCGCGAGCTGACCTGGGCGCTCGGGCTCGCGGGCAGCACCGCGGGCGGGCTCTACGAGTTCCGGCGCGAGGGGTCCATGCTGATGGCGCTGCACGGCGGCTGGCCCGCGCACAGCGGCGTCACCGTGGCACACCTCGCACACGCGGGCTTCACGGGTCCTGGCACCGTGCTCGAAGGCGACGAGGGCTTCTTCCGCGCCTTCGCCGACACCACGCACCCCGAACTCCTCGTGCCCCCGGACGACGCCCCGTACGGCATCGAGGAGGTGTCGCTGCGGCCGTACTGCGCCTGCCGCTACGCGCACGCCGGGATCGACGCGCTCCAGCGCGTACGCGCCGCGCACGACCCCTTCGGGCCCGCGGACATCGAGCGGCTGACCGTGTACACCCACCGCACCGCCGTCGAGCAGGAGTCGGAGCCCGACACGGTGGTGGGCGCCCGGCTCAGCACCCGGTTCAACATGGCGCTCGCCGCCGTGCACGGACCCCGGCTCTCCGAGGTCTCCACCGGCGACCTGGCCGACCCCGCCGTCACCGCCGTCGCCCAGCGCACGGAGGTCGTCGAGGACCCGGAACTGACCGCGCTCTTCCCCCGCCAGTGGGCCTGCCGGGTCCGGGTCGACCTGCGCGACGGCCGCTCGTACGAGGAACGCGTCGACACCCCCAAGGGCGAGCCGGAGAATCCGATGACGCCCACCGAGGTCCGCGACAAGTTCCTGCGCCTCACCGTGCCCGCCGTCGGCGAGGACAGGGCGCACGCCCTGCTCACCGCGGTCGGGTCACTGCCCGAGGCGCCGCGGGTACGGCCGCTGCTGGCCGCCCTCGCCACCGGCGACGCGCCCTAGCCCCCACCGCAGGGCCCTTTCGACAACTCCCCGACCAGAGAAGGAAGACGACGTGGTGAAGCAGGACAGCCCCACGGCATCCCGGGCGCTCGCCGAGCGGTTCTCGAAGCTGACCTTCGAGGACGTGCCGGGCGAGGGCGTGCATGAGATGAAGCGGCTGCTCACGGACTACCTCGGGGTGGCCGTCTCCGGCAGCCGCACCGACAGCGGCCGTATCGCGGGGGACTTCGCGGCCGAACTCGGCGGGCCTGGCCAGGCCACCGTCATCGGCCGGGACGTGCAGGTGCCCGCGGTGCACGCCGCCTTCGCCAACGCGGTGGCCGAGCACAGCATCGAACTCGACGACGTCGACGACGAGGCCCTGTTCCACTTCGGGCCACCCGTGATGTCGGCGGCGCTCGCGGTCGCGGAGTGGCGCGGCGCGAGCGGCCGTGACGTGCTGACCGCCGCCTTCGCCGGGGCCGAGGTGATGAACAGGCTGAGCCTGGCCGCCAACCCGTCGCTGCGCGACCGCGGCTTCCACACCACCCCCGCCTGCGGGGTGTTCGGCGCCGCCGTCGCCGCCGGGCACCTGCTCGGCCTCGACACCGACCGGCTCACCAGCGCCCTCGGCCTCGCGGGCGCCCAGGCGGGCGGGCTGATGGAGATGTACGGCACCTCGATGCAGAAGCGGATCAACCCGGGCCCCGCCGCCCGGGACGGCGTCACCGCCGCCGTGCTCGCGCTGAAGGGCTTCACCGGCGCCGACACCATCCTCGACGGGCCGCGCGGCTTCGGCCACGCCTTCACCGACCGCTTCGACACCGACAGGCTCCTCGACGGCCTCGACGGCAGCGGCCGCCGCTTCCTCGCGGTACTCGAATACAAGCCGTACTCGGCGGCCCGCCCCATCCACAACGCCATCGACTGCGCCCTCGCGATCCGCGCCGAGCACGCGTCGAAGCACGGCGGCGCCGCCGACATCACCGACGTGCTGGTCGAGCGGCACCCCGCCTGGGCCGACTACCACCTGGTGAGCAGGCCGCGCAGCTACCACGAGGCACAGACCAGCCTCCCCTACTCCGTCGCGGTCGCCTTCGCCGAGGGCAGGGCGCTGCCCGGCCAGTACGCCGACGAACGGCTCGCGGACGAGGCGGTCATGGGCCTGTCCGAGCGGGTCAGGGTCACCAAGGACCCGGAGCTGCCGCGCGGTGTGTCCTGCCGGATGACCGTCACCACCCGCGCGGGCGAGCGGCTGACCGCACAGGTCGACCACCCCAAGGGCTCCGTCGCCAACCCGCTCGACGACACCGAACTCGTCGACAAGCTGCTGATGCTCGCCGGGCCCGTACTGCCCGAGGGGCAGGCCGGGCGGCTCGCCGACGAGGTGGCGCGCGTCGAGTCGGCAGAAAGCCTCGCGCCGCTGCTCGGCCTCACCCACTGACCACGCAGGCCCCGAACGGACAGAACGGAAAGGAGGCGGCCCGATGAGCACGGAACGCGCCGACCTGCTGCTGCGCGGCGCCCTCGACCTGCACGCGCACGGCTATCCCGAGTTCACCCTCGGCATGCCGCCCCGGGTGGACAACGTCGAGTGGGGCAGGCTGGCCGTCGAGGCGGGCCTGCGCGGTTACGTCGTCAAGTCCCATCTGTGGCCCACCACCACCGCCGCCCATATGCTCCGCGCGCTCTACCCGCAGTTGGAGGTGTTCGGCAGCATCACGCTGAACCCCCCGGCAGGCGGTCTGAGCCCGGTCTCGGTGGAGGTCGCGGCGCAGACCGGCGCCAAGGTGGTGTGGATGCCGACCTGGTCGGCCCGCCAGGACCCGCCCAGGCACAGCGTGTTCCTCGAACGGATGCGGCCCTGGGTGCGCTCGCTCGACCCGGTCGCCGCCGTCTCCACCGACGGTGTCGCCGTCACCGGGGACGACGGGGCGCTGCTGCCCGAGGTGCTGCGCATCCTCGACATCGCGGGCGCGTACGGCATGACCGTCGCCAGCGGCCACCTGCCCATCGCCGACTCGCTGAAGCTGAGCGCGGAGGCCGGGCGGCGCGGGGTGCGGTTCGTCCTCACCCACCCGCTCAGCGGCTCCGTCGGCGCCACCGTCGAGCAGCAGCTCCAGGTGGTGGAGCACGGCGGCATGATCGAGCACGTCTTCATCGGCTGCATGCCCATGCACCAGCGGATGGACCCGCGCCGCATCGTCGAGGCGGTCGAGGCGGTGGGCGCGGAGCACTGCGTGATGTCGAGCGACGCCATCGAGGCGTGGAACCCGCCGCAGCCCGAGGTGCTGCGCATGTTCATCGCCACCCTGCTCGCCCTCGGCGTCCCCGAGGACGCCGTGCACGCCATGACCCACGACAACCCCGCACGCGCCCTCGGCCTGCCGCCGCACCCACCGCAGCCCGCCCCCGGCGCCCAGGACTCGGAGGGCGCCGCGTGAGCACCGCACCCCAGTCGTCCCCGGCGGCCCCGGCCTCCCCGACCGCCGAACTCGCCGCGTTCGCCGCGGCGTTGCGCTACGAGGACATCCCGCCCGAGGTCGTCGCGCACACCAGGCTCTGTCTCCTCGACACCTTCGGCTGCGGTCTGTACGGCGCCACCCTCCGCTGGACCGGAATCCTCCGGGACACCGTCGCCCCGCACGACCCCGGCACCCCGAGCACCGTATGGGGCACCCCCGACCGGCTCTCCGCGCCGCACGCCGCGCTCGTCAACGGCACCGCCGTGCACGCCTTCGAACTTGACGACCTGCACAAGCTCGCCATCGTGCACCCCGGCTCCGTCGTCACCTCCGCGGCGCTCGCCACCGCCGAGGACAGCGCCGCGCGGGGCGCGGACGTCTCGGGGAAGCGGCTGCTGACGGCCGTCGTCGCCGGTTACGAGGTGGCCGCGCGCACCGGGATGTCCGTCGGCGCCGCCCATCTGCGGCAGGGCTGGCACCCCACCGGCACCCACGGCACCCTCGGCGCCGCCGCCGCTGCCGGGTCCCTGCTCGGCCTCGACGCCGCCGGGATGCGGGACGCGCTCGGCACCGCGGGCTCCCAGTCCGCCGGGCTCATGGCCGCCCAGTACGGGTCCATGGTGAAGCGGTTCCACGCCGGGAGGGCCGCCCAGTCCGGGGT
This sequence comes from Streptomyces sp. NPDC050560, assembly GCF_044457285.1. Lineage (NCBI taxonomy): Bacteria > Bacillati > Actinomycetota > Actinomycetes > Kitasatosporales > Streptomycetaceae > Streptomyces > Streptomyces sp. NPDC050560. Next base: position 252,992 of record NZ_JBITGT010000007.1, read on the forward strand.
GTACGCGGCGCTGCTCGCCGAGCGCGGCTTCGCCGGGATCGCCGAGCTGTTCGAGGCCGAGTACGGCGGCTACTGCGGCACGTTCTCGCCCGAGCACGACCTCGCGCCGCTCACCGCGGGCCTCGGCGAGGTGTGGGAGACCGCCACCATCGGCTTCAAGCCGTACTCCACCAACGGCAGTTGCCACCCCACCATCGACATGCTGCTCGAACTGCACGCCACCGAGGGCCTGTCGGCCGCGGACGTGGCGGCGGTACGGGTGCGCTGCTCCACCGCCACCAAGGTGCACGTCGGCTGGGACTACGAGCCCGACAGCGTCACCACCGCGCAGATGAACCTCCCGTACATCGTCGCCGCCGTCCTCACCGACGGCGACGCGTTCGTCGACCAGTTCACCGAGGAGCGGGTGCGCGACCCCGCGCTCACCGCGCTCTCCCGGCTTGTCACCGTCGCCGCCGACCCGGACATCGACGCCCTCGGCGACGCCTACCGGCACGCCACCCGGCTTGAGATCACCCTGCGCGACGGCCGGTCCTTCACCCGCTCCCGGGACCACGCCAGGGGCAGCGCCGCCGCCCCGCTCACCGCCGCCGACGTACGGGAGAAGTACCACAAGCTCGCCGCCAAGGCGCTCCCCGCCGAGCGGGCGGAACGCCTCGCCGCCGCCGTGGACTCGCTGGGCGGGCACCCCGACGACCTGCGGGCGCTCACCGACGCGCTGCGCGCGCCCGCGGCACCCGCACGCGACCCCCGAGGACACCACCCATGCGACTGAAGATCAGCGAGGCGCGCGCGCTCGCCCTCGACATCCTGCGCAGGCACCGCTTCGGCGAGGAGGACGCCGGGATCGTCGCCGACCACCTCGTCGACGCCCATCTCACCGGCTACACCTTCGCGGGCCTGCCCCGCCTCCTCGTGGTGCTGCGGCGCCTGCGCGAGCGCCCCGAGGAGATTCCGGGCCCGGTGCGCACCCTCAGTCAGACCCCGGTCTCCGCCGCGCTCGACGGGCAGGACACCCTCGGCTACGTCGCCTGCCGCCGCGCCGTGGACATCGCCGTCGACAAGGCACGCGAGAGCGGCATCGCCGTCGTCTCGGTGGCGAACGCCTACTACAGCGGCCGCAGCGGCTACTACACGGAACGCGCCGCCCGGCAGGGCCTCGTGGCGCTGCACGCCTCGCACGCCTCCCGGATGGTCGCGCCCACCGGCGGCAGCGAACCGGTGCTCGGCAGCAACCCGTTCACCTTCGCCGCGCCCACCGCGGGCGACCCCCTCGTCGTCGACCTGTCCACCGCCGCGATCACCTGGGGCGAGATCCAACTCGCCCAGCGCGTCGGGGAGCCGCTGCCCGAGGGCGTCGCGGTGGACTGCGACGGCGAGCCCACCACCGACCCGGCCGCGGCGCTGCTCGGCGCCGCGCTGCCCTGGGGCGGCCACAAGGGCTACGCGCTCTCCCTCGTGGTGCAGACCCTCGGGGTGCTCGCGGGTGGCGACCTGACGCCCGACCACTACGGCAGCTTCGGCTTCCTCTTCCTGGTGTGGCGGCCCGATCTGCTGCTGCCCGAGGGCGAGTTCGAGACCAGGATGGGCGCCCTCCTCGACACCGTGCGCAGCTCGCGCCCCGCCGCGGGCTCGCCCGGCATCCTCGTCCCCGGCGAACGCGGCAGGGCGAGCCGCGCCGCGGCGCTCGCGGCGGGACACATCGAACTTCCCGACCGGGTTTACGAGGACCTGCTGGCGCTGTGAAGGGACCGCCCCATGAGCCGCACACCCGACAGCACCACCGCCGCCACCGGAACCGTCACCACCCCCGTCGTCGCACCCCGTGAGGACGCGCGTCTCACCGGCCGCTACCGCAGCCTCGCCGGGGCCATCGCGTGCAGCCAACTCGTCGAGTACTTCGACTTCTACACCATCGGCTTCGTGGTCAGCATGATCAGCGAGCCCTGGCACCTCACCTTCGGCGAGGACGCGGCGATCCTGCTGGCCACCGGCGTCGGCACCATCTTCGGCAGCCTGCTGTGGGGCTGGCTCGGCGACCGCTTCGGCCGCCGCCCGACCCTGGTGGCGTCCGTCGTCACCTTCAGCCTCGCCACCGGGCTCTCCGCGCTCACCCCCACCGGATGGTGGTGGCTGCTCGCCGTGTTCCGGCTGATCGTCGGCATGGGCACGGGCGCCACCAACACCTGCGGTCCGCCGATGCTGCTCGAATACACCCCGACCAGGCACCGCACCGTCTACGCGGGCATCTTCAGCGTGGCGCTCGTCCCGGTCGGCGGCGTCATCACCAGCACGGTGGTGGGCTCGGCCGGGGACAGCCTGGGCTTCCGCGGGGTGCTGCTGCTCGGCCTGCTCCCGCTGCTCGAACTGATCTGGCTGCTCAAGGCGGTTCCCGAGTCGCCGCGCTGGCTCGCCCGCCAGGGCCGGGTCGCCGAGGCCGAGGCCAACATCGAGCGGATCTTCGGCCCCGGCACCGCCACCACCGGCACCGTCTCCGTCCCCGCGCGAGCCGGGCGCGGCCGCTCGCACTACCTGGCGATGGTCAGGCTCGCCCGTCCCTTCTGGTCGACGGTGCTGCTGTGGGTGCTCATCGACACCGTGTTCGCGGGGGTCGGCCTGTGGGGCCCCACCCTCATCAGCCAGGTGCAGAACGTGGACACCCAGAGCGCGGCGAACCTGTTCATCATCGTCACCCTCGCCGGTTTCGCGGGCCGCCTCGCCTGCCCCCTGGTGGCGCGGCGGTTCGGGCGCCGGATCGCGGGCGCCGCCGCGGGTGTCGGCGGCGGGGTGCTGCTGGCGCTGAGCGGCCTGCTGCACTCGTACACCCTCGGCGGTGTCTCGGCGTTCTTCCTGCTGATGGTGGTCGGCTATGTCTTCGCGGACGGCGGCTTCACCAACCTGGTGCCGTTCACCGGCGAGGTGTGGCCCTCGGAGCTGCGCGTCCACGGGCAGGGCCTCGGCAACGCGATGGGCGGCCTCGGCAAGATCATCGGCCCGCTCGCGCTCGCCCTCTTCGCCGACAGCAGCAACTTCGTCGAGCCGGAGGCCACCACCCGGGCCATCCTGCCGGTGTTCGTCTTCTTCGGCGTGGTGATCCTGCTGTGCGCGGTGGTGTTCCTGACGATCGCACCCGAGACGAACAGGCGGAGCCTGGAGAGCGTGTCGGGGCTCGCCGACACCGCAGACACCGCAGGCACCGCCGACGGCGCGGGCGGCGCGGGCGGCGCGGGCGGCGCGGGCGGCGGCGCCGCGCCGGGCGCCGCCGCGCGGCAGCGGCCACCGCGCGAGGACATGCGCCCCGGCCGCTGACGCGCCGCCCGCCGCGCCGCGCTCAGCCGCCCGCGGGGCCCGTGGGCGGCGGGCTCGGCTCGACCGGGGTCGTCGCGTCCGAGGGCGCGCCGCGCGACCGGCTCGCGGAGCCGCGCCCGGCGGTCGGCGCGGCGTCGCGCGCGGCGGGCGGGTCGAACTCGCCCGGGGCGCGGGACGAGCCGCCCGAGGTGCGCCGTGAGGGGTCGAGGCGTGGCCTGCCGGAGGGCGTCTGCGACCTCTTCTCGCTCCGCGGGGGCCTGTCGCTCGGCGTCCCGGCGCTCGGGGACGTGGTCGGGGTGGGGTCCGGCGCACCGCCGCCCGTGGCGGGCGGCGCGAGGGGGACGGTGGGCGTGGTGGGCGGCCGCTCGGGCGAGCCTGGCTGCAACGCGAGTACGAGGGTGAGCGCAGCGGCGCAGGCGAGCCCGAGGCCGCCCGCGGTGCGCAGCAACTTGCGGCGGCCCGCGGCGCGGTGGACCTCCTCGAAGCGTCCGGGCGGTGGTTCGAGGAGGCCGTGGGAGGGTCTCAGGATCACCGCGAGAGGATCGTCGGGAGCGAACCGCGCGTCCTCGTCGTCCCCGTCAAACCGTGTGGTCAAGGCTTCTCCTCAGATGGAGGCGGAGCAGTTCGCGGGCCGCGTGGAGGTCGGCCTTGACTGTCCCCTCCTTGCGTCCGGTCAGCGCGGCCACCTCCCGGATCGGCATGTCAGCGTAGTAGTGCAGCAGGATCGGCACGCGCAGCCGCTCGGGCAGCGACTGCACGAGCAGCCGCACCGAGGGGTCGGCCTGCCCGGTGTCGGGGCGCACGGCCGCCTCCGTGGTGGCCTCCCGCATCGCCCTGCGTTCGCGCTGCACCTTGCGCCAGTGGTCCCTGACGAGGTTGGCCGCGGTGATGTAGAGGAAGCCGCGTGGCTCCTCGACGGTCGTCCAGCGCGCCCAGAGCCGGGTGAACGCCTCGGAGGCGATCTCGTGCGCCGTCTCGTCGTCGACGAGGCGCCCGCACCAGCCCGCGAGGCGTGGGTACAGGGCGGCGAACAGCTCTGACGCCGCCTTCTTCCGGGACCGTTTCAACGCTCTCCAGGGTCGTGGGGCTCGCTCGGCGTACGGTGTGGGGCCGACGGACGGTGGTGGGGCGTGCGGCGCGGTGGCCGGGGCGCGTCGGGGAAGATGCCGGGCGTGCGGCGCGCGTTCCGCACGCCCGGTGCCGTCCCGTGCCGGTCCTTCAGCCGCTCAGCGTGGCGAAGACGATGACGTTGTCGCGGTATCCGTCGCCGGAGCGGGGCCCGCCGCAGGTGATGAGGCGCAACTCGGGCCGGTCCACGTCCCCGTAGACGTCGTCGGAGGGGAAGTCCGCCTTGGCCACGGTGCGTACGGAGGTGACGGCGAAGGCGGCCGACGTGCCGTTCTTCCGCCGCACCTCGACGCGGTCGCCGTGGCGCAGCTCGCCGAGGCGCCTGAAGACGCCGTCGCCGAAGGAGCCGACCGTGACGTGCCCGAGGATGACGGCGGGGCCGACCTGCCCGGGCGTGGGCGAGTCGCGGTACCAGCCGGCCTGGTCGTGCGCCTCGATCGGGGGCACTTGTACGGTGCCGTCGGCCGCGAGGCCGAGGCCCAGCACGGGGGTGTCGACCCCGATGGCGCCGATCTTGAGGCGGGTCGGCACGGAACGCCCCAGCGGGCTCGGCGCCGGGTGGTCGCCGTCCGCGCGCGCGGTGGCACCGGCGGCGGGCGTTCCCGCCGCCCGGTGGCGCACGTCCGCGCCGGTGTCCCGGTCCGCGTGGCCGCAGCCCGCGGTCAGGACGGCCGCCGTCAGGACCGCCACGCACAGCCGCCGGACCGGCCGTGTCACGCCCCGGTCACCCGGCGGCGGCGCACGACGAACACGGTGCCGCCGCCCGCGAGCGCGAGTGCGGCGGCGCCCGCGCCGATCAGGGCGCCGGAGTCGCCGCTCCCCGAGGAGCCTGCGGCGCCGGTCGCGAGGCCGGTGTCGGGCGCGCCCTCGGGCCGCGTGGGCACCTGGCGGTCGGGGACCGGGCTCGCCTCCGAGCCGCGCCGCTCGGCGGGGGTGGGCGTGGCGCGGTGCCCCGCGGACTTGCTCGGCTCGGGCCGCGGGGCCCGGGTCGGGGCCGAGCCGTGCTCGGCGGGGACGGCGCTCGCGTCGCGCGGCGCGGTCGGCGCCGACGAGTCGGCGACGGCGGGCACGGCGGGCGCCACGACGGCGGCACACACGAGTGCCAGGGTGCTCAGGACTGTTCGGCGCATCGAAAGGCTCCCTCTGCTCGACCGGTTCACCGGCTTCCGGCGAACCGAAATACGGAATCGAGCGACAGAGACGAGCGGGAACGGAGGCAGGTTGCAAAGAACGGGCAAAGCTGTGCGGGGGCTGTGCTTCTGGCCGCGCTCACGCACGGGCGGGCCCGGCGCGCGCCGTGCGCCGTCGCGTCAACCGCCCGCCGTGGGCCGGTCTTCGAGGGCCTGGCGCAGCAGTGTCCGGAGGGCGCTCTGCTGCGCGTCGTCGAGACCGGCGAGGGGGGAGTCGGTGGCGAGCAGGACGAGAAGCCGCTCGCGGCGCTCGGCGCCCTCGGCGGTGAGGACGAGGTGCCTGGCGCGGCGGTCCGTGGGGTGCGGGCGCCGCTCGACAAGGCCCTCCTTCTCCAGCCTGTCGACGACGAAGGTGGCGTTGGAGGGCTCGCAGCTCATCCGCTCGGCCAGCTCCCGCATGGTCATGGGCCCTGACATCTCCCGCAGCGCCGTCGCCTGCGGCGCGGTGAGGCCGAGCCTGCCCGCGCGCTCGCGCACATGGCCCTCGATCCGCTGGGCGAGCCCGCTCACCAGACCGCACAGCACCCGCTCGGCGGGGGTGGGCGGCGGGGGCGGCGGTGTCATGGCGCCATCCTACCAAGTCCATAAAGCCGAAAAATTTATAGCTTGAATGATTCGAGCTTGATGCTTATGGTGGCTCTGCCGCCGCGGACCGCGCGGCGGCCACCACCGGAGCAGGGGGACTTTGACCATGCGCGATTTCCTCGCCGACCTCGGCGAGCGCTGGAGGCGCCCGGCGCGCCCGCGCTCGCTGACCCTGGGCGACACCCGGGTGTCCTACGTGCCGGACGGCGATGTGCGCCTGCCCCCGCGCGGCTGGCTCCCCGCCACCACCGACGAGGTCTGGCGCTCCCACGCGGAACACCTCGACGCCTCCGGCCAGTTGGTGGCGAGCATCGGCGGCCTGCTGGTGGAGCGCGGCGCCCGCGCGCTGCTGGTCGACGCGGGCTTCGGCCCGGCGGCCCTGCCGCCCGACGCGGCCGTCCCACGCGGCGCCATCACCGGCGGCGCACTGCTCGACTCGCTCGCCGCACTCGGGCGTTCACCCGGGGAGATAGAGGCGGTGGCCATCACCCACCTCCACACCGACCACATCGGCTGGGCCCACCACCCCGCGCCGGGCGCCGCGGGCCCCGCGCTCGGCCACGCCCGGTATCTGGTCTCCGAGCCGGAGTGGGCACAGCGCGACCAGTTGGCGGCGCAGGGGCTCGGCCACGAGCTGGCGGAGCTGACCCCGCGGGTGCGTACGGTGCGGGACGGCGAGGAGGTCTTCCCCGGTGTCCGCGTCCGTGCGGCCCCCGGGCACACCCCGGGCCACACCAGCTACACGGTCACCGCGGGCCGCCACCGTCTGATCGCCTTCGGCGACGCCCTGCACACCCCCGTGCAGATATCCCACCCCGAGTGGTCGGCGGCCCCCGACCACGACCCGGCCCTCTCCGCGGCCCAGCGCAAGGCGCTCGTCGCCGAGTTGGCGCGGCCGGACACGATCGGCTTCGGCGTCCACTTCGCGGACGTGCCCTTCGGCCGCGTACGGACGGACGGGGAGGGGGTGTTCTGGGAGCCGGTGGACGAGTGAGCCGCCTTGTCCGGCCCGCTCAGGGAGCAGCGGTCGGCGGGGATCACACCCGCGTGCGGGAGAAGTTGTCCGCTGTTGCTCCGTCGCCGGTGCCGCGGGTCCTGAGGTGCCGTGGGTCCATGAGACCCGCGCCCGGTCCGTGAGACCCGCGCTGTGAGGAGTCGGCCGACCGGCCTGAGGGACGCGAACCGCCCGGTCCTGGCGGACTCCGCGGGCGTTCTGCGCTGTTCGCCGTCGGCCTCCGGCCGACGTGCGTCGGGGCTTTCGAGATGACGGCGAGGCCCCCGTGCTTGCCGTCGCTTTCTGTGGAGATCCCTACCGCGCCCCCCGTGACAAGCGCGCGGCGGTCGTTCTCATGTGTGCCTGACACTCCTTCTGTACTGCGAGGGCGAGCAGCCCATGTGCTTGCGGAACATCCTGGAGAATGTCTGCGAGTTGGTGAACCCGCAACGCCTGCCGACAAGGGCGATGGACTCGTTGTCCGTCACGAGTTGCCGGCAGGCGCTCTCCATCCGCAGTTCGTTGAGATACCGGAAAGGCGTCTTTCCGGTGGCCGCGGCGAACTGGCGGGTGAAGTAGTAGCGGCTGAGCAGGACCTGTCGTGCCATGTCGTCGAGAGTGATACGGGAAGAGAGATGACGGCGCATATAGCCGGTCACCGCCTGTAGCCGCTGCGGGTGCAGCGCTCCTCTGCGCGGCTCCTGGTCGTAATGCGGGTGCAGCAGATGGGCGGCCAGATAGTGGGCGGCCCCTGCCAGGTAGGAGTCGTCCACCCCGGCCTCCGTGGAGCGCCGCAACGCGAGCGCCATCGAGGAGACGACCGGGTCGAACGCCTGGAGCGTGTGCAACTCCGAAAGGTCGGAGAGGTGTACGGCCGGATGCTCCTCCATATACCTGCGCAAATACTCTATGGGCAGTTCCAGGCAGACCACGTCCACGGGCTGCTGTTCCAGGGCCCTGTTGCGGCCGAGACGTATCACATTGTTCGGCGCGAGCAGCGAGATACCGCCCGGCACGAGCGTGACGGTGCGCAACTGGTCCCGCTCCAGGCCCTCCACATGGCAGGAGCCCAGCGGCAGCGTGAGAATCGCGAGCCGGTTCACGGGGGACTGGTACACCAGCGGACCGCGTTCAACGAGTCGTCTCTGATGAACAATCATGAGCTTTTGCGCGTTCTCTATACTGTTGAGCGTCATCTCATTCCTCTTCACATGCTCCCCGAACACCACGGGGTCGATTTTCCGCCCAGGCACACGCCCCCACGAGAGCGGCCGACTGGGCCACGACATAGGTGTATTGCCGGATTCAAGCACCCTCGACGCCGCAGCGTCATCCACGCCCTGCCACTTGCCGCCTCCCTACTCTCCGACAGGCAACCGACCCGGGCGCCGTCACACCGTGGACATCTCCCCGAGGTCTCCCCCACGAGCCCGCCACCGCGGGCGGCGCCGAGTCGGTCGACGCTTGATACGACGGTCCGCGATGGGCTCAGGTTCACGGTTATGGGGCATCAATTGCCCCCTACGGCCGCGCTCATCCCCCCCACCACACAACACGGACGGGCCCGCGGCGAGAGAGCCGCGGGCCCGTAGGGGGTTCCCGTGTGGATCCGGTGGCCGGGGGAGCGATGCCACCAGGGGGTGTGAGGGGGCCTCAGGCGCTGCCCATCGACCGTCGGGACTGCCTACCAGGGCTCTGCCCACCAGGGCTGCTGTTGCGGCTCTGCATCGGGGACACCTCATACGTCCGACCGTCCCTGGAATTCCGCGTCGTGCCACCGCCGACGCCCATTCCGGACGTGCCTTGCGACCGCAAAGACGCCGCCTTCGCGAGTCCCCTGCGGCCCAGGACCGAGTCGTTGTCCGACCAGTCGGCGCCGGTAGGAGACGACGGCCTGCTGTCGGCAGACGACACGCTGCTGACGGTCGAGACCGACCCGCGCCGGGCGGGGGCGGTCGTCGGCTGCCCGGTCCTTCCCCTCGTCGTAGGCTGTGCGCGCCACGAGTCCGGATCACGCGGCCCACGCCCCTGTTGCCCGGGCGCGGCCGAGCGAGGGGCTGACCGCGAGTCGTTCCCGCTCCGCGGGCCGTTCCCGCTCCGCAGGCCACTCCCAGGTGGCCGACCGTTCTCGCTCCGCAGGCCGTTCCCGCTCCGCGGGCCACTCCCGGACAGCCGACCGTTCTCGTTTCGCTGCCCGTCCTGTGGGTCCGCCCACCGGACCATCGCCTTCCCGGCGTAAGCCGCGGCCCTGAAGAGCAACCGCACGGCCAGACGCGCGATCCGCGCCGACAGGGACCCGTTCCGCCCGCTCCCCGACCGTGACCGCGAACCGGCCCCGGAGGCGCGCTCCAGCGGCTGATCAGAGTCCTCGGACGCGTCACGGCCGCCCGCCGCGCCAGTCAGTCGCAGCAGAGCCCTGCCGGCGTACCGCGTGAACCTCCTCAGCCACTTTGGGGACCGCCGATGCTGCTCCTGGCGCTTCTGGTCCTCGGCGGATCGTTGGCGATCCTGCTGGACCCGCTGCGGGGCCTGCTGCTGTTTCGCCATCAGCACGCCCACCCGTGTTCCGTGCCGCCTTCTCCTGGGCAGCGAGGCGTAGTCCTGCGGTGCCCTGGGATGAGCCCCGCTGCGTTGCGAGCCTTTGACGGCATACCGACCTCCGCCGAGTCGAGGGTTCCGCCGAAACCATTCCTCACTACAACGCGACGGGCATGGGGCCGGTTCAACGCCGCGAACCGCACCTCGCCGCACCCGCCAGGCGGCACGGCCGTGGCCGTGCCGCCTGGCGGGCCCTCACCCCGCGCTCAGAGGGCGAGCCTGAGCATCTCCAGGGGCCTGTTGTTCTCCAGCGTGCCGCCGAAGACGAAGTTGGGACGCCCATCGGCACAGCCGCGGTCGCTCCAGCCCCAGCCCCGGTTGCGGGAGCGCTCGCAGACCTGGCCGGTGCCGATGTTGATGGCGAAGCCCGTCAGCTCAGGGGCGCCGGACTTCGAGCTGCCGATGTAGTTGTTCTTTCCGTCCGCGATGACAGCCGTCCAGTCCGGCTCCCAGTGCCCCTGGCCGTTCTTCGATTTCGGATCGTGGATGAACGCGTTCGCGGCCGAGCCACCGCCCCCCTTCACGGCGATATTGACGGCCGTGATCAGCAGGTTCTGGCCGGCCTTGCCCGCGTCGGCGCCATCGCACACCGCCTTCCGCCACCCGTGGCCCTTGGTGAACACGCGATAGCAGACGTGCCGGCCCGGGCCCTTCTTCGCGAGCGCGGCGGCGGCGCTGTGCGCGGGCGGCTTCACCGACTTGGGCACGACGGGCGCGGTGGTGGTGGGCGCGGGCGGCGGAGGCACCGACGGTGGCTCGGACTGCGTGGGCTTCCTCTCCTCCGTCGTGGGCTTCGGCTTCTTCGACGTCGGCGACGGCGACGGGGACTCGGTGGGAGGAGCGGCCGTGGTGGTAGGGCGCTCCGGTGGGGGCAGCAGGTTCTCTTCCGTCGGCTTGTCGGAGCTGCTGGAGCTGGACTCCTGTCGATCGTCGTCAGATCCCCCGCTGCCGATCACGACGAGCGGGATGATGACGAGCGCCGCCACCAGGGCCGCCACCGGGCCCACGACGACCGGCCGGTGGAGCAGACCCGGCCGGTTGTAGACATCGCCGGACTGGCGGGACTCGTTCTTCTTCCGGCTCTTGCCGCCCGCGTCCCCTTCCGACCTGAATCCGGCTCCCGCGGTGTGGGCGGCGACGGCCTCGGTCTCGTCCGGGTCGAGTTCGTCGTCGTCGGGGTCCAGGTCCGCCTCGAACGGATCGGGCAGGTAACCGTCGTCGGGGTCGAGGTCGGGGCCCGCGCCCGGCACGGGAACGGGGACAGGGGCGGGGACATAACCGCCCCGGCCGCCAGGACGGTCCTCGTCGGTGTCCTCGTAGGCGTCGCCGAAGGTGTCGTGACCGCTGTCGAAGCCGTCGTGGTCCGCGCCGAAGCCGTCCCCGTCGAACTCGTCCGAGTCGTCCGAGTCGTTCAAGTCGTCCGCGTCGTCCGGGCGGCGCGGGCCCCCGACGCTCCCCACGGCGGCTGCCGGGGGCTCGCCGCCGAGGTCGAACTCGTCATCGTCATCGTCGGCATCGGCATCGGCATCGGCATCGGCATCGGCATCGGCCGAACCGCCGTGCGGGATCTCGGCCGTCTCGGTGGCCTCGGCGTCGGTGGCGCCGGAGCCTCCGCCCGGGACCTTAGCGAAGAGCCCCTTGACGCGCCCGCGCAGACCGCGCCGGGGCTGATCGTCCTCGTCCGGGAGGTCGGCCGCATCGTCGGGGGCGATGTCGCCGAGCCCGTCCAGGTCCTCTTCGCTGTCCTCGTCCCAGTCCGTGGCGGCCGCCTCGACGGGGCGCTCGCCGCTCCCGCCCGCCTCCTCCGCGTCGTCGGACCAGTCGGCGGCGTCGGCCTCCTGCGACCAGTCACCGGACTCGGACGACCAGTCGTCGGGCTCGGACCAGTCGGACCCCGCGGCATAGTCGGCGCCGGTCGCGGCGGCGGTGGCGGTAGTGGCGTCGTCGGCGTTCGCGGTGGCGGGGGCCTCGGCCTGCTCGACCGCGGCCTCTTCCGTCCCCTCGCCCCAGTCCTCGTCCGCTCCCCCGGCGGCTTCGGCGCTCTCCCGCGTGCCTACGCGATCGTCCCCGAAGCCCTCGTCCTCCTCCGCGAAGCCCTGGCCACCGCCGTCGAAGCCCTCATCATCCTCATCCGCGAAACCCCGGCCACCAGCGTCGAAGCCCTCATCGCCATCATCCGCGAAGCCCTCGTCGAAGGACTCCTCGTCCTGCTGGTGCTCCGGAGTCTCAGGCTGCTCCTCCCCGGCGGGCGGCGGCTCGTGTGCCCCGGCGCTCGCGACCGGCGCTTCGGGGGCCGCGAGCGGCACCTCCGCGGCCTCGTAGCGCTGTTGCTCCTGCTGGTACTCGTACTGGTCGAGAAGTCTGCTGGCCCCGTCGGGCGTGACCTCGACGAGTGCCACGTAGTCGGCGGACGGGTCGGAGACGGCCGCCGAGACCGCGCTGCCGTGGTCGCGCGCGTACCGCTGGAGCGCGCCGAGGACCGCGACGTCGGCCGACTCGCCCGCCATGACCGGCACGGCCTCGCCGTCGATGGTGGCGGAGCCATCGGTGGAGACCACCACCGTGTAGTGGGGGACCTGGCCCCCGTCCGGCTCGGAGGGTTCCGGCGTATGTCCGTCCGCCTCGTCGCCGGGCACAGCGTCATCGTCCCCCATACCGAACGTCTCTTCTTGCTCACCTCGGCTCATGACCGTTCCTTTCTGGCATCCCGAGCACCGACGGTCGCGGCAGATCGCTGAGACGACCCCGCGTACCGCAACGGATGCCGCGAAAAAATGGTTCAACCCCCAGGAAAATCCGGGAGCCGGGCCGACGCCCCCCGCTCTCGGGGGCCGCCCCTCCACCTGTGCGATCACCGGCCGGAGACGGCCCGAAAATCGCTCAAACGGACCGGACAGCGATTGCCGAGTCCAACTCAGGTGTGTCAACTGCTTATTAGAGTGCCGTCCGTGAACGCCATCGACAGTGAGGTGCGCTTCGCCGTGCTCGGCCCAATGGCGGCCTGGCGAGGCGATCGGCAACTGGAGCTCGGCCCGCCCCAACAACAGGCGGTGCTGGCGGCGTTACTGCTACGCCGGGGCCACCCCATCACCCTGGGCGAACTCATCGACGCCGTCTGGGGAGAGGAACCGCCCACCGCCGCGGTCTCGGTACTGCGGACCTATGTGTCACGGCTGCGCCGGGTGCTCGAACCCCATCGGAACACGACCGACCCCCCTCGTGTGATCGTCTCGGTGGGGGACGGATACCTCATCCGTGTCCACGGGGACTGCCTCGACCTGGCCGTGTTCGAACTGCGGCTCGCGGAGGCGCGGAAGCTGCGCGCCCGTGGGGAACCGGCCGCCGCCGCGGAGTCGTTGCGCGCGGCACTCGACGAGTGGCGGGGGCAGGCGCTGGCCGGTCTGCCGGGCCCGCTCGCCGCGTCGGAGCGGGCACGGCTTGAGGAGCAGCGCCTGACGACCCGTGAGGCCCGTCTCGACCTGGACGTCGAACTCGGACACCACGACGACGTCATCGGCGAACTGAACTCGCTGGCGGAGAAGCACCCGCTGCGGGAGTCGCTGTCCAGGCTGCTCACCCTCGCGCTGTACCGGGCGGGCAGGCAGGCCGAGGCGCTCGCCGCGTACCAGCGGGCACGCAAGGTGCTGGTGGACGAGCTGGGCATAGAACCCGGGGCGAAACTCCGCGAGTTGCACGCGCGCATTCTCGCGGCCGACGAGTCCCTTGCCGCGCCCCCCGGCCACCAGCAGGACCCGCCGCCCCCGCCGTCCAGCGCCCCCGCCGCACCGGCGGCCCGACCGGCCCAACTGCCGAGCGATCTGGCGACGTTCGTGGGCAGGTCGGCCGAACTCCAGAGCATCGACCAGGCGTTGTCCGACGACGCGGAGGCCCCCGCGACGGTGGTGATACGCGCGATCGGCGGAATGGCGGGCATCGGCAAGACCACGCTGGCCGTGCGCTGGGCCCACCGGATCGCCGACCGCTTCCCCGACGGACAGCTCTTCATCAATCTGCGGGGCTTCGACCAGAGCGGCCGCCCGATGACGGCGGACGAGGCCGTCCGTATCTTCCTGGACGCCCTGGGTGTGCCGCCCGTTCGCATCCCCAAGGGGCTTGAGGCGCAGTCGGCGCTCTACCGCAGCATGCTCGCCAGCCGCCGGGTGCTGATCCTCCTCGACAACGCACACGACACGGAACAAGTACGTCCGCTGCTGCCAGGGGCCCCCGGCTGCCTGGTCATCGTCACCAGCCGCAGCGAACTGACGGGTCTCGTCGTCGGCGAGGGCGCCCGGCTGCTGACGCTGGATCAGCTCTCCTTCACGGAGGCGCGCGACCTCCTGTCGCGGCGTCTCGGCCCCGAGCGCCTGGCGGCCCAGCCGCAAGCGGTGGACGAGCTGATCACACGCTGTGCCAGGCTGCCGCTCGCGCTCGCCATCGTCGCGGCCCACGCCGCGGCCCGGCCCGCCTTCCCGCTCAGCGCCATCGTGGACGAGGTCCGCGAGAGCCACGGCAGTCTCGACGCGTTCTCCGGGCGCGACGGCATCAGCACCGATGTGCGAGCCGTCTTCTCCTGGTCGTACCAGGCGCTCTCCGCCCCGGCCGCACGGCTGTTCCGGCTGCTCGGCCTGCACTCCGGACCCGACATATGCGCGCACGCCGCCGCCGCGCTCGCCGGTCTCACGGTGCGCCAGACCCGCGAACTGCTCTCCGAACTCACCCGCGCGCATCTGCTCGCCGAGCGGTTCCCCACCCGTTACACCTCGCACGACCTGCTGCGCGCGTACGCGGTCGAGCGGGTGGGCGTGGAGGAGACGCCCGAGGACCGCGACCGGGCGGTCGACCGGATGCTCGCCTGGTATCTGCACACCGCGGCCGCGACCTGCTCCCACCTGACACCGCGCCGCCACAAGATCCCCATGGAGGCGCTGCCGGAAGCCTGCAACCCCCTGGAGTTCGCCACCCTCGACCAGGCGCTCAACTGGTGCGAGACCGAGCGTGCCAACCTGGTCGCCGCCGTGCACCAGGCCGCGGCGACGGGGCGCGCCAGTACCGCCTGGCGGCTGTCGGCCGTCCTGTGGGGATACTTCTACCTGCGCAGTCTCCTCAACGACTGGCTCGACACCTCCCAGACGGCGCTCGCGGCGGCGCGTGCCTCGCAGGACACCGAGGGGACGGCGCAGGCCCTCACCGACGTGGCCGCCGCACTGCGTCTCGCGGGCCGGGTGGAGGAGACCATCCTCCATC
The DNA here is from genome assembly GCF_044457285.1 of Streptomyces sp. NPDC050560. Lineage (NCBI taxonomy): Bacteria > Bacillati > Actinomycetota > Actinomycetes > Kitasatosporales > Streptomycetaceae > Streptomyces > Streptomyces sp. NPDC050560. The sequence goes on from NZ_JBITGT010000007.1 coordinate 268,040, forward strand.
TGCGTCAGGCCCTGGACACCCGCAGGGAACTGGGCGATGTGAAGGGCACCGCCATCGTGTTCGGCAATCTGGGGGACGCGCACATCGCGGCCGGCCGGGTCGACGAGGCCGTCGGCTTCATCCGACAGGCCCTCGCCCTCCACGAGCGCGACGGGAACGCCTGGGGGTACGGCATAGGGCTGAGCAATCTCGGCGACGCCTACCAGCAGCTCGGCAGGTTCCCCGAGGCCATCGAAACCCTCGAACACGCACTGACCGTCCTGCGGACCCACGGCAACCCCTGGGTCGAGGGTGTCGCCCTCGACACCCTCGGCACGGTCCACCAGCGGCTGCACCAGTACGACGAGGCGATCGTCCACTACCGGCTGGCACTTGAGACACACCGCAACGTCAGCAACCGGTGGGGTGAGGGCCACTCGCTCGGCAACCTGGGCGAGGCCCAACTGGCCGTCGGCGACCGGGAGGCGGCCCGCGCGAGCTGGGAGCGGGCGCTGTCGATCCTCGCGGAGTTCGACCACGCGGACGCCGAGAAGATGCGTGAGCGCTTCGACCGCCTTGAGAACGCGGACCGCGTCTCCGCCGCACCGGCGCCAGGAGGTCCCGAGGACGCCACGGCGGTCGAGGTCTGCCATCAACGTCCTTCCACTCTCGACACGAGATCACGTGTGGGACCGGGGAGTAACTGAGTGTCATGTGCCTGCCACTGCGGCAGGCGGGCCGAGGGGGGTGGGAGGCGGATCGGCGCCCGCCTCCCACCCGTCTCTCAGAACACGGACCGGAACACCTGTCCGCTGGGGTTCGCCTTGGCGCCGTCGTACAGGCCCATCGGGTTGGTCTTGGTGGAGAGCGTCGACCACGCATAGCGCTTCACGTAGCCGAGCCCGTCCATCATCTTGATGGATGCCTTGATGAAGTCGGACTGCTGCTGCTGGTTCGGGAACCGCGGCTGGGCTCCCGAGTAGTCCGCCAGTCCGTACGAGGTGAGCCAGATCGGCTTGTGGTAGCGGTTGTAGACGGACTGGAGGTACGAACGGAGCTGGTTCGCCGCGTCCGGGCCGAAGTCACCGCCGTACCAGTGCAGCGGGATGAAGTCCACGCGCAGATGGCGCTTGGCCGCACCCTTCATGAACTGGTCGAGCCAGCCGCCCGCCTTGTCGGCGTCGTGGGACACCGCGGGCGCTCCCAGCGTCATGCCGGTGGACTGCAACCGCGGCCACAGGTCCAGGGCCTTCTGCGGGCTGATGTTGGCCTGCGAGGACGAGTCAGGCTCGTTGAAGCCGAGCAGCACCTTGCCCTCCTTCTTGGCCCGGCCGAGTTCCTTGTCGGTGACCGAGCCGGGACCCCAGACCATGGGGACGTACTCGGTCCCCTTCGGCACCTGGAAGGAGCCCTTGGTGGAGGAGTAGTTGTAGAACCAGATCGAACCCGAGTTGTCGAGTGCCTGCGTGGCACCGTCGACCGCGTTCAGGCTGATGCCCTTGCGGGTGGGCGGCATGGGCTTCTTGGCCGGGGGCTTGGGAGCCTTCCGGGGCTTCTTGACGACCGGCTTCAGCGGGGTCTTCTTCTTCGGCGGCAGGGGCTTGGACTCCTGGTGCCCCGGCTCGTGGAAGGTCACGGTCATGCCGTTGCACTTGGTGCAGTTGGGCATGACGTGGTTGCCGGGCTCGGCGTCCTGCTTGGACCAGGAGTACGCGGTCGGGCACTGCTTGGTGACCGCGTCACTGTACGGGGTGTGCCCGTCCCTGAACGGGCTGATGCACACCCGCCCGTCGGCCGCCAGGTTGTCCTTGGGACAGGTGGCGAGGAAGTTCTTCACACATCCCGACACCTGACACTCCTGCCCGGCTGCCGCCGCGACGTCGTTGGGAGTGATGGTGATCGCCTCGGCGACGCCGTCGACGTAGCTGACGTCGTACCAGGCTTTTCCGGGGTCATTGGGATCGAAGTTGAACTCCGCGAGTCCGGTGGGCTGTTGGCCCGTCTCGCAGTGGTCGGCGAACTGGCCGCAGTCGCCCACCGCGCAGTGGAAGCCGTTGCCGCTCTGGCCCTCGCACCCCTGCCGGGCGAAGAAGGTGCCACGCCAGTAGCCGGGCGCCTCGTGCTCGGGGATGGTGATCGTGGCGGACTTGTCGGGGTCGAGCGCCGGCAGGTTTCCCGGCAGCTTCGACCCGTCGGCGTTGACCCGGCTGCCTATCCAGATCTTGTGGCCGGTGTCGTTCTTGAAGGTGAGGGTGTGGTCGCCGGTGGCGGCGGCCGACTCACTGTTGATGTCCTGGCCCTGACCCTGGATCGCGACGGCGGTGCCCGACACACCGCCGACGACCATGATGAGGGCGAGCAGGAGGGAGACGCGCCGGTGTGACTTCAGATACGCGAGTGGTCTGCCGAGCGCTTCCAGCCATGGTGGCCTTGGCATGAGAAGTGTGCCTTCCTGTGGGGGTGTTGATGGAGGGTCGGGAGGGCCGGGGTCAGTCCGTGAACGGATCCATCCCCGGCGCCTCCTTGTCCCGATGAGCCCCCGCCTTGCACCCGGCGAAGGGACCGCCGGGATCGCGCAGCGAAGTCATGACGGGGCCCAGGTAGTCGCGGTGCCACATGGCGGGCCCCGCGAGGCCCCCGTCGTCACCGGTGAGGCCCTGCCAGGCCATCCACAGCCCGTAGAGCTGTGCCACGGCCTCGGGGTGCAACCACCAGCGGGTGCACCACGGGGCGTTGGAAGTGACCTCTCTGCCGTAGACGGGCAGCAGGAGGTGCCTGACCCAGAGGGTGAGGCGGTGCAGCGCCTCACCGTAGGCCGGGCCGTCCTGGTAGAGAATGAACGGGGGTGGCTGCGGGTCGCTCCGCTCCTCGGGAGCGTCCTGCTCGTCGGGGGCGGTGGCCGCGTCGGACCCTCCGGGCGCCTCGGCGGCTGCCGTCATGGTGAGACACCTTTTCTCTCAGTCGGAATGGCGGATGGGGAGAAGCGGGAACGAAGAGCGGCCGCACCGCGGGAGGCACGGGAGCCCGCTGAGCGGTGCTCCCGCCGGGGCCGCCATCACCCGCGGCTGCTCCGGCTGCTCCGGCTGCTGCGGTCCGGGGTTTTCCCCCCGCCCTGGGTCATGTAATCGTTGCCGCCGCCCTGGCCGGGACCGCCCAGGGTGGTGCGGCGGCGGAGAGCCGTCGGACTCTGCGTTGCCGGGTCGTACAACGACGTCGACGTGCCCGAGCGCACGAGGCCCCCGGGCCCCGGGGAGGGGACTCCCGGAGCGGGGCGCATCGCGGCGGCGGCAGCGGCAGCCCGCCTTGTGCGCTCCTCCCCCGGCTGGGACCGCCGCTCCTGCCTTTCGCGCCTTTCGCGCCTTTCGGGCCTTTCGCGCCTCTCCCTGTCCGGGTTCCGCTCACCCATGGCTTGCTCTATGTCGCTGGTCCTCCTGGGTTGCGGCCTCTCGCGTTCCGGTAGGTTGCGGCCCGCAACTGCGGAAACGGCTCCGCCGATGGCACCGCCGTACGACAGGAAAGTCGAGGTCTTCGAGGGCGCCACGAAGCTGGTCCCGAACGAGATTGCAGGTCCGACGATGGCTCCAAAACCGGCGGCTGCTCGCCTTTTCCCGTAAGGCTCCTTATGAAATGCGTCATACGCCCCTTGCACCCCGGTCTTCATGTGGTCGACAACCGGAAGGAGCCCTCCTCCCGCCTCGACTATTTGTCCCCAGCGGGGGTAATCGATCCCCACTCCCTTTCCGATGGCCTGCAGCGCCATGCCTGCCAGCTCACGGGCGAACTTGGCGTCGAACCAGTCCGCGACCTTCCACTTCGACGGGCCCCCCGCAGACACCCGGACATTGACTGCGTCGCCCGAGTTGGTGGGCTCCCAAGAGACGAAGTTGCCTGTCTCGGGGTTGTGCGCCCAGTCCGAACCGGGCGGACTCAGACTCGGAGGGGACTGTGAACCCACCTCCTGGGTCCTCACCACCGTGCCCGAGTAGGGGTCGACGTCGACGGAGAGGGAGGTATACGTGTGCCCCGTCTCGCTCGTCACCGAGACCTGGGAGTGGTTGCTGGAGTGGTCGCTCTCCTCACCAGACCTATAACCGCCGTCCACGTGGTCCTGCCCGTCCCGACCGGGCCCGGACGAACGCCTCCGTTGCGGCGGTTCGACGTATTCCTGGTGGGGCGGCAACTGACCGAGGCTGGACGGGTACTGCTGCGGCTGACCGCCCCCGTACGACGGGTACTGCTGCGGCTGCTGTTGCCGTGCATAGGCGGCAGTGAGAGCCTGCGCCTGGGCCCGCTGCCGCTCAAGGTAGTCGGACGGACCGGCAGCAGGCTGCTGTTGCTGATCGTCGCCGTAAGCCTGATAGCTGGGGTCGGGATAGTACGGGTGCTGCGGCATTACTCAGATCCTTCCTCTCTCACACGGAACGGTGAACCCGGATCGGAATACGAGTGCCGCCCTCCTCCCTCGATGAGGTCCTGCTGGCACCCAGTCTTCACACACAACGGCCCCCGAACGCCCGTGGGTTCAACGTTCGCCCGCCGCCCTACGCGTCCGGCCGCACCGCCCCCAGGATCTCCATGGACCCTGCCGGGGCCACCGTCACCCAGCGGCCCGGGCGCGGGGCCTCGATGATCTGGCCGTCGCCGACGTAGAGCGCGACATGGCTGGCGTCGGAGAAGTAGATGATCAGGTCGCCGGGGCGCATCTTGTCGACCGGGACATGGGTGAGCTGGCGCCACTGCTCCTGCGAGGTGCGGGGGATGGACTCGCCGGCGGCCAGCCACGCCTGGGAGGTGAGCCCGGAGCAGTCGAAGGAGCCGGGCCCCACCGCGCCCCAGACGTACGGCTTGCCGAGCTGCGCGGTCGCGTAGGCGATCGCCTTCTTCCCCGCCGCGGTCGCGTCGGTGCCGACGTGGTCGAGGACGCCGCTGTCCTCCCACTTCTTCTGGTTGTCCTTGCTCTCCTGGTCGTCCAGGGCGTCCAGTTCGCGGCGCTGCTTCTCGGCGAGGCTGGCTTCGAGCAGTTGCGCGGAGCTGATGTGGTCCTTGACCGTCTTGCGGTGCTTGTCCTTGGCCCGCCGGTCGTCCTTGAGACGGCCCAGTTCTTCGGTGGCGTCGTCGGCGTCGGCGCTGCGCTGCTCGCGGGTCTTCGTGAGGGCCTTGACGACGCTCAGGGTGGACTGCTGGGCCTGGTGGGCGAGCGAGGTGTTGTCCAGCACGTGCGCCGGGTCGCTCGCGGCGGCGATCTGCACCACCACGGGCACACCGCCGTTGCGGTACTGGGCGCGGGCGGCGGCCCCCGCCGCCGAGGTGAGCTTGGCCAGCTTCTTGTCCGCCGCCTCGACCTGGGACTTCAACGACTTGAGGTGCTTCGTCTCCTTCTTCACCTTCTCGTCGGCGGCGTTGTACTTGTCGGTCGCCACCTCGGCGTCGTGATACAGGTCCTTCAGCTCGGCACGCACCTCCGGGAGGGTCCTGGGCTCGGCGTGCGCGGGGTGCTGGGCCGTCACCGTCAGGGCGCACGCCAGGGTGGCCATGGCCGCTGCTCGGGGCCCGCGCACGCGCAGAGTCCGTCTCATCGCACGGATCTCCTTTCCTGGACACCGCCGTCCGCGGTCGCGGAGCGTGGATCGCCCTCACAACGTCGTCACGTGACGGGCGGTTCAAAGAGATGAACCTGGGTATGCCACCGGCCGTTGTCCCTGCGGAAGACGCCGGTTGCCGAAGGGGTCCAGATGGGCGCGAAGTTGCTGCTGCTCGCACTGTGTACGGGGTTCGGCCTCGGCTGTCTGCTCCTCGCCTTCCGCTCCCTCGCGAGAGTCGCACGGCTGGTCGTCAGGGGGCTGCTCACCCAGGGTGTCGTCACCCCCAGGAGGCCGTCCGACGGCCGGCGCGGCGGTCTCGTGGAGTTCCCCGACAGCCTCGGGCGCACGTTCGTCTTCGACCCCGGCTGGTACGGGGCACTGTGCGGACTGCCCGCCATCGGCGGCCCGGTACGCGTGGTCTACCTCAGGAACCGGCCTTCCACCGCGCGCCTGTGGCTGACGCGGCATCTGCTGGGCCCGTCGTTCGGCTGGTTCCTCTCCTCGTCGCTGGTGTTCGCCCTCGGGACCAGGCTGGTCTCCTGAGCGGGAACCGCGTCACGCCTGCGCGGTGTCGCGGTCGGCGCCCGGCTTGTCGAAGGACACACCGCCCGTGAGACGACGCGCGGCGCGCTTCGTGATGGCCGCCGTCTCCGCCTTCGCCGCGGCCGATATCGCGGCGGCGCCCGGCTCCTTGTACCAGGGCCGCAGCCGGATCAGGGCGGGCTTGACCCCGGTGGCGAGCAGGAGCGCGGTGCCCTTGGGCAGGGCGCGGATGCGGTCGGGCGGCAGGACCGGGTCGAGACGGTAGGAGTATGAGCGCGAAGTGCCCTCCTTGCCGCGGGAGATGGAGGGGGTGCGGACGTCCTGCTGGCCGACGAGCGTCGATATCTTCTGCACGAAGTCGGCGTCGTCGAGTCCCGCGCCGAGGAGCTTGATGGTGGCGGCGCTCCACAGCGCGTCCATCCCCACGTCCCCCCACACCCGTGCGCCCTGGCGGTAACTCTGGAGCAGCGTCACCACGTTGATTCCCCGGGAGCCGAAGTGGGAGTAGAGGTCGGGCAGGTCGGAGATGCGGCACACGTTGGCCGCCTCGTCGAGCACGGCGGTCAGCGGGGGGTCGAGGCGGCCGCCCATGCGCTCGGCGGCGACCACGCCCGCCCGCATCGTGGCGTCCGCGATACCCGCGATGACACCGGCCGCGGAACCGCCGCCGTCCTTCGAGAGCAGGTACAGGGTGTCCGTTCCGAGGACATGCCGGTCCGGGCGGAACTGGGGCCGCCTGGGGTCGGGTGTGACCCAGGCGAGGATCTCCGGGTCGAGGAGGCACGACACGGTCTGCCGGGCGGTCTCGTAGATGCCGTCCCGGGTCTCGACCGCGCCACGGACGGTGCCCTGCAACTGGTCGGCCATCGCGGGCAGTCCCGCGTCCCGCAGCAGGTCGACCGGGGTGCGGTCGGCCGGGTCCGCCAGCCAGCCGAGCAGGTCGCGCACGGAGGCGTGGCCGCGGCCCGCGGCGAGGAAGAGGGCCGTGAGGGTGTTCTGGGCCGCGGAGATCCAGAAGTCCTTCTTCGCGGTGTCGTCGTTGACGGACGCCACGAAGTGCCCCGCGAGGCGGCGGGCGCTCTCGACGGTGTGGCACTCGCCGAGCAGGTCCCACCACATGGCGCGCCGGGAGTGCGCGATGCCCTGCGGGTCGAAGACCCACACCTTGCCGACCTTCGCGCGTTCCGCGCGGGTGACCGCGAACACGTCTGACTTGTTGGACGTGAGCAGGACCGCGCCCTGGGCGCGCAGCACCCGGGGGACCGCGATGCCGGTGGACTTGCCGGCCCGCGGCGCCATCAGGTCGAGTTCCACGTCCTCGTAGCTGCTGCGCAGTTCGGGGCCCCGGGGCGAGAGGTCGCCGAGGAGGTTGCCCGTCTCGTCCGGGTGCAGCTTGGTGCGGCCGGCCAGCGTGGGGCGCAGCTCACGGGCCCGCGCCGTGATGCCCTTCGGGCAGAGGGCGGCAAGCTCGCGGCTGCCCGCGAGCCCCTTGGTCTTCCCGCCGAAGCCGGTGAGGCGCCGGAGGAGGAAGAACACCGGTACCACGATGACCGCCAGCAGGCCCACCATGCCCGCGTACACGGCGGCCGCGGGTGCCGGTGCCCATGGCGCGCCGGGGTCGCCCGCCATCGCGCTGAGGGTGGACATGGCGAACGGCGGCGCCTCGAAGGAGTGCCCGCTGAGGCCGGCGCCGAGGGTGCCTCCGGCCCAGGCCACCGCGAACAGCGCGATGACACCGCCGATCGCCGCGGCGATGACCAACGGCAGTTGCTCGTGGATGTCCCGGCCGCCACCGCCCTTCACGCCGTCCACCTCGTCTCGGCGGGGCCCTCGCCGTCGTCGACGGGGAGGCGCAGATGCGGGGGGCCTTCTTCCGCGGCCCTCGCGACCTCGTTCGTCATCTGCTCCAGGACCTGTTCCGTGGCCACCTCGTTGGGTGTCCAGCGCTGGTTGGTGTTGTGCAGCCGGCGCTCCGCGTCCGTGATGGCGACCCTGATGGGGATGCCCGGGCGGCCACCGACCTTGATGAGGAACCGGCCGCGGCCCGGCGGCTCCTCGTCCTCGCCCGTCACACCCCAGCCGGGCGGCGAGGACCACGACGACACGAGTTCGATCTCGCGCCGCGACAGACCGACCACCTTGCCCAGGTCCTCCATCTCGGCCTTCGGGAGTCCCGCGCACGCCACCATGCCGGCCCGTTCCACGAAGCCGCGCGCCTTGGCGCGGTCGGCGTCGGTGCCGAGCGCCTCGGCGTCCTTGAGGGTGTGGGTGATCTTCGCGTCGCCGAGGCCGAGCGAGCGGTTGAGGCGGGTCAGCGCGTCGATACGGTCGACGATGCCGGACGCGGCGCGCAGCGGGCGCCACAGCTCGTCGAGCACGGTGAAGAACCAGCGCCGCGGGGCGAGCCCGGCGTCCGCGAGAGCGTGCGACGCGGCCACCGTGCCGAGCCCGTCGGACCAGGCCGCGAGCATCGCGGCCGCGGTGAGCTGGGTGTCGGCCTCGCCGATGCCGGAGATGTCGATGCACACCGCCGGCGCGTCGGGGTCGATGTGCGTGGACGTCTCGGAGGCGAAGGTGTCCCCGAGCGGCCCGTCCAGGATGCCGAGCAGGGAGCGGTGCAGCGGGTCGACCGCGTCCCGGTAGCGGGACTCCTCGCCCCGGTCCAGGGTGACGGCGCGCACCCTGGGCGGGCCCTCGTGCAGCACCCGCAGCACGTCGGGCAGGAGCACGGCGCGCCCCGGGGGAGTCCGCTCCCGCAGGTGGTGGAGGACGGCCGAGAGCACCGACTGCTCGTGGTCGCCCATGGCGCTGCCGCGGACGATGGTGATCAGCGCGGCCACCATGTTCAGGACCCGGCCGTGTGCCTCCGCCCGCAGCATGTCCCCCGCGTCGCCACCGATCTTCATGGCGGCGGTGCCCATGGCGCCCGGGTCGAGGACGTTGATGCCGCCGCGGCCGCGGGCGATGGAGATCACCTGGCCGCCGAGCGCGCGGACGGTGTCCGCGTAGTCCGGCTTGAGGTCGCCGAGGACGAGCGGCACGACCCCGGTCGCGGCGAGCCCGATCAGCATCCGGTTGACCAGGGTGGACTTGCCGAGGCCCGGCATGCCGAGCATGAACAGGGAGGGGTTGGAGATGTAGCGGGCGCGGGTGAACCAGCTCAGCGGATCGCCGCACACCGTGGCGCCGGTGAACAGGTGCTGCCCCAGGGGCACACCGGACATGGGGGAGCCGGAGCCCGCGGCGAACGGCCACATGCCGCACGCCTGCACGGTGGTGGCACGCCACATGGTCGGCGGGTCCAGATAGCCGACGCGCCCTCCGCCGGGCCCGTACCAGCCGTGCGGGGGGACGAACGGCTCCCTGGGCTTGGCCGGTGGCTTGCTCTTGCCGCTCTTCCGCGCGGCCTGCTTCTTGCCCTTCCCCTTCGCCTTGTCGGCGTCGGGGTACCCGAGGTGTTCCGGCACTCCGGTGATGAGCGCCTTGTACGCCTTCTCCTCGGCCAGCCGGTCGGCCCGCTCCGCTCTCTTCTGATCGCCCCGGCTGCTCACAGCGCCTCCTGGAGTTCGTTCGGGATCAGCGTCTGCTCCCACGGGAGGATGCCGGTGGGCAGGGTGCAGCTGAACGCCGCGGCCTGCATCCGGTCCGCGGGGCGCATCAGCACCCGGGAGGCGGCCGTCAGGTTGCGCACGGCGACGCTCGCGTCGGCCAGTTCCGCGACGCTGTCGACGGTGATCGTCAGCATCAGCGAGAACTCCACGAGGCCCGCGCCCGACGCCTCCTCCGTCGCGGTCTGTTCGGCCGCCCGCATCTCGGAGGCGGCGCGTGCCTGCACCATGCCGCGCCCCGATGTCGCCATGAACTGGGCGCTGCGCCGGTCCTGTTCGACGATCCTGGCCGAGGTGGCGGGGTCGATGGGCCGGTACACGAGCGCCACGCGCTTGCGGCGGGTGCCTGGCGCGGCCTCCAGCATGCCCCGGAGCACGGAGGAGCGCACGGTGCCGCGGGGTGCCAGGGTCATCAGCCAGGTCCGGGAGACGCCGGAGTCGTGCTGGTAGTTGCCGACCGTCTCCAGTGTGGCGGCCGGGCCCGCGTCGTCCCACTCAAGGCCCGTGCCGCCCTCCTCCGCGCGGGCGTTGAGGACGTCGGCGGCGACCGCGGGGTCGTAGGCGACCCGGACGACCTCGGCGATCCGCTCGGCCGACAGCGGGTAGGCCGAGCCGCCGCCGGCCGCGACAAGCCCGTTGAGCAGGCCGGGGACGCGGACCGCGAGGTCGGCGATGACCTCCTCCTTGGGCCGCTTCTGGCCGCCGGGCACGCCGTACGTCAGCGTGATGTAGGTGTGCATCTCGGAGGACGCGGTCGGATAGCGCTCGACGACCTCTTCCATCACTTCCTTGGCGGCCGTGGGGGCGTCGTCCTTGATACGGGGCAGGATCTCGTGGGCGAGCCGGGTTCCCGTGTCGGGAGCGGTCTCGACGATCACCGAGGCGCCGCGCAGTCCCGGCTCGTGTGCGAGCCGCGACAGCCACTCGCCCCACAGCGCCACCCAGACGTCCACCTGGTCGGGGTCGACGAGGGCGCCGCCGTCGGGCTCGCAGCCGAGGACGATGGTGTACAGGTTGCGGGCCGGGTGGTGCAGGACGCCGAAGGACCGGTCGTAGGCGTCCCTGCTCTCGCTCGCGGTGACCTTGTTGAGGAGGCCGGGCGGCCGGTAGCGGCCGCCGGGGCGGCTGGACAGCGGGCCCGAGACGTAGAGGTGGGCGCCCTTGGACTTCCGCCGCCACCAGCCGATACGCAACGTCACCATCTGGTAGGCGTTACGGCCGTCCTGGGTGCGGATGGTGAGCGGCGTCAGTACGGCGATGATGGGCACGGCCAGGACCAGCGCCGCGTACAGCGAGATCAGCGACGCGAGCAGGACGACGACGAGACCGCCGAAGACACCGAAGGTGCCGATGAGTCCGAGGGGCCCGAGCCCTGGCCGCCTCGGCCTGCGCCAGTTTCCGTATGTCGGGCGTGAGACGGCTTCCGTGGACATGTGGTCCGTTTTCCCTTCTGGACGTGACGACGTGGTCTACAGGCCCCGGACGGGCGGGATGCCGCCGGGCTCACGGCGGGGGAGCGGGAGCCCGGCGGCGGTCTGGGTGCCGCGCGGGGCGCGGCGGGCAGGGGGTGCGGCGACAGTGGCGTGGCCTGTCGGCGGACTTCGCAACACCCCCTGGGTTCAGCCGTGGTGGCCGCTGTCGTTGTGGCCGCGCGCACCGTCCGCGCCGTCCACCGAGTGCGCCGCGGTCTTCCCGGCGATCTTGACCGCCTTGGCCGCTCCGGCCGCCGCGGCTCCGGCCACTCCGGCCACGACACCGGCCGCACCGGCCGCACCGGCCTTCCCCGCGCCGGACGCGCCCGAACCGCCGGACTTCCCGCCCGGCCCGGAGCCTCCGTCCGATCCTCCGCCGCCGCCCGATCCGCGGGAACCGGAGGCGCCCCGGGGACCGGCGGGGGCACCGCCGCCGCCTGAGGCACCTCCGCCACCGCTGCCGAGCGAGCGGGCGCCGCTCGCCATGCTGTGTGCCGAGTCGGATATCCCGCCCGACATGGCGGAGCCCCCGCCGAGGGCGGCGGTCGCGGGCACGATGAGCTTCAGGAGCGCGGGCAGGGCCACGGCGGCCAGCAGCATGACGCCGATACCGGCGATACGGACGTTGATGGGCTGGCCGTGGTCGCCTTTCTCACCGTTGTGGATCATGGCCAGCCCCGCGAACATCACGAGGGCGGCCGCGGGTTTGTACAAGAGCCAGGCGATCATCCAGCCGATGTGCTTGCGCCACCAGCCGCCTCCCCACTGCGTCATCGAGGCCGCGGCGGCCATCGGGAGGGTGCCCAGCATCACGATCATCACGCCGAGGCGGATGTACAGCAGGATCGTGTGGATGATCGCGGCGATGAGCAGGAGGAAGGCGAGGATCAGCAGGAGGATGGGTGTGATCGGGTCGGTGCCGCCCTTGTTGCACGCGTTGCCGACCTCGTTCAGCGCCCGCTCGGCTCCCGCCTTCCACAGGTACTGGCTGTAGTCGTCGGCGATGCTCGCGGCGGCGGTGACGATCGTGGTGGCCCCGCCGGAGATGAGCACGACCCGCAGGATGCCCTTGAGCGCGACCGTCCCGCCTTCCCCGCGCCGCTCCAGCGCCATGCGGATGGCGGCGTAGATCAGTGATCCGACCGCCGTATAGACCACGATCCATCTTGTCTCGCTGCTGACCTCCTCCGAGGTCACCGTGCTGGTCCCGAGCGTCGGGATGCTGGTGGCCATGGCGCCGTAGATGTCCACGGCGGCCTTGAGCACGGCGTTGGCGATCGCTTCGAGGATGGTTCCGATGGGGTTGCCGAGGAACTTGAAGAAACCGACGATCGGGTTGTCGGCATTACATCCCGCCGCCACGTCAGTCTCCCCACATGATGAAGCCGTTGGTGTTCGCGGTGTAGTCGATGGCCGAGAACAGCTCGCCACCGCCGGACGGCTGCACCTTCCAGTCGCCCCGGTCCCACCGCAGGTGGACGGTCGTGGTGCCGGTGAGACCGCCGACATCGCTCTTGATGAGCAGCTTCACCGTGGCCGCCTCGTCCTGGTAGGAGAGCACGGCGAAACCGGCGTAGTAGCCCAGGGACCCGGCGTCCACGTCGTCGGGACCGTCGATGTCCGACTCGTACTCGCGATCCTTCTCGAACTGGTCACGGCCGCTCCCTGCGACGAGTTGCTCCCGGCTGACCTGGCGCCAGCCGGACCCGCTGGCCTGGGAGGGGATGATCACGGCGGCCTCGACCGCCCCCATGGGGGTGTGTGCGAAGCACCACCACGGGGTCCCCTCCCGCTGCTTGGGTCCCGCCGAGGACGAGACGGGCACCTGGGCGGCGCCCAGGCTCCGCCATACGACGTCCTTGGGCGCGCTCTTCGGGACCGTCGACCCGCCGCTGTCGTCGGTGTGGCAGTCCCGGGGGCGTCCGTTGTCCACGAGGGGGCCCGACAGCGGCCCCTTGGCCACCGCCGCGCTTTCCTGGGGCCGGGAGTCGTCGGCGGACTTGACGGTATCGCCACCCGAGGTGAGGGCGGTGGCCGCGCCCGCGACCACCACGATGCCGAGGAAACCCGCTGACATCCGCCAACTGCGCTGCTGCCAGTAGGGCTTCGGCTCCTCGACCGGCTTCTCCCGGCGTTTGAAGATCGCCACAGTGCGGCCTAGTTGAAGACGAACTGCACCAGGGGCCCCGCGGTGGCCACCAGGACACAGCCCCCGAGCACCATGCCCAGACGGCTCATGTGCTCGGAACTCTCGCCCCGCTTGAGGGAGACGGCCATCATCGCGCCGGTGATCAGCACTCCGGCGACACCGGCGGCGGTGCCGGCCCAGGCGGCGATGCCCAGGACCAGGTTGACCTTGTTCTCAAGTTTGTCCGGGGCGTCCTTCTTGACGTTGAAGGGGTCGGCGGCGAGGTAGTTGGCTGCCTTGTAGGCGGCGGCCTGGTACGTCACGAGCGACATGCTTGTCTCCGGGGGATTTCGGCGCCCCGCCTACGCGGGAGCGGGGGACGGCTGACAGTGAGGGGGTGAAGCGTCAGGGGGTACGAGGCTCAGGGGCACATCACTTCTGCGGCGGCTGGAGCGAGAGATCGCCGAGGAACGTGACGAGCGGACCGGCCGAGGTGGCCACGAGACAGGCCAGGACGATGTAGAAGACACCTCGGAAGTGGTCGCCCCCCTCGCCCGGCTCGCCGCGGCGCAGTTGGAGCGACATCTTGATGCCGACGATGGTCAGTCCCGCGACCCCCGCCGCTGACGCGCACCAGGAGAGGGTGCCGAAGATCCAGCCGATGTCCGCCTTGGGGGGCGAGTAGGCGGCGAGCCGCCAGAACGCACGGGATGCCAACGTCATGTCACATGCCCTTCGTGCTCAGGTCGGCACCCACGAGTTCGGTGAGCCTGACGAGTTGACGTGGCAGGGTCCGCGGCTCGTCCCCGAGCCGCCATGCCGGTATCCACGGCACCCGGTGGACATGGGTGACGGAGCGGATGACCCGGATACGGCGCAGCAGGCTCAGCGGGAGCCTCCCGGGCGCGTCGGCGATGAGCACCACGCCGATCAGCTCGATCTGCGGCGGCGCCTTGCCCTCGTCCAGGGCACGCAGCACCCGGGAGACGGAGCGAAGGCCCGACGCGCTGGTCCTTCCCACGATCATGAAACGGCGTGGTTCGCCCTTCCCCGGCTTCGGCCACCGGGCGCCGATGTCGACTCCCCCGATGGCCGCGGTCAGGGAGGTGGCACCGGCCCCGCCGTGTGCCTTGACCCAGCCGACGGTGCCGCCCGAGCCACCCCCGGCCGTGGTGCTCCCGGTGGGTGCGCTCCCCCGCGCGTCGGGTTTCGGCCCACGGGAGGGCCGGCGTCCCGGCGGGGACTTCGCGGCGGCGGGTGCGGGGGTGGCGGCCGGGGCAGGGGGGCGTGGGCCCGACCGCTCCGGCGGCTGGGCGCGCCGCGGCGGGCGCCCGGGCGGCACGCCCGTGGCTTCCGGGGCCTCCGGCTGCCGCTGCCGCGCCGCCGCTCCCGGGGACGGTGTGCGTCCGCCGGGAGCCCCGGTGCGGGGCTGCGGCCCGCGAGGTGCCGGGTGGGCCGGGGCGCCGCCGGTCGTCCGCGGGGCAGCCGGGCGGCCGTGCTCGCTCGTCGCCGACGGATTCGCGTCACGCCGCGGGGCGGGCCGCGGCTGTGCGGGCGCCGGCTGCGGGGGCTTCGGCCCACGTACCCACGCGCCCGGCTTCTGCGATGCCGGGGGGTTGCCCATGCGTGCCTCCTCCCCCCTGGTGCTTCCGCTGCTCGGATTCATCTTGTTTCCACCGGTTTGAACTTCTTCGCGTCGCGGCCCGTTCTGATCTGCCGGACCCGTCTCGACAGCACAACGGTCCGCTCTGCCGTCGCGGTTCAAGATGAGGAGAAGAAGGCGTGCGCCCATGAGTGAGGAATCCGGGGGTGAAGAGAAGAGCACCGGTGCGAAGACCGCCAGGAACGTCGCGGCGGCCGGTCTCGGCTGCGGTTGCCTGCTGGCGCCGCTCGCCATGATCGTGGTCGTCGTCGCCGACTTCATCATCGGGGGCCTCGGCGTGCTGCTGTTTCCCCTGGTGATCCTCTACCTGATCTTCCATCACGGCCATGGCGACCCCCCGTCCAGCGACCAGGGGCAGGAGGTCATCGACGTGGCGAACGGTGACGGCAAGGGCGACCTCGACCCCAGATCCGTCCCCGAGGACCTGAAGGACTCCATCGAGGACGCCGGGGACCTGTGCGACGCGATCGGCCCTATCGTCATCGCCTCGCAGATCGACGCGGCGTCCCACTTCAGGGCGGAGATGATCGGCCCGAACGGCGAGAAGGGGATCTCGCAGCTACCGCCCGACATCTTCAAGAAGTACGGCAAGGACGACGACGACAACGACAAGGTCGACGCCTTCGACACGGAGGACTCGATCATGGCCCAGGGGCGCTACATGTGCGCGCTCGCCAACGAGGCGCAGAAGCTGAAGGACGAGGGCAAGGCCAAGGGCAGCGTCCTCGACATGGCGCTGGCCGGCTACAAGGTCGGCATGGACGCCGTCCGGGAGGCCAAGGGCCCGCCGGAGAGCAACGCGGCCCAGAACTACATCGGCGCCGTCCGCTTCGCGTTCTCCAAGTACTCGGGCACCGTCCAGTGGCCCGACGGCGAGACCCCCGACCCCGACGTCACCAACGGCACCGACGACTCCGGCTGAGCCGCGCGGCCGTCCGCGTCCCGCCCAGAACCCCACAGTGAGGAGAACTGCCATGGCCCGTTCCGAGGTGTACATATCCGAGAACGGCGTCGTCCAGATCGACGGCCTGCTCCTCGTCCCCGAGCAGCCGAAGACCGTGCACGACGCCGTACTCGACTACCTGCACAGGTACGCCGAGGAACGGGACACCACCATGGAGGCCCTGGTCGACGACGGTCCCGGCGGTGCCCGCTTCCTGCTCCAGGTGTCACCGGACGGCTCCAGCAGCGTCGACCCCCTGGACGAGGAGGCGTACGGCTTCGCGGAGGAGGATGACCTCCCGGAGGAGGCGGACGACCTCTCGGAGGAGGCTGACGGCCTCACGGAGGGGACGGACGGCCTCGCGGAGGAGGCGGACGACCTCACGGAGGAGACGGTCGGGCTCCAGGAGGAGTCACCCGACGCGGAGGTCGTCGCGGACCAGGACCCCGACCCGGCCCCGGCCTCAGCCCCGGTCCCGGCCTCAGTCCCGGAGGAGCCGGACGCCGAAGAGGTCCACGCCTCCGACCCGGTGGCCGCGGAGGCGACCGCCCCGTACGCGCCCCCGGCCTGGGCCCCCCAGCCCACCGGGCCGCTCGACGACGCGACCACGGTGTCGCCGGTGGGCCACACCGCCGACACGGACACACTCCGCACCCACGCACCGGTCTCGCACACCCCCGCAGCGGAACCGACATCGGTGCACCTGCCCGTCCTGGGAGCGGCGCCTGCCACGACGACGGCACCCGCGGGCAGCGAACCGGCGCCCGAGGAGACGGACTCCCCGGAATCCGGGGCGGCGGGCCCACGGACGCAGCCGTCCCGGGCCGCCGCCACCGCCTTCTCCGCCATCGCCACCGCCGTGGTCCGCGCCGCGTCCGCCGCGCGGGCCGCCGTCCCCGACACCCCCGCACCTGCCGACACCGGGATACCCGCCGAACTCGCCCAACGCGTCGGGCACATCAACGCGTTGGCGGCCGAGGACCGGCGCGACGAGGCTTTCGCCCACGCCACCGTGCTGCGCAAGTCCCTGACGCTCTCCGCGGGCATGGACCATCCGCACACCGTCGAGGCGAGGGCCCTTGAGGCGTACCTGGCCCATCTGGCCGGGGACCACCACGAGGCCACCGTGCTCGCCCTTTCCGTGGCCCGCACCCGGTGTGTGGCGGGGGACGCGCGGGCGCACGCGGAGGTGGCGCGGGCGACGGCGGCCTGGCAGTGGCTGGAGGACGAGAAGGCGGCGCTCACCCACGGGCACGAACTCCTCAACATGTGGGAGCGGCTGGACCTGAGGCAGCCGCTGAGCCCCGACGAGGAGGAGTTGGCGTACCAGGTGCGCAGGGACGTGGACGCGCTGAGCGCACCGGTGTGAGGCGCCCCCTCGGCGCACCACAGGACGACATCGCCGCCCCAGTGATCACACCAGCTCCATGTGCCACCGCCTGCACGTCCATCGCTTCGTAGATCAGACGTCAATCGGAAGTGGAACCTCTCCCGGAACACTCCGCTCCGCCGAAGGTTCGGCTCCGTTCCCCCCTCGGAGCCGGTTTCCCGAGGAGGGAGCAGAAGGTGAACGTGACGGTCATCGGGTCGGCGAGCGCGCCTTCCCAGGAGGAACGCGCCCTGCGCGACCTCTACCTTCGACACGGTCCCGCCCTTTACACGTACGTACTGCGCATGCTGGGCGGGGACACGCACCGCACCGAGGACGTCATCCAGGAGACGCTGCTGCGCTGCTGGAACAAGCGGAATTTGTTCGATCGCGAGGGCATGGCGGTGCGGCCGTGGCTGTTCCGGGTCGCGCACAACCTGGTCGTCGACGCCCACCGCACGCGGATGGCACGGCCGATCGAGGTCGGCGGCGCCACCTGGCTGAGCGAGATGGGCGCCGAGACGGACGGGACCGAGCGGGTGCTGTCGTCGATCGTGGTGCGCGACGCGCTCCAGACGCTGACGCCCGCCCACCGCGAGGCACTTGCGGCCACGTTCTTCTCGGACCTCACCACCCAGCAGGCCGCCGCCGACCTGGGCGTGCCGCCCGGCACGGTGAAGTCCCGTGTCTACTACGCGCTACGGAGCCTGAAGACGGCGCTGGAGGAACGCGGGGTGGCGTGACGGGGGCGCGTGGTGGCCGCGCCGGCACGCACCCCGGCCACCACGCGCCTCTGTTGTTGCCGTGCACCCCGGCCGCCGCGCGCCCCTGTCGGCGCCCGGACGGAAGGCGGTGGTGGTGAGGTGCCAAGGCCCGGTGGGTGCCCGAGGTCCGCAGAGGGCCCGGGGTCCTCAGGGGGCGAGGAAGCCGCCCACCTCGTGCGTCACGAGATGTATCCCTCGCGCAGGGCGTGCGCCACGGCGTGCGCGCGGTTGCGCAGGGCGAGGCGGGTGGTGAGGGCTTGCAGGATGTTCTTCACCGTGCGCTCCGAGTACGATAGCTTCCCCGCTATCTCCCCGGTGCCCAGGCCCTCGGCGACGAGCCGCAGGACGTCGATCTCGCGGGCGGTGAGCCCGGCGGGGCGGCCGCCGGGGCCGCCGGAGGCGCCCGGGCGCAGCGCGCTGACCTGGCTGATGAGGCGGCCGATCAGGTCGGACGGCAGGTCTCCGTCGCCGCGCGACGCGGCGATCACGGCCTGGAGCAGCCGGTGTTCCGTGGCCTCGTGGCGCCACACGATGGCGCCGACGCCGCACTCGATGACGTCGAGCAGTTCGGCCTCGCGGATCTGGCTGACCACCAGCACCGCGCGCAGGCCCTCGCCGCGCACGAGGCGCCGCAGCGACGACAGGGTGCGCTGGTCGATGGACTCGGCGAGCAGCACGGCGACCGCGCCGTCGCGGCCCGTGGTCTCCTCGACGAGTTCGATCACCGGGTGCCGGCGTAGCTGGCCGACCGCGCCCTCGTGGGAGATCGGGTCAGGCGCGTGCACTCTGACGGGAATTCTCTTCTCGGAGCCTGAGGCGCCGGAATGCGATGAGCCGTGCAACGGTCCTCCCCTCTCCAGAGAGGGATCGTAAGCCGCCCCATCTAGCCACCAGGCACACTAATTGCCACGTACCGCTCCGTTATTGCCAACAGCGATCACTAAATGGCCTGTTCGGCGTTTGGATGCGTCGAAAACGCGCCAAGTCCGCGCTTGCAGCAGCGTAGCCCTATCCCGGGAGATGCGGAGAGGGCCGGACGGGAAATTCCCGCGGGGGTCGTGGACAGGCCAACGTACCGGCGGAATCAGGGGAAAGTTTCGGACAACCCCGAAATATTTCGAGACCCTCTCCGTGCCCCACAACTCCCGTCCCATCATAGGAAACCGCAGTTCATGGCGGCCGCTCCGGATCGCGTCCGACCAGCCGAACCGAAAAATTCCATATCACGGAAGCCAGCAACCGCCTTGTGGAACCCGAGGGTTTCGCCTACGTTTCGTGCACATGGCCGAAACGCCACCGCGGTACCGGTGCCGGGCACGCCGGTGCCCGCCGTGCCGCGGCGGTCCGTCGCGTGGGCGCGCGGGGACGGAGGAGCGAGGACTCAGATGGCAGCTATCAGTCGCAGGCGGGTGCTGGCGGGCCTCGGCGGGGCGGCCGCGGGCGCCGCGCTCGCGGGGTGCGCGGGGAACGCCTCGGCCTCGGACGACTCGACCATCACCGTGATGAACTGGGAAGCCCTCGACGGCTCGCCCTACCCGAAGGTGTTCGACGCGTTCACCAGGGCCACCGGCAAGAAGATCAAGTACCAGTTCGCGGCGTCCGGCAGCGACTACTGGGTGAAGTGCCGTACGGTCCTCGGCGCCAGCAACCCGCCGGACCTCATGCGGATCGACGACGACTTCGTCGCCTCCTACGCCAAGACCGGGCGGCTGCACGACCTGCGGGACTTCATGCGCGAAAGCGGTCTGCACGAGGCCGACTACTTCGCCACCGTGTACAACAACGCCCGCCAGCCGGACGGCTCGTACGTCGGCTGGAGCCTCGGTATGCAGCCCCGTGTGCTCTTCTACAACAAGACCATGTTCAAGGAGGCGGGCGTCCCGCTCCCGCCCACCACCTGGACCGACGAGGGCTGGAAGTGGGCGGACTTCCTCGACGCCGCGAAGAAGCTCTCCCTACCGGACAAGCGCTGGGGCGCCTGCGTCCTCGACGACTCCGGCTTCGAGATGATCTTCACGGTGAACAACGGCGGCACGGGGCGCTGGTCGAAGGACGGCAGGCGCTTCACCCTCGCCGACCCGGCCGACGCCGAGGGCTACCAGTTCGTCGCCGACCTGACCTGCGAGCACGACGCCCAACCGCGCTGGTCGGAGCTGCAACAGGACGGCAAGGGCGCCGAGATGTTCGCCGCGGGACAGATCGGGATGATCCAGCGGGTCTCCACGTTCGTCGACTTCTTCCGGCAGAACGTGAAGGACTTCGAGTGGGACATCGCCCCGATCCCAGGACAGGTGCGCCAGCAGACGTACGCGAACCAGATCGTGTTCGCGATCCCCGCCAAGGCCGCCCACAAGGAGCAGGCGTGGCAGCTCCTGCACTACCTCACCAGCACCCCGGGGGCCACCGGGTTCGCCAAGGCGGGCGCGTTCGTGCCGGGGCTGCGCTCGGCCGCCGACGGGATCACCGCTTCGGGCGGCGGCGGCTCGCCCCGGCACATGGGCCTGATGCTGGAGGCGGCCAACAACGCGGTGCTGCCAGGACGGGTGGTCGAGGTGCAGCAGGCCCTCCAGATCTACCGCCCGGCCCTCGACGACGTGCGCAACTGCCGGGCAAGCGCCTCCGACGTGCTCGGCAGGCTCCGCCCGGAGATCGAGGAGATCATCGGATGAGGCCGTCATGTCCCTGAACACACACGACCGCCGGGCGCCGGGCGGCAGGGCGCAGACGAGCGCGCCCGGGGCCGCGGGGGCGCGCCGCCGTGCGCCCCGCCGCGGCGGCCGCAACCTGGTCGGCTACCTCTTCATCGCCCCGCTCGTCGCCGGTCTGGCCGTCTTCCACCTGTACCCGATGCTGGTCACGACGTACTCGTCGTTCACGAGCTGGGACGGCTTCACACCCCGCAAGTGGGTCGGCCTCGACAACTACTCCAAGCTGATCCTGCACGACACCCTCTTCCACACCGTCGTCAGGAACACCCTGCTGTTCATGCTCGGCGCGATCCCGCTGACGATGCTGCTCGCGCTGGCCCTCGCCACCCTGATCAGCCCGCAGCGGCGGATCATGACGGTGTTCAGGCTGGCGTTCTTCGTGCCCTACGTGGCCAACGTCGTGGCCGTCAGCGTGGTCTGGTTCCGGCTCTACGACGGCCGCGACGGCGTCTTCAACAGCATCCTCGGGTTCTTCGGCATCCACGGACCCGACTGGCTGGTCACCTCGCCCTGGGCGCTCGTCGCGGTCGTCTTCGTCAGCGTCTGGCAGGGCGTGGGCTACCCGATGATCGTGCTGATGGCCGGAATCCAGTCCATCCCCGCCGAGCTGTACGAGGCGGCGAGCCTGGACGGCGCCTCCAGGACGCGGCGCTTTCGCAGCATCACGCTGCCGCTGCTGACGCCCTCGCTCTTCTTCGTCAGCATCAGCCAGTTCGTCGCCAGCTTCCAGGTGTTCGGCATCGTCTACGTGATGACCCACGGCGGTCCTGGCAACGACACCAACACCTATCTGCTCCAACTGTTCAACACCTCCTTCGCGGACGGTCAGTTGGGCTACGCGTCCGCGATGGCATGGCTGCTCTTCCTGGTCATCGCCGCGCTGACGGTCTTCCAGTGGAGAATGCAACGCAAGTGGGTGTTCTACGGATGAGCGCGCTCGGCACGACACAGGACGGCGGGCGCGGCACGGCCGTGGCGGCCATGTTGCAGAACCCGAAGGTGCTGCGGAGCATCTACTACGCCTTCCTCGCCGTCCTCGCGATCGGCTTCCTCTTCCCGCTGTTCTGGATGATCGGCACCTCGCTGAAGTCGGGCCCCGAGTCGCTGTCCGACGCCACCTCGGTCATCCCGCACCACCCCACTCTGGAGGGCTACCGGCAGGCGCTCGACGTGCTGCCGCACTACTTCCTCAACAGCGTGAAGCTGGCGTTCCTCAACGTCCTCGGGCTGCTCGTGGTGGCCTCGCTCGCCGGCTACGCCTTCGCCAGGATCAAGTTCCCAGGACGGGACGCGGTGTTCGTGGTGGTGCTCGCCTCCGCGCTGATCCCGAACATCGTCTACCTCATCCCGCAGTACGTCGTCTTCCGCAACTTCGGCTGGGTCGACACCCACTACCCGCTGTGGGTGCCGCGCGCGATGACACCGGTGTTCGGCACCTTCCTCATGCGGCAGTTCTTCATGAGCATCCCCAAGGAGCTTGAGGAGGCCGCCCGTATCGACGGGGCGTCCGTCTTCACCACCTTCTACCGAGTGATGCTGCCGCTGGCGAAGCCCGCGCTCGCCACCGTCGCGCTGTTCACCTTCGTCGACTCCTGGAACGACCTGCTGGGCCCGCTGATCTTCCTCAACTCGCCCGACCTCCAGACACTCCCGGTCGCACTCGCCCTCTTCCAGGGGGAGTTCTTCACCAACACCCCCGGCCTGATGGCCGCGGCCACCCTGACCATCATCCCCATCTTCGTCGTCTTCCTGCTGGCGCAGCGGTACTTCGTGCAGGGAGTCGTCATGTCCGGAATGAAAGGCTGACATCGCGTGACCCCGCCCCCGTCCCCGTCCACGCCCCCGTCCACGGCTCCCTCCGCGGCTCCCTCCGGGGCCGACGCGCCGCGCATCGCCTCCGTGGAGACCTACACCTCGGGCAACCTCTGCCTTGTCAAGGTCACCACGGAGGACGGCCGCTTCGGGTTCGGCCAGACCGCGCCCTCGGAGCCCGAGATCACCGCCCTGGTGCTGCACCGGCTCGTCGCCAAGCACTTCGTCGGGCAGAACCCCTGGGACATCGCCACCCTCGTCGAGCGCGCCATCAGGGCCGAGTACAAGTACCTGGGCGGCTTCCTGATGCGCGCCGTCAGCGGCGTCGACACCGCGCTGTGGGACCTCAAGGGCCGGGTCACGGGGCAGCCCGTGTACCGGCTGCTTGGCGGCGCGTTCCGGGACTCGGTGGGCGTCTACGCCTCCAGCATGAGCCGCGAGACGCCCGTCGACGAGGAGCTGGCGCGCATCAGGGCCGCGGTCGACACGTACGGCTTCACCGCCGCCAAGATCAAGGTGGGGGTGCGCAACGGCCGGGACGCGGAGCTGTGGAACGGCCGCACCGCCGAGCTTGTCCCCGCGATGCGCAGGGAGTTCGGGGACGCGTTCCTGCTCAACGCCGACGCCAACGGCGCGTACTCGCCTGGCGGCGCCGTCGCGGTCGGCCGCCGCCTTGAGGAGTACGGCTTCTACCACCTGGAGGAGCCCAACCCGAGCTGGGAACTGGACAACATGGGCTATGTGGCCCGGCAGCTCGACCTCCCGATCGGCGCCGCCGAGCAGGAGTTCTCGCTGGAGATCGTGCGCCGTATGGTCGCCGAGCGCCTCGTCGACGTCATCCAGCCCGACGTCTGCTACATCGGCGGCCTCACCCGCGCCCGCAAGGTCGCCGACATGGCCGACATCGCGGGCATCCCCTGCACCCCGCACTCCTCGGGGCACTCCCTCATCCCGGTGTTCACCGCGCACCTGGTGCTGTCGAGCCCGGCGTGCACCCAGCTCCAGGAGTGGTCGATCGAGCAGGCGGGCACCGAGTTCTTCGCGCCGCGCCCCGTCGTGGAGAACGGCCGCGTGGAGATCTCGGACGCGCCCGGCTGGGGCGTGGAGATCCTGCCGTCGTTCCTGGAGTCCGCGGAGCGCCGGGTGACCGCGCTGTGACGGCGGACGGGGCCGCGGGAGACGGGGCCGCGGCGGGGGACGGCGCGGGGGACGGGGCCGCCGCGTACGGGCCGCTGTGGGGCGAGGCGACCGGGCACGCGGTGCGGGCGTTCCCGGTCAGTGGCGTCCCGATGCCGGTCGAGTTCCTGGCCGCGCTGGTACGGGTCAAGCGCGCGGCGGCGCTCGCCAACGCCGAACTCGGCCTGCTGGGCGCCGCCGAGGCCGCCGCGATCACCGCGGGCTGCGACCAGGTGCTCGCGGGCGGCCTGTGGGACCAGTTCCCCGTGGACACGTACCAGACGGGCTCGGCGACATCGAGCAACATGAACGCCAACGAGGTCGTCGCGGCGCTCGCCCGCCGCCACGACCCGTCCGTCACAGTGCTCCCGCACGAGCACGTCAACCGCTGCCAGTCCTCCAACGACGTGGTCCCCACCGCGATGCGCGTCGCCACCGCCGTCGCCCTGCGCACCGACCTGGTCCCCGCGCTGCGGACGCTGCGCGACACGCTCGCGGAGAAGGCGGTGGAGTTCCGGGACGTCCTCAAGATCGCCCGCACCCATCTCCAGGACGCCACCCCGATGCGGCTCGGCCAGGAGTTCCACGGCTGGGCGGGCCAGTTGGAGCGCGCCGTGCCCCGGGTGGAGGCGGCGGTCACGGAGCTGTCGGAACTCCCCCTCGGCGGCACCGCCGTGGGCACGGGCCTGAACGCACACCCCGGCTTCGCGGCGAAGGTGTGCGCCCGGCTCGCGGCCGACCTCGGCATCGGCTTCCACGAGACCGCCAACCACTTCTGCGGCCAGTCCACCCTCGACGGCATGGTCTCCGCGCACGCCGCGGTGACCACGGCGGCGCTCGCCCTGCACAAGATCGGCTGCGACATCCGGCTGCTGGCCACGGGCCCCCGCGCGGGCCTCGGCGAACTGCGGGTGCCCGATGTGAAGGTGTCGAGCAGCATCATGCCCGGCAAGGTCCCGCCGTCGGTCATCGAGTCCCTGACGATGGCGGTGGCGAGGGTCGTCGGCAACGACGCCACCGTGCGCTTCGCGCAGACCGGCAGCGTGCTGGAGCTGAACGTGATGATGCCGGTGGCCATCGACGCCGCCCTCCAGTCCACCCGGCTGCTGGCCGCCGCGGTGCGGAACACGGACGCGCAGTGTGTACGCGGCCTCGAAGCCACCGACCGGGGCCCGGCCAACGTACGCGGCAGTGTGATGCTCACGACGGCCCTCTCGCCCCACATCGGCTACCACGCCGCCGCCGAGATCACCCGCGACGCCCTGGCCACCGGCGACGACATCCCCACCGCCGCCGCCCGGCACGGCGTCACCCGCGCACAGTTCGGCGCCTGGGTGGACCCCCACACCATGACGGGCCCCACCGACCACCCCTGACCCGGCCCCCCTGTCCGGGCCTCGCTACTCCCCGTCCCACGCCCCCGAGTGGAAGCTGAAGCGTGCCACCAGGGGAATCCAGGGGTGGAAGGCACCGGCCCTGTTCGGCACCTCGGTGCTCAGGGCCACACGCGCCAGGGCCGCGACGGTTTTCGCGCAAGCGGCGGCCAGGGGTCCCGGGCCCTCGCGCTCCGCCAGGGCGTTCAGCACGTCGCGTACGTCCTCGTCGTCCCCCGCACCCGCCAGCGCGACGAACATCCGCTGGGACGCGGCGGGCGAGCCCACCAGAACGGCCAACAGCACCTGGAGGGGCCGGAGTCTGTCGGGCCTGAACAGGCCCGGGTCGTCGTCCGTTACCCCGTTCCTGACGAGGCAGTACAGGTTCACCAGCTTCTTCGCGGCCCTGGGTGTCGGGAGCAGCGGCCCGAGGAGGGCCATGAAGTCGGTCTCCACCGACATGGGATGGGCGGGGGAGTCGGGTGGCCCGACAGGCCGCTCGGGGAGGGACGGGGCCGTCGGCGCAATGTAGGGCCGGTGCGGATTGCGGTCGCCGCCGGACGACGGAAACCCACCGCCGTCGAACTCCCCTCTCCCGGACTCTCCTCCTTCGAACGCTCCGAGTCCGAACTCCCGCGCCTCCAGCAGCGACCGGATGTAGCGCCCGGTGGCCTCCTCGCCCGGCCGCGCGATGGTGAACGGGATCTGGAAGATCTTGTCGAGGTAGTCGAGCGGTCCCGCGCCCGCTGCCTCCACGCCCTCCCCGGCCGCGTCGGGCCCCGGCCCGAAGAGGTCCCTGTGGTGCAGGCGCAGCGCCTTGACCAGCCAGCGCGGGTCCACCGCGACCACCACGACGAAGAGTTCGAGCGCCAGCATCAGATGGACGGCCGCAAGCACCTCCACCACCCGCCGCGGCGAGCAGCGGTCCAGGTCGTCGATGTAGAGGACCACCCGTTGCAGCGGCGGCGCCCCGGACCCGGCCCCCGTGCGCCTGCGCCACTCCTCGCGCGCCCGCGCGAGATCGCCCTCCAGCCTCTCCAGATCGCGCCTGACCTGGCTCAGCAGGCTGCGGTACGGCTCGTAGGGCGACGGCTCCTCGGCGCGGCGGCGCAGGAACTCGGAGAGGCGTACGGCCGCGTCGACCTGGGCGAGCCGGTCGGCGGTCACCGCCACCCGCTCGTTGGCCTCCTCCAGGTCGCGCCCGAGGCGTTCACCGGCCCCCGCGGCGATCCGCCCCAGCGCGGCGTGCCAGGCACGCACGCGGCGCACGGCAGGGCCCACCGCGGCCCCCGCGCCCACCGCGAGCGGCAGCGCGGCCGCGATCCAGGAGCCCGCGAGTGCCCACACCGCCCACGCGGCGCCGAGCACCGCGGCCCACACCAGCAGCGTCCCGCGGTTGGCCCACGCGGAGCGGGCGACGGTGCCCGCCTCCGCCCACAGCAGCCGGGGGCCGCGCAGGGGGTCGCCGACGGCGCCCGCGCGTCCGTCGGGCGCGGTGTCCGCGGCGGCGTCGGCCACCGCCTGGAGGCGTCCGGCCTCGGCCCTGGCCCGCTCCAACTCCGCACGCAGCCGGTCGCGTCGGCGCTGCACCTCGCCCGTCGACACCGCGGGGCCCTCGCCCGTCTCCGCGGCGAGTCCCCTGAAGAGATGGTCGACGAGCCCCGTCCACAGGTGGTCCTCGGCGTAGTGCCAGGCGTTGAACCGGATCTGCCGCACATTGGCGACAAAGGCGGTACGCGCACCGCCCTGCCGCCGTGCGCCCGCGGCGAGTTCGGCCACCCGGGCGCGCATCTGCTCCATCGTGCTCGACTTGCCCGCGCCCCACTCCCCGAGCAGCGCGATCGCCAGCGGGGGCGCGGTGGACTCCGCGGCCACCAGCATGGCCAGCATGTCGACGTCGCCGCCGTGGCCCAGCAGGTCCACCGCGCTTGGCCGGTCGCTGCCGAGGGCGGCGAGGGCGTGCGGTCGGCGCATCGCGCCATAGGACCGCAGGCCGCCGGGGCGCCCGCGCCCGGCGGCCGTGGAATCGCCCCGGTGGTACGCCTGGTTGCGCTCCCGGATCTCCCGGAAGAGGGCCGCGGCACGCGGGTCGTCACTGTCCCTGAGTGAGGTGAGCGGCAGGGCGAGCCCCTCTGCGCCGGACGACTGGCGGGCCACCAGCACGCCGTACACCCCGCCGGTGGCCGGGTCCACGAGAGGGCCGCCCCCGCTCCCGTCGGGCAGTTCGGTGCCACTGACCCGCAACGCCTGCCCGAGCAGGCCACCGTATGTCAGGGCGGCCGTCCACAGCTGCGCGCGCGTTCCGCTCCGGACCGCGAAACCGTATCCCCAGAGGGTGTCGGTCAGTTCAGGGGTGCGGTCGGAGAGCCGGGGAAAGCCGTTGCCGACGGGTTCGGGTAGTCGGATGATCGCCAGGTCATGGGCTCCACGCGGGCCCCGGGACGTGAACAGATCCTCCGCCAACGACTCCACGGCACCGGTGGCTTCCCCGCCCTCCCAGACCAGCCGGACCGACGAGGGCCCACGCGAGCCCTCGGGACCGGCGACGGAGACGCTTGTGACGGCGAGGCCGGGAGCCACGAAGAACGCGCTGCCCCGGAATCGGCCGGCGCGCTGGCCCCCCTGGGCATCCGAACCGAAAACCTGCGCCACCGACGCCCTGACCCTCCCGTCCACCCCCTCGGCCGTACGGTCTTCCACCACGCCCCACCCCCGCCGTAAAAATGCCAACCCGCCCCAGATTCCCACAGATGTGCCCGGAATCCAGGCGAGCCGCCCCCTTCACCCCCGCGACACCTCCCCCACCGCCTCCCGTACGAACGAGG
The DNA here is from genome assembly GCF_044457285.1 of Streptomyces sp. NPDC050560. NCBI lineage: Bacteria > Bacillati > Actinomycetota > Actinomycetes > Kitasatosporales > Streptomycetaceae > Streptomyces > Streptomyces sp. NPDC050560. The sequence continues at coordinate 295,985 of NZ_JBITGT010000007.1, forward strand.
GCGTCAGTTCCACGCCCCAGCCCGGCCGGGTGGGAGCCGTGAGGCGGCCCTGCTCCACGCGGAGCGCGGGCTCGTACACGCCCGTCGTCCACGGTGTCTCCTCCGCGCTCCACTCCTGGTAGTGGACGCACGACGGCATCGCGGTGGCGAGGTGGAGGGTGAAGAGCTGGAGGAGGGAGTGGTTGGCGCAGTGCGGGGTGCAGGGGACGCCCGCGGCCTCCGCAAGCACCGCCACCTTGCGGGCCCGCGAGACACCGCCGATGTAGCCGATGTCGGGCTGCACGATGCGCACCGCGCGCTCGCTGAGCATGCGGTGGAACTGCGGGAGCGCGTAGTCCTGTTCGCCGCCCGACACCGGGATGTCGAGGGCGGCGGTGACCTCGGCGCAGCGGTCGAGTTCGGTGAACGGGGTGGGCTCCTCGTAGTGGAAGTAGCCGTGGTCCTCCAACAGCCTCCCGACGCGGATGGCGCGGCCCACCGAGTAACCGCCGTTGGCGTCCGCCGAGATGTCGACCGTGTCGCCCAACTCGCGGCGCATCAGCGGCACGATGCGCTCGGTGCGCCCCGGCGCCGCGTCGGTGTCGCGGCCCATCGCCTCGCCGACGCGGATCTTCACCGCCCCGAAGCCGTGCTCGGCGACCAGTGCGGTGAGGCGTTCGGCCTCCGCCTCGGGGGTGATGTCGCGCCGCATGCTGGACACGTACACCGGCACCGTGTCGCGGGCCTGCCCGCCGAGCAGCTTCGCCACCGGCCGGCCCGCGGCCTTGCCGAGCACGTCCCACAGGGCGGTGTCGACGCCCGCGAGGGCGCGGTGGACGAAACCGCCGGGGAACTTGTAGTGGGTGCGCAGGCACGTGTCCACCAGGGTCTCGACATCCCACGGGTCGCGCCCGAGGAACACCGGCGCCACCATGGAGTGCAGCACCCGTACCGTGTGCGCGGCCTCGTAGGGGGCGGTCTGGCCGATGCCCTCGACACCGTCGTCGGTGCGCACCCGTACCACCGCGAGCGGTCCGCGCAGCAGCGTCTCGATGCTCTCGATCCTCATGAACAGCCGCCTTCCCTACGTGCGTCGACGCTCACAGGTGCTGCTTGAGCAGGGCGAGCAGCGGTTCGCGCACGGTGCAGCGCTCCAGCGCGAAGCAGTCCGCCAGCGCCCGCATCCCGTCCGCGTCCAGGCCCCGGAAGCAGCGCGCGAAGTCTTCGACCATCGGCTCGGCGAGCAGGATGTGCCGTACGAGCACGTGAATCCACTGCCTGGCGCCGAACGGCAGCGGGTCGAAGCCGGGGAACTCCTCGGCCACGGTGGCCTCGATCGGGTCCAGGATGTGCCGCACCCCGGTGTCCACACCACCCCACACGTCGACGCCGAGCCGCGCCTTCTTCTCCAGCACCGGCGCGATCCGTCGCACGTAGGGGGAGTCGGCGGGCACCCGGGCGACGCCCTGGAGGCCGATGTCCTTGTACGTCCACAGGCTCCAGCCGGCCCCGTACTCGTCGTAGAGGTCGAGCTGGTCGGCGAGGGTGCGGTAGCGGTGCTCGTCGCGCTCCTGGTCGCCGCTGTAGACGGGCCCGAACTCCCCCACCCAGATGGGGGTGTCGGTGGCACGCATGTACTCCGAGCGCTTCAGGAAGCGGGCCGCGAGGTAGTCGCGGTCGACGTACTGGCCACGGGACTCGCCGGGGTACGGGCCGCTGTCGGCGAAGCCGGAGAGGGCGTAGTCGTGCACCGTGTATACGGTGCCCGGCCAGGGGTCGCGGAACAGGTCGAACTCGGTGGCGTGCCGGTTGCCGTCGAGGAAGACGACGTGGTGCGGGTCGACCGCGCGTATCGCCGCGTGCAGCCGCTCGTAGAAGGGGCCGATGCTCTCGCCCTCGGAGTCGGCGGGCTCGTTGAGGGGGTTGTAGCCGGCCACCCAGGGGTTGTCGCGGTAGTGCTCGGCAAGGGCCTCCCACAGGTTGACCACCCGGTCCTGGAAGTGCCTGTGAGTCCAGAAGAACGAGCGGTGGGTCGGGTTGTCGCTGTGCCAGCGCTGGTTGTGGAAGCCGGGCGCGGCGTGCAGGTCGAGCACCGTGTAGAGGCCGTGCCCGGCGCAGACGTCCACCACCCGGTCGAGCAGTGCGAAGCCCTCGGGCCTGATCTCCAGGGGGCGGGCGTCGTCCTCGAAGTGCCGGTAGTGGAAGGGCACCCGCACGCAGTTCATCCCGGCGCCCGCGAGCAGCGCCGCGTCCGCGTCGGTGAAGAACACGTCGAGGAAGCGGTCGAAGAAGGCGTCGTACGCCTCCTGTCCGACCACCCGGCGCAGCGCGTCACGGTGCAGTTCCTCGGTGGCGGGGAAGCCGGTGATGAAGTTCTCCATGTTCATCCAGCCGCCGAGCCCGACGCCGCGCAGCCGCACCGGGTCACCTCCTGCGGTGACGAGACGGGCGCCGTCCACGCGCAGCAGCACGGAGGCGTCCTGGTGCGCCGGGGCGTTCACGGGGGAGTTCATTGGTGTGCTCCAGGGTGCGGGAAGGTGGCCGGAGGCGGTCGCCCGCGGCGCGTCGCCAGTCGGGGCGCGGGGGGCCGCGCGACGGCGGCGGCCCGGCACCCCCGGCCCCCGCACGGGCGCGTGACACCTCCCGGGGCCCGCCGCACGCGTTCCCCGCACGGGCGCCCCTCACCTGCCGAAGCCCGCGGTCAGGCCCCGTACCAGAGAGCGGCGGCCCACCAGGTACGCGGCGAGCATCGGCAGCGTCGACAGCACCACGGCGGCGAGTATCGCCGGGACGTTCACCGTGAACTCGCCCTGGAACGTCCACAGCGCCATCGGCAGCACCCGGTTGCCCGGGCTCTGCGTGAGGATCAGCGGGAACAGGAACCCGTTCCACACGTGCAGCGCGTCATAGATGCCGACGGTGACGATCGCCGGGCGCGCCAGCGGCAGCACCAGGCTGCGCAGCATCCGCCAGTCCGTCGCCCCGTCCATCCGCATCGACTCGAAGAGTTCACCGGGGATGTCCCGGATGAAGTTGGCGAGGATCAGCACCGTGATCGGCACCGCGAAGCCGGTCGACGGCAGGATCAGCGCGAGCAGGCTGTCGTACAGGTGGGCCCGGGTGATCATGTAGTAGAGCGGGATGATCGTCGCGTGCACGGGGATCGCGAGCCCCAGCAGGAACACCGAGAACGCGCCACGCGCAAGACGGGTCCTGGAGCGCACCACCGCGTACGCGGCCATCAGCGAGAGCACCACGGTCGCCACCACCGAGGCCGCCGTGATGACCGCGCTGTTGAGGAAGTACCGGCCGAAGCCGCTGTCCAGCACCAGCGAGTAGTTCGCGAACGTCACCTTGCTCGGGAGCGCGAGCGGGTTCGTCGCGAAGAAGCCCTGCTGCGGCCGGAGGCTGGAGATCACCACGTAGTAGACGGGCACGATGATCACGGCGAGCCAGACAAGGCCGCCGAGCCCGCCCAGCACGTTGGGCCTGCGCCGCCGCGGGGAGCGCCCGGCCCGGCGGGCGCCGGGGGCGCGGCGGGGCGCGGTGGCGTCGAGCGGTGTGGTGGTGGCCATCAGAGCCCCTCCCGGTCGCTGGACATCCGGCTGAAGCCGGAGAACTTCGTCAGTACGAGGGCGAGACCGAGGCCGATCACCACGAGCAGCACCGCGAGCACGCTCGCCGCGCCCATGTCGTTCGCCTGGAAGCCGGTGAGGTACATGTCGACCGGCAGCAGCCTGGTCGCGTTGCCGGGGCCGCCCGCGGTCAGCACGAACACCACGTCGAAGTAGGTCAGCGACCCGGTCACCAGCAGCGTCGACGAGGTGATCACCGTGTTGCGCAACTGCGGCAGCGTCACGTACCAGAACTGCTCGACCGCGCCCGCCCCGTCCAGCGTCGCCGCCTCGTACAGCGACTGCGGGATCTGCCGCACGGCGGCCTGGTAGAGCAGGGTGTGGAACGGCACGAACTGCCACGCGATCACGAAGACGACCACGTAGAGCACCAGGGTGGGGTCGCCGAGCCAGTTCTGCGCGAGGGAGTGGAGCCCCGGGGCGCCGCCGATGCCGAAGTTGGGGTCGAGCAGCGCCTTGAACGCGATCGCCACCGCGGCCGAGGACAGCAGCAGCGGCACGAAGTAGAGCGCGGCGAGCACCGCGCGGTAGCGCTGGGTGCCCGCGGTGAACACCCCGAGGAGCAGGCTGACCGGGGTCTGCACCACCCACGACACCACGATGATCTTCAGCGTGAGCAGCAGCGCGTTGCCGGTGACCGGGTCGTCCAGGATCTTCGTCCAGTTGGTGAGCCCCGCCCAGCTCAGCGCGCCGAGGCCGTCCCAGCGCACGAAGCTGAGCACCACGGCGCCCGCCAGCGGCACCAGTGCGAACAGCACGAACATCGCCAGCGCGGGCAGCGCGAACAGCGCGGTGCCGCGCCCCGTCGCCCCCGAACCGGCCCCGGCCCCGCGGCCCTTGGCACCCGGCGCGGCGCCGCGGCCCGCGCCCGCGCCCATGCCCGCGCCGGAACCCGCGCCCGCCTGTGAGTAAGCCATGTCCAACTCGCCTTCGGCGTCAGAGGGTGGCGTTCATGTGGTCGGCGAACTCCTTCGGGCCGATCTGCCGGAGGAAGACCTGCTGGAGGCCGGTCAGCACCGCGTCGCCCGCCTGGGGGCTGAGCGCCTGGTCGAGCGAGAGCGAGAAGCCCGGCGCCTTCGCGGTGGCGTCGTAGACCGCCCTGAAGTAGCCGGGGTCGGGCGACGCCGCGATCTCGTCCTCGAAGCCCGCCACCGGCGGCACGTTCCCGACCGCCAACAGGTCCTTCGCATAAGCCTTGTTGAGCAGCGCGCTCGTCAGATAGGCGCGGGCGGCCGCCCGCGCCTCCTCGTCCGCGTCGGCCGACACCGACCAGTAGTTGGAGGGGTTGCCGGTGACGCTCGCCGGGTCGCCCTTGCCGCCCTCGACGGCCGGGAAGGGGAAGTAGCCCAGCTTGCCGTCCTTGATGAAGCCGGGGTCCGCCGTCTGGATGGTCTGGTACGTGGCCGGCAGGCCGAGGCTCATCGCGGCCCTGCCGGTGTACATCAGCGCGATGTCCGCGCCCGAGTCGGTGGAGATGGACGCGAAGCCCTTCACGAACCCGCCCGACTTCACGAGCTGTTGGATCATCTCGTTGGCCTGCGTGACGGCCGGGTGCGACCACGCCTTCGCCTTGCCCGCGAGGATCGCGTCCAGCACACCGGGCCCGCCGATACGGTCCATCAGATACGAGAGCCATGGCAGCAGCGGCCACTTGGCCTGCCCCGACACGGTGCACGGGGCGATGCCCGCCTTCTTGAACTTCGATACCAGCGCCGTCAGTTCGTCCCAGGTCTGCGGGGGCTTCGCGCCGACCTTCCCGAACAGCTCCTTGTTGTAGTAGACCATCACCGGCTTGACGCCGTTGTTCGGCAGCGCGTACGTCTTCCCGCCGACCCTCCCCACCGCCGCGACCGAGTCCAGGAACCGCCCCTTGAGCGCGGGGTCGGCCGCGAGGTCCGACAGGTCGGCGACCGAGCCCGCCCGCACATAGGAGGCGAGCACCCCGCCGCCCCACCCGTAGATCAGCGTGGGCGCCTGCCCGGCGCCGACGGCGGTACGGATCTTCTGCTTGTACGGGTCGTTGGCGAAGGACTGCACCGCGATCCGCTGCCCCGCGTGCCCGCTGTTCCAGGAGTCGAAGGAGCGCTCGAACGCCTTCTCGGTGACACCGCTGATGATCCAGGCCGAGGCGCTGCCGGAACCGCCGCCCGCGCCCGGGGACTTGGGGCCCGAGGTGCCGCAGCCCGCGAGCGCCGCCGAGCCCGCGAGGGCCGCCATGCCGGTGAGCACACTCCTGCGTGAGGTGGCCGAAGCCGTCATGCTGTCCGCCTCTCCGCCCCGGGCGCGGCATCGGGTCCGGGGCACGACTAGGTCCTGTCCTGCCGGTCTTCGCGGGGCCGCGACGCCCGACAGGACAGGACCTCGAAGCGGCGACGGGCCGGCGGCGCGTCCCACGCCCGCCACGCATCCCGCGTCCGCTCTCCGTCCCGCTGTGGGTTTCGGTCATCGTGCAGGCGCGCCCCGGGCGTGTCAATCGTTATCGATAACGTTATCGAAATCGTTTTAGGTGGCGGTAGCATCACACCGTGACCACAAACCGTGTGACCATCCGCGATGTCGCGGCGCGAGCCGGCGTCTCGGTGGCGACCGTCTCCAAAGTCCTCAACGAGCGGCACGGGGTGGCGGCGGGCACCCTGGAGCGGGTGCGCGCGGTCATCGAGGAGCTGGGCTACGAGTCGAGCCTGGTGGCCCGCAGCCTGCGCAACCACCGCACCCATGTCGTAGGGGTCCTGGTCTGGGCGATCGAGCCGTACAGCGCCGAACTCCTCAAGGGCTGCGCCCGCGCCATCAAGGGCACCGGATACGAACTCGTCGTCTACTCGACCGGCGGCGAGGGCGGCGGTCACATGGGCTGGGAGCGCCGCTACCTCTCCCGTCTCTCGGGCACCCTGATCGACGGCGCGGTCCTGGTCACCCCCACCGTCTCCACCGAGGAGATCGGCTCCCCCGTCGTCGCCGTCGACCCCCATGTCGGCGCCGACACCGCGCCCACCGTCGAGGCCGACAACCTGCACGGCGCCCGGCTCGCCGTCGAGCACCTCCTCGCCCTCGGGCACCGCCGCATCGGCTTCCTCGGCCGCCCCCCGCGCGACCTGGAGTCCGGGCGCCAGCGCGAGCGCGGCTACCGCGAGGCGCTGCGGGACGCCGGCATCCCCCACGACCCCGCCCTCGTACGCGCCGCCGGCTACGAGGAGAGCGAGTCCGCCGACGCCGCCCGCCACCTGCTGCAACTCCCCGACCGCCCCACCGCCGTCTTCGCCGCCAACGACGTCACCGCCATCGCCACCATCGACGTCGCCACCACCCTCGGCCTGCACGTCCCCGACGACCTCTCCGTCATCGGCTTCGACAACGTCCCCGAGTCCACCGCCACCCACCCCGCCCTCACCACCATCGAACAGCCACTCCAACTCATGGGCCAGCGCGCCGTCGAAATGCTCCTCACCCTCCTCGAAGGCCACACCCCCGACCCCCTGCGCACCCGCCTCCCCACCCGCCTCGTACCACGCGCCTCCACCGCACCACCGCCACCCTCACACTCCACGGCGGACGCGGAGGGGGCGGCGGGGCCTAGGTCCAGGTGAGGCGCTGTCCCTCGGGGCCGACCCGCAGCCGCATCCGTTCGGCAGGGGGTCGGCCGTCCGCGCGCCACCGCACGACCGCTTCCGCGATCCGGTCCCACACGTGTGCGGGGCCGCCCTGCCGGACCATCCATCGCGTGCCTTCCGGGAAGACGACCGCCCAGGAGTCGGTTTCGGCGTCGACCAGCACGTACTCCTTGCGCCCCCGACGCTCCAAGGTGAGGAACTGCGCCCGGGGCGCGGCGAACTGTGCGACGAACCGGGCGGTCCATTCGCCGAGCGCGTCAGCTCCGAGGTCGGTGGGCACGGCGTCACCCGCGTCCAGATCGGGCAACATGCCGAGCGGAGGTGCCAGATGCGAGCGAGCCAGCATGAAGGAGACCTGTCCGCCGAGGAGCGGTCCCGCCGCCGTGCCGTCGTCGGCGACCGTCAGCCGGACGAGTTCGGACGCCTGCATCCAACCGCCCACCGTGGCCAGGATCTCGCCACCGGGCCGGGTCTGCGTGATCCAGTCGTCCGGCATGGTGTGCACACCGCATGTCGCGATCACACGGTCATACGGTCTGCGGGGCCGGTGCCCTGTCAGGCCGTCTCCCACCACACGTGTAGGCCAGTAACCTGTGCTCCCCAGTGCCATGCCCGCCCGGGCGGACACCTCCGCGTCCACCTCGACCGTGGTGATGTTGTCCTCGCCCACCACGTGGCAGAGCAGCGCGGTCGAGTAGCCGGTCCCGGTCCCGATTTCCAGGACGCTCGTCTCCTGTCCCGCCCTCAGCTCTTCGAGCATCCGCACGACCAAGCCCGGCAGGGTCGACGACGACGAGGGGGCAGCGGCGATCCTGCCCTCCACCTGCTCGGGAAAAACGCTCCCGGCCACCTGTGTCACCAGGGAGTCGTTCTCGTAGATCCGCGCGAGACCTGCCTCGGAAACGCCGGTCTCGGGCCGATACCAACCACCCTCTTCGTACTCGAACCAACCCTGCGCGAGGAACACCTCACGTGGCACGGTCAACACAGCCTCGCTCCACTCAGGGCTGCGCAGCGCGCCGGAATCGACCAGACGCCGTGCGAGATCCGCGCGCAGGTGCTGCGAGGACAGGGACTCGGTCACGAGGGCGCTCCGTTCTCCAACAGGTCCGCGATCGCGCTGGTGATCGGCAGCCCCGCTGCCTCTTCGAGCCACGCCCACTGGCCGTTGGGGTTGCACTCCAGGAACCACCATGCACCCTCCGGAGTCACGGCGAAGTCGAAGGCGCCGAAGCTCAGTCCAAAGCCGGTGAGGAAGCGGACCAGCGCCCGGCGTGTGGTCTCCGGGCAGTCGACCGGTTCGTAGACCAGGCTCCGATACTCCTGGCGCCAGTCCACAGTTCCGGACGGCGCGGTGATGAGGGCGCTGAACACTCGCGCGCCGACGACGACCGCACGCACGTCCGCCACCTTGGGAACCCTCGCCTGGAACAGGTGCGCACTGTGGCTCACCGCGTGATCGATCTCGTCTGCCTCGACGGGAGCGGTCCAGATTCCGGCGGGCTCACCTTCGATGTCGTACGCGTCGGCGTGCAGGGGCTTATAGACGGTCGGCTGGTCGGCGCAGAACCTCCTGGCTTCCCTCGGCTCGTTCGTGATCAGAGTGGCGGGGACCGTGAACCCGATCCGCGTCGCCGCGTCCAACTGCGCGGGCTTGTACTCCGCACGCGCGATGGCCTGCGGATGGCTCACGTACAAACACCTCGGCAGAGCCCCCAGCACGCCCCCGAGACCGCGCCGGTTCTCCCGCGCGGCGAAACGAGCGATCTGCTGGACGCTGTTGGTCGGGTAAGCACTGGGGCGACGGTGATACAGGGCACGCACGGCGGACAGGTCGGCCGTGCGTGCCCCGACCGTGAGCCGTCCGCACCAGCCGTCCGCGGCGGTGCGCGCGGCCAGCACGGCCGCGGTGGGGAAGTCCCGCCCTGGATCGAACCGGATGACGGGCACTCGGCGGCGGCTCAGTTCCGAGATGACCAGATCAGCGGTCGCGTCCTCGTCCTGGGTGCAGACCAGCACCGGGTGTTCGGCCACGGTGCTACCCCTGGCCCTCGTCCTGCTCGGCGTCGTGACCGGAGTCGGCATCCACCGTGCCGTCCTTGCCCACCTGCGTGGGCGGGTAGGTGTTCACGCTCGTTCCATGCCTGCCGAGTTCGGCGGGCGCGGTACCCCCGTCCTCCCCGGCCCATCGACCGGTCTGCGTGACCGGGTCGAGTCCCACGTACCGCCATGGGGAGGGAGTGCCGTTGCGCAACGGAGCCATACGGCGCAGCCCCCAAGGAGCTTGGGCAACTGTCTTCACACCCGACGTACTTGTCTGCAAGATCTTCTCCTCGGTTCTTTGTGTTCCGGACGGTGCTCGTGAAGCCGAACTCGGGTCGAACACTCGGCACAGACCCGCTGATCGCTCCCTCTCAGGAATGCGCTCGAATCCAGGCGGCTAGGGCGTGTCGTTTGGATCTTCGTGGACCAGGGTGTGGCGTCAGATGCGGTGCATCGCAAGGCGGAGGATCGTCCTCGTACTGGGCGTACGTGGGCGGTCCGACAACGCGGCGAGGTGCCGTAGCTGGCGTCGCACCCCCGCGAAGATCCGAACGACACGGCCTAGTTCGCGAACTGCGGTCGCGGACACGCCACCAAGGTGCACGAAGGGACGGCCGGCCACGGGGAAGTCCCCCCGGAGCGACGGAAACCTGACCCCCGCCGCCTTGAGGGCGTCCGCCAGCTCATCGGCGGCGTGCTCACCCTCGCGCAGCGCAGCGTGATCGATCGTGTAGTCCATCCATCTCTCCCCGTGCACAAAAGGCACGGCATCTCGGCGAGGCAACCGGTCACGCACTGCTCTCGATATCCAGGTTCGCCCACACGGATTTTCCCCAGCTCTTGAGATCGGCACCCCACTCGTCGGCCAGAGCATCCACAAGCATCAGCCCACGCCCGTCGGCCTCGGCACCCGACGGATGACGGAGTCTGGGCAGTGTTCGCGACCCGTCCGTTACCGCGACCCGCACGAAACGGCCGCGGCGCGCGACAGTAACGCGGAGAGAGGGGCCTCGGGCGTGTTTCACGGCGTTGGTCACCAGTTCGGTGACGATCAAGGCACAGTCATCGACCGCGCGCCGCAACCCCCACACGCCCAACGCTGTCCGTACCAGACTGCGGGCGCGGTCGGCGCTTTGCGGCTTACGGGGCAACGTTTCTGAGTAGCCGGGGTGACCGGTGGGGCGAGGTTGTGTGCTCACGGTCATCAGGACCTCTACGTGGTGGAACGGCATGGTGTGGCCCACCCGCGCCGGGGCGGGACGGACGTCCTCCTTCCGGCCGCTCAAGCCGTCCTGGGTGTGGCGCCCGCGTTCAGTCAACGACCACCGGGTACGGAGCGTGAGGTAAAAACTGCGTTGAGTGCAAGATGGGTGACCGGAAATTTCCGAGGCGGGCGGTTCGTCCGGACCGCCTCGGATGGCTACCGTGATGTGCGTGAAGGGCAATCAAATCCTCAGGGCACGCATGATCGAATGCGGCTTCACGCAGGCGGAATTAGCGGAGGCGGTGAACGCCGACCTGCGTGCCGCCGGGTACGAGGGCACGGTCAGCGACCGCACCGTACGCAACTGGCTGACCGGAAAAACGAACTGGCCACATCCCAGGCAACGGTCGGCGTTGGAGGCGGTGTTCGGGTGCCCGATGAACGAGTTGGGCTTCACGTCCCGAAGGGAAGAGCCCTCGGGCTCAGCATCAACGAGGAGTCCAGTGCACCGCCGTTCCTTCGTCACTTCCTCGGCCGGAGCAGCTCTGACTTCCATGAGGGTTCCCGCTTACGGAGCCCCGCCACGCGTAGGACTTGGCGATATTCGACGCCTTGTCTCCAAGTTTTCGCTGGTCATCGCGAGTGACCACCGTTACGGCGGGAAGCTCACCATCGAGACCCAAGCCTCCGCACTTGCGGGAGAGGCCATCGCCCTCCAGGCACGGGGCACCGCGAGTCAGCGCCTGCGCGGGGCTCTCTACGGTTGTGCGGCCAGTTTCACGTCGAGCGCTATGTGGGCCGCCATCGATGGATGTCGCTTCGACGCCGCCCAACGTCATTTCGACCGAGCATCCAGCCTGGCAGCCATGTCCGGTGACTCGACCATTCAATTTCGCATTTGGTCCCATGCGGGGAGCCTCTATCGCCACATGGTTCGCCCAGCGGATGCCTTGGCTGCCAACGATGTAGCCAGAAACCTGCCCATCGCCCGCCGCGATTCGATGTTCGCGTCTCTCGGCCATGCGAGGCACGCAGCCATCCAAGGGCTGAACGGGGATGCGAGGGCGGTGCGTCAGGCTCTCGGCCACGCCCAGGATGCTCTCCAGCAAGCCAATATGGATGAGCAGCGGCCGGTCTGGATGACTGCTTTCTATGACCAAGCCGAACTGGAGAGCCTCGCCGTAGCCGCTTACCTCGCCTTGGGTGACTACGAGAGCGCGGAAGCGCACGGGCACCGTAGCTTGGCCTTGCTACGACCCGAAATGCATCGAACCCGAGTCATCACGACTGCTCGCGTGGCCTTGGCCCAGTTGGGACAAGGGGAATTGGAGCCCGCTGTCACCACCGCCATGTCGATTCCCGCCGAACCCACCGGGCAGCATCCTCGCGTGGCCAGCATGTTGCGCGACTTCGGGTACGCGCTGCGCTTTACAGCTCGGAACAGCTCTCACAACCGCACTTGGGACGAGTACACAAACGAGAACCGGAGGAGCCGTAATGACGATTGATGGCATCGCACTGAGCCATGCCACCAACATTGAGGCTGTATGGAGCACGCTAATCGACGTCTACTCAGAGGTACGTGCCGAACAGCTCCACCAACCTCACTACTCAGTGGAGCGCTACGCGGAACGGCTTTCGCGACACGGCACGGAACCTGGCTGGGAGGCTGTCATCGGCTTCGATGAAGACGAGCCCGTTGGCTACGCCTACGTCAATACCCTCGAACCAGAAGACCGCTGGTGGCGGCGAATGACCACCCCTCTACCCCAAGGATGCAGTGAACGTCCAACTGTGGCTCTGAAGGAGATCATGGTAAGGGTTCCATGGCGGGGTACCGGAACCGCTCGCTACATTCACGACGGACTCCTGGCCCACCGCCAGGAGGAGCAGGTGTCCCTCCTCGTGAACCCCCTGAGCGGAAACGGCAAGGTAAAAGCTCTGTACGAACGCTGGGGCTACCAGGAGATCAGCGTCCAACAGCCCTCGGCTGACGGCCCCGTACTCACCGCCATGCTCCGCGAAATCCGCCCATCGGCCCCCCGACAGGGACAGAACATCCTCTGACCCCCCGCGCGACCTGGAGTCCGGGCGCCAGCGCGAGCGCGGCTACCGCGAGACGCTGCGGGACGCCGGCATCCCCCACGACCCCGCCCTCGTACGCGCCGCTACGAGGAGAGCGAGTCCACCGCCACCCACCCCACCCTCACCACCATCGAACAGCCACTCCAACTCATGGGCCAGCGCGCCGTCGAAATGCTCCTCACCCTCCTCGAAGGCCACACCCCCGACCCCCTGCGCACCCGCCTCCCCACCCGCCTCGTACCACGCGCCTCCACCGCACCACCGCCACCCTCACACCCCACGGCGGACGCGGAGGGGGCGGCGGGGCGCGGGCGTTGACCGACCGGAGGGGCGGGGGTCACTTCGGCGGGCGGTTGAACAGGGACGTGGACCAGGCGTAGCCGAGCGCGGCCAGCGCCACGCACCAGGCGAGGGCGAGCCAGCCGTTGTGGCCGACCGGGGTGCCGAGCAGCAGTCCCCGTACGGTCTCGATGGCCGGGGTGAACGGCTGGTACTCGGCGACCGGCCTGAACCACCCCGGCATCGCGTCGACCGGCACGAAGACGCTGGACAGCAGCGGCAGGACCATCAGCGGCATGGCGTTGTTGCTCGCCGCCTCCGCGTTCGGGCTCGACAGGCCCATGCCGACCGCGACCCAGGTGAGCGCGAGGGAGACCAGCGCGAGCAGCCCGATCGCGAGCAGCCACTCCACGACGGTGGCGTCGGTGGACCTGAAGCCCATGGCGACCGCGACGGCGCCGACGAGGACCATGCTCATCACGCATTGCAGCACGCTGCCGACGACGTGTCCGACGAGCACGGAACCGCGGTGGATCGCCATCGTGCGGAAGCGGGCGACGATGCCCTCGGTCATGTCCATCGCAACGGACACCGCGCTGCCGATGGTGGTGCTGCCGATCGTCAACAGCAGGATGCCCGGGACGAGATAGGCGATGTACGCGGACCGGTCGGCGCCGCCGCCGCCGATTCCGGCGCTCATCACGTCGCCGAAGACGTAGACGAAGAGCAGGAGCAGCATCACCGGGGTGAGCAGCAGGTTCAGTGTGAGGGAGGGGTAGCGCCGCACATGCAGCAGGTTCCGGCGCAGCATGGTGGCCGAGTCGCGCACGGCGAGGGCGAAGCGGCCCCGGCGGGCCGGGGCGAGCGGGGCGGGGCCCGCGGGTGCCAGGGGGGTGCTCATCGGTTGTCCTCCTCGGACCGGCCGGCCCGCCCGGACCGGTCGGGGGTGGTGGCGCCGGTCAGGGCGAAGAACACGTCGTCGAGGTCGGGGGTGTGCACGGTCAGCTCGTCCGCCTCGACACCGGCCGCGTCCAACCAGTCGAGGATGGAGCGCAGTTCGCGCTGGCTGCCGTCGCTGGGGATACGGAGCACAAGCCCCTCGTCGTCGTCGGCTTCCGCCGCGGCGCCGGTGTGGAGGGCGGCGACGGTGTGCGCGGCGTCCGGGCCCCGCGGTGCGATGCCCTCGCGCAGGGCATGGGCGGCGTCGCGGTACGCGGCCCGGTCGGAGAAGCGCAGCCGTACGTGTCCGCCGGGGACCAGCCGCTTCAACTCCTCGGCCGTGCCCTCCGCGGCGATCCGCCCGTCGTTCAACACCGCGATGCGGTCGGCGAGTTCGTCGGCCTCGTCCAGGTACTGGGTGGTGAGGAGCACGGTGACACCGCCCGTGACGAGCCGGCGGATGATCCCCCACATGGTGCGGCGGCTGCGCGGGTCGAGGCCGGTGGTCGGCTCGTCGAGGAAGATGATCCGGGGACTGCCCACCAGGGTCATGGCGATGTCGAGGCGCCGCCGCATACCGCCCGAGTAGGAGGCGGCGGGCTTCCTGGCGGCGCCGGTGAGGTCGAAGCGCTCCAGCAGCTCGGCGGTCACCCGCCGCCCCTCGCGCCTGGGCAGATGGTGCAGGTCGGCCATGAGGAGCATGTTCTCCTCGCCGGTGATCAGCCCGTCCACGGCGGAGAACTGGCCCGTGACACCGATCGCGGCGCGCACCCCGTCGGGCGCCGCGGCGATGTCGTGCCCCGCGACCTGCGCCCGGCCGCCGTCGGCGGGGATCAGTGTGGAGAGGATCTGCACGGTGGTGGTCTTGCCCGCGCCGTTCGGCCCGAGCAGCGCGAACACGGACCCGGCGGGGATACGCAGGTCGATGCCGTCGAGCACGCTCTTGTCGCCGTACGCCTTGCGCAGTCCGACGGCGGAGACGGCGGGGGGCGCGTTTTTGGATGTGGACATGACAGGGGAAGGCATGTGGGTCTCCCGGTCGGGGGGCTGGGTGGGTGTGTGCGGGGGAGGCCGCGCGGAGGGGTGGCGGAGGTGGGTGGCCCCGGAGGGCGTGGGGTGGTGGTGCGGGTTGGATGGCCCCCGGGGCGGGGGGTCAGGCTCGGGCGCGGCGGACGTCGATGTTGCCGAAGCGGGTGCGGGCGCGTACCCGTACAGTCTCCTCGGCCTTCCCCGGCGTCTCGGCGGTGGCGAGGGTGTTGCGCACCTGCCCGGCGCCCGAACTGGCGTCGAGCCAGGCGGCGGTGCCCTCGCGTACCCCGATCTCGATGGCGCCATAGGCGGTTTGCAGCTCGGCGGTGCCGCGGACCAACTCGCCCACGCGCAGGGCGCCGTGGGCGGTGGTGGCGGTCACCGAGCCCTCGGCGCGGCTGATGTCGATGTCGCCGTTGGCGCCGCTCACCCGCAGCTCTCCCGTGACGGCGCCGACGGTGGTGGTGCCGTGCGAGTTCTTCAGGACGGCGGAGCCGTCGACGAAGCCGACGCGCATGCTGCCCGAGCTTGTGGTGATCTCGGCGGCGCCCTCGACCCCGTCGACGGTGATCGAGCCGTTGGACGCGGCGAGGCGGAGCGGGCCCGTGGTGTCGAGCCGTACGTCGCCCGTGGAGGTCTTGACGCGGACCTCGCCGAGCCGCCCCTCGCCGAGCACCTGGGTCCAGGAGCCGGTGACGTCGATCCCCGAGCCGGTGGGCAGCGCCACGGTCACGTCGACGACGCCGGTGCGCCAGAACAGCGCCGACTTGGGGGTCCCGATGGTCAGGACGCCACCGGCGAAGCCGACCTCGGTCTGCTCGGCGGTCCGCACGTCCGCGTCCTTCTTCGGGTCGCGGGGCAGCACCTCGACGACGGTGTCGGCGCGGTCGTCCGCGGTGAACTGCAACGAGCCCGCGGCGACACGCGCCGTGACCATGATCGCTTCGGGGGTGTCGAAAGAAGGCATGACCGTACCGTCCTCATGGGTCTCTGGGGCGTCCTCGCAGGTGGGACGTGGTGTGGGTGGAGTGGCGTGGCGTGGGTGGAGTGCGGCGGGTGGAGTGGTGCGGGTGGTGCGGGCTAGCGCACCCAGCCCGTGAAGCTCTGTCCTACGGAGCGGGACTTCTCCGTCGTGCGCGGGCGGCTGCCGCCATCGACCACGGACGACACGGCGCGTACCAGCCAGGCGTTGACCGAGAGGCCCTCGCGGCTCGCGGCCTCCTCGGCGCGCGCCTTGAGGTGGGCGGGCAGCCGGAGGTTGACGCGGGCGGTGCCGCCCTCGTCGGCGTCGGCGGGGGCCTGGGCGGCGGGCGGTTCTGCCGCCTCGACGGGCGCCGGAAGCCCGCCGCGGTCGCCTTCGCCGGGCGGCGGTGTCACGACGAAGTCGGGGTCGAGGCCGCGCAGCCGTACGTCGACGGAGCCGGGGGCCAGCTCGCGGGTGATCTCGTCCATCGCGGCGGAGAGCACACCGAGCATGGTCAGCCGGGTCGCCGACTCCAGCGGAGCGGTGAGCCGCTCGGCCAGCTCGCGGGCTTCGTCGCCCCCGGCCTCGGCGGCCACCGCGAGTTCCCGGCGGAGGGTGTCGACATACGGGGTGAGGTCCATAACGCCATCATGGCACCACTATGGCGCCACGTGCAACCCATTATGACACCGCACCGGGGCCACGTATCCCCAGATCACCCTTGACCTGCGGAAACCCGGGGACACCACCCCGCACATCCATGACGCCAAGCCTTCCCACGCCCCCTCGTAAAGCCGTAATGGCACCACATGGCGCCACGCGACGCCGGATCAGCGCCAAGCGGTGCCACGTGATGCCATGTGATGCCATGCGGCGCCATGCGGCGCCGGGTGGCGCCGGGTGGCGCCGGGCGGGGTCCCGGGGTGGTGCGGGGTCACCGCGCGGCGAGTATGGCGCGTGCGGTGTCGAGAAGCGTCTCCTCCACGGCCCGGGTCCGCCAGCCCAGCAACTCTTCCACCCTGGAGGCGTCGACGCGGGGCCGCCGGCCGATGCTGGCGGCCATGAACGCCATCGCCGGGTTGAAGCGCCCGGCGAGCCGCACGAGCGCGTCGGGCATCCGGCGGGTACGCACCTTCGACGCCTCGTCGCCGAGCCGCTCGCGCAGCAGCAGCGCGATGTCACGCAGCCAGAGGAAGTCGCCCCCGGCGATCAGCCGCTGCCCAGCGGCACCGGGCTCGGCGAGGGCGTCGACATGCAGGTCCGCGATGTCCCGTACGTCGACGATCAGCCCGCCGAGGTTCGGGAGCGCGGGCATCTTGCCGAGGAGCATCAGCCTGACAAGCTCCGCCGAGGAGCCGACGGCATCGGCCTCCACCGCCGGACCCATGACGAGCCCCGGCAGGATCGTCGCGAGGGACCAGCGGCCCGCGGCCTCCCTCCGCCAGGCGTCGCGCTCGGAGAGCGTCTTCGAGCGCGCGTAGGTGTCGCCGACGCTGTCGGAGGGGTTCGCCCAGGTCTCGCCGTCGACGACCCGGTCGCCGTGCCCGGTCGTGGCGGCGGCCAGCGACGAGGTCATGACGATCCGTTCCACCCCGGCCTTCTCCGCGGCCGTGAACACATGGCGGACGCCGGTGCGCGCGGTGTCGACGATGTCCTGGGTGGTGTCGTTCGCCACCGGCGACGCGACATGGACCAGGTCGTCGACCCCGTCGAAGGCCGCGCCCCACCCGTCCTCCTTCAGCAGGTCGGCCGCGACGAGGGTGAGCGCGTCCACCGGGGCGTGCTCGGCTATGGAGCCGGTGAGCCGTTCCCCGCGGCCGAGATCGCGGACGGTGGCGCGAACTCGATACCCGCGAGCCAGCAGCCGTGCGACGACCCAGCCTCCCACGTAGCCTGTGGCGCCCGTCACAAGAACCGTGCGGTCGGGGGCATGTTCCTCGGAACCCATCGTCAGTCTCCTCAGCGCGTTCGTGATGACATGCCGTGGCGTCGGAACGTTAGCAGTCGATGACACTCTGTGTCATCGCTTGGCGTCGGAGCGTGGGCGGGCGGGGAGGCCGCCGATCAAGCCGCCGCTGCCGTGGCGAACAGGCGGACGGCCGTGTCCAGTTCCTCCTCCGTGTTGTAGTAGTGCGGCGACAGCCTGACCAGCGGATGCACCCCGCGGTCCACCGTGTCGAACTGGGTGTGGCCTGGCACGGTCGTCGTCACGTTGACGCCGCCCGCCCGCAGCACCTCGGCGATCCGCTCCGACGCCACCGAGTCCGCCTTCGCCGTGACGATGGCGCACCGCTCACGGCCCAGGTCGTACGTCGTGACCCCGGGCAGCGCCGACAG
Organism: Streptomyces sp. NPDC050560; assembly: GCF_044457285.1. Classification (NCBI taxonomy): domain Bacteria; kingdom Bacillati; phylum Actinomycetota; class Actinomycetes; order Kitasatosporales; family Streptomycetaceae; genus Streptomyces; species Streptomyces sp. NPDC050560. The sequence goes on from NZ_JBITGT010000007.1 coordinate 314,087, forward strand.
CCGCTCGCGCAGATATCCGCCGAGGGCCAGCGCCCGCTCCCCCACGGCCGGCATGCCGAGCGAGAGCGCCTGGTCGACCGCGGCGCCGAGGCCCAGCACGTTCGCGTAGCTCATCTCCCAGGTGGCGAACCTGCGCGCGCCCGGCGCCCAGGAGAACCCCAGGGCGCCGTCCCAGACGCCCGACTCGATCTCGACGACGTTCGGCTCCAGTGCCGGCAGCAGCGCCTCGCGCACCCACAAAAACCCGGTGCCGCGCGGCCCCCGCAGGAACTTCCGCCCCGTGCCGCTGACCATGTCGGCGCCGATCTCCGCCACGTCCACGGGGAACTGCCCGACCGACTGCGTCGCGTCGAGCAGGAACGGCACCCCCGCGGCCCGGGTGATCCTGCCGACCTCCGCGACCGGGTTCACCAGGCCGCCGCTCGTCGGCACGTGGCTGACCCCGACGAGCCGGGTCCGCTCGTCGATCAGCCGCGCCAGCTCCGCGGTGTCGAGCTGCCCGTGCTCGTCGTTGGGGACCACCACCACCTCGGCGCCGGTACGGCGGGCGATCTGGAGGTAGGCGAGGACATTGCTGCCGTACTCGGCCCGGCCGGTGAGAATCCGGTCCCCGGGCGCGAACGGCAGCGAGTAGAAGGCGGCGTTCCAGGCGTGGGTGGCGTTGTCGAACAGGGCGATCTCGTCCGGGCTGCCGCCGAGCAGCCTGGCCAGGCCCGCGTACACCGCGTCGATCTCGGGCCGCTTGCGGTCCGCCGCCTCGTAACCCCCGATGGCCGCCTCCAGTTCCAGGTGCCCGACCACCGCGGAGAGCGTACGGCGGCTCAGCAGCCCGGCCCCGGCGTTGTTCAGGTGCAGCCGGTTGGCACAGCCCGGCGTCTCACCACGCAGCGCCTCGATGTCCATGTTCGTGTCCATCCCCCCATCCTGACCCCGCGGGGCCGGGACAATGCCGCTCGCGGGCGGGGTGGCGGGGGAGGGGGGCGGGGAGCGTGGGATGTGGGGAGCGTGGGCCCCGGGCAGGGAGGCGCGGGGTGCGGGGACGCGCCGGGGCGGGCGCCGGAGGGCGCCTGGGCGCCGCGCCCCCGTTCCGGTCAGCCCTCGGCCGCCGCGTGCTCCCGTACGTACTTGATCATCCCGACCACGTCCTCGGGTACGAGCCTCCCGATGGCCCCGCTGGAGTAGACGCTGACCAGCACCCTCCCCCCGGGGTCGAGCACGAAGCCGGTGGACTGGAGGTGCACGGGGTCCGGGTTGACGAAGGCGCCGGTGGCCGAGGCGACGGCGTGGGCGTCGGCACCGTGGCCGACCGGGAAGGTGAGCCGCAGCGAGTCGACCAGCTCCCTCGTGGTCGGCTCGTCGTCGACCGAGAGCGCGACCACCTTCGCCTCCACCCCGGCGAGGCTGTCCCGGGCACGCTCGAAGGCCCGTAGCTGCGCCTTGCAGTACGGGCACCAGGAGCCCCGGTAGAAGAGGACCACGCCGTAGTGGCCCGCGAGCGCGTCGGGCACGGTCAACGGCCCGCCACCCACCACGTTCAGCGTGAGCCGGGGGAAGTCGTCACCGGGCTTGAGTACGGTCATGGGGTTCTCCTTCGCCGCGTCGGTGACGGGTGGCCCCCCGTCACCCATGCCCGCCGCGGTCCGGCGGGCACACACCCCAGTCAGTGCCGCCAGGGCCGTCCGTCTTACCTCCCGCCCGCCACCGGCCCAGGACGGCGCCCGCGGGCCCCACGGCGCCGCGCGTACGCTGGCGGCATGAGCCGCGTGGACTCCACGGCGTCCGACAGCCCCGGCGGGGTGACCGGGCGAGTGGCGAGCAAGGAGGCGGACCAGGCGCCGAACACCCGGGCCGCCCCGAACGGTCCTCCGCCCCCACCCGGCGGCCTGGACGGCGAGTCCGCCGCCTGGGTGCGCTCCCTCACCTCCGAGGGGCCCGGCTACGAGGAGGCGTGCGAGCGGCTGCACGCGCTGCTGCTGCGCGTCGCGCTCGGCACCGCGCGCCGCAGAGGCCCCCGGTACCGGATCACCGGCCCCGAACTGGACGACCTCGCCCACCAGGCCGCCGCCGACGCCCTGATGAGCGTGGTGCGCAAGGTCCGCGAGTTCCGCGGCGAGAGCCGCTTCACCACCTGGGCGTACAAGTTCGTGATCTTCGAGCTGTCCGGCAAGCTGGGCCGGCACTTCTGGCGCCGCGGCCATGTGCCGCTCGACGGCGAGGACTGGGACCGGCTCCCCGGCCTGCTGGGCGACGAGCCCCACGAGACGACGGCGGCCGGCGAGCTGGCGGCGGGCGTCCGCAGGGCGGTCGAGACGGAGCTCACCCCGCACCAGCGCCGGATCTTCGCCGCCCTGGTGCTCGACGGCGTACCGCTCGACGCGCTCGTCGCCCGGCTCGGCACCAACCGCAACGCCGTCTACAAGACCATGTTCGACGCGCGCCGCAAACTGCGGGCGCGGCTCGTCGCCGACGGATACCTGGACCCGGCGCCGGGGAGGCAGCCATGAACCGTCCGCTCAGCCTCGACGCGTTCCTCGCCACCGACCCCCGCGACGTCGGCTGCGAGCGGGCCATGGAGATCCTGCACGTCTACGCCGACCTCACGCTCGCGGGCAGCGACCCCGAATCCCGCTACCCGGGCATGGCCGCGCATCTGCGGGCCTGCGGCCCCTGCGCGGAGGACTTCGACGACCTCCTGGAAGCGGTGACCGCCGCCCCCGCCACCGCCCCCGGCAGGAACGCAGAGAACGGCGACGGCGACGGCGACGAAGGCGGCGACGGGAGGCACGCCAACCGGTAAGACCACCGCCCCCGGCCACCACTCACCCGCTGACAGACCCCGTAACCCCCGGGACCGCCCCGTACCGCCGAAGGCGCCCGGAAGACCGGGGACGACCAGGGGACGACCGAAGGACGGAAGACTCCATGCCGGAAGTGATCGCGTTCGACGTCAACGAGACCCTGCTCGACCTGCGGGCGCTGGACGAGCCCTTCCAACGCCTCTTCGGCGCCCCCGGCATGCGCACCCAGTGGTTCGGCACGATGCTGCAACTCTCCTTCGTCGGCGGCCTCACCGGCTCCTACGTGGACTTCACCACCGCCCAGCGGGCCGCCCTGCGGATGCTCGCCGAACGCGAGCGCGTCGCCCTCACCGAGCGGCAGGTGACGGACACCGTGGCGCTGATGGAGCGGCTGCCCCCGCACCCGGACGTACCGCGGGCGCTGGCCCGGCTCGCCGGGAGCCCGCTGCGCCTGGTGGCGCTCACCAACTCGGTGGCGACGACCGCGCACGCCCAACTCGCCCACGCCGGACTCCTCGGCCTCTTCGAGCACGTCGTCTCCGCCGACACCGTGCGCCGTCTCAAGCCCGCGCCCGAGCCGTACCACGAGGTCGCCAGGGTCTGCGGCGTCACACCAGGGGGCATACGCCTCGTCGCGGCCCACACCTGGGACGTCTCGGGCGCCCTCGCGGCCGGCTGCCACGCCGCCTTCGTCGGCCGCCCCGGCGCGGTCCCGAGCCCTCTCGGCCCCCGGCCCGACATCGTGGCCCCCGACATCGCCACGGCCGCCGACCTCATCCTGGAACGCGACGCGGGCGGCCCTCCGGCCGCCCCGATGCCCCCGGGGCACCGCCCCTGAGCGGCGCACACGGCGGCGGGCGCCGCCCCCGCACTCTGATACGCTCATCGAGCGACATCGGGCCCTGAAAGGACCCGGAGGACCACACCGAGCACACCACTTCCTCCCGGCGAAACCACGTTGGGGACGGGTCGGGGAATGTGCAAGACTGTGTCCCGCGCGAAGCTTGGTCCTGTGGAGCAGTTTGGAGTGCTCGCCACCCTGTCAAGGTGGAGGCCGCGGGTTCAAATCCCGTCAGGACCGCTGCGGTTGCCCCAGGCACACCGCATGGCTGGGTAGCTCAGTTGGTACGAGCGTCCGCCTGAAAAGCGGAAGGTCGCCGGTTCGACCCCGGCCCCAGCCACTCCTCACCGAGCAGCACATACGCCCCTTCCAAGATCGCGGAAGGGGCGTTCTGCTTGTCTGTGTCCCACTGCTAGCTCGGGTCCTCACGCATAGAGTTGGCCCACACCTGGCACGCAGACCCCGCACCGTCGGACGCCACAATGGCCTCGAATTCCGACCGCCCATCCGCCCCTGCCCGACGGAACCACGCGGTACGGGAACCAGGCGGCAGCCCTTCACGCGACGCCTCCATGGCAGCGCTGGACCCTTTCAGCCTGTCCTCTGTGGAGACACGCAGATGATTCGAACCGAGGAATTCGTCCCGCACCCGGCAAGGGATCTCGAAGGTGAGGAGAAACGGATAGCCTTCCAGCTTGCTGTTGGCCGAATAATGTATGTCACGCGATTTTTCCGGCAAGGAGACCTGATGAGTCTTCAAGGCTTCATCGAGAGGAACATCAACCTCCACCCCATGAAACTGATGCGCAAAGTCACCACCCGAGCACCCGGCCATCGACGCCATGAGGAACAGGGCCACAACGGCGCCAGGCCCAGCCATACCGACACGCAGCCGACGCTTACCCCACATGAAGAGTCTCATGGCCAATGACGTCGTAATCCTGCGCCAGGCCCGTGGTGTTCAGACGAGCCATATCATTCTGCCGCACCGACACAGGCCCCCAGCCTATGTCACCACGCCCCTTTCCGCCGGCCGGGTTGCCCCAGTTGTAGCGTTTATACACATCCACGGTCACTTCCCCGGTCAGCTTGCCATGGCGCTCCACCGTCTCCCCTCTCACCCTGTACTGATACCCATTCAGCGCATAATACCAATCCTGCTCCGCTTCGCCATGCCGGTATGCCGGCACTCCCATTCCGGCCGCCACGCTGGACGATTTCCAGCCGCTGTCAAATTTTCCCGGTTTTATCTCGTTCCCCACATTCGCCTTGAAAGAGTCCAGGTCCGTCATCATCTTCGTGGGACTCACCTCGACCGGCTCACCACCGTTGTCCAACCAGTGTTCCAGCAGGTCGGCAGCGATTTTGTGCTTTTTCATGGCCATGTACGGGAGCGCGCCCGTGGCGGCGAGCATGAAGGTTTCCCGGTCCCCTGCTGTCGGCTCCGCGCTGCCCCACAGCGGCCTGTTGACATCCTCTGCCTGGGCTGGAGGGAACTCGAAGAAGGGGTGCTGGGAGATCAGGTCGTTTGTGGCGTCGGCAAGGGAGTCGTATGTGTGGTGCCCGGGATTGTGATCGTCATTGCCGTGTATGCGGCCCAGCGCCCAGGTCACCACCTGGTCCACCTCGGCAGCCCGTGACAGACATGCGTTTATTCTCTCCCGATGGCTGTTGAGATCCTCCTTCGTCTCGGAAGACTCATTGACGGGTTCCCCCGCGTATGTTCGGACGGTGAGCGTCACCGACCCCTCGCCCGTATCCGCCACCACGTATCCCTTTGAATCGGCGTCCTCCAGCAGTTGGACGATCTGCTTCTGAAGCTGAAGCAGTTGGCGGTACGCGTCGTCGAGCACTGTGTAAATGCTCTGCGCCTCCGCGTGGAGATCGTCGACCTCCTTGGCGGTCTTTTGAACAAACCCCCGCGTCACTGTGGCATTGACGCCGGCCCAGCGCGCATTTTCCGACTTGGCTTGCATTCCGAGCTTGGCCTCATGGGCCAAGGTCTTGAGGTGACCCACCATGGTTTTCCAGTCGGCCACCGCACTTCCGAGGTGGCCTAAATCGACGTCGGCAAGGTCGGAATGAGACAGCGTCATACTGAACGCCTTTCCAGTCATGAGGCGGGCATGATCACCAAAGCGGGCCGACGGCGAGTCCACGCGCCGGGGACTCGCCCCCGCAGGACGCTCAGGCCCCACCGCCCGCCCCGACGCCGCCCCTCCCGGGAACACTCACCGAGGATCTGGCGCGGCACAAGCCCGCCCCCGCACCCTCCCCCGTACAGCCCACACTTCGTACAACCGACACCCTGCCCGTACCAGCAGACGCCCCGCCCGCCGAGCGGCCCCGCCACCAGCCACGCGACACAGATCACCGGCGCACTGACTACGCTGCCGCGCGACGACTCAGGTAATCTCGAACGTATGCCATAAGTTACCGCTTAGTAGTATCGAGCCGGACGGCCGCCCCTGACGGCCGCCAGGACAGAGCACCGCACAGCAACCGCCCCGCCCGCGCAGGTTCGAGGAGCCTCCATGCAACTCGCCGCGATCATCGTGTCGTTGGTTCTCGCCGTGGTAGGCGTGGCCCTGTTCGCCAGGGCCATCGCAGAGATCTACCGGTACGTGCGCCTCGGCCAGGACGTGCCGGGCGGCACCAGGACCGACGCCCCATGGCCGCGCACCGTCACGGTCATCAGGGAGTTCCTCGGCCACACCCGGATGCTGCGCTGGGGCGTCATCGGCGTGGCGCACTGGTTCGTCGCGGTCGGCTTCTTCACCCTCGTCCTCACCCTCGTCAACGCCTTCGGCCAGCTCTTCGCCGCCGACTGGGCGCTGCCGGTGATCGGCACCTGGCCGCCGTACGAGGTCTTCGTCGAGCTGATCGGCATCCTCACCACCCTCGGCATCCTCACCCTGATCGCGATCCGCCAGCTCTCCCTCCCGGGCCGCGCGGGCCGCAAGTCGCGCTTCTCCGGCTCGAACCTCGGCCAGGCGTACTTCGTCGAGGCCGTCATCCTGATCATCGGCCTGTGCATCCTCACCCTGCGCGGCCTCGAAGGCGCCCTGCACCACGTCGACGGCTACGAAGCCTCGTATCTGATCTCGTACCCGCTGGTCGCCGCCTTCCGGGGCGCGAGCACCGGCACCCTCCAGAACATGGTCTACCTGACCGCGATGATCAAGATCGGGACGTCCTTCATCTGGATGATCACCGTCGGGCTCAAGACCGACATGGGCGTCGCCTGGCACCGCTTCCTCGCCTTCCCCAACATCTGGTTCAAGCGGAACGCCGACGGCGCCACCGCGCTCGGCCCGCTCCAGCCCATGACCTCGGCGGGCCGACCCATCGACTTCGAGGACCCGGGCGAGGACGACGTCTACGGCGTCAGCCAGATCGAGCACTTCTCCTGGAAGGGCCTGCTCGACTTCTCCACCTGCACCGAGTGCGGCCGCTGCCAGTCGCAGTGCCCCGCCTGGAACACCGGCAAGCCGCTCTCCCCCAAGCTGCTGGTCATGTCCCTGCGCGACCACGGCCACGCCAAGGCGCCGTACCTGCTTGCGGGCGGCGGGAAGGACGCCGAAGGCGAGGAGCAGGCCACCGCCGACCAGCTCAAGGACGTACCGGCGGCGGCCCTCGCCGAGGCCGGGCGCCCGCTCGTCGGCACCCTGGACGAGGGCGGCGTCATCGACCCCGACGTCCTGTGGTCCTGCACCACCTGCGGCGCCTGCGTCGAACAGTGCCCCGTCGACATCGAGCACGTCGACCACATCGTCGACATGCGCCGCTACCAGGTGATGATCGAGAGCGCGTTCCCCTCCGAGGCGGGCACCATGCTCAAGAACCTGGAGAAGCGCGGCAATCCCTGGGGCCTGGCCAAGAAGCAGCGCCTTGAGTGGACCAAGGAGGTGGACTTCGAGGTCCCCGTCGTCGGCAAGGGCGTCGAGGACCTGACCGAGGTCGACTACCTCTACTGGGTCGGCTGCGCGGGCGCCCTCGAAGACCGCGCCAAGGCCACCACCAAGGCGTTCGCCGAGCTGCTCCACATCGCCGGTGTCAAGTTCGCCATCATGGGCGGCGACGAGAAGTGCACCGGCGACTCCGCCCGCCGCCTCGGCAACGAGCCCCTCTTCCAGGAGCTGGGCGCGGAGAACGTCGCGAACCTCAACACGGCCTTTGGCGAGGACCCCGACGAGGCGGACACCCGCAGGCCGCGGGCGTCGAAGAAGATCGTCGCGACCTGCCCGCACTGCTTCAACACCCTCGCCAACGAGTACCCCCAACTCGGCGGCGACTACGAGGTCATCCACCACACCCAGCTTCTCCAGCACCTCGTCGACGAGGGAAAACTCGTCCCCGTCACGCCCGTCGAGGGCCTGATCACGTACCACGACCCGTGCTACCTCGGCCGCCACAACAAGGTCTACACACCCCCGCGCGACATCATCGCCAAGGTCCCGGGCCTCAGGAACGAGGAGATGCACCGCCACAAGGAGCGCGGCTTCTGCTGCGGCGCGGGCGGCGCGCGGATGTGGATGGAGGAGCGGATCGGCAAGCGCATCAACAACGAGCGCGTCGACGAGGCCCTGTCCCTCAACCCCGACATCGTCTCCACCGCCTGCCCCTTCTGCCTCGTCATGCTCACCGACTCCGTCAACGGCAAGAAGAACGACGGCGCCGCCCGCGACGACCTCCGCGTCGTCGACGTCGCCCAGCTCCTCCTCGACTCCGTGAAAACCGCCCCTGAACCGCCCCCGGCCGGCGCCTCGGAGGCCGACCGCGAGCCGGAGCCCGAGCCGGTGGAGTAACGCGCCCGCGCGGGCCGGGTGGTGCGCGCCCGCGCGCCTCGACCGGTACGCGCCGGTGTACGTCACCTTGTGCGCGCCCGGGCGCGCGCCCGCGTGTCCGGGTGCGCCGGTGGGGGTGGGGCCAACCCCCCTCCCACCAGTGGCGCCACCCCGTCGGGGACCCCTTAGGGGATGTCACAGCTCGGCCGCAATGGACCCCCCGTTCCCCTGGCCCCGGCACCTCGATCCGCCGAAGCGGGTACGTTCGGTTACGTGGCTGGATTCAGGAACGGACGCGGCCGGGACAACGGCACCGCGCGAGGAAACCCGCGGCAGCAGCAGTACGGGCAGCAGCAGCCCCCGCACGGCGGTGGCGGAGCCCCGTACGCCCAGCAGCCGCCCGCAGGCAACCCAGGACCGCCCTACGGCGCGGGCCCGGGAGCGCCGACGTACCCCCAGGGGCCCCATGCGAGCGGCCCCGGCGGTCATGGACACGGCGCCCCGCACGGCGGCGGCTACGGGTACGGCGGGCCGCAGGCCCAGGGCCCCGGCGGCCATGGCCAGTGGCCGGGCGGCCCCGACCACGGCGAGCCCGAGTACTTCGGCGACGGCGGCTACTCCGCGCCGCACGGCGGGCCCGACCCGTACGCGGCCGACAACCCCGGCCACACCCGCCAGTTCAGCATCGGCGAGGACCCGTACAGCCAGGGCGAGACCTACCGGGCCGGCCAGGCGTCCGCGCCCCCTGTCGGCCCCCGCCTCCCCTGGCGCGACCTGCTGACCGGCATCGTGCTGCGCCCCGCCCCCACCTTCCTTCAGATGCGGGACTACGCCCTCTGGGCGCCCGCGCTCATCGTGACCTTCCTCTACGGGCTGCTCGCGGTGTTCGGCTTCGACGGCGCCCGCGACGACGCGATCAACGCCACGCTGTCGTCGGCGATCCCGATCGTGCTGATCACGGCGGTGGCGATCACCCTGAGCGCGTTCATCCTCGGCGTGGTCACCCACAGCCTGGCCCGCCAGCTCGGCGGCGACGGCGCCTGGCAGCCCACCGTCGGCCTCTCCATGCTGATCATGTCCCTGACGGACGCACCGCGCCTCGTGGTGGCGATGTTCCTCGGCGGCGACCAGAGCTTCGTACGGCTGCTCGGCTGGGTGACGTGGGCCGCGGCGGGCGCCCTGCTCACGATGATGGTCAGCCGCTCCCACGACCTGCCGTGGCCGAAGGCCCTCGGCTCGGCGACGATCCAACTGGCGGCACTGCTGGTGATCGTGAAGCTGGGGACGCTTTGAGCGGTTGGGCCGCGGGGGTGGGGGCGCGCTGAGGGGCTGCGCCGCGGGGGTGGGGGCGTGGCTACGCCGAGGGTGCCCCTTCCCCCGCCGTCCCGGCCGCGTCGCGCACCGGGGGCAGCACGCTCCACGGGAAGTCGATCCACAGCTCGGTACGCCGCCACACGTACCGGCACTTCACCGTCGACCACGGCTTCTCGTAGAGCACGGCGGTACGCACGTCGGCGGCGGACGCCCGGCAGAAGTCCTCGACCAGCGCGAGCGTCGCGCCGGTGTCCGCGACGTCGTCGGCGACGAGGACCCGCCTGCCCTCGAAGTCGGCGGCGCCCGGCACCGGGGGCAGCATGACCGGCACGTCCAGCGTGGCCCCGACGCCCGTGTAGAACTCCACGTTGATCAGGTGCATGCTCTTGCAGTCGAGCGCGTACGCGAGCCCCCCGGCGACGAACACGCCCCCGCGGGCTATGCAGAGCACGACGTCCGGCTCGTAGCCGTCGTCGGCGACGGTCCGCGCCAGCTCCCGCACGGCCGTGCCGAAGAGTTCGTACGACAACTCCTCGCGCCGGGCTCCGTCGACACCGGCGCCGGTACTCACACCTGGGTCCGGTGGAAGTTCATGTACGACCGCGACGCGGTGGGCCCGCGCTGCCCCTGGTAACGGGAGCCGTACTGCTCGGACCCGTACGGGAACTCGGCGGGCGAGGACAGCCGGAACATACACAACTGCCCGATCTTCATACCGGGCCAGAGCTTGATCGGCAGCGTCGCCAGGTTCGACAGCTCCAGCGTGACGTGCCCCGAGAACCCCGGATCGATGAACCCCGCGGTCGAGTGCGTCACCAGCCCGAGACGCCCGAGGCTGGACTTGCCCTCAAGACGCGAGGCGAGGTCGTCGGGCAGCGTGATGACCTCGTAGGTCGACGCGAGGACGAACTCCCCCGGGTGCAGGATGAAGGGCTCCTCACCCTTCGGCTCCACCCGCCGCGTGAGGCCGACCTGCTCGACGGCGGGGTCGATGTGCGGATAGCGGTGGTTCTCGAACACCCGGAAGTACCGGTCCAGCCGGATGTCGATACTCGACGGCTGCACCATTTCCGGATCGTACGGGTCGATACGCACCCGCCCCGCGTCGATCTCGGCCCGGATGTCCTTGTCTGAGAGAAGCACGCCCCGAGGATACGCAGAACGCCCGGCCCCGCCGCAATCCACATCGGAAGCGACGGGCCCGGGCGCCGGGCCGAACACGCGCCGCGCGCTACCGCTCCTGTGGCACCGCGGGAACGGCGACAGGGACGGGGACGGCGGAGCGTAGCCGATGACACTGCGGGCAACGCAGCAGCCGACCGGGCCCAAGCCGGTCCGCCTGCTGCATCGGGAACGAAGCGGTGCTGAACACGTGCCCCTCGGCACAGCGGACGACGGTGCGCTCCATCAAGTCCTTGAGTCCCTTCCCCGAGCCGGAATGACGACCAACGAACAGCCACATTACGGGATGAAAGGGACGGCACTCCAGACGCCTCTCCGCCCCACCCACCACCGAGCGAGGCCACGCTACCCCCGAGCGCGGGGGGCTGGGCATGGGGTACAGTAAGCGACGTTGACACCCCGGTTCACCCGGAATGTCGCGCGGGTGTAGTTTAATGGTAGAACATCAGCTTCCCAAGCTGAGAGCGCGAGTTCGATTCTCGTCACCCGCTCCGTGATGAAACCCCAGGTTGGTGGCCTGGGGTTTGCTTGTTGTTTAGACCAATTTGAGGGCTCCACGCCCTCCGCATGCGCTAAGTCGCACGGTTTTGCTTCTCAGCGCAGTGTCTTGCGCTGGAAGGCTACGGAACGGGTCATCAATCACGAACTCAGATGCCTCCTTCCTTGGCATACCGATCGCATCGAGATTCTGCGGACCCCGGCCACGGCCCGTCCGTACCTGTTGCTTGAGCAGACCGCGCACCACGGGGACCTGCCGCCGGGCGGCGATGCCGATCAGATCGTGCGGGACGTCCAGCCTGCGCACCCGCACGCGCTGTTCTGGAGTACGGGGAAAAGGAACTCGCCGGACAACTCCCCACGGAGTCGGGCCAGCGGGACCCGGAGCGGCCAGAGTGAGCCGAGAAGGGAGATCCGGCTGACCATGCTTCGGGTGCTCCTGTCCCCCCTTAGTGTTGACGTCACTATCGCGGGACACGGGGCACTGAGCCTTTTCCGACCCGCCGCAGCCGACGTCGAATGCTCCGCCGACAAGGGCTACCGCGGAGCCAGCGACACCATACGACTGCCCTACTGAGGCCGCTGGGAGACACTCTCCGCAGGCCGGCAAGCCGTCAACCGCTCCCACGCAGAAATCCGCGCACTCGTCGAGCAGGCCATGGCCACCCTCAAGAGCTGGAGCCTCCTGCGCAAGCTCCGCTGCACCACCGAGGTGGGAAACGGCTCGGCCTCCACCTGCTTCCTCCCCCTCCAGGGCATCGGTTCGGCCGGAAGCCCGGTTCGCACCCCGGGTGGACGGCCCGGGAAGGGCGAAGTCCTACGACAGGTCCTTGCGCATCATGGTGCACATCGTTTCGTGGCGGTACAGCGTCCCGTCGGGAGCCTGCTCTTCCCACGCGTCCGGCCGGTAGTCGTAGGCGCGGTAGCCCAGCCTCTCGTAGAGGGCACGGGCACGTGGATTGCCGTCCTCCACGCCCAGCTCGGCCCGGCACAGATCCCGATTCCTGATGCGCTGTTCCATGGCCTCGACGAGAACCGTGCCCACGCCACAGGACTGCAGCGCGGGGTGGACGGCAAGTTGCCACAGCGTGCCCGCGCCATCCTTCGCCCGGTAGTCGACACCGCCCTTGGCGATCGGAATCCCGGCACGGGCACACACGGCCAGATAGTCGACGTCGCCGGACGGCCTGCGATCCAACTGCATGGCGACATTGTTGAGATGACGCGCGGATCCGGCCCAGCCGCACGACGCCAGATCCGCTTGCACCAGGTCCCGCACGGTCAGTCCCAGTACGACGCTTGTCACGTGGAGCACCTCCGCGGGTCAGCATCCTCCCCCCTCCCGAACCGCCGCAACGCGGATTTGGCTGCTCCGTACCGGCTCCCCGCCGCACCGCCACGCGCGGGAAGGATGAGGAGGGACAACACGCACACGAAAGGGATCGGCATTCCGTGAAGGGCACATCTGAGGGCGGCATCGAGGGCGAGGCCGTATCGCTCGTCCCCGCCACCGAGAACCACCTGCCGCTGCTCGCCGGGTGGTTCGCCGATGCCGAGTTCGTCCGCAACTGGGGCGGGCGGCCTCTCACCCGCGAGGAAGTGGCCGCCAAGTACACCGGAAGGCGGCGTCCCGCAGTGGTCTCGTTGCTGGTACTCCGAGGCGACGATCCCGTAGGATACGCCCAGTACGTCGCCTCCGGCCCTCGCGAGGGCGGCGTGGACATGGTTCTCCTGCCACCCGCACAGGGTCAGGGATATGGCCCTGACGCCGCCCGGGCCCTCGTCCGGCACCTCCTTGCCGTCGTGGGATGGGACCGGGTGACGGTCGATCCCGAAGCAGCCAACCGCCCGGCGATCAGGGCATGGAGCAAGGCAGGCTTCCGCCCGGTCGCCGCACGAGGAAGCCGAGTTCTGATGGAGTGCACGACCGCGCCGAACGGCCCATCGCAGACGGCCCCGGCGGATTCTGCCGCTGAGGGATCCCGCCCAGAGCCTCACGGGCCGGCACCGTCGGGGCTGACACGAGTACCCGCGGGACTCGTGGTCCTCGTCGGCCCGCCGGCTTCGGGCAAGAGCAGTTTCGTCCGGGCACTGATCGCACTCGGGCGTATCGACGAGGACGCCGTGGTCTCCAGCGACGAGATCCGCGCGGAACTCTTCGGCACCGCACCCACCGAGGCGCACACCGACGCGGCGGACGCTCGGATCTTCGCGGAACGCGACCGACGGATCGCCGCCCGGCTCGCCGACGGACGCACAGCAGTCGCCGAGTCAACGAACGTGACTCCCCAGGCGCGCACCCGCCTCATCGCCATCGCGAGGCGCTTCGACGCCCCGGTGACCATGCTGCGGTTCAACCCGGACCTCGGCGTACTCCTCCAACAGCAGGCGGAGCGCGGCCGGACCGACATCACCACCGCCGACGTCCACGCCTCCGCCTCGCTCATGGCCCGGCACACCGACACCGGCCAACTGCGCTCGGAGGGCGCTCACGTAGTTCACGACGTTCCCGGGCGTCGTCAAGGGGTGACTCCCGACGAAGCCGCGACGCGCTTCTCGTTCAACTGACAGACCGGCCCTACGCCCGCACACCCGTCTTCTGCCGCCCCCCACGGACTTACGCGGAGCAGCGCCAGGGCTTCCCGGAGGCGCGGCGGGGGTCAGACACCGTCCTCGTACCCAACTGGGCGCCTGGACGCGACATCATCTCTTCCGTCGTGAACGGCCCCGGCCAGTTCAGTGACACGGAGACCGCGAACGAAGCATGGCTGGTCATGCTCGCGGGCCTGGAGATGCTCCAGGGGTGGATAGCGGGCGATCCCTGGTCCTAGGCGTGCTCGCACGCTGCGGGCGGGACCTGGTCGTGCTTCGCCGCCTGGAGAGGCTTTGGGAGGGCTGCGACCAAGGGCAGTGTTTGAGGTGTCGAGCCCATGCCGGACAGCGTCGGCGACCGCGTCAGGAATATCCTCCTCGGCCGGCGTACAGCCCCTATCCCTCATACGAAGCGCACCCCGTAACACCGCAAGACGACTCGCAAGTCGTATTCCGCGGTTTCTGGCACGCCCCTTTCGCCCAGAGATTACGATCCTCTGCGTCCTCTGCCGAGGCGAAAGCCGCACGCCGCAATCCTTCATTCCGTCCCGCAGGAGCGCAACATGACCGATCACCCGCCGTTCACCGACCCTCCACCCGTCCCGGCCGAGGCGGGCGGGGGCCTGACCGCACCAGAAATCGACGAGGCGTTGTCGGCCCTCGCTCGTGGCGCGGCCGTCCTACTCCGGGAGTGCGAAGCCGCGGAGCGGCGCATGGACGAGTTGAACGCCTTGAACGAGGCCGACATCGAACAGCGCGTCGCGGCCAAGAGGTCGCGGTACAACGCGGAGTCGGTACTGCTGTCGGTGCGCCTGGGGCTGGCCACCCGCTACGCGAAGGGGCACCGCGACGCCGCGCGTAAGTTCGTCTGCTGGTGGGTGGACGCGGCCCTGATGGCGTGGAAGGCCGCGGTCCTTGGAACACCCCTGCTCCACGCACGCGTGAGTGCGGCCGCGCCGGGCACCCTGATGGCCGACGACGACCTGGCTGTCCTGCCGAGAGCGGATGAGCACACGCATCAACTCGTGGAGCTGGGAACGTTTCTGGCCACTCCGAAGCCGGGTCCCATGTCCGAGTACGCCGATGACCTCGCGGCCATGACCGCCGATCTCGCAGCCCGCTCCGGGCTGCTCGTCCGGCAGGACGAGACAGGCGGTGTCCGGGTGTTACACGATGGCGATCCCGAGGCGCGGCGCCGTCGTCTCTGGGGAGATTTCTGGCTCGAGCACGGCATGCCGGCACTTCCCGAGCCGAACGAACTCGGCTTTCTTCTCGACCGAGCCCCCGACGGGGCCGCGGACCGCCTGCGGAGCGCCACCAAGGCAGTGATTCAGGCGGCAGTGGCCGGACTGCGCATCGCCGCGCTGGAAAGCAACAAGGCCCCCTGGACACTCACGGAAATCGACGAGCACGAGCAACTGTCCGCCCGGTTGGATCGTTTGACGGCTCTCCTCGCCGATTACGCACAGGCCATCACCGACCATCTACCGGAGATTCGAGCCGCCAACAGCGGCCGGGACGACACCAGCGGAAGCAAGGAGAGCGCAGCCCAGCCCTTCTGATCACACCGCGGTGAGCGGTTGCCGATTGCAGCTGCCAGGTCGTTCGTACCGCTTCCACCTGGGCGACGTCTGGGACCGCTCCCACAAGCTCTATGATGCAGCCGAACGACAGAAGTCGAGGCCGTGCCCAATCCGTGCCCTTGAGATCCGTTCCCTTGAGATCGGACAACCACGGTCAACAGTAGTGCGATCGGGCCTGCGCAGCACCGGCCAGCAAGACAACTCCACGCAGGTCAGCAACCGTGGAGCGTCGCAAGCGCCATCGCTTCCCAGCTCAGAGCGCGAGTTCGACTCTCGTCACCCGCTCCACCATAAAGCCCAGGCCGATGGCCAGGAGGTTTGTTGTCGGATGCGGTGGGTGGCCGGTCGTCGCTGTCGGACCTCGGCGGTACGTTCACAGCTTCAGGTCCACCAACCCACCTGTCCGACCGGCGCTCGTGGAGCCTCGGCGCGCCTCGTGCGGTAGCCATGGTCGGGCTACGGCGGAGGTGGGAGCAGAGCGTCGAAGAGGGGCCAGCCTGTTGTTTCTGTTGTGCCTGTTTTGGGGAACAGGCCGCTGGTCAGGGCCTCGTCGAGTAGGGAGCGTACGTTCTTGGGCTCGTGCAGGTTCAGGTAGGCGCCGTCCGGCAGGCGCATCGCGGCGCCCTCCGTGAGGTAGCCGTCGGCGATGAGGCGGCCGGGGGCGCGGTGGAACACGAGGCGCAGGCGGGCGGTGGAGTCGGGGCGCCACAGTGTCAGCGTGCTGCTGCATCCCGCGTGCCCGCGCCGTCGGTCGTGCCGGTGCCAGAAGCACCAGCCGTAGACCGTGCCGTCCGCCACCAGGCGGCGCCGCCTGCGTTTGCTCCCCATGGGGGAACTGTAAAGGGGCTCGTGTGGAGAGACCCCTCGGCGTCCCTCGCGCCGCCCGCCAGGCAGACTGGGCCCGGACGTGGATGCGGCGACGGAGGATGACCACACATGATCACGCTCACCAAGGAAGACGGCCCTGCGGACCTGGACGGGGTGACTCATCTGTCCATCGGCGTCTCCTGGGACCCCACGGCCGGCAGCACCGGTGGAGTGCTCGGCAAGTTGCGGCGTAAGACCGGGACCGATCTCGATCTGATCGCCATCGCCATGCAGGGCGGGGACCCGGTGCGGCTCGCCGGGCTCGACTCGCTCGACCCCATGGGCAACGGCTCGCTCATCCACAGCGGTGACAACCAGACCGGGCGCGGGGACGGTGACGACGAGACGGTGACCGTGGAGTTCGCGCGGGTTCCGGATGTCATCACGTCGATCGTGTTCGTCGCCGCCGCCTACAAGAAGGGGAGTTCCTTCCAGAAGGCGCGCAACATCAGCTTCAAGGTGTACGACGCGACCGGCGGCAGCACGCACCAGGTCGCCGACATCTGGCCGAGCCTGCTCAGCCAGGACAACGGGTGCGCCGTGGCCAAGGCGGTGCGTGTCGGCGGGGCCTGGAAGCTCCAGGTCATCAACGAGACCGGGAAGATCAAGCAGGGCAGTGAGCATGCGCTGATGCGGTTCGCCGTCAGTAAGTAGGCCCCCGGGGGTGTCCTTCCCCGGGGAGGGTGACCGTGACGGTGAGGCCGCCGGTCGGGTTGGGGCGGGCGGTGACCGTTCCGTGGTGGGCGTGGGCTATGGCGCGGACGATGGACAGGCCGAGGCCGGAGCCCTTGGCGGTGACCAGGCGTTCCGTGCCCAGGCGGCGGAACGGCTCGAAGAGGGACGGGATCTCGTACGCGGGCACCTCGGGGCCCGTGTTGCTCACCTCGACGTCGACACGGTTGCCGTGGGCGCGGCTGACGACGCGGACCAGGCCGTCGGGGTCGGCGGTGTTGTGCCGGATGCCGTTGGCGACCAGGTTCTTCACCATGCTTTCGAGAAGCTGCGGGTCGCCGGTGGTGGGGGCGTGGCCCGGCTCCGTGTGCACGGTGATCCCGGCCCCGCGCGCCTCCTCGGCGCTGCGTGCGATCACGTGGGTGACGACGTCGGCTAGGTCGACGGGGGCCGCTTCGGGGACGTGGTTCTCGGCACCGGCGAGCAACAGCAGGCCGGAGATGAGGCGTTCGTGGCGGGCGTTGATGTCGAGGAGCTGCGCGCCGACCTGCTTGACGTCGTCGGAGGCGGTGGCGCGGTGCATGGCCATCTCGACGAGAGCGCGGCCGAGGGTGAGCGGGGTGCGCAGTTCGTGGGAGGCGTTGGCGACGAAGCGGCGTTGGCCGTCGAAGGAGCGGTCGAGGCGTTCGAGCATGGTGTCGAAGGTGTCGGCGAGGTCCTTGACCTCGTCGTCGCGGCCGGTGAGCGCGATGCGTTCGTGCAGGCCGCGGTCGGCGGCGGGGGCAGCGGCGATACGGGCCGCGGTGTCGGTGACCCGGCGCAGGGGCGCCAGGACGCGGCCCGCGACGAGCCAGCCGAGGCCGCCCGCGGCCGCGACGACGGCGCCGAGCGCGATGCCGCCCTGGGTGAGGAGGGTGGTGGCGGCGGCGTCGTTGAGCCGCTGCCGCTCCTTGTCCTCGAAGGAGGCGGTGGTGGCCGGAGGTTCGCCCTCGACCGGGGGCGGTGTGGTGGCGGAGCCCTCGCGGTGGGTGCTGAGTCCGGAACCGCCGCTGGTCAACTGCTGGTTGAACAGCGCGTAGGTGGTGGCGAGCAGTACGACGCCCGCGGCCAGGAACAGGCCGCCGTACACCAGGGTGAGGCGGGTGCGCAGGGTCATGGGATGCGGTACCCCACTCCGGTGACGGTCTCGACGACGGGCGGGGCGCCGAGTTTGCGGCGCAGCTTGAGGACGGTGACCCGTACGACGCCGGTGAACGGGTCGACGTGCTCGTCCCAGACCTTCTCCAGAAGGTGCTCGGCCGAGACCGTGGCGCCGCCCGCGGCCAGCAGCTCGGCCAGTACCCCGAACTCCTTGTTGGTGAGCGCGATCGCCCGCCCGTCGCGGTCCACCGCCCTGCTGCCGGGGTCGAGGGTGATGTCGGCGCGGCGCAGCAGCGGGGCCGAGGTGGCGCGGGTGCGGCGGCCCAAAGCGAGGACGCGGGCGGCGAGTTCGGGGAACGCGAACGGCTTGGTGAGGTAGTCGTCGGCGCCCAGGGAGAGGCCGGAGACCCGGTCGGTGACGGTCGTGGACGCGGTCAGCATGAGCACCCGGGCCGACGACCCGGCCGCGACCAGGTGGCGGCAGACGTCGTCGCCGTGCACCCGCGGCAGGTCGCGGTCGAGGACGACGACGTCGTAGTCGTTGACGTCGGTGCGCTCCAGGGCGCCCGCCCCGTCGTAGGCGACGTCGACGGCGTGCGCCTCACCGCGCAGCCACTCGGCGATCGTGTCCGCGAGCAGGGCCTCGTCCTCCACCACCAACACCCGCATACCTCGTACTCCTTCCGTCGGACGGTCCCCGGGCGGACGGTCCCCGGGGCCGGTGGAGCAGCGGCGGCGCCGACCCCTGCCCACCGGCCCTGTCACGCCCGGGTCAACGCGCCGGGTAGGAGTGGCTCTCCGGCTTGCCCCCGTCGGCGGGCGGGGTGCCCTCCTGGTGGAAGCGGGCTTGCCGTCGTCCTTTCTGGTGTTGGTCCAACCCTTCTCGCGGGGCCCGTTGGGGTCCCGGTGCGGCGTGCGGTACGACTCGTGGTCCTTCGCCCCGCCGGGACGGGAGGCGTGGGACTGCGTGCCGCCGTCCTTGTGGGCGCCGGTCTTGCCGTCGTCCACTGTGACGTTGCCGTGCCCCTTCTCCGTTCCCCCGGCGGCGGCCATCGCGGCCCCGGTGCCGCCGACGAGCGTGGCCGCGACCACACCCGCGAGGATCAGCTTCCTGTACTTCCTCATGTCGGTTCCCTTCATCCGTTTTGTCCGTGTGTCGGCCACACCGGTCACGTCGGTGACATCGATCGTGTCGGTGACATCGGTCGTGTCGGTCACGTCAGTCACATCGGTTGCATCCCGTTGCATCGGCCGCATCCGGTTGCATCGACTACATCGGTGCGATGTGGCCGGGCCGGCACCGTGTTTTGCGGCGCCGTGCCCGCCACATATGCAACCGTCCGGGGCGTTAACCGGGCGTTACTCGGACTTGCGGGCAGGGACCGGCCTCACACCGTAGGGATGATGCCTCCGTCGACGCGGAACTGGGCGCCGGTGAGCCACTTCGCGCGGGGGGAGGCCAGGAAGGTGATGAGTTCGGCCACGTCGGCGGGCTCGCCCGGGTGTCCCATCGGGACGTTCAGGCGGTCCACGATCCGTTGGCGTGCCTCCTCAAGCGGGATGCCCTCGCCGTCGGCGAGGGTCTTGAGGTGGTGTGTCGCGCCCTCCGTGACGACGAAGCCGGGCAGTACGCACACCACGCGTACCCCGTGCTCGCCCACCTCGGTGGCCAGTTCGCGACTGTAGGCGTTGAGCGCCGCCTTCGCCGCGGCGTACGGCGCCTCCGCGCGCTGGGGCACCCTGCTGGCGATCGACGAGACGTGCACGACCACGCCGGAGCCGCGCTCCACCATCCCCGGCACGAGTATCCGGTCGAGGCGTACCGCGGCCAGCAGGTTGATATCGAGTTCGGTGCGCCAGGACGCGTCGGAGCGCTCCAGGGTCGGTGTCGAGCCGGTGGTGGCGCCCGCGTTGTCGATCAGCACGTCGACGCCGCCGAGGGTGTCGAGCACCCGGCGGCCGAGGTCCGCGACGCCCCGCTCGGTCGCGAGATCCGCGGGGATGTGGGTCGCGGGAGAGCCCTCGGGGGGCGCGGTGCGCGAGGCGGTCAGCACCCGCGCGCCCGCGTCGGCGAAACGGCGGGCGGTCGCCGCGCCCAGGCCCCGGCTGGCGCCGGTGACCAGTACGCGCAGACCGTCCAGACCCTCTTCCGGCACTGTCATGGCCACTGCTCCTCAGTAAAGTGAACCGTACTCCGGAAACTATACTGAACCTGGTTCACCTTATGGAGGCACCGTTGCCCTCGCCACGACCGCTGCGCGCCGACGCCCGGCGCAACCGGGACGCGCTCCTCGCCGCGGCCCGCGACGCCTTTCTCGACGGGGACTCCGACGCGCACATCGAGGACATCGCCCGGCGGGCCGGGGTCGCGGTGGGCACGGTCTACCGGCACTTCGAGACGCGTGAGGCGCTGGTCGAGGAGGTCTACCGGCAGCAGGTCGCCGAGCTGTGCGGGGCGCCGCCCGCGCTGCTCGGGGAGCACGGCCCGGCCGAGGCGCTGTGGCGTTTCCTGCTGCTGCTCGTGGAGCACGCCGCCGTCAGTAAGGGGATGGCGGGGGCGCTCGCGGGCATCATGGCGACGGACTCGCCGGTCTTCGGCGACGCGCGTGCGCGGATGGCCGGCTGCCTCGACGAACTGCTCGACGCGGGCGCGGCAGCGGGCACGATCCGCCCCGACGTCGACGGGAGGATTCTGCTGCGCGCCATGGGCGGCGTCTGCGACCTGCGCGCGACGGAGGGCTGGCGCGAGGACGCCGCCCGGATCACCACGCTCCTCTTCGACGGTTTGCGGTACGGGGCCGGGGGTGCGGGGGGCGGGGGGACGGAAGTTCCGTTGCGGTGATGCCCTGTTGGCCCGGCAGCGGACGAGGCGTGGAGGGCGCGGAGGGTGGGCGTCAGGGCCGTGGCGGTGCGGGAGGGCGCGGGGGCGGTCGCCAGGTGCCCGGTCACCAGAGGAGGGCGTCGTCCAGCTCCTGCTGCCAGTAGGTGGTGGTCAGCTTGTCGTCAATGTGGACGCCCGCGGCGGGCAGCGCGGGGGCGGCGCTGTCCGATCCGTCGCTGCCGTCGCCGAAGAGGACGTCGAGGGTCCTGGCGGTGTGGCCGTTCGAGCCGCTGCCGTCGCCCGCGGACAGGGTGACGCCCGCATAACCGGAGTCGCCCGGGGCGAGCGTGACGACCGCCTGCGGCTTGGAGTCCTCGTTGACCGGCGGCACCGACTGGGCGTGCTCGAAGCGGAGTACGGGATAGCCGACGAGGTCGCACCTCTTCGAACCGGTGTTGGTGACGGTGACGAGGAGGTGGTTCACGGGGCGGGAGACCACCGTGGCGGTGGTCTTGGTGGTGGCGGCGGTGCACGGGACGCTGCCGGAGCCGCCCTCCGAACCGGCGGAGCCCGCCGCCGAGTTCGGGCCTCCGGTCCCCGCCGAGCGCTTCGGGCCGCCGGGGGACTCGGCGCCCGCGTTGCCGCTCCCGTCCGAACCCCTGCTCGTACCCGCGGAGTTGCCGGAGCCGCCCGGGTTTCCTGTGGCGGAGGGGGAGGCGGTGGAGGCGCCCTCGTCGCTGCCGCCCTCGCCGTCGTTGCAGGCGGTCAGGGACAGCGCGGCGAGGGCGAGCGCGGTGGCGGCGAACAGCCGGGTGCGGGTGGTACGAGCGGACATGGGACGACCCCCTGGTACGTATGGCGGAGACCTACCGCTCAACCGGGCGCCGGGAGCGGCATGCTTGGATGACCAGAGCTTGCGGGGCGACCCGTCCCAGCCGCCACAGTGGCCGGTGCATCCGGAACGCTGGAACGCCCGTACGCCTCTGACCTGGGGGAGGACAGCCCCCTTGGAACGCCGATCCGGGACGTGGCGAGTGGGAGAGACGATGGCCGGGGACAGCTTTTCCGAGCTTCTGGGGGAGCTGAAGAAGCGGTCGGGACTCAGTTACGGGGTGCTGGGCAAGCGGCTCCACATGAGCGCGTCCACGCTGCACCGGTATGTCAACGGGGACGCGGTTCCTACGGAGTACGCGCCCGTGGAGCGGCTGGCGCGGGTGTGCAGGGCGACACCCGAGGAGCTGGTGGAGCTGCATCGGAGGTGGGTACTGGCCGACGCGCTGCGGGGCCAGAAAACGGCGGCTCCCGCTCCACAGGGTGCTCCGCCCGCACGGGCGGCGGTTGCCGAGGCTCCGGGGGCTCAAGAGGCTGCGGGGGAAGCGGAGGCTCCAGGGGTTGGGGAGGGGAAGGAGACTTCGGAGGGCTCGGGGGGCCCAGGGGTTTCGGAGGCCCCAGCAGTTGCGGGGGAAGCGGAGGCTTCGGGGGAGGCCCCGGCGGCCCCGGCGGCCCCGGCGGCCCCGGCGACCCCTGAGGGCTCGAGAGCGACGGGAGCCCCGGAAGCCCCGGGAATCCCAGGCGCTTCGGGGGAAGCGGAAGCTTCGGGGGCGGAAGCCGCGGGCGCGGAAGGCGCCCCCTCCGGCCCGGCGGCCGCCCCTGCGCCCGCGTCCGGAACGTCCCCCTCCCCCGCCGCGCGGCAGCGCCAACGGCGCAGGGTGGCGTTGGCGGGGGCCGGCGTGGCCGCGGTGGCGCTCGCGACCGTGCTCGTCGTGAACCTTTTGCCCGACGGCGGCCGCACCGACGGCGGGAAGGCGGCCGGGGGAGCCGCCGCGGGAGACACCGCGCACCCGGGCGGCGACAAGCGGCCCGCCGCCTCCCCGAACGGCCGGGACCGCTCCCCGTCCCCGTCCTCGACCGCCTCCCGCAAACCCGGCGCCACGGGCTCGGCCCCCGCGCAGGGCTCGGGCGACCAGGCGGCGGGGCAGGCCACACCGCCCACCGTGGTCACCGACGCGTACCACTGGAAAGGCCCGTGCGACCAGCACTATCTGATCGACCGTGAGCCCGCCCAGGTCCCGCCGCCGCCGAGCGAGAACTACGCGCGCGGCTGGGTCACCGCGCTCGGCGGGGTCGCATCCGACGAGCAGTGGGTGCAGTTGACCGTGCAGGGGGCGGGGAAGAACACCGTCGTCCTTGAGGGGCTGCACGTGCATGTGGTGAGCAAGGGCGCGCCGCTCGCCTGGAACGACTACGCCATGGGTGTCGACGCGTGCGGCGGCGGCGTAGAGACACGGCACTTCGGTGTGGACCTGGACGCGGGGCAGCCCGTGGTGGCCCCCGAGGCGGGGGAGCGCGACTTCCCGTACAAGGTGAGCGAGTCCGACCCCGAGGTGTACTTCGTCACCGCGAACGCCCGCTCCCATGACGTGAGTTGGTATCTGGAGCTGGACTGGTCGAGCGGCAGCAGGCGCGGCACGGTGCGCGTCGACGACAACGGCCGCCCCTTCCACACCAGCGGCAACGCCGCACGCCCCGCCTACGACTACCCGCTGGGCGCCAACGACCGCTGGGAGGTCGCGGACGGCAAGCCGGGCCCGCCCGAGAGCTAGGGGGTGTCCTCACACCCCCTGGGCGATGGCCGGACAGCCGGGCACCGCCACGCCACAGAACCGCCACCCCACCCCACCAGACGCTCGCACCGTTAGAGGGTATAGCGAAAGTGATTGACACTCCGCATGCCCGTTGGTTATAACTTCTCACAGGCGTGAGTGAGCCTAGCCAGCAGGCGGCCGGGCAGTGGAGGAGGGTGTCATGGGTGGCGTGGAGTTGGTCGAGGTCGTGCTGCCGGGGAAGGTGGAGCCCGAGGGGCTTCAGGTACGGCGCGGGACGGTGCCGGCGCCCGGGGACGGGCAGGTCGTGGTGCGGATGGAGGCGACCGGGGTCTCCTTCGCCGAGCAGCAGATGCGCCGCGGGAAGTACTACGACCAGCCGCCGTTCCCCTTCGTGCCCGGTTACGACCTGGTCGGGACGGTGGAGTCCGCCGGGCGCGGTGTCGGGCCCGGGCTCGTGGGCACCAGGGTCGCCGCGCTCGTGAAGGTCGGCGGCTGGGCCAGCCATGTGCGGGTGGACGCCGCGGACGTGGTGCCGGTGCCCGCGGGCGTCGGTCCCGCGGAGGCGGAGACCGTGGTGGTCAACGGCGTCACCGCCTGGCAGATGCTGCACCGCAAGGCACGCGTGCGGGCCGGGCAGACCGTCCTGGTGCACGGGGCCAACGGCGGTGTCGGCATGGTGTTGGTCCAACTCGCCCACGCGGCGGGGGTGAAGGTGATCGGCACCGCCTCCGCACGCCACCACGAGGGGCTGCGGGCCCGCGGTGTCACCCCCGTCGACTACCGCACGCAGGACGTACCCGCGCGGGTGCGGGAACTCGCCCCCGGCGGTGTGGACGCCGTCTTCGACCACGTCGGAGGGCCCGGTATCACCGACTCCTGGCGGCTGCTCGCGCCCGGCGGCACCCTCGTCTCGTACGGCAGCGCCGCCACCCGCGACGACGGCGGCTCCAAGCAGCTTCCCGTGCTCAGGCTGCTGGGCCGGGTCTGGCTGTGGAACGCGCTGCCGAACGGCCGTCACGCCTGCTTCTTCAACGTCTGGGCCGGGCGGGGGCTCGCGAAGAACCGCTTCAGGGCCCGGCTGCGCGCCGACCTCACCCAGGTCCTCGACGCCCTGGCCCGCGGCGAGTTGAGTGCGCCGGTCGCCGCGCGGCTGCCGCTCGCCCGTGCCGCGGAGGCGCTGCGGCTCGCCGAGTCCGGGACCGTCGTCGGCAAGGTCGTACTGAATCCGTAGTACGGAACAACCGGCCTACGCAACGGAGTTGAGCGCGCAGGCCAGGCGCCATGGGCCGGGCGTGCGGGGCGCGGGGGCGCGGGCGCGCCGGTTCGTGTGCCGGGTCAGTCGGCGCCGGGGGCGACGCCCGCGCGGTAGGCGAGGACCACCGCCTGGACCCGGTCGCGCAGGTCGAGCTTGGTGAGGATGCGGGAGACGTAGGTCTTCACGGTCTCCTGGCTGATGACGAGTTCGGCGGCGATCTCCGCGTTCGACAGGCCCCGGCTGATCAGCAGCAGCACCTCGTGCTCGCGCGGGGTCAGGGCCTTCAGGCGTTCCCTGTCGGGGGAGGGCGCCGGGGTGGTGGGCCGCACCCGCTGCGCGTAGCGGCCGATGAGGGTGCGGGTGACGGCGGGCGAGAGCAGGGAGTCGCCGCGGGCGATGGTCCGCACCCCGGCCACGAGTTCGCCCGGGTGCGCGTCCTTGAGCAGGAAGCCGCTGGCGCCCGCGCGCAGCGCCTCGTACACGTACTCGTCGACGTTGAAGGTGGTGACGATGAGGATGCGGGCGGGGCTCGGGGAGTCGGGGCCCGCGAGGTGGCGGGTGGCCTCGATGCCGTCGAGCAGCGGCATGCGGATGTCCATCACGACGACGTCGGGCCGCAGCCGCTCGGCCGCCGCCACCGCGGCCCGCCCGTCGGCCGCCTCGCCGACGACCTCCATGTCGTTCTGCGCGGCGAAGACGGTGGCGAAACCGGCCCGCACCAGCGGCTGGTCCTCGCAGATCAGCACCCTGATCCCGGCGTCGGGGGCGGCGGTGGGGAGCGGTTCTGCGGGCCCGGTCACGAGGCCGCCGCCGCGGGGATACGGGCCCGCACGCCGAAGCCGCCGTCGCCGCGCGGCCCCGCGGTGAACTCGCCGCCGAGCAGGTCGACCCGGTCCCTGAGGCCGCCGAGGCCGCGCCCGCCCGAGACATGGGGGCCGCCGCGGCGCAGTGCGGGGGAGTCGGCCGCGGGGGCGCCGTCCCCGGGCCCTTCGGTGGTGACCTCGATATCGGTCCACTCGGCGGTGTGGGCGATACGTACGAGGGTCCGCCGTCCCGCGGCGTACTTCACCGCGTTGGTCAGGGACTCCTGCACGATCCGGTACGCGGTGAGTTCGGCCCCGATCGCCCTCGTCACGCGCTCCCCCTCCTCGGTGAACTCGACCGGCTGGCCGCCGAGCCTGCTCTGCTCCACCAGATCCTGCACCTTGCCGGGCAGCGGCGAGCGGTCGGCCCCCTGCCCTTCCCCGGTCGCCTCCAACACCCCGAGCAGGAAGCGCAGTTCGGCGAGGGCGCGGCGGCCCGTGCCGCTGATGGCGGTCAGGTTGCCGGTGAGGCGGTCGGGTGCCGCGGCGAGGAACTGGGCGGCGTCCGCCTGCACCACCATCGCGGTCACATGGTGTGTCACCACGTCGTGCAACTCCCGTGCCAGACGGCTGCGTTCGGCGGCCATGGCGGACTCGGCGGCCAGCCGCCGCCGCTCCGCCTCCTCGGCGCGGCGCCCGCGCATGACAGCGCCCGCGGCCCAGACCACCGCGAGGGCGAGGAAGAACAGGCCGTAGTCGGCGGGCCGTTCGGGCGAGCCGAGGGCGTGGAGGGCGAGTGCGAAGCCGAGGTACGCGGCGGTGGCCGCGGCGGCGAGCGCGCCCCGGTGGCGGGTCAGGTGGGCCGCGGCCGAATAGAGCGCGAGGTAGACACCGATGCCGCCGAAGGTCGGCGGGTACGCCATGGCCTCGTGGACGGCGAACGAGCCACAACTGAACGCGAGGCAGCATGCGGGCCACCGGGTGCGCACCGCGAGCGGGACCACCTCCCCCAGGGTCAGCAGGACACCGGCCGCGCCGATGCCGCGTACCGGCAGGTCGCCGAACTGCGGGGCGACCTTGGACAGCGGTTCCGTGAACGCCAACAGCGCCAGCAGGGCGGCGAGTTCGCGGTCCTTGACGGGCTGGGGGCGGGCGCGCCACCACTCGGTGAGGGCCCGCCATCGCGCTGCGGAGGCCCGCCACCGCGCTGCGGGGGCACGCCACCACCCTGCGGAGGCACGCCACCGTCCTGCGGAGGCACGGCGGCGCTCCCCCAGGGTCCGTGGCCGTGCGGTGGCACTCGACGGTGCGTCTATCGGCACGGGGTGCCGCCGGGGGTGGGGCGTGGGTGGCTCGGCACGGGGTCGCTCACGGCATTCCTGGCCTCTCGCGGATTTGTGCTGGGGCCGCCTCGCGCGGCGCCTTCGTGGGACGAACGTAGCGCCGGGCGGTGTGCCCGCGAATCCCCCCGTGGTGCGGGGCGGGGTAGCTCTCCCGGGGGATGCCGACGGCCCTCGGCTGTCCACCCTGCGGGGACCCTTCACACCGCCCTGACCTCGTACGTTTCTTGCATCGAAGCCGGGGCGAGTGCGCCGGCACCGGGAGGAGGACGCCATGTCGACGCGTGACGAGGAGCCCGTGGCCGGGGCGGTGGACGGCACGGCGGCGGGGGCCCGCGGGGTGCGAGAGGGCGGGCGGCCGGGGTGGGCGCGGTCCTTCTGGGTCAGGCTGCCCGCGCTGCTCGTACCGCTGCTCGGTGTGGAGGCCGCCACCACCGGGGTCAACTCCCTTGCCGACGCGACCCCGTTCACCGCGCTGCTGTCCGGTGTGGGCACGGCGGCGCTCGCGCTGTGGGCGTATGTGTGGCTGGTGCGCACGGTCGAAGGGCGGGGCGGGCCCGAGGAGTTGGCGCTGCGGGACGCCAGGTCGGGGGTGTGCCGCGGCGCGCTGCTTGGGCTCGGGCTCTTCGGCGCCACGCTCGGGCTCATCGCGGCGTGCGGGGGCTACCGGGTGGCGGGCTGGGGGTCGTTCGGCGGGGCGGTGACCACACTGGGGCTGATGTGCTGCGTGGCGGTCACGGAGGAACTGGTCTTCCGGGGCGCGCTGTTCAGGGTGCTTGAGGAGAGGACGGGCACCTGGGGGGCGCTGGCGGTGTCCGGGGTGCTCTTCGGCGCGCTGCACCTGGTCAACGAGGGGGCCACCGTCTGGGGCGCGCTCGCCATCGCGATCGAGGCGGGCCTGCTGTTCGGCGCGGTCTACGCGGCGACCCGCTCGCTGTGGCTGCCGATCGGCCTCCACCTGGGCTGGAACATGGCGGAGGGCGGCATCTTCGGCAGCACCGTCTCGGGCGCGGGCGACGGCGGCACCGGACTGCTGGACGGCGCGGCGCACGGCGCGCAGGCGGTGTCGGGCGGCGCCTTCGGGCCCGAGGCGAGCGTGTTCGCGATCGTGGTGTGCCTGGTGCCGACCGTGTACTTCCTGGCCAGGGCCCGCCGCCTCGGCCGCATCCGGCCGCGCGGCGGCCGGGACACCGCGACCCGGGGGTGAAGCCCGGCCCGGGATGAGGCCCGGCCCGGAGATGTGGAAGGGGGCCGGGGGGTGGAAGGGGGCCCGGGGGGGGTGGAAGGGGGCCGGGGGGTGTGAACGGGAGCGGGACGTGTGGACAGGACCCGGGGTGTGGACGGGACCCGGGAGGTGGACGGGAGGGGTGGGTGGCCCGGGGCCGTCCGCTCCTCGCGGTCGTGGAATAGCCGGGTCGGGCGCCGCCGTTCTCCCGTTATGAGCGGATTCGACCGAGGGAGCGGGCGGGCGCCCCGAGCCGGGGACGGCGCAGCCCCGGTACCGGGGGACGGCGGCGGGAGCGGGCGGCTCGACGACGCCGCCGTGCGGGCGCGTCTCGGGGCCGAGCGGGAGGACGCCGCCGCGCGGATCGCGGCCCTCGGGCGGGACTTCGACGCCATCGTCGCGGCGAACGCCCTGGTGGCCGTGGACGACGAGCACGATCCCGAGGGTTCGAGCACCGCCTTCGAGCGGGCCCACGTCGCCGCGATGCTCCGCCAGGCCCGCGAGTACGCCGACGAGATCGACGCCGCGCTCGACCGCCTCGACCGCGGCGCCTATGGGCGGTGCGCCGACTGCGGCCGTGACATTCCGGCCGCACGGCTGCTGGCCCGCCCCGCGTCCCGCACCTGCGTCTCCTGCGTCTCCTGAGCCTTCTGAGCAGCCCCGGCGTTCCCCCGGCGCCCTCTGCGACGCCGTGCGAGCGGCCCCTTGCGCCGGGCCGTGCCGCCGTGTCGCGACAAAGGTCTGATGTCCCGCACGTATACGAATGACTTACTGACGGGTAGCTTTGCGGTGTGCCGGTCCCCCGCGCCACTGGCCGGTGTTGTCCTGTCGTGCCCCTCCCCACGTCAAGGAGTACGCCATGCACAAGCCCCGTAGCACCGAAGGCACCAGAGCCGGCCGCCCGGCGCGCCGCTCAGGCGCCGTCGTCGCCCTCGCCGCCTGTGTGGTGGCCGCCCTCACCTCCGGTACGGCCGCCGCGGCCGGTTCCGACGAACCCCTCAACTACGTGGCGCTCGGCGACAGTTACAGCGCGGGCTCCGGGGTGCTCCCGGTCGCGCTCGACTCGCCGCTGCTGTGCGCCGTCAGCACCCGCGACTACCCGAAGGTGCTCGCCGCCCGGATCGGCGCCACCCTCACCGACGCCACCTGCGGCGGCGCCACCACCGGGGACTTCACCGCCTCCCAGTACCCGGGCGTGGCCCCGCAGCTCGACCGCCTCGGCCAGGACACCGACCTGGTCACCCTCACCATCGGCGGCAACGACGAGGGCACCTTCCTCGACGCCATCCTCACCTGCGCCACCGCCGGAATCCTCAGCGCGGGCCAGGGCAGCCCCTGCAAGGACCAGAACGGCTCCAAGTGGTCCGACGGCATCGAGCAGACGGTCTACCCGGCGATCAGGAACACCCTCGCCGCGATCAAGGAGCGCGCGCCCGGCGCCCGGGTCGCGATCCTCGGCTACCCCTGGATCATGCCGAGTACGTACTCGTCCGGCTGCTTCGTGAAGATGCCGATCGCCAAGGGCGACGTGCCGTACCTGCGCGGGCTCCAGAGCGATCTCAACGACGCGGTGCGCAGGGCGGCGGCCGACACGGGCACCGCCTACGCCGACATGAACGGGCGCTCCGACGGCCGCGACGCCTGCACCCCGGCCGGGACGCGTTGGGTCGAGCCCGCCCTCTTCGGCACCAACTACGTACCTGTGCACCCCAACGCCGAGGGCGAGGCCGCGATGGCCGACGCCGCGGGCCAGGCGCTCGGGGTCGGATAGGCCCCTCCGGGGCGGCGGCACGGCCGCCCGCCCCGGAGGTGAGGGCCGCCGCGGGGCCCGTCATGGAAGGCCGTGGTCCATGACGGGCCCGCGCGGCGGCGGGTGACCCTCCGGCCGGTTCCACGGGCCTCCCCACGCCGTGGGCCCGAGCCGGAGGGCTGGTCTCTGCGCGGCTCTCGCCGCCGCGTCAGCGCGGCTTCAGCACCGCGGGCGCCATGGACGCCACGGACGGCGGGACGGCGGCGGCCCCGGCCGCCTCACTCCCGCCGCAGCGGGGCGCGCAGCCTGATCGGCCCCGGATGCTCGTCGAACATCGGCTCGGGCTCCGGCAGCCGGTAGAGCCGGTACACATGGCGGCGGGCCGCCTCGATCGGATACGTGTCCTCGTAGACCGTCAGCTTGAAGGTCACCCCTTCGAGCACACTGCGGAACATCACCTGCTCCAGGGCGGGGTCCTCGGCGCCGCGCGCCGCGAACAGCGAGGCGACGGCGGCCTCGGCCGCGGCGACCCGCTCCTCTGCCGCGGACTCCGCCTCGGCGAGCACCGAGCGCACCGCGGGCTGCACCATCACGGCCAGCATCAGCCGGGTGACCGCGAGGTCCGACCTGGCGCCGCCGAGCACCATGTCGATCAGCCGCGCGAGCGCGGCGTCGGGGCCGCTCTCCCCGGCGTCCTCGGCGGCGGCGATCATCGCGCCGGTGATCGCGTCGAGCCACTGCCCGAACACAGCGACCAGCAGGTCCCGTTTGGCCGGGAAGTAGTACGAGGCCAGGCCCTGGGAGACCCCCGCCGCCCTGGTGATGGCGGCGAGCGAGGTCGCCTCGAAGCCCTGGGTCGCGATCAGCTCCAGGGCGGCGGCCATGATCCGCGCACGGGACTCCTCGCGCATGGCCTTGTTCAGAGCCGGAGACCGGGGTGCCATCGGATGCCTTCGCGTTTTTGACTGGTTGAGCACTCAGTGAATACACCATGGCGGCAGTGCGGCGCAACTGGGCGGTATGCGGCGGGGGTTGAGGGGCAGGTGAGGGGTGCGGGAAACGGCAGGTGGGGGTAGGGGCGGCCGCGCGGTGGGGTGAATGTTTCACGTGAAACCGGACGGAACGGCCACCGGGGGCGCACCCCCTCACCCCCCGAGGCTCAGTGCCCCGAGGCTCAACTCCCCGCGCCCCGCCCCCCGAAGCGTTCCACGAATGCCGCCAGCTCCTCTGGGGTGATCTTGGCGAAGAGCACCGGTGGCACCGTGAAGCCGGTGCCCTCGGGGACGGTGTCGCCGAAGCGCTTGTGGGAGAAGGGCAGGCGCCCCGGGTCGGCGTCGGTCCACTCCCTGGTGGCGCCGACGTACTCGACGGGGGCGTCGAACCAGACGTAGAAGACCCTGCCCTCGGCGGCCGGCCCGGGCCAGGTGTCGGCGGGGACGGGCACCCCAGCGGCAGCGGCGGCCGGCTCCGCGGGGGTGCCGTGCTCGCCGGTGGCGCAGATGGGGGTGTTGGCCGGTCCGGCGCAGATAGCGGGCGTAGACGTCGGCGGGGAGCGTGGAGCCCACCATGTTGCCCAGGTGCCGAGTCATCCTCGGGGGCTCCGTTCGTGCGGGGGCTGCCCGATTGGGCCGCCTTTATCACCCTACGTCACCCGGACAGGCCTCCCCGGTGGCTGCCTCCCGCCACCCGGCCCGTACCGCACGCGGCCCGGACCGGGGGCGACGCGTGCCACCGTGCGGCCGGTGCTCACCTGAGGCGGCGGTGGCGGCGGTGCCTGCGGCCGCCGTTGGGGCGCCGCGCCACCAGGAGGTACGTGGCGGCCAGCACCGCGGCGCCCTCCCCGATCACGGTCAGGGTCTTGTCGTCGTACCAGACCGGCTCGTACATGTTCGGGAACGGGCCGAGGGTGCCGACGTCGACCCAGTAGTAGATCAGCAGCAGCGCGAGGCCGCCCGCCGCGACCAGCCAGGCGAAGAGCGCCGAGATCCTGTGGTGCCAGACCAGGATCAGCAGGGCGGCGAGCGCCGCGAGGGCCGCCTCGATCCGGAAGAGGGTCCCCTGGCTGATGCTCTCGTTCACGGTGTCGTACTGGGGGGCGAGCCTGGCGTGGACCTGGGCGTCCAGGGCGAGCCCCGCGGCGGCGATCAGCCGTGCGACGCCGCGCGCGAGGCGGCGCGCCCAGCGGGTGCGGGCGGGTGCGGCGGGTGTGTCCGTGGTCGCCATCGGTCCTCCGTGAGGGGTCGTTCCCGCGAGCGGCCGCGGTACGGCTGCGGTACGGCCGCGGGAGCCGCCGGGGTACGGCGCAGGGGCCGGGCGGCGGTGCGCCCGGCCCCTGTGTGGTTGCCGTGCCGTGGTCGGGGGCGGGCCCGTCAGTAGCCGGGCGAGCCGCCGGTCGGGCTCGCGGTGTCACCGCTGGGGCTCTCCGACGGGCTCTCGCTCGGGCTCTCACTGGGGCTCTCACTCGGGCTCGCGCTGCTGCCGGGCGACTTGGTGACCGCGGCGCCCGCGGCGTCGAGGACGAACCACTTGGCGCCGAAGGCGTTGACGCCCTGGCCCTTCACATCGCCCGGCTTCTTGTCCTCGGCGAAGTAGTAGAGCGGGTGGTCGTTGTAGGTGGCCTGCATGCTGCCGTCGTCGCGCTTGGTGGTGCCGAGCAGGTCGGCCTTGAGATCGCTGCCGGAGGACTTGGGAACGGCGTTCACCGTGGCGGGCGGCCACTGCTCGGCGCAGGCGTTGTTACAGGTCGACCTGGTGCTCTTGTCGGCCTCGAAGAGATAGAGGGTGCGGCCCTTCCCGTCCACCAGGATCTTCCCGAGCCCGGCCGTCTCGACGGCCTTGATCTCCGAGGCGGGGGAGGTGGAGGGCGACGCGGAGGGGGACTCCGACATGCTCGGGGACGCGGACGGGCTCTCTGTCTGCTTGGCCGCGGCCTCGACCCGGGCGTGGGTGGCGGACTCGGAGTTGTCGCTGCCCTGCGAGCAGCCGGTGACAGAGACAGCGAACAGTGCCGCCGCCGCGGCGGTGAGCGCTGTTGTGGCACTGATCCTCATGGGACTCCTTCGGGGGACTCCGGCGGGCAGGGGGCCCGGCGGGCATCGCGGCCCCCGGAACGGGGCCGTCCGCGTCCACTGCACCCCGCGGGGCCCTGCGGGGCGACCCGGCGAGAGCCATTCGGGCGACATCGCGGCGCGTCGTCCCCCTCCCCCGCACGGCCCCGTACGGGCGGGGGCGCGGTGGCGCCAGGTGCGGTGCCGGGGGATGTGTGGTGGCGGGAGGCATAGTGGCGGGGGGCGCGGTCGGGCCGGGCGTGCGGTGCGTGTCGATTCGACGGCGCGGGCTGCTGTACGTCACCGGCGGGCCGTACCATCCAGGGCGTGGGGGAGGGGGCCCAGTTGCAGCGGGTGATCGACGGACGGTTCGAGCTGGGCGGCAGGCTCGGCGGCGGTGGTATGGGCCTGGTGTGGCGGGCGCGTGACCTGGTGCTCCACCGCGAGGTGGCGCTCAAGGAGGTACGGCCGCCCGACCCGCACCTCGCCGAGTACGACCCCGAGGGCGCGCGCGTGCTGCGGGCCAGGGTGCTGCGCGAGGCGCGGGCGCTCGCCAGGCTCGACCACCCCAACGTGGTCACGGTGCACCACATCGTGGACCCGTCGGACGGCTCGTTCCCCTGGATCGTGATGGAGCTGGTGCCGGGCCGCTCGCTCCAGGCCCGCCTCGACGAGGGCCCCATGGCGCCGCGCGAGGCGGCCGCGATCGGGCTCGGGGTGCTGTCCGCGCTGCGCGCCGCGCACGCCGCGGGCATCCACCACCGGGACGTCAAACCCGCCAACGTGCTCCTGCACACCGACGGCCGCCCCGTCCTCACCGACTTCGGCATCGCCACCCTGGGGGAGTCGACCAGGCTCACCGGCACCGGCTCCCTCATCGGCTCCCCCGACTACATCGCGCCCGAGCGGGTCCGCGGCCAGGAGGGCGATCCCGCGTCCGACCTGTGGTCGCTCGGCATGATGCTGTACGTGGCCGTCGAGGGGCACCATCCGCTGCGGCGGCCCACCACGCTCGCCACCCTCGCGGCCGTGCTGGACGGCGAGATCCCTCCCCCGGCACGCGCGGGGGCGCTCACGGACCTGCTGACCGCGCTGCTGGTACGTGACCCGGCGGCGCGCCCCGGCGCCGACGAGGTGGCGGCCGTCCTGAGCGCCGTCGCCGAAGGAACCGCCCCGCACCCCGCCACGGCCCCCGACCTCGCGGCCCCCGGCGCCGCAGCCGCCGACGCGGCCCCCGGCCTCCCCGGGCCCCCCGCCGCGGGGCCGCCGTCCGACACACCGCCAACCGGGCGGCCCGAGCCGCACCACGGGTACGGGCCCATCCGCCCCAAGTACGCCATGATCTACGCGGCCGTCTCGCTGCTGATGACCACCGGGGTAGGTCTCGGCATCTGGGCGGCGACACGGGACGACGACAGCGGCGGCTCGGGCGCCTCTGGCGGCTCGTCCAGTGAGCAGCCCGCGGAGCCCGGCGCCTCCGCGACCGGCGCCACCGACGACTCCCCCGGCACCGGCACCGCCACCCCGGGCCCCGCCGGGGGCCCCACCGGCGACCTGCTGGAGCCCGCGAACCTGAAGAAGGCCATCCAGCGGATGAAGCCCGTGATGGGCGGCACCAAGGTCACCCAGTTCAACGTGTACGGCGACTTCATCAACGCCGAGGCGCCCGTACCCGGCAGGGGCGACGTGTACGACAGCTTCACGTACCGCGGGGGCAGGACCGAGAACAACCACATGGGCGGCGAGATCCACGCGTCCGACGAACCGCCCGTGGACATCGCGAAGATGGACTGGGACAAGCTGCCCTCGCTGATCCACACCGCCGAGACCACCCTCGGCATCGAGCACCCCGACAAGACCTACGCCCTGCTCGACCCGGCCTGGGGCGTCCGGGGCACCGACGAGCCCGACATCCTCGTCTACGTCGGCGACGCGTACGAAAGCGCCTACCTGGTCAGCGACTTCGACGGCAAGGTCGTCGAGAAGCACCCGCGCTCCTGAGGCGCCGCGCGCGCGTGCGACACCGCCGCCGCCCTCGTGCAGGACCGCCGCCACTTCCGAACGGGCCTGCCACAATGGGCGGGTGAGCCTCAGGAGACCCGTCCAGTGCATCAAGTGCCGTGACACCCACGTCGTGGTGGCGCAGGCGCCTGACAAGGAGACGGGGCTGCCGCGCTGGCGCTACACCTGCCTTGACTGCCGTATCGCCTGGTGGGTCGACCAGCACGGGGAGTGGACCCAGGAAGGACCGCCAGGACAGGGCCGGGAGTGGTGACACCGCCCCGGGACCGCACCGCCCCAGGTCACGGGGCCTACGCGCCGCCGCCTGCCCCCTCCGTCCCTTCCGTCCCCTCTTCCAAATCGCCCTCCGTCTCAAGGAACGCCTCCCGCAGCGCTTCGAGGACCGCCGGGTCGGGCTTCGCCCACATGCCGCGGGACTCCGCTTCGAGCAGGCGCTCCGCGATGCCGTGCAGCGCCCAGGGGTTGGCCTCCTGGAGGAAGGCGCGGTTGACGGGGTCGAGTACGTAGGTCTCCGTCAGCTTGTCGTACATCCAGTCGGCGACCACGCCGGTGGTGGCGTCGTAGCCGAACAAGTAGTCGACGGTGGCGGCGAGTTCGAAGGCGCCCTTGTAGCCGTGGCGGCGCATCGCCTCGATCCAGCGGGGGTTGACGACCCTGGCCCTGAAGACCCGGGACGTCTCCTCGACCAGGGTGCGGGTGCGCACCGTCTCAGGACGCGTGGAGTCCCCCACGTACGCCTCGGGCGCGGCCCCGGCGAGCGCGCGGACGGCGGCCACCATGCCGCCGTGGTACTGGAAGTAGTCATCGGAGTCCGCGATGTCGTGCTCACGCGTGTCGGTGTTCTTCGCGGCGACCGCGATGCGCCGGTAGGCGGTCTCCATCTCGGCGCGCGCCGGGCGCCCTTCGAGCCCGCGGCCGTACGCGTAGCCGCCCCACACGGTGTACACCTCGGCGAGGTCGGCGTCGGTGCGCCAGTCGCGGGAGTCGATGAGCTGGAGCAGGCCCGCGCCGTACGTGCCGGGCCGTGAGCC
This sequence comes from Streptomyces sp. NPDC050560, assembly GCF_044457285.1. Lineage (NCBI taxonomy): Bacteria > Bacillati > Actinomycetota > Actinomycetes > Kitasatosporales > Streptomycetaceae > Streptomyces > Streptomyces sp. NPDC050560. The sequence continues at coordinate 350,261 of NZ_JBITGT010000007.1, forward strand.
GAAGATGCGGGTGGTGGCGCGGCGTTCGTCGGCGCCGCGGGCGATGTCGGCGCGGGTGTGGGCCCGTACGAAGTTGTCGTCGTCGCCCTCGTCGAGGCCCGCGGCGAGCCGTACCGCGTCGTCGAGGAGGTCGGTGGCGGTGGGGAACGCGTCCCGGAAGAAGCCGGAGATCCGCAGCGTCACATCGATCCGCGGGCGGCCCAACTCGTCGAGCGGCACCGGTTCGAGGCCCGTGACACGGCGCGAGGCGTCGTCCCACACCGGGCGCACCCCGAGCAGCGCCAGCGCCTCCGCGATGTCGTCGCCCGCGGTGCGCATCGCGCTTGTGCCCCACAGCGAGAGGCCGACGGAGGTGGGCCAGCTCCCGTGGTCGGCGCGGTAGCGCTCAAGGAGCGAGTCGGCGAGGGCCTGCCCGGTCTCCCAGGCGAGCCTCGACGGTACGGCCTTGGGGTCGACGGAGTAGAAGTTGCGGCCCGTCGGCAGCACGTTGACGAGTCCGCGCAGCGGCGACCCGGAGGGGCCCGCGGGCACGAAGCCACCGGCGAGCGCGTGCAGTACGTGGTCGAGTTCCGCGGTGGTGGCGGCGAGCCTCGGCACCAGTTCGCGGGCGGCGAAGTCCAGCAGGGGCGCGGTGGCCGCGGCGTCCCCGGTGGCGACGGCGGGCACGGCCGCCGGGTCCCAGCCGGCGTCCTCCATGGCCCTGACCAGTTCGGCGGCGCGTGCCTCCGCGGCGTCGGCCGCGGTGCGGGAGGCGGCGGACTCGTCGAGGCCGAGCGCCTCGCGCAGCCCCGGCAGGGCGCGTTCGCCGCCCCAGACCTGGCGGGCGCGCAGCACGGCGAGCACGAGGTTGACGCGGTCGTCGCCGCCCGGCGCGTTGCCGAGCACATGGAGACCGTCGCGGATCTGGGCGTCCTTGATCTCGCAGAGCCAGCCGTCGACATGGAGCAGGAAGTCGTCGAAGCCCTCGTCGTCGGGACGGTCGTCGAGGCCGAGGTCGTGGTCGAGCCTGGCGGCCTGGATCAGCGTCCAGATCTGGGCGCGGATCGCGGGCAGCTTCGCCGGGTCCATGGCGGCGATCTGGGCGTGCTCGTCCATGAGCTGTTCGAGCCGTGCGATGTCGCCGTAGGAGTCGGCGCGCGCCATGGGCGGTACGAGGTGGTCGACGAGGGTGGCGTGCGCGCGCCGCTTGGCCTGGGTGCCCTCGCCCGGGTCGTTGACGAGGAACGGGTAGACGAGCGGGAGGTCGCCGAGGGTGGCGTCGGGCCCGCAGGCGGCGGACATCCCGGCGTTCTTGCCGGGCAGCCACTCCAGGTTGCCGTGCTTGCCGAGGTGGATCAGGGCGTCGGCGCCGAAGCCGCCGTCCTCGCGGGGCGCGGCGATCCACCGGTAGGCGGCGAGGTAGTGGTGCGAGGGCGGCAGGTCGGGGTCGTGGTAGATGGCGATGGGGTTCTCGCCGAAGCCGCGCGGGGGCTGGATGAGGATGAGCAGGTTGCCGTGGCGCAGCGCCGCGAGCACGATGTCGCCCTCGGTGGCGCCCGGGGTGTCGCGGCTGTGGTCGACGAAGAGTTCGCCGGGCGGCGGCCCCCAGTGGCGTTCGACGGACTCGCGCAGCGCGGCGGGCAGGGTGGCGTACCAGCGGCGGTAGTCGGCGGCCGGGACCCGTACCGGGTTGCGGGCCAACTGTTCGTCCGTCAGCCACTCCTGGTCGTGGCCGCCCGCGTCGATGAGCGCGCGGATCAGCTCGTCGCCCTCGCCGGACGCCACCCCGGGCGGGTCCCCGATGTCGTAGCCCTCGGCCCGCAGCCTGCGCAGCAGCGCGACGGCGCTCGCGGGGGTGTCGAGGCCGACCGCGTTGCCGATACGCGAGTGCTTGGTGGGGTACGCGGACAGGACGAGCGCGAGGCGTTTCGCGGACGCCGGTATGTGCCGCAGCCGGGCGTGGCGCACCGCGGTCCCTGCGACCCGCGCGGCGCGCTCGGGGTCGGCCACGTAGGAGGGGAGCCCGTCCTCGTCGATCTCCTTGAACGAGAACGGGACGCTGATGAGCCGCCCGTCGAACTCGGGCACGGCGATCTGGCTCGCGGCGTCCAGCGGCGAGACGCCCTCGTCGCTCGTCTCCCAGGCGGCGCGGGTGCCGGTGAGGCAGAGGGCCTGGATGACCGGCACGTCGAGCGCGGTGAGCGCGCCCGCGTCCCAGGACTCGTCGTCGCCGCCCGCGGAGGCCCCCGCGGGCCTGGTGCCGCCCGCGGCGAGCACGGTGGTGACGATCGCGTCGGCCGCGCCGAGGGCCTCGGTGAGCCCGGGCTCGGGGGTGCGCAGGGAGGCGACGTACAGGGGCAGCGCCCGCCCGCCGGTGTCCTCGACGGCCGTGCACAGCGCCTCCACGAAGGCGGTGTTGCCGCTCATGTGGTGGGCGCGGTAGTAGAGCACCGCGATGGTGGGCCCCGCGCCGTCGCGGGCGTGCGGGCGCGGCAGCGGGCCCCAGGAGGGCGCGGGGGCGGGGGCGTCGAAGCCGTGCCCCGTGAGCAGCACGGTGTCGGAGAGGAAGCGGGCCAGGTGCTCCAGGTTCCCGGGGCCGCCGTGCGCGAGGTAGGCGTGCGCCTCGGCCGCGATGCCGACGGGCACCGTGGAGGCGGCCATGAGCTGGGCGTCGGGGGCCTGTTCCCCGCTGAGCACGACCACGGGCCGCCCGTCGGCGCGCAGCAGGCCGAGCCCGTCCTCCCAGGCGCGCACGCCCCCGAGGAGCCGTACGACGACGAGCGAGACCCCGTCGAGCAGGGCGGGCAGTTCCCCGGTGGTGATCCGGCTGGGGTTCGCGAACCGGTACGGCACCGGGCCATCGGCGGCGCGGGCGCTGAGCAGGTCGGTGTCGGAGGTCGACAGCAGCAGAAGCATGCGTGGGCGTGCCTTCCTCGGGGTGTCCTCGCCCCGGGTGGTCGGACGCGGAAGGAGTTCCTGACTCACCCGGACCCCCGGGCACACAGTGGCGGGACCGCACCGGACTCACACCGGACTTCCTCCCCAGGGGGTGTACGCCCCCCTCAACGCCGACTCACGCCGACAGCCGCCTGGACATCGTAGGAGGTGGGGGGCGCGGGGGGTATGGGGCGTGGGGTATGGGGCGTGGGGTGGCGCCGCTTGGGCGGGGGCGAGCGGGGTCGTGGGGTGCCGGGCCGACGGGGCTGCGGGGCGGGGCCGGCGGGCGGACCGGGCTTGCGGGGCGTGCGGGCGCTTGGAAGAGTGGCGCGCAAGCGCGTTGCTCATCGCGGTGCCGCCGCGTCCTCGGGCAGCGGTGGAGCCGGCCGGGAAAGCGGTTGGACAAGGTGGCGCCGGGCGGCGGTGTGCCGGTCCCCGTGCTCGCGTCGGCACCGGTAGTGCGCGTTGGCCCGGGCGAGCCCCGGGAACCGGAGCGGGCCTGGCGCCCACCGCCCGTACGGGCGGGCCCTCCGGTTCCGCGCGGGATTCGCGACGGGCCGCTTACGCCCTGGATAGAGGAGAGAAACGCCGTGCCCCTGGTCTCTGTCGTGATGCCCGTGTACAACTCGCAAGCCACTCTGGGCGCCGCAGTCCGGTCCGTACTCACGCAGACCCACAGCGACCTGGAGCTTCTGGTCACCGACGACAAGTCCTCCGACGGCTCCATGGACATGCTCACGGAGTTCGCCCGGCAGGACGACCGCGTCCTGCCGCGGTCGGCCCCCGAGCGGGGCGGCGCGGGAAAGGCGCGCAACCTCGCCATCGAGCGGGCCAAGGGGGACTACGTCGCCTTCCTGGACAGTGACGACATGTGGCTGCCCGACAAGCTGGAGCGGCAGACCGCGTTCGCGGCGACGGCCGACGCACCGTTGACGTTCACCTCCTACTACAAGATGGACGCCGACTACGACGGCGAGAGCACCGGCTTCGTCCCGAACGGGCGTGTGGTCCTGGCGCGGGAACGCGTCGACTACCGCGCGATGCTGACCCAGGATCACATCGGCGCGCTGACCGCCATGTACGACCGCAACGCCCTCGGTACGAGGCTGATGCCGGAGATGCCCAAGCGGCAGGACTACGCGCTCTGGCTGTCCATCATGCGCGACGGCCACGCCGCCCGCGGCCTCACGGAACCGCTCGCGGTGTACAGGGCCCACCGCGCGGGATCGCTGTCGTCCAACAAGCTCTCCCTCGTCCCGTACAACTGGTCGCTGTACCGCGAACACGAACGACTGTCGGTCCCCCGCTCGACACGGGCACTGGCGGGAGCCGTCTGGCACTCCCTGCGCAAGTCGCGGATCTAGACCCCGCCCGTTTCTTCGCGGGGCGCGGCGCCCCGTCCCCGCCGCGGCGGAAACGGAGTGCGGGCGGTGGGGCGGCGGAGGCAGGATGGCGCCCGGCCCCGACCGGAAGGAACCCGACGCCATGGCCCGCGCCGTCACCCTCATCCGCTCAGGCGACCTCTCCGACGTCGCCGAGTACGCCTACGCCGCCACGGCCCCGCCGGAGGCCCGGCTGGTCTTCCTCGCGGGGGCGTGCCCGCTCGACGACGACGGCGCGACCGTGGCGCCCGGGGACTACGCGGGCCAGGCCCGCAGGGTGGTCGAGAACATGCGCACCGCCCTCGCCGCCGCCGGGGCGTCGCTCCAGGACGTCATCAGTACGAGGGTGCTGGTCGCCTCGTCCCGCCAGGAGGACCTGGTGACCGCGTGGACGGTGGTGAGGGACGCCTTCGCCGACCACGACGTCCCCAGCACCCTGCTGGGCGTCACCGTCCTCGGCTACGACAACCAACTCGTCGAGGTCGAGGCGGTGGCTGCGGTACTCGACGAGTGAGGGCTCCGGCGGCTGCGGGGGCGGCCGCCGCAGGCGCCGTGCCTCCGCGGGCGCCTCGTCATCAGGTCAGGTCAGGTCAGACCGTCAGGATGATCCGGCCGAAGACCTCGCCGTCGTCCATCTTGCGGTGGGCGAGTGCCGCCTGTGCGAGGGGCAGGGACTCGTGGACCACGGCGCGCAGTTCGCCGCGGGAGGCGGCGTCGAACTGGGCTTCGCGGACCTCGCGGCGTGCGGCCGTCGGCACCGTGTCGGCGCTGAAGGTGGCGAAGGCCAGGGACCTGCGGAAGCGTGCGAGCAGCCGGGCGGCGAAGTCCTCAGGGGGGAAGCCGCCGACCGCGCCGACCACGACGAGGCGGCCGTTCGGGGCCAGCCTGTCGACGAAGGAGGGCAGGCCGGCGCCCGCGACGATGTCGAGGACGACGTCGTACTCCGCCGGGGCGTCCGCGCCGCCCCCGCCCGCGCGGTCGAGTACATGGGTCGCGCCCAGTTCGCGCAGCCGGGCGCCGCGCTCGGGCGACGACGTCGTCACCGCCACCGCGGCCGCCCCCCGCCGGGCGGCGAGCTGTACGGCGGCGTTCCCGATGCTGCCCGCGGCGCCGCGCACGAGCAGCCGCTCGCCCGCCGCGAAGTGGACGTGTTCCAGGCCGAAGTGGGCCACCGTCCCGGAGCTGCCGACCGCGAGCGCCGCGGCCGGTGACAGGCCCACGGGCAGCGGGGAGATCTCCGCCACGTCGGCCACGGCCGACTCCGCGTACCCGCCGCCCAGGCCCGTGAACGCGTACACCCGGCGGCCGAGCCACGAGCCGTCGACCCCGTCGCCGACCGCGGTCACGGCTCCCACCACCTCGCTGCCGAGGACGTGCCCCTCCTCGAAGCCGAAGCCGCCGAGGGTGCCGCGCCGGATCACGGCGTCCACGCCGCCCACGCCGACCGCCTCCACGGCGACCAGCACCTGGCCGGGCCCCGGGGCGGGCGCCGGGACGTCCACGACGGCAAGTCCGCCGGGGTCTCCGAAGGAACGGATCGCGACTGCCTGCACTGTCTTCTCCCACTCTCTGTCCGGTCTCCTGGTCCCGCCGGGGCGCCCTGACGTGGTCGCCGCCCGCGCGCACGGCTCGTACGGGCCGCCGTGGCGAGGCCGCCATCGGCCCTGCCACCTGCGGCGACGCCCGCCGCCCCGGTCACCGCCCGGGGTCCTCTGCCGCCGCTTTTGGACGCTAACGGACGCCCCCGTCCGGTTGCCCTAAAGTGAGAGTGGTGACTGAACGTTTGCCTCACATCCTGCGATCCGACGCGCTGGACAACAGGGACCGCATCCTCACGGCGGCCCGCGCGCTGTTCGCCTCCGAGGGCCTCGGCGTCCCGCTGCGCGAGGTGGCGAGGAAGGCCGGGGTCGGCCCGGCCACCCTGTACCGGCGCTTCCCGACCAAGCAGGCACTGATCGCCGAGACCTTCAGGGACGAGATGGTCGCCTGCCATGTCCTCGTCGACGAGGGGCTCGCGGAACCCGACCCCTGGCGCGGCTTCTGCCACGTCATCGAGCGGCTGTGTGAACTGCACGCGCAGAGCCGGGGCTTCAGCAAGGTCTTCGTGACGGCCTACGCGGACCAGACCGAGCTGGCCGAGGACCGCGGGCAGGCCCTGCACTCAATCTCGGAACTGGCCGGGCGCGCCAAGGAGACCGGGCGGCTGCGGCAGGACTTCGTACTGGACGATCTGATCCTCATGCTCATGGCCAACCGGGGCATCCACGCCGACTCGCCTGCCGCCCAGGTCGCGGCCTCGCGCCGGTTCGCCGCGCTGGTGATCCAGGCGTTCCAGGCCGCCCCCGGCCGCGCGCCGCTGCCGCCGGTGCCGCGGCTCGTGCCCGCCGCCGTGGCGGGGGTCTGACCGACGCGGGGACCGGGGCGCTCAGGAGCGGGGCAGGGGGCCGTGGCGGTCGATGACGCGGCCGGTGCCCGCGGCGGGCCCTCCGTGGCCAGCAGGAGGCTCCCACCGCGCTCCCGACCATCCCTCGCCCAGCGACTCACGCCCGGCGGCTCAAGCCCCGACGGCACACCCCCGCGGCTCACGCCCCCACCCCCGTACGACCACACCCAAGCCCCCTCGAAACCCCACCGGTATGCTCATCCGCATGTCGAACGCCGCCGCGCCCCGCCGCAGTCCGGGGGGCTCCACCGCGCGGCGCGACCCCTCCGACCACGGGGAATCGCCCGTCGGGCGGGTGCGTACCGGCTCCGACTCCTGCCCCGGGGTGCTGCGTCCGCACACCGCCGCCGACGGGCTGCTCGTACGGGTGCGGCTGCCGGGCGGGCGGCTCGACGGCGGGCAGGCCGAGGCGCTCGGCGCCGCGGCCGAACGTTTCGCCGACGGCGCCATCGGCCTCACCTCACGCGGCAACGCGGAGCTGCGCGGCATCGCCGCCGACGCCATGACCGGACTCGCCGCCGCGCTCGACGCGGCGGGCCTGCTGCCCTCGGCGGCGCACGAGCGGATACGCAACGTACTGGCCTCGCCGCTGTCCTGCCTCGACGGCGCCGGTTTCGCGGACGCCCAGGAGTGGGCACGGCGCCTTGACGCCCTGCTGCGCGAGAACGACTGGACGGCCGCGCTCTCCGGGCGCTTCCTCTTCGCGTTCGACGACGGCCGCGGCGACCTCGCCGCCCTCGGCGCCGACCTCACCCTCACCGCGGCCCCTGACGGCACCGCGCTCCTCACCCCCGGCGGCCACCGCGTACCCGCGCGCCTGGCGCCCGAGGCCGCGCTCGCCGCCGCCCGCGCCTTCCTCGAAGCCGCCCGGGACACGGGCGCCTGGCGCATGCGCGAACTCCCCCCGCACCGGCGGCCCGACATCGCGGCGGCGCTGCGGGCGGCGGGCATCGAGCACCCGCAGGCACCCGGACGCGCGCCCGTGACCGGCGCCGCCCCGCACCCCGGCCCCCCGCCCCTCGGCGCGGTCACCGGGCCGGACGGGCGCGTCAGCCTGTCCGTCGCGCCGCGCCTCGGGCGGGTCACCGCCGCCCAGTGGCGCGCCCTGCTCCCCGCCCCTGAACTGCGCCTCACCCCCTGGCGGGGCGTCGTGGTGGCGGGGCCGCCAGGACGCACACCGCACCGCGCCCGCGCCCTGCTCGACACGCTCGCCGTACGACACGGCTTCACCACCTCGGACGACTCGCCCTGGCGCGGCGTCGGCGCCTGCACCGGGCTGCCCGGCTGCGCCAGGGCGCTCGCGGACGTACGGGCCGACGCCGGGCCACGTACCGGGGCGCTCCCCGAGTACTGGTCGGGCTGCGAGCGGCGCTGCGGGCATCCGCACGGCGCCTGGGTCGACCGGGTCGCCACCGGGCCTGGACGCTACCGCGAGACCGTCCACACCCCACCCCCCGACGCCCGCACCACCGGCGCCGCCAGTACCCCCGGCACCGCCAGTACCCCTGGCACCGCCGGCACCCCCGGCACCTCTTGAGCACCCACCGCGGCACCCGCCGCGCGCGGCCACGTAAGACCACCATGAGCGGCACCGACAGGATGAGCAGCGTGTACGAGTACGAGCGGGACGGCGCGGCGATCTACCGCGAGTCCTTTGCCACCATCCGCGCCGAGGCCGACCTCTCCGGCCTGCCCGAGGACGCCGCCCGGGTCGCCGTGCGCATGATCCACGCCTGCGGCATGACCGACCTGGTGGCCGACCTCGCGTACAGCACGGGCGTGGTCGCACGGGCGCGCGCCGCGCTGCGCTCCGGTGCGCCGGTGCTGTGCGATACCCAGATGGTGGCGAGCGGTGTCACCCGGCGGCGGCTGCCCGCGGACAACGACGTCGTGTGCACCCTGGGCGAGCCCGGTGTGCCCGCGCTCGCCCGGCGGCTCGGCACCACCCGGAGCGCCGCCGCGCTCGACCTGTGGGGCGAGCGTCTCGGCGGCGCGGTCATCGCCGTCGGCAACGCGCCCACCGCGCTCTTCCGCCTCCTCGAACTCGTCGCGGACGGCGCGCCGCGGCCCGCCGCGGTCGTCGGGGTCCCGGTCGGCTTCGTCGGCGCGGCCGAGTCGAAGGACGCGCTCGCCGCCTCCGGCCTCGACCACCTGGTGGTACGGGGCAGGCGCGGCGGCAGCGCCATGGCGGCCGCGGCCGTCAACGCGCTCGCGAGCGAGGCGGAATGAGCACCGTAGGGACCCTGTACGGGGTGGGGCTCGGGCCCGGCGACCCGGCGCTGATGACGGTGCGCGCGGTGGAGGTGATCGGCGCCGCCGACGTGGTCGCGTACCACAGCGCCCGGCACGGCAGGTCCATCGCCCGCTCGATCGCGGCCCGCCATCTGCGCCCTGAGCACATCGAGGAGCCGCTGGTCTACCCGGTCACCACCGAGGCCACGGACCATCCGGGCGGCTACCGCGGCGCGCTCGACGAGTTCTACGAGAAGGCCGCGGCCAGGCTCGCCGCGCACCTGGACGCGGGCCGCGACGTGGCGGTGCTCGCCGAGGGCGACCCGCTCTTCTACGGCTCCTACATGCACATGCACAAGCGCCTCGCGGACCGCTACCCCACCGAGGTGGTACCGGGCGTGACCTCGATGAGCGCGGCGGCGGCCCGGCTCGGCACCCCGCTGGTGGAGGGCGACGAGGTGCTGACGGTGCTGCCCGGCACGCTGCCGGAGGACGAGCTGGCGGCGCGGCTCGCGGGCACCGACGCGGCGGTGGTGCTCAAGCTGGGGCGTACGTTCCCGGCGGTGCGCGGCGCGTTCGAGCGCGGCGGCAGGCTGGCCGAGGCGCGGTACGCGGAGCGCGCCACCATGCCGGGCGAGCGCACCGCGCCGCTCGCGGAGGTGGCGGCGGACTCGGTGCCGTACTTCGCGGTGGCACTGCTGCCGGGGCCGCGCGCGGCGGCGCCGGCGGGCGGGGCGCCAGACGTGGCGGAGGCGGGGCGGGAGGACGCGGCGCGGGAGGGCGCCGAGCGGGCGGGCGAGGGTGCGGCGCGGGAGGGTGCGGCGCGGGGTGAGGTCGTGGTCGTGGGGACCGGGCCCGCGGGGCCGCTGTGGCTGACGCCGCAGAGCAGGGCCGCGCTGGCGACGGCCGACGACCTGGTCGGCTACACCACGTATCTCGCGCGCGTCCCGGCACGGCCCGGTCAGGCGCGGCACGGCTCCGACAACCGGGTGGAGGCCGAGCGCGCCGCCTTCGCGCTCGAACTGGCCGCCCGCGGGCGCCGGGTGGCGGTGGTGTCCGGCGGGGACCCGGGGGTGTTCGCGATGGCCACGGCGGTACTCGAAGTGGCGGCGGAGGAGGGCTACCGTCAGGTGCCGGTGCGGGTGCTGCCCGGGGTGACCGCGGCGAACGCCGCCGCCGCCCGCGCGGGGGCGCCGCTCGGGCACGACTACGCGGTGCTGTCGCTCTCGGACCGGCTCAAGCCCTGGGAGGTCATCGCGGAGCGGCTGCGCGCCGCGGCGGCGGCCGACCTGGTGCTCGCGCTGTACAACCCCGGCTCCCGCAGCCGCACTTGGCAGGTGGGCGCGGCCCGCGACCTGCTGCTCGAACTCCGCGACCCCGGCACGCCGGTGGTGGTGGCCAGGGACGTCGGCGGCGCCGGGGAGCGGGTGCGGATCGTACGGCTCGGGGACCTCGACCCCGCCGAGGTCGACATGCGCACCATCCTGCTGGTCGGCTCGTCCCGCAGCCGCACCGTGCACCGCGGCCCCGGGCTCGCGGACGAGGTCGTGTGGACACCGCGGAGTTACCGGTAGCGCCGGGAGGCGGCGAAACCGACGGCCGGTCGAGGCGGGCGGTGCTACGCGGGGCGGGCCCCGGCGCGGCGCAGCCATGCCGCCGCCTCCTCGGGCGTGGCCACCGCCGTGACCCCCGCGGGGGCCGGTGGCCTGGTGACCATCACCACCGGCAGGCCCGCCTCCCGCGCGGCGGTGAGCTTGGGGGCGGTCGCGGTGCCGCCGCTGTCCTTGGTGACCAGGACGTCGACGCGGTGGCCGCGCAGCAGCGCGCGCTCCCCCTCCAGGGTGAAGGGGCCCCGGTCGAGCAGCGTCCGCAGCCGCGCGGGGCGGGGCGTGCCCGGCTCCGGCGGGTCCACGGACCGTACGAGGAACCAGTGGTCGTCGAGCGCGGCGAAGGCGCCGAGGCCGGTGCGGCCGGTGGTGAGCAGCACCCTCCGGCCGAGCGAGGGCAGCAGCGCGGCGGCCTCGGCGAGCCCTGGCACGGGGCGCCAGTCGTCGCCCGGCACCGGCAGCCAGCCGGGGCGGCGCAGCGCCAGCAGGGGGACGTGGGCGAGGGCGGCGGCCCGCGCCGCGTGGGCGCTCATGGTTCCGGCGAAGGGGTGGGTGGCGTCGACGAGCGCGGTCACCGTGTGCGCGCGCAGCCAGTGCGCGAGCCCCGCGGCGCCGCCGAAGCCGCCGACGCGCACCTCGCCGGGCGGCGTCCTGGGCCGCGCGACGCGCCCCGCGAGGGAGCTGGTCACCCGGTAGCCATGGGCGGGGTGCAGCAGCTCGGCGAGGCGGCGGGCCTCGGTGGTGCCGCCGAGGAGCAGGATGTGCGGCTCGGGCACGGCGGTGGTTCTCCATGGGCGGCGGGATGGGGGGCGGGGGGGATGGCGGGAAGGCGGGACGGCGGACGGGCGGCGGCAGGGTGGCCGCACCGCCCAACTCAAGCACACGGGGCCTGCGGCCCGGCCCGGCCACCGGCGCCTGCGCGACGGCGGGGCGGCCGGGCCGCCGGGAGGCGGGGGCAGCCGGGCCGCCGGGCGGCGGGGGCAGCCGGGCGGCGGGGCAACGGCGAAGGCCGCGGGCGACGAAGGCGAGGCGGGCGACGAAGGCGAGTTCGTCACCCCCACCGCAGCTCCGCGCCGCCACCGCAGCCCCGCGCCGCCACCGCAGCTCCCCCCCCACCGCAGCTCTCCACCCCCACCGCAGCTCCCCACCCCTACCGCAGCTCCTCGCGGGCGAAGGCGCGCATGCCGCTCGCGAAGCCGGTCCCCGACTTCCAGCCGAGGTCCGCGCGGGCGCGGGCCGAGTCGGCGGTGATGTGGCGCACGTCGCCGAGCCGGTACTCGCCCGTGACCACGGGGGCAGGGCCGCCATGCGCGACGGCGAGCGCCCCCGCCATCTCCCCCACGGTGTGCGGTTCTCCGCTGCCCGTGTTGTAGACGGCCAGACCCTCGGGCACCCCGCCGCCCGCCGCCGCCTCCAGCGCGAGCACGTTGGCGGCGGCGATGTCGGTGACATGGACGAAGTCGCGCCGCTGGCCGCCGTCCTCGAAGACGCGGGGCGCCTCGCCGCGGGCGAGCGCGGAGCGGAAGAAGGAGGCCACGCCCGCGTAGGGGGTGTCGCGCGGCATACCGGGCCCGTACACGTTGTGGTAGCGCAGCGACACCGCGCGCCCCTGGACGGACCTGGCCCAGGACGCGGTCAGATGCTCCTGCGCCAGCTTGGTGGCGGCGTACACGTTGCGCGGGTCGGTGGGCGCGTCCTCGCCGACGAGCCCGGGCCGCAGCGCCTCGCCGCACCGCGGGCAGCGCGGCTCGAAGCGCCCGGCCGCCAGGTCGTCGGCGGCGCGCGGCCCCGGCCGTACGTCGCCGTGGCGCGGGCAGGCGTAGCGCCCCTCCCCGTAGACGACCATCGAGCCCGCGAGGACCAGCGCGCGTACCGGAGTCGCCGCGAGGACGGCGAGCAGGACGGCGGTGCCGAGGTCGTTGCTCGCGACGTAGTCGGGCGCGTCGGCGAAGTCCTTGCCGAGGCCGACCATGGCGGCCTGGTGGCAGACGGCGTCGACGCCGTCGAGCGCCGCGGCGAGCGCGTCGCGGTCGCGGACGTCGGCGGTGATCCGCGGGACGCCGTCCCGCGGCGGTGGCGGCGCGGCGGGGTGCGCGGAGGCGAGCAGCGCGTCGTAGACGACCGCCTCGTGCCCCTGCCCGGTGAGCGCCCTGACGATCTCGGAGCCGATGAACCCGGCACCGCCGGTGACCAGTACCCGCATGCGCCCACGCTAGGCCGCCGCCCCCGCCCCGGGCCCGGGACGCGGCGGTCCGTCACACCTCCGTAAGCTCCGGCGGGCGGGCGCCCGTTCAGGCGCTGGGTGCGCCGAGGAGCGGCGGGGGGCCGTCGGCCGCGCGGGTCTCGTCGTGTGCGGCGCGGGCGGCGAGCAGCCCCGGCAGGTGCCGCTCGGCCCAGACCCGGGCGGCGCCGATCAGGTCGAGCACGCTGCGGCCGAGCGGCGTCAGCTCGTACTCGACGCGTGGCGGGTTCTCGTCGTACGCGGTGCGGGTGACCATGCCGTCGCGCTCCATGGCGCGCAGGGTGGCGGTCAGCACCTTCGGGGTGACGCCGGCGAGCGGCACCCGCAGCTCGCCGAAGCGGCGCGGGCCCCCTTCGAGGCAGAGCACCACCATGGCGGTCCACCGCCCGCCGATCTGCACGGGCATGGCGCTGCTGGGGCAGGCGGGGTCGAACATCGCGGGGTCGAGGGGTTCCGGCATGCGCCGAGGATACGCCGGTATCGTTGAGGTAATCAGTATCCCGTGGATACCGTACGGCCTCATGACGGAGACCCAGGACCACGAGAGCCCCGCCCACCGCACCGCCCCCGACACCCCACGCCCCGGCGAGCACACCGCGCCCGCCGCGTCCCCCGCCGCCGCGTCCGCCGAGGCGTCGGGCATAGTCGTCTACGGCGCGGGCGGGCGCGCGGGGCGGGCCGTCGTCGCGGAGGCGCGGCGCCGCGGCCACCGGGTGACGGCGGTGGTGCGCTCCACCGAGCGGCACGCGGCCGTGGCCGCGGACGGCGTCGACCTGGTGGAAGGCGACATCACCAGCGCCGACGACGTGGCCCGTACCGCGCGCGGCAGGCTCGCCGCGGTGCACGCGGTCAGCCCGCTGCCGGGGCCCGAGATCGAGCCGTTCGACCCGGAGTTCTTCGTGAAGGCCGCGGACGCCCTGCTGACGGGCCTCGCGCTCGCGGGCGTGCCCCGGCTCGTGGCGGTCGGCATCTTCTCGGCGCTGCCCGGCCCCGACGGCCGCCCGCTGTACGAGGACCCGGCGGCGGTACCGCCCCCGTACGCCCCGTTCGCCGCCGCCCACGACGCGGGCCACACCCACCTCGCCGCGGCGGCAGGCTCCCCGGTGGACTGGCTCACCCTGACACCCCCCGCGGGCCTGAGCCTCGAACTCCCCCGCACCGGCACCTACCTGACGACCCCCGACACCCCACCCTTCACCGCGACCCTCTCCTACGCCGACCTGGCGGTGGCCCTCATCGACGAGTCGGAGAACCCCCGCCACCACAGGACCAGACTGGCGCTCCACGTCTGACCGCCGCCCCGCGGCGCCGAAGGGCCCGCGCCCGCGGCGCCGCGGGGGCCGGACGTTGCCTCATATATCCCTGGAGTACGGGGTTTTGAGCACCAAGGGATACTTGCCCATGTTCTGGCGCTAAGGTTCCACCGACGCACCCCGTACCCCGGTGCGTCACTGCGGTGAGGGGGTGGGGACCGGTGCGCGACATGGCCAAGGGTGCCAACGTGCGGCTGGCCGACCTGAGCGAGAACGCCGGCTCGGTCATGATCGGACTCGGCTGGAAGAGCCCCGCGGGCGACGGCGACGCCGACGTGTCCGTGCTGCTGCTGAACGGGTCGGGGAAGGTCCGCAGCGACGCGGACTTCTGCTTCTACAACAACCCGGTGGCGGCGGAAGGCAGTGTGCAGCTCCTCGGCAAGGCGCCCATCGAGGGCGGGGACGAGGACAGGATCGGCTTCGACCTGACGGCGGTGCCGCCCGACGTCGAACGCATCGTGGTCGCCGCCAGCAGGGACGCAGGGTCCTGCTTCGGCGACCTGGACGACCTGCGGCTGACGCTGCGCGACGGCTCGGGCGAGACACTGCTCGGCTTCGCCATCGACGACGCCGACGAGGTGGGCGCCCTGCTCTTCGGCGAGCTGTACCGGCGGGCGGACGACTGGCGCTTCCGCGCCATCGGCCAGGGCTACGCGAGCGGACTCGCGGGGCTTGCCACCGACTTCGGCGTCGACATCGACGACGACGCCGACGCGGCCGACGAGCCCGGACCCGGGACAGGGCCGGGCGCCGCACCGGACGAATCCGGTACGGAGGCGGAGGCGGAGGCAGGGGTCGGGACAGGGGCGGGAGCGGGTGGCGAAGCCCCCGCCAGCCCGGCAGGACCTCCTGCCGCCGTCGCCGCGCCCGCGCCCAGTGCCGTCGCCGTCCCCGCGCCCGGTGCTGCCGCCCCGTCGGCGACGGCGCCGCACCCCGGCCCCCACACCCCGGTGTCCTCCGGTCCCCCGGCCCCCGCGCCCTCCGTGGCAGCGATCCCGGCCCCGCGGGAAGCCCCGGACGCCGCGCCCGCGCCCGGGACGCCGGAGCCCGGGGCCGCCGACGGGCCGCACGCGCCGGGGGTCGCGGCGCAGCCGCCCGTACCGGCGAGGCAGGTGGCACGCCCCCGTACCGCCCGCAAGAAGATCACGCTGCCGAGGACCCTCAAGAAGTCGCTCGCGGAGAACGAGTCATGGCGGCCCGCCAGGCTGTTCCCCGTCTCCACCCTGAAGAGCGACCGGGAACGGGAGACCAGGGCCACCTCCGTCCTGCTCTCCGTGATGGCGCAGGTGCCGGAGTTCGGGCGGCGGCTGAGCGCCGGGTTCGGCGCCCCCGCGGGCCGGATGGAGACGTTCACCGAGGTGACGCTGCCCCACGGCGACACCCCACGCCGCCCCGACGGGGTGCTCAGGGTGGAGCGCGCGGGCAAGCTGTGGACGGCGCTCGTCGAGACCAAGACCAACGGCAACCCGCTCAGGCGCGACCAGGTGCAGGCGTACCTCGACATCGCCGCGCGCCGCGGCTACGAGGCCGTCATCACCCTCTCCAACGACGTCGCGCTCGACGGCGCCCCGCTGGTCGACGTGAAGACCGACGGCCGCCGCAAGAACAAGGTGTCGCTGTGGCACCTCTCCTGGGCCGAGGTCACCCACCAGGCGCAGACGCTCATCAGGCACGAGGGGGTGGGCAGCCCGGCGCACGCCTGGCTGCTCGGCGAACTGCTCCACTACCTCCAGCACGACAGCTCCGGCTGCCACGGCTTCCAGAACATGGGCCCGTCCTGGGTGCCCGTGCGCAACGGCATCGACGACGAGACGCTCTGCCCGGGGGACCCGCGCGCGGCCGACGTCGTGGAGAGCTGGGAGCGGCTGATCCGGCAGGTCTGCCTGCGGCTCGGCGGCGAACTCGGCCGCAAGGTGCTGCCGGTGCAGCGCGCACGGCGCGGGGTGGCGCCGCAGGAGCGCAGGGCGGCGGTCGCGGACGCGTTCTGCGTCGACGGCAGGCTGGAGGCCGAACTACGGGTGGAGGGCGGCCCCGGCGTGCTCGGCCTCGTCGCGGACCTGCGCACCGGCAAGCTGCGCACCTCAATCGACGTACCGGCGCCCGCGCAGGGCTACCCGCTCAGCTGGGCCAAGCGGCTGCTGCGGCAGCTCGCCGAGGCCCCCGCCGACCTGCATGTGGAGACCCTGATCGAGGGCGCGGAGGGGCGCGGCCCGCGCAGCACGCTCGAACGGCTGCGGCCGGAGCCCGCCGACATGCTGCCACGCGGCGGCGAGCGGATCGCCGGGTTCAGGCTCTCCCTCTTCAAGGGCATGGGCAGCGGTCGCGGCAGCGCCGAGGCCGGCTTCATCCGCAGCGTCGACCACGCCGTCGACCGCTTCTTCGCCGGCGTCGTCACCCACCTGGAACCCGCGGCCCCCCGCCGCTGAGCCCCCCGGCCCCCCCCACCCCCGCCCCGCCTTGTCCGCCCCCGTGGCGGTGGGTGAGGATGGGGTGTGGATGAAGTTGCTGGTGTGCGGGGTTATCGGGGTGGGGACCTGCGTGCGCTCTACGAGATCTGTGTGCGGACCGGGCACCGGGGCGGGGACGCGCGGGGCGTGTTCGGCGATCCCGATGTGCTGCCCGTCACCTTCGCGGAGCCGTATGTGGCGCTCGCGCCCGAGCTGGCCTTCGTGCTCGACGACGGCACCGGCAGGGCCGTGGGGTATGTGCTCGGGACGGCGGACACGGCGCGGTTCGTGAAGGAGTTCCGCGAGGTCTGGCTGCCCCGGGTCGCCGGGCGCTACCCGCGGCCCGCCGGGGCGCCCGGCACGCCCGACGAGTTCGTCGCGGAGCTGCTGCACACCCCCGAGCGCATGCTCCTGCCCGCGCTCGCCGGCCACCCCGCGCACCTGCACATCGACCTGCTGCCCGACTGGCAGCACCGCGGCTTCGGGCGGCGGCTGATGCGTGCCTTCCTCGACGCGCTCCACGCCAGGGGCGTGGCCAGGGTGCACCTCACCATGGCCAACGCCAACACCGGCGCCCGCGCCTTCTACGACCGCATGGGCTTCTACGAGATAGAGCCACCGGGCCCCGACGTCACCCACCTCGGGCGCACCACCGCCCCCGACCCCGGCCCCCGGTAACCGTGTCCGGCCCACGACCCGGCGCGGCACACCCCGACACCCCGCAGCCCAGCGACCCGCAGCCCAGTGCCCCCGTCACCGTCGTCGGGGTCGGTGCCGACGGCTGGGGCGGGCTCAGCGGTGCCGCGCGCGCCGCGCTGCTCGGCGCGGGCGTGGTGATCGGCGGCCCCCGCCAGCTCGCCCTGCTGCCCGCCGACTGCCGCGCCGAGCGTGTCCCCTGGCCGTCGCCGCTGCGGCCCGCCGTGCCCGGGCTGCTGGCCGCGTACGCGCCGCGCGGCCTCGTGGTGCTGGCGAGCGGCGACCCCATGTTCCACGGCATCGGCCGGGCGCTCGCCGCCGAGGCGGGCCCCGGGCGGCTGCGGGTGCTGCCGCACCCCTCGTCCGTGTCCTACGCCTGCGCCCGGCTCGGCTGGCCGGTCGAGGACACCGCCACCGTGTCCCTCGTCGGCCGCCCCGCCGCCCGCCTCGCCGCCGCCCTGCACCACGGGCGCCGGCTGCTGGTGCTCAGCGCGGGTGCCGGCACCCCCGCCGAGGTCGCCGCGCTGCTCACGGAGCGCGGCTTCGGACCCAGCACCCTGCATCTGCTCGAACAGCTCGGCGGCGTACGGGAACGGCATGTCACCGCCACCGCCGCGTACTGGCGCGAGCCGCCGGGCGAACCGCTCAACGTCCTCGCCGTGGAGTGCCGCAGGGCACCGGGCGCGCTGCGGCTCGGCGCCGTACCCGGGCTGCCCGACGACGCGTACGAGCACGACGGGCAGCTCACCAAGCGGCAGGTGCGCGCGGTCGTCCTGGCCGCGCTCGCGCCCGCCCCCGGCGAGCTGCTGTGGGACGTCGGCGCCGGGGCCGGATCGGTCGGCATCGAGTGGATGCGTACGCATCCCGCGTGCGCCGCCGTCGCGGTCGAGCGCGACCCGGAGCGTGCCGGGCGCGCCCTGCGCAACGCGGAACGGCTCGGCGTGCCGGGGCTGCGGGTCGTGACGGGCGCGGCACCGGACGCGCTGGCCGGACTGCCCGCGCCCGACGCGGTGTTCGTCGGCGGCGGGCTCACCGTGCCCGGTGTGTTCGACGCCTGCTGGGCCGCGCTGCCGCCGGGCGGCAGGCTCGTCGCCAACGCCGTCACCCTTGAGTCGGAGGCCGCCCTCGCCGGGCACCGCGCCCGGCACGGCGGGGAGCTGGTGCGCCTGGCCGTCTCGCACGCGGTCCCCGTCGGCGGTTTCACCGGCTGGCGCGCCGCCATGCCGGTCACCCAGTGGTCCGTCACCAAACCGCCCCAGGAGCCCGCCGTATGACCGTCCACTTCATCGGCGCGGGCCCGGGCGCCGCCGACCTCGTCACCGTGCGCGGCGCCCGGCTGCTCGCCTCCTGCCGGGTCTGCCTGTACGCGGGCAGCCTGGTGCCGCGCGAACTCCTCGACGACTGCCCGCCCGGCGCCCGCCTCGTGGACACCGCGCGGCTCGACCTGGACGAGATCACCGCCGAGTTCGTACGCGCGCACGCCGAGGGCCATGACGTGGCGCGGCTGCACTCGGGGGACCCGTCGGTGTTCAGCGCGGTCGCCGAGCAGATGCGGCGCCTGGACGCGGCAGGCATCCCGTACGCGATGGTGCCGGGGGTGCCCGCCTTCGCCGCCGCCGCTGCCGCGCTCGGCCGGGAGCTGACGGTGCCGGGGGTCGGGCAGACCGTCGTCCTCACGCGTGTCGCCCGGCGTGCGACGCCGATGCCGCCGGGCGAGGACCTGGCGACGCTCGGCCGCAGCCGCGCGCTCCTTGTGCTGCACCTCGCCGTCCGGCAGGCCGAACGCGTGGTGGCCGAGCTGCTTCCGCACTACGGCGCCGACTGCCCCGCCGCCGTCGTCGCCTTCGCCTCACGCCCGGACGAGACCGTGCTGCGCGGCACCCTCGGCGACATCGCGCCCCGGGTGCGGGAGGCGGGCCTCACCAGGACCGCGGTGATCCTGGTGGGCGCGGTCCTCGGGGACGGCAGGTTCGTCGACAGCTATCTGTACTCGGTGGGGCGGGAGCGCCCGGAGCCCGGCCCCGGGGCCGCCTGACCCGCCACCCACCAGGGCCCGTCTCCGCCGCGGCGGGCCTCAGGCCGCCTGTCCGCGCGGCGCCGCGGCGCGGCCCTGGCGCGGTGCGCCCGAACCCTTCGCCGCCGCGCCCCGGCCACCGCCCTTGCCTCCGCGCACACCGGAGCCTGTACGCCCGGCCCCGGCCCCGCCCGTACGGGCGCCGGGCGCCGCGGGGGTGCCGGAGCCCGTGCGGGCGCCCGTACCCGTACGAGCGCCCGAGGCGGTACGGCCGCCCGAGCCCCTGCGGCGCCCCGAACCCTTGCGTCCGCCCGTGCCCGCGCCGCCGCCCGTACCGGCGCGCACCGCGGCGACCGCGGGCGCGAGGGTGACCGGGACGCCCGTGGGGACGCGGGCGCCGGTGACGCGCGCCAGCTCCGGGTCGTCGGGGCGGACCTCGGCGGTGCGCGGGGTGATGCCCGCGCTGGTCATCAGGCGGGCCATGTCGCGGCGCTGCTCGGGCAGGACCAGGGTGACGACGCTGCCGGAGGCGCCCGCGCGCGCGGTGCGTCCGCCGCGGTGCAGGTAGTCCTTGTGGTCGGCGGGCGGGTCGACGTTCACGACGAGGTCGAGGTCGTCGATGTGGATGCCGCGGGCGGCGACGTTCGTCGCCACGAGCGCGGTGACCTCGCCCGTCTTGAACTGGTCGAGGGTGCGGTTGCGCTGCGGCTGGGACTTGCCGCCGTGCAGCGCCGCGGCCCGTACGCCCACCGCGAGCAACTGCTTGGCGAGCCGGTCAGCGGAGCGCTTGCTGTGCAGGAACAGCAGGACCCGGCCGTCGCGCGCGGCGATACGGGCGGTGACGGCCTTCTTGTCGTCGACGCCGACCCGCAGCACATGGTGCTCCATGGTGGTCACGGCGCCCGCCGACGGGTCGACCGAGTGCACGACGGGGTCGCTGAGGAAGCGGCGTACCAGGGTGTCGACGTTGCGGTCCAGAGTGGCCGAGAACAGCATCCGCTGCCCGTCGGGGCGCACCTGCCGCAGCAGCGCGGTGACCTGGGGCATGAAGCCCATGTCGGCCATCTGGTCGGCCTCGTCGAGGACGGTGAGCGCGACCTGGTCGAGGAGGCAGTCGCCGCGCTCCCCGAGGTCCGCGAGGCGCCCGGGGGTGGCCACGACGACCTCGGCCCCGGCCCGCAGCGCGGCGGCCTGGCGGCCGATGGACATCCCGCCGACGACGGTGGCGAGCCGCAGCCGCAGCGCGCCCGCGTAGGGGGTGAGGGCGTCGGTGACCTGCTGGGCCAGCTCCCTGGTGGGCACCAGGACGAGCGCGAGCGGGTGGCGTGCGGTGGCGCGGCGCCCCGCGGTGCGGGCGAGCATCGCGAGGCCGAAGGCGAGGGTCTTGCCCGAGCCCGTCCTGCCGCGGCCGAGGACGTCACGGCCCGCGAGCGAGTTCGGCAGGGTGGCGGCCTGGATGGGGAACGGCTCGGTGACGCCCTGCCGTGCCAGCTCGGCCAGGAGCGGCGCCGGGAGGCCGAGGTCGTCGAAGGCGGCCACGGGCGGCAGCCCTGGCGTGGTGTTCTCCGGCATGGCGAACTCGCCCTGCACGGGTACGGCCTGGCGCGGGCCGCGGGCCCGCTCCGTGCGGCGGCGGGGTGCGCCGTCGCCGCGGCGCCGGTCCTGCCCGCCGGAGCGGCGGGGCGCGGAGCGCCGGTTCTTCTCCTGCATCTGGGGAGTTCCTCCTGGGGTCGGCGCGTGCCGGGAGGGGCTCCGCCGGTGCATACGAGGGGCGGAGACTCGGGGAACGAGCCGGTCGGTGGGCGCGAACGAAAAGCCGGGCCCCGCGTCCAAGATGCGGGACCCGGCTGCCGTCGCGCCGGTCGATCAGGCGGGGACGATGTTCTCCGCCTGCGGGCCCTTCTGGCCCTGCGTGACGTCGAAGGCCACCTTCTGGCCCTCGTGCAGCTCACGGAAGCCGGTGGCGACGATGTTCGAGTAGTGGGCGAAGACGTCGGCGCCGCCGCCGTCCTGCTCGATGAAGCCGAAGCCCTTTTCCGCGTTGAACCACTTAACGGTTCCGGTTGCCATGTCGTCTCCTCTGACAGGGGCAGGTCCACGGCCCGCACCTCGCGAACCGGGTGTCGCCGCGTTGACCACCCCGTCCGGAGGCCACACACAGGAATGCGCCCGAGGGTCACATCCCGTCAGGCGCACACAGAGTTCATGGGTACCAAAACTGCAACGCCAGCAACGGTAACACAGCGCCGCCACGCCCCCGGGCGGCTCCACCCGCCACCGGCACCGTTCACCGGCAGGACCAGCGGTGTTCGTACGGGTCGTGCGCGGTGTTCGTACGGGGCGGTGGGGCGAGGGCGGCGCCGGGTAACGGGTAGGAGGGGTGGGGCCCGCGGACGGGCCGAGGGGGCAACGGGGCAGGAGTGCCGGGGACGGCCGGCCGGAGAGAGGTGCCGATGAGCGACGCGACGACCCGGGCGCTGGCCCGGCGGAGCCTGGAACTGCTCGACCGCGACATCCCGGGGCGGGTGCTCGACGCCGCCGCGCTGCGCCTCCTCGACACCCTCGCCTGCGCGGCGGGCGGCAGCGACAGCCCGCCCGCGGCGATCGCCCGCGCGATCGCCGCGCGGCACAGCGGGACGCCGCCCGCGCGGGTACTGGGCACCGCGGCCGCCACCGACGTCGAGCACGCCGCGTTCGCGGGCGCCGTCATGGCCCGCTACCTCGACTGCAACGACACCTACGCGGGCGCGGGTTCCGGGCACCCGAGCGACATGGTCCCCGCGCTGCTCGCGGTCGCCGAGTCGGTGCGCGCGCCCGGGCCCGCGCTGCTGCGTGCGATCGTCGCGGGGTACGAGGCGTACGGGGCGATCGCGAAGACGGTGTCGGTGCGCTCCCGCGGCTGGGACCAGGGCGTGATGACAGGGCTCGGCGCGACCGTCGGCGCGGGGCTGCTGCTCGGCCTCGGCCAGGAGCGCCTCGAACACGCGGTGGCGCTCGCCGCCACCATGTCCGTGCCGACCCGCGCCACCCGCGCCGGGGCGCTGTCGATGTGGAAGGGCTGCGCCACCGCCGCGGCGGTCCGCCTCGGGGTGTTCGCCGCGCAGCTCGCCGCCGACGGCATGACGGGGCCCGACCGCGCCTTCGAGGGCAAGGACGGCCTCTGGCAGCAGGTCACGGGCGAGTTCGCGGTACGGCCCTTCGGCGGCTCTGAGCCCTGGCTCGTCGAGGCCACGTCGATCAAGGAGCGCCCGGTGGAGTTCCATGCGCAGGCGCCGGTGGAGATGGTGCTCGCGCTGCGCGAGGAGGCGGGGGTGGACGCGGCGGACGTGGCGGGGGTGCGGGTGGACACGTACTGGAACGCGTACGACGAGATCGCGGGCGACCCGGCGAAGTGGTCCCCCGAGACCCGTGAGACCGCCGACCACAGCCTGCCGTACCTGGTGGCGGTGGCCCTGGTGCACGGCCCGGTGACGGTGCGCTCGTTCGACCCGGAGCGGCTGGCCGACCCGGAGGTACGGGCGCTGCTGGCGCGGGTGACGGTGCGCGAGGACCCGGGGTTCACCGCCCGCTGGCCCGGCGAGGCGCCCTGCCGGGTGACCGTCACCACCCACGAAGGACGCACCCGCACCGCGGAACGCACCCACCCCCTCGGCCACCCCGCCCGCCCCCTGTCCCGGCAGTCCGTCGAGACCAAGTTCACGACCCTGGCCACCCCCCTCCTCGGCCCCGAGGGCGCGGCACGGGCGCTGGAGGGGCTGCGGGGGGTGGCGGAGACCGAGGACGCGGGCCGGATCGTGGATCTGCTCGTACCGCCGGACGGTGGCGGGGCGGACGCGGGGGCGCGGGGGTGAGGCGGGCGGAGGCGCGCGGGGTGAGAGGCGCGGAGGCGCGCGGGGGTGAGAGCTACGCCATCACAGGCAACGCGGCGACGCTCGGGTCGCGCGCAGGCGCGCGGGGGTGAGAAGCGCTGAGGCGCGCGGGAGTGGGGCGAGCGGGGGCGCGCGGGGTGAGACGGGGGTGGGCGGTGGTGCGGGGTGAGCCGCCCGTAGCCGCGGGCGCCCGTCTCACGACGCCGGGAGCGTCACCTCGAAGCGGCAGCCGCCCTGCACATTGCGTACCGTCGCCGAGCCGCGGTGGGCCTCCACGATGCCGCGGACGATGGCGAGGCCGAGGCCCGCGCCCGCGGGCGGCGTCCTGGCGTCGGAGCCGCGCCAGCCGGTGTCGAAGACCCGCGGCAGCTCCTCCTCGGGAATCCCGCCGCAGCCGTCCGTCACCGCGAGCACCACGCCCTGGTCGCCGCGCCGCGCCGACACCGCCACCGTGCCGTCCTCGGGGGTCCTGCGGATGGCGTTGACCAGCAGGTTGCCCAGCACCCTGCTCATCTCCTTGCCGTCCACCTCCACCGGCACCGGGTCGATCCCGTCGCCCACGAGCCGCACCCCGTGCTCGCGGGCCAGCGGGTCGGCGCCCGCTATGGCGTCCCCCACCAGGTCGTACACCGACACCCGCGACCTGGTGAGCGCCAGCGTGCCCGCGTGGATACGGGACAGCTCGAAGAGGTCGCCCACCATGGTGTTCAGCCGCTCCACCTCGGTACGCATCTGGCGCAGATAGCGGTCGGGGTCGTCGACCATGCCGTCCTCCAGCGCCTCCGACATCGCCCGCAGCCCCGCGAGCGGGGTGCGCAGGTCGTGGGAGATCCAGGCGACCAGCTCCCGGCGCGAACTCTCCAGCGCACGCTCCCTGTCCCTGGACTCCGCGAGCCGCGCGCTTGTCGCCTCCAGCTCCCTGGTGAGCGCGGCGAGTTCGGCGGTGGGCGGCACCGAGGGCGCCGCGAAGCTGCCGCCCTCGCCGAAGGAGCGCGCGGCCCTGGTGAGCGCCCTGCTGCGCGCCACCACCCAGTGGCCGAGCAGCAGTGCCGCCGCGAGGGACACCACCGCCGCCATCGCCACCACCGTCGTCACCACCTTGAGGTCGTGCGCGGAGAGGAACATCGCCCAGGCCACCGCGAGCGTCCCGGCGAGCATCGCCATGACCGCCACCGAGACCACCACCGCCAGCGACACGGTCAGCGACCTGCGGCGCAGCGCGAGCAGCGCGCCCACCCCGAGCAGCCCGACGGCGGCGGCGCCGAGGAAGGCGTAGAGGGCTATCAGCAGCATGTCGTGCACGGGGGTCCTCGGGGGTACGGGCCGTCAGGGACTGGGGTGGGCGCTCGCGCCAGGGGGCCGCGGGGCGGCTCCGTCCGGTGGCGGTGCGCCGGTGTCGAGGCGGTAGCCCACGCCCCACACGGTCTGGATCAGCCGGGGCCGCGCGGGATCGTCCTCGATCTTGCCGCGCAGCCTGCGCACGTGCACCGTCACGGTGGACAGGTCGCCGAAGTCCCAGCCCCACACCTCCCGCATCAGCTCCTCACGCCCGAAGGCGCGCCCCGGGTGCCGCAGGAAGAACGTGAGCAGGTCGAACTCCCGCACTGTCAGCGCCAGTTCGGCGCCCTTCTTGCTGGCGCGGCGGGCGGCCGGGTCGACGGTGAGCCCCGCGGCGGCGAGCGGGGCGGTGTCGGAGGCCGCGGGCGGGCGGCTGCGGCGCAGTACCGACTCCACGCGCAGCACCAGCTCCCTGGGGCTGAACGGCTTGGTGACGTAGTCGTCCGCGCCGACCTCAAGGCCGAGGATGCGGTCGTCCTCGTCGCCGCGGGCGGTGAGCATCACCACGGGCACGGGCCCGTCCTCGCGCAGCCTGCGGCAGACCTCAAGGCCGTCCATGCCGGGCAGCATCAGGTCGAGCACCACCAGGTCGGGGCGGCGCTCGCCGGCCCTGGCGAGGGCGGCGGGGCCGTCGGCCGCCCGGACCACGGCGTGGCCCGCACGGGTCAGATAGCCCTCGACGACCTCCGCGACGGTGGGGTCGTCATCGACGACGAGTACGCGGGCGCCGGGGGTGTGCGGCTGGTTCTGCATGCCTTCAGCGTCGCACCCGCCCCCGACCGCGCGGGCGCACGCGGCGCCCGGGGCGCCGATCGTCCGCGATCCGTAAGGTTCCCGGCTCCCCCGACCGCCCGTACCCGCCCGCACGAAGGCGCGGTCCGCCCCCTGGCCACGCGCCGGTCGCGCCCCTTACATTGGGAGCGCTCCCACATCCCCGCACATGGGAGCGCTCCCAAGGATCGGGCACCCCCCTGCACGCGAACCCCGAGGATGGATTGACATGAACACGCAAAAGAAAGCGGTCGTCCGGCTGCTGACGCTGGCGTCCGCGGCGGCGCTCGTCGGCACGCTCGGCGCGGGCGGCACCGCCTCGGCCCACGGCACCGCGATCACCCCGCCCTCCCGCAACTTCAGTTGTCTCGACCGCTGGGGCGGCGACTTCCAGAACCCGGCCATGGCCGACGAGGACCCCATGTGCTGGCAGGCGTGGCAGGCCAACCCCAACACCATGTGGAACTGGAACGGCCTCTACCAGGACGACGTGGCGGGCAGGCACGAGGAAGTGCTCAAGGACGGCCACCTGTGCAGCGGCGGCCAGGCCCAGGGCGGCTTCTACAACTCCCTCGACGCGGTGGGCGACTGGACGGCCACGGACACCCCGAACAACTTCACGTTCGTCAACCTGGACGCGGCCGACCACGGCGCCGACTACTACCGCGTCTACGTCACCAAGCAGGGCTACGACCCCACGACCCAGCCGCTCGGCTGGGACGACCTGGAACTGGTCGCCGAGACCGGCAAGATACTGCCCGGCGAGGGCGACCCGAGCCCCGACCCGGACTACCCGGGCACCGCGGTCTCGATCCCGGTGAGCGCGCCGGGCAGGACGGGGCACCACATCGTGTTCATGATCTGGCAGGCCAGCCACAAGGACCAGTCGTTCTACTCGTGCAGCGACGTGAACTTCACCGGCTGAACGGGCGGCCGTACGGCCGGTGTACGCCCCCGGGCCTGCCGGACGGCCGCGGTGTGCGCCGGGCAGGCCGGCCCGGTGGCCGGTGCGCGCCCCGCCACTTCGCGGAGGGAGTGGCGGGGCCTCGCTGCGTCGTCGGCCCGACTGCCGCGGTGCGCAACCCGGTTGGGGCCACTACTCCGCCACGACGGACAGCGCCCGGGACGGGCACAGGCCGACGGCCGCCACGCAGACTCCGTTGTCGGCCTCGATCCGCATCGCTCTCTCCTCACCAGGTGACGGGCAGCGCGTAGGCGCCGTAGACGGAGGCGTTGGCCTTGAAGGGGATGTCGTCCACCGGCTCGGCGAGCCGCAGGCCGGGAATCCGCCGGAACAGCGTGTCGAACACGGTCTGCAACTCGATCCGGGCCAGGTTCTGACCGAGGCACTGGTGCGGGCCGTAGCCGAAGGCGATGTGGTGACGGGCCTCGCGCCCCAGGTCGAGTGCGCCGGGGTTCTCGAACACCGCCGGGTCCCAGTCGGCGGAGAGCCCGGAGACGATGACTCCCTCGTCCGCCCTGATGGTGACCCCCGCGATCTCGACGTCCTCGGTCGCGATTCGCGAGGTGGCCGTCTCCACGATGGAGAAGTAGCGCAGCAGTTCCTCGACGGCCCGGGGTGTCCTGGCCGGGTCGGACGTGATCGAGACCAGTTGCTCCGGGTGCTCAAGCAGCCCGGCCACCCCGAGGGAGATCATGTTCGCGGTGGTCTCGTGACCGGCGACCAGCAGCCCGGTGGCCGTGCTCACCAGGCTCTCGCGGTCGAGCGCGCCCTTCTCGCGCTGCCGGGCGAGCTGCCGGCTGAGGAGGTCGTCGCCGGGTTCCGACTCCTTGCGGGCCAGCAGGTCGGCGAGGTATCCGCGCAGTTCGTCGAAGGCCCGCAGCCGCTCCTCGGCCGACGCGGTCCTGCGGATCATGGCGGCCGTGCGGCTCTGGAAGTGGCCGTGGTCGCGGTAGGGCACGCCGAGTAGCTCGCAGATCACCAGCGACGGCACCGGCAGGGACAGGGCCTGCACCAGGTCGACGGGGCGGGAGTCGGAGGCCAGCATGGCGTCGACGAACCCGTCGACGATCCGCTCGATCCGGGGCCGCAGCGCGGCCAGCCGCTTCATGGTGAACTCGCCGGTCAACGCCCGCCGGGCCGCGGTGTGTTCCGCGCCGTCCAGGCTGACCATGGGCGGCGGCTGGTGGCGGAACCTCTCGCGGAAACGTGGGTCCCCGTTGGGGTTCGGGTAGTTGTCCTTTCTCCGGTCCGAGGAGAAACGGCGATCGGCGAGGACGGCACGGGCTTCTGCGTACCCGGACACCCACCAGGTCTGCTGCCCGCCGCGCAGACGGACCTTGCTGACCGGTTTCCGCTCGCGCAGGCGCGCATACGCGTCGGGCTCGGCGAACGGGCAACCGCGGGCGACCGGAAATTCCTGACCGGGGAGTTCGCTGGAAACAGTTTCTGTCATGAGATCCCTCACTGCATAACTGAACACATTCAGTCCGCTGTTTGCGGATCGGTGTTTGCGGATCAGTCCGCGAGCGGCCCCGCGTCACTCGTCACTCCTTCCCGGCCTCGGAGGGGTCCGCGGATCGGCCGGGCGCGGGGTGGCCCTGGGACGCGGGGAGCGGTGCGGCGGCGAGGCGCTGCCCGTTGCGGGCGGCGGTGGCCCTGGCCCAGCCGCTGGTGGAGACAATGCCGAGCACGAGTGCGGCGAGTCCGCAGCCGCCGAGGACGGCCCAGGCGGCGTGGCTTGAGTCGATGAAGCCGGTGCCGGTCCCGGCGCCGGCCACGATCGAGCCGGTGACGGCGACGCCGACGGAGATGCCGAACTGGCGGGCGCTGGCGGCGAGCGCCCCGGCGACACCGACCTGGTCGGGCGGCAGCCCGGTGACGGCGGTGTGGTTGACCGGGGGGCTGACCATGCCCGCGCCGAGGCCGAAGAGGGTGTAGGCGGCCAGCAGATGGACGATCCCGGTGTGGGCGGTCAGGGGCACGAGGAGGAAGCCGCCGACGGCGAGCAGCGCGCCGCCGAGCGTGAGGGGCAGGCGGTCGCCCCGGGAGGCGACGAGCCGCCCGGAGAGGGTGGCGGCGACGGCTTGGCCCACGGCCAACGGGATGATCATCAGCCCGGCGCGCAGGGGGCTGAAGTGGCGGAGGTCCTGGAGGTAAAGGGTGTTGAGGAACAGGAACCCGCCGAGTCCTGCCGACATCACGAGGGAGGTCACGTTCGCGCCGGAGAACGGGGGGCTGCGGAAGAACCGCAGGTCGATCAGCGGCTCGGACCGCCGGGGCTCGACGACGAGTATCCCGGCGAGGGCCAGGGCGGCGAGCGCGAGCAGGACGATGATCCAGGGGTCCGCCCAGCCGCGGCGGGGGCCCTCGATGGTCGCGGCGATGATCGACGCGAACAGGACGATGATCAGCGCCTGGCCCGGCGGGTCGAACGCGCGCGCCCTGGCGGCCCTGGACTCGGGGAGGAACCGCCGGGTGAGCAGGAGGGCGGCGATCCCGAGCGGGACGTTGATCCAGAACACCGACCGCCAGCCGACGCCGCTGACCAGCAGGCCGCCGAGCACGGGTCCGACCGCGACGGTGATCCCGATCACCGATCCCCACACGCCGATCGCCCGTGCCCGTTCCTGGCGGTCGGTGAACACGCCGACGATGATCGACATCGCGACCGGGTTGAGCATCGAGCCGCCCACCGCCTGCACGCTGACGAAGGCGATCAGCCAGCCGACGCCGGGTGCCAGGCCGCACAGGAGGGAACCGAGGGAGAACAGCGTCAGCCCGAGCTGGAAGATCCGCCTGCGGCCGAAGCGGTCGGCCATCGAACCGGAGAGCAGGAGCAGGCAGGCCATGACCAGGGAGTAGGTGGAGACCGTCCACTGAAGGCTGCTGACCGGGGCGTGCAGGTCCTCGCTGATCGACGGGAGCGCCACGTTGACGATGGTGAGGTTGATGCCGGTCACGCCCACGCTGAGGCAGCAGATCGCCAGTACCAGCCAGCGGCGGACGGGGCGTGACGGGCCGGACGTCGCGGTCGGCCCCGGGGTACTTACTGTGCTCATGGCGTTCCCTGAACGGATTCGATAGGGTCTCCGCAGAAACGGAGAGGGTGTTCACATCACTATACGGATAGCCTATCCACTTACGCAAGGACACTCGGATGACTGACTCGCCGCCCTCCAGGAGGGCCGACGCGGCCCGCAATCGCCGACGGATTCTCGAAGCGGCACGCGGCGCCTTCTCCGCCGCGGGAACCGAGACGTCCATGGCCGAGGTCGCCCGGAGGGCCGGGGTGGGCATGGCGACCCTGTACCGCAACTTCGCGAGCCGCCATGAACTCCTGGAGGCGCTGCTCGTCGACGAGGTCGACGAGGTCTGCGCCGCCGCGGCGGCGGTCGAGGGCGACAGCCCGGGGGACCGGCTCACGAACTGGCTGCGCCGGTTCTTCCAGTACGTCACCACCAAGCGGCCGGTCGTCATCGGCCTGCTTGAGCACACCGACAGGACCGATCCCGTCTTCGACAGCCGGGGCCGGATGCTGGCGGCCGGCCGGCCGCTGCTCGCCGCCGCCCAGGAGGCGCACCAGATCACTGACGACCTGGACCTCGACCAGATCCTCGACCTCGTGGTGGCCATCGCGAAGGTCCCCGGCACCCCGGAGTACCGACAGCCCCTGCTCGACGCGGTGCTCGCGGGGCTACGGAGGGGGGACGCTTAGCTGCCGGGCTTGTCGGGGCGGCCGGGACGGCTGGAAGGGCCGGGATGGC
The DNA here is from genome assembly GCF_044457285.1 of Streptomyces sp. NPDC050560. NCBI lineage: Bacteria > Bacillati > Actinomycetota > Actinomycetes > Kitasatosporales > Streptomycetaceae > Streptomyces > Streptomyces sp. NPDC050560. The sequence continues at coordinate 380,259 of NZ_JBITGT010000007.1, forward strand.
CTGGGCTCCCGGGGCGGCCGGGACGGCCGTGACGCCCGGCCCCGCTTCAATTCGCCATGGCCCGCCCGATCAACGTCCCGATGTGGTCCGGTTGGGGGGCGCCGAGAATCCGCACCTCCGCCGTCAAAAACCCGGCCCTCAGCAACAGGTTCTCCCAACCTGGGCCGTGCCCGGCGTACTGCGTCCAGTTCATGACTGGAGCGCCGATCTCCCTGGTGACGCTCGTTGCGTAGGTGTCCAAGAGATCGCGTTCGTCATCATGGTTATGACGTGTCGGCATGGTGGCTCTCTCCGTCAAGGGCGTGCCCCGCACCTGTCGGTGGTGAGCCGGAGCGGGGCATGTCGGTTGCGGCCGTTCAGTGAGAGTCGGCGCGACAGACTGGCCCGCACGTAGTCATGCGTCGCCAAAAGCCCCGTGATCATGGTTGGCAGGAAGAACCGGAACTCGGAGGTAACGGCTTCCAGGCGGGCCAACTCGTTCTGCTTCTTGTCCAGTCCCCGCCGCTGGGAGCCCCAGTGGTCCTGCCACTCCGTGTTCGCCGCGCGGGCCAGAGCGAGGACCTCGGCTGCCGGCGCCCCCTCCGTCCCAAGAGCTTCGAGGATCAGTTCCACGTCCACCAAGGCCGGGGTCAGCTTCCCGCTCTCGATGTTACTGACCCTGGTCTGGCTCATGTTGCACCGCTTCGCGAGCCGGACTTGCGTCCACCCGGCTCGCTTACGCTCGTTCCTCAGAGCCCCCGCCAGGTCGAACCTGGACTGCCCCAGGGCCTCGGGTTCAAAGGTCAAGACCCTTCACGTACTCCTCGAAGGTGATCGACTCGGATACCGCGATCCTCTGGTATTCGATGAACGGTTCAGGATCGCCGTTGTGGACTTCCCGGCTGATCTGCCTGCCGTCCGGATGGTAGTTCATGAGCACCACTTCGGACTGGTCGAACATCCAGAAGTCCCGTACTCCATCGAGTGGGTTGGGCCTTTCCGTGACGTCGAGAATGCGGATCTGCTCACCCGCCATGGCGTGGGCCTTGTAGCAGTGGTGGAACTCGAAGCGCAGGTAATCCGACAGCGGGCGGGTCACCACATGGACACGCCCCTGTGTGCGCCCCTCCGTGACCTGTCGGCGCAGCCGGTCTGTGTACTCGTTCACCACCTTCTCCGGGTCGATACGCACCCCGGCGCGGAAGCCCGCGAACTCCTTTTCCTCCTGCGGCATGAGGTACCGCGGCAACGTTTCGAGCCGCCAGGCTTCCCGCCTGAAGTGCTCGAACCGCGCGGCCCATTCCTCACGAGCCATGGCGAATCCCCCTGTTCCGTGCCCCTCGTGGGACAGTTCCACGACCGTACGGAGCGGGCGTCCGCGCCGTCCATGCGACAACGCAACTATTGGCGTTGTCGCATAAACAAGCCTCTCGGGAGGCATCGGAGGGGGTGGTCGCCGCTGCTGTGCCGGGGGACTTCCAGGGTGCGGGCACCGAAAATCATCGGGCCGTCCGGGGGCACCCCGTTGACCGGGCGGTCCGCTGCCTGCCTCGGCAGCGGACCGGCGTCTTGTGCGGACGCGAACCGGCGTGATGCCACTTCCCGCGGCCTCCCGTCCCGCGCCGCCCGGCTCCCATGTGCTCTGCCGCCCGGACCTGGAGCCCTCGCCGCGGGCTGAACCGGTCCGCTCATCGGGACGTTGCACTGGGGGTAAGCGTCATATGCGGTTGGCGAGCCCGAGCGGAAGAGCGGCACGCCCGGCACGTCACGGGTCTCCGCCGGTATCAGCAAAAGGAGAGTCGGTAAAAGTGTCTGACAATTACGAACCCTCCAGTGACTCCAGCGGTTACGAGGAACCAAGCCGCTACTCCCCCCAAGACCAGGCAGATTTGGACTATCAGCAGAATCTGGCTTCGTCCAACGCCGCGCGAGGCGGAGTTGAGTACATGGAGAGGCACGCATCACACTCCCTTCGGCGAGATTTCCGACGAACGACCGCACTCTCCGACAGCTTCAGGGAGACCAGCCAAGCCCTCACGCAGGCCGAGACACGGTTGAGTCAACGTCCAGAGTCAGAACGTCGGATGGCGGCCTACCAGCAGGCAGGCGCCAGGCACTCGCTCGCGCTTCAGCGGTGGGTGCAAGCCGCGACCCCCGTTCAGGAGCGGCTGGCGGAAGAGCTGGACAGGCGGGACCAGAGGGAACGGGAGCGCGCCGAGAGGCGGGAACAGAGGAGGGCCCAGGCCGCCACCCAGCAGCAGCCCGCCGCGGAGCCGGCGTCGGCGCTTTCCTCCCTGGCCGGCTACAGCAGTTTCCTCACGCAGCGCCAAGGGGAATTGATGGCGGAGGTGGCACGAATGACCCCGGGCACGAATGGCGGTGGGCCGGCCCGCAACGGAGCCCCGCGGCAGAACGGAGCCGGAGGCCAGAACGGCTATTACGGCAACGGGGCCGGCCAGAACGGTCACCACGGCAACGGGGCCGGCCAGAACGGCGGTTCACCGAGGCGCAGGTCGGGCAGTAGTTCTTCCCGGTGACGGGAATGCCGTGCTGAACCCAGGTGAAACGCGGCCGCTGGGGGCCGTGTCGGGCCGGGCCCGGACCACCTGGTGTGCGAAGGCCACCCGACCCTCGCCCAGTCCGCGGCGGCCTGGGAGGATCTGGTCGTATGGGACTTGCGATGTGGTGGCGGGTTAAGCGGATGAGGGAGCCTGTTTCGGGCTCGTTGAAGGTGACTGTCTGCGCGCAGCCGGGGGCGATGGGGGCAACGTCGAGCGCCTTTTACGGTGCGCTCGTGATGGGCGTGGTCGAGGGGCCGGGCATCGCGCCGCGGGCCGTCGAGTTCTCCGCCACCGTGCCCAGCTCGCGCTGTCCGAAGTCGGGACAGCGCGTGCCGGTGGTCGTGGACCGGGCCGATCCGCGCCGCGTCGTCATCCGGTGGGACCGGGTGCCGCGCCGGGACCCGCTCGGGGCGGCACGCCGCGCGAACCAGCAGGCCGCGGCCGCGGAACGCCGGAAGCGACGGCACTGACGCCGGGACGGCGGCTCCCGGACGGGGCCTGGTCAGCCCGGTTTCGGTTCGGGGGCCTGAAGGCCCGGCCCCCGATTCCCTTGGCCGGGGACCGGGCCGCCGGTCTCTCCGAGCGGCCGTCTCAGCCCCTGCCCCCTCCGGGTCCGTGCCCCTGTCCCCTGCCCCGCTTCCCCCGTTCTGCCTCGGGCACGTGCCGTCGGACATGGGCACTCCGGTGCAGACCCGACGGGCCGGTCCTCGGCGTGCCGGACCGCGACGAGGTCGGCTCGTCGGTGAGGGAAAGGCTCGCCGCCGCTGCCACGAGCTGGGACGGGTCCTGCCGTCCCCGGCCCGCCGGGGGCCAGCCCGGCGGCTGGGGGTCGACCGGGCTCACCTGGTAGCCGGGGACGGAACCCGGCTCGATCCCCCGACCGGGCTCACGCCCCGGGAGTCCCGGCTCCACCGAGTGGAACTCGCCCGGCTCACCGGGGTCAGCGGCTGGTTGGCTCCGAACTGGGCGGCTGTCGGGTCCAGGTCCATCGGCCCCCCGGCGTACGGCATGGCCGGGTTGGACAGAGCCGGGTAAGCGGGACGGGTGTCGGCCAGGTGAGCCGGGCGGGTGTCGACCTGGTAATTCGGGGCGGGGGGCGGCTGTTGCCATTGCGTGGCCCCCGACATGGCCTGGGCCCGCTGCCACTCTGCCCAACGTGCGCGGGCCACGGCGTCGTAATCGGCCTGCTCGCGATCCGTGAGCTGCGCGCGCGGGTCGTAGTCCAGATAGGCGGGCGGAGCTTCTCGCTCCGTACCGTCCACCTGGTAGACCGCCTGCGAGGTCCGCCGCCGTCTGGACGGATTATGGTCTCCCAGGTTTCCTTCCGTCTCCCGCTTCCCGCCAAGACCGTGCCCGGGGCGGGTGCTCATATGCAACGAACACCGTCGCGAAGCGGTTCAAAACAGTGCCGCGCCCCCGAGCCGGGCGTTCGGCTCAGGGGCGTGGTGTGGCGGCGGGTCAGGAGGAGAAGAGCGAGCCGAGGCCGCCGCCGTTGTGCTGGGGGACTCCCAGGGTGCGGGCGCCGAAGGTGATCGAGCCATCCGGGGTCACGCCGTCCGCCGTCGCCCGCAGGACCCAGATCGAGCCGTCGGTGCTGTCCTCCGAAGCGACCTCGCCCTCGCCCGAGCAGCCGACGACCAGGTCGGCCATGCCGTCGCCGTCGGTGTCGGTGAGCTTGGTGGCGGAGCCGAAGAAGTCGTACTCCTGGGAGATGCCGGGCACCCCCGGGGTGTCCTCGCTGAAGACCTGCGCGCCCTGGCCCGTCAGTCCTTCTGCGGTCCCGCGCAGGGTGACCGCGCTGCCCGCCATCTCGATGCCGTCGAAGGTCTCGTCGGGCACCCCGACCGACACGTCCGCGTACCCGTCGCCGTCGATGTCGCCGATCGAGACCCCCTTGCCGAACTCGTCGACGGAGCCGTCAACCTTGTCCTCCTCGGCGACGCCCGGCACACCGGGGCTGTCCTGGTTGATCCTGCCGAGCTTCGAGGGGTCGGGCCCTTCCGCGCCGCCCGGCACGTAGGTGACCATGCCGCCCTTGGCCTCCGGCAGGGGCTTCTCGCTGCCGAAGTTGCCGTCCGGGCGGCCGATGACGATGTCGGCGCGGTGGTCGCCGTTCACGTCGCCGACGTCCAGGTTGTCGCCCGCGCCGTCGAGACCGCCGACGGTGGTGCCCGTGGTGAGGCCCGTGGAGGCGCCCGCGAAGTAGCCGACGTGGCTGTCGTCGCCCCTGCCGCCCGCGGAGACGACGTCGGCGACGCCGTCACCGTTCACATCGCCCGCGGCCAGGTCGCTCATCCGCGCCGCGTCGGGTGTTCCCGCGTCGGGGCCCTCCACCTCGTGGGTGCCTCCCGCCGGTGTGCCGTCGCGGTCGAAGGGTCCTGTCAGGACGCGCAGGCTCGTCCCGTGGACGCCGGTCGCGATGTCGGTGGCGCCGTCGCCGTCGAAGTCCCCCGCCACGGCGAGGTCGCCGACGGCGTCCTGGTAGTCGGCCCCCTGGGACAGCCAGGTCGATCCCGAGAGACCGTCGGGGCCTCCCCAGATGACCGAGAGCGATCCCTTGCCCCCGTTGTCACCACCGGCCCCGACGACCAGGTCCGCGTATCCGTCCTGGTCGAGGTCGGCGGAGGTGACGGAGCTGCCGTAGGCGTCGCCCTGCTCCGCGTCGCCCGGGATGCCGGGCTTGTTCTGGTCGAAGACCTGCCGTGAGGAGGTGACGAGGCCGTCGGCGGAGCCGTACATGACGGCCACGTAGCCGTCGTACGCCGGTCCGCCGCCGTCCTGGTTCCCCTCGTAGCTCTTGAGTCCCGCGGCGGGCACGGGGAAGGCGACGTCGGCGTAGCCGTCGCCGTTGAAGTCGTCCCGGAGTCCGGCGCCCTTCGTGGCGGCGGCGCGGCCGTCCGCGGTGTCCGCGAGGGCCGCGGGCGCGGTCACCGACAGGCTCACCGCCACCGCCGCCATCAGACCGATACCGCCTGCCGCTCTGCGCAAGTTCATCTGCCACACCTTCCAGGACCCGACGTGACCGCCCCGGCGGGCCGGACCGGAACGGCGCGTGACAACGCGCGTCACGCGCCCTTCCAGACTTGTCAGGAGCACGAAGGGTTGTGCGCCGGGCGTGACCCGTGCCCGCCCCCGGTACGTCAGCCGGGGTGGTGCGGGGGCAGGCCCCAGCGCTCCGGGTGGTCCTTCATGTCGGCGGTGAGGGCTTCGTGGGTGGGGTCGGTCACGGCCCACGAGTGCTCCCGGGGGTGGTACGCGTACAACTCGCAGGGGTCGCCGCGGGAGTCCGCGGTGGTGCACCAGCGCAGTGTCGCGAAGCGGTGGGCCCCGTCGCCGTCACCGTCGTTCCACAGGAACCACACCGCCGCGTAGGGACCCGGCACGTCCCACAGGTGGTCGGCGTGCTCCCCCTCGTGCCCCTCGGCGAGTTCGCAGGCGGCGTAGCCGTTGGCGCACCAGACCGGGTCCTCCGGCGGGTCACCCGCCGCGCCCGCGCGCAGCAGCGTCTCCGGTACGGGCAACCGCCGCAGGGCCGTGCACTGCAACATCACACCCTCCTCCTCTCTCACGTCCCCGGCCCGCTACGTGCCCCTCAGGGCCTTGCAGTCGGCGCAGTTGACGGGCCGCAGCCACTCCGTGACCAGCTCACCCCGCCGCCCCGCACCGCACTTCGGCCACAAGAACAGCGCACCATGGCGATCACGCCGCCAGCGCAGCTCGTGCACCGTCATCACGTCCTCGCCGACCGTGCCCACCGGGTCCACCGGGTCCACGTCCATGGCCCCCGCCGACCGCCTGCCGTCCTTCACGGAATCCTCCTTCGGCTCTTCCTGTGGAGCGCGGCGATGGCTATGAGCTGCCGCCGCTCCCAGGACGTCGCCGGGCGCAGCCGCCAGTAACGCACCCGCCACACAAGCCCCGTGGGCCGCATGACCTCCACGTACACGCCCTCGGTGGCCGTCACCACACCGGGCATGCCACGCTCCGAGCAGAAGACGGCCATGCCGGGAGCGACCTGCCTCGGATGCGTGAAACTGGCCGCGTGCACGCGGTAACTCCCGCCGCCCCACGCGCCGTTGGCGCCCGCGCGGCTCACCGCTCGTCCAGTGTTCTGAGATGGGCCTCGATCTCCCGGCCCAATTTCAGGGCCCGTTCGACCAAAACCTCTAACGGCGTCGATTCGTTCTGTTCTTCGAGGGCGGCTCGTGAAGGTGATTCACGGGGGGCCTCGGGTGCGATGACAAGGTGTTTCCGGGACAAGGCTCGCTCCTCTCCGTAGCGACGCCACTACCGGGGCACTTAGGGTGACCCAGAGTTGGTGACCCATCAACTTGCGCCATCCGTACGGATAGTCGGGAGAGGTAGTTGAACCGAAAAGAGTTAGACCCCGATAAGTCACCCAGCGCGAGGTTCGGGCTGCAACTTCGCACGCTGCGGGACGAACGGGGCTGGACACAGGATGAGTTGGCGGAGCGCGTAGGCTGCTCGGGAACGCATATTTCCGCCGTGGAAACTGGTCGACGTCCACCAACTCGCCAGTTTGCGGCAAGTCTTGACAGGGTCTTCGGGAGCAACGGGAGATTCGAGCGGCAGAGTCAGGCGGTCCGCCAGAACGCGCTTATCGAGGGGTATCCGGAGTACCTCACTCATGAAACACGGGCGGCGGAAATCCGCGAGTACGCAGTAGGCGCTATTCCTGGCCTGTTGCAGACACCCAAGTACGCCACGGTGCTTGAAGCAGACGCGGTACGCAGAGAGGCGATCACTCCCGAACAAGCGGAGGAACGGGTTGATCTCATTGCGAAGCGGCAAGCGAGCCTCGTACGATCGCCATCGCCACTGATCCACATGGTGCTGGACGAAGGGTGCATTTACCGGCCGATGGGCAAGCCCTCCGTCATGGAGGAACAGCTCGCGCGCATACTGGAGTTCGCTGAGCTGCCCAACACCATCTTGCAGATCGCACCGTTCTCGATGGGGGAGCGCAGGCCACTGCGCTTGCCTGTCACGGTGCTCACGATGCCGGAACGTACGCTCATGTCGTACGCCGAATCTTCCCACCGGGGCCACCTCGAACGGGAAAGTACGTTCGTCGTCCCCTTGCTGACGGCCTACCATCAGCTACAGGCTGAAGCGCTGTCACAAGCGGCGTCCGTGGCCATGATCCAGAAGTTGCGAAAGGGCACCCAGTGATGACCGAATCCCCCCGTTGGTTCAAGTCCTCCTACAGCGGCAACGGTGGCAACTGCGTCGAGGCCGCCGTCAACCTCGTCGCCCCGCACGGCATCGTCCCCGTCCGCGACTCGAAGAACGTGAGCGGCCCGGTCCTGACCGTCGCCGCCGACGCGTTCTCGTCTTTCGTAGACGGCGTCAAGACGGGCACGATGGGCACCAACTGAGCGCAGCGCACCGCCGACCCCGTCGCCCCACGTCCAGCGGGCGGCGGGGTCGGTCCGTGTTCCACCAGCAACGTAAGGAGCCCTCATGACGACGGAATCCCCCCGCTGGTTCAAGTCCTCGTACAGCAACAATGGCGGCGAGTGCATCGAGGTCGCCGCCAACCTCGCGGCCCCGCACGGCATCGTCCCCGTCCGCGACTCCAAGAACACGAGCGGCCCCGTACTGACCATCCCCGCTGCCGCGTTCTCCACGTTCGTGGACAGCGTGAAGACGGGCTCGCCCCGCTGGTTCAAGTCCTCCTACAGCGGCAACGGCGGCCAGTGCATCGAGGTCGCCACGAACCTCGTCGCCTCGCGCGGCACCGTCCCCGTCCGCGACTCCAAGACGGCGAACCACGACGGCGCGCAACTGTCCGTTACGGCCGAGGCGTTCGCGACCTTTGTGCACGCCGTGCGGACGGGCATGCCCGGGACGGAGTGACCAGCGGGCCGCGCCCGCGCGAAGCCGTATTGCTGGAAGACCGACGCGGACCGGCACTCACCCATCCCGCGCGGGGCGCCCGCCGCTCGCTGCAAACCGGTTGCACGCCATGAAAGTCGGCCCCCGCAGGACCTGTGCGCCTGGTGTCCTCTCATTACGGCCCCGCACACAACCCGGCAGGGGCCTCGGCCTCGGCACCGGGGCCTCCGCGCGCCCCCCGTCAGGGTGCACCGTCCCCGTTCCGCCCCCGCGGCCCCGCCCGGCCCGCGAGGATGAGCCGGGTGACGGCATCCTCATCGGCACACCCAGACCTGTGGCACCGCTACGGCACCAGCCGCCGCACCGACGACGAGAACCGCGGCGTGGCAGGACGCTTCCACTGGGACTGGTACCAGCGCGCCGGTCCCGGCGCCGAACTCCTGGGGAACGTCGCCGGGCGGACAGTTGTCGACCTCGGTTCCGGCAATGGTCGCCTGGCCGCCCACGTCGCATGGACGCTCGCACCGCGGCGAGTGATCGGTGTGGACGCCTCGCCCGCCGCGACCGAGCGTGCCCACGCGAGGTACGGCCACGTGCCCCGGCTCCATCCGGTCCATGCGGACGCCGCCGCCTGCCTCCAGCGGCACCCGGCGAGCATCGACACGGCATACAGCGTCTTCGGCGCCGTCGACTTCACCGACCCCCGGATTCTCCTGCCCGCCACCGCGCAGGCGCTGCGCCCCGGCGGGCTCCTCGTGATCTCGACACTCGGTCACTACCGTGACGGCAGCCCCCCGGAGCCCGACGTGCGCCCTGTGCGTATCCCGGTACGCACCGCCGACGGGGCCACCGCCACGCTCGCCCGGTGGGTGCTGGGCGTCCCCGTGTGGGAACGACAGCTCACGCGCGCAGGTCTCGCCGTGGAAAGCGTGAACACTCTCCGGGACCCGGGCGGGGGCTGCGGGCCGCCCATGGACACCGTCATCCTCAGCGCGCGCCGTCCCGCGCGCCCTGCGCAGTTGTGAGGCGGCCGCGGGTGGCGGGGTGCCGGCCGCCCGCCTCCGCCCCCGACGTCCGCGTTTCGTAAGGCGCACGGGCCCCGTTTGCCGGGTTTGCGTCCGTAAGGTGAAGCGGGTGACTCACTCGCCTTCCGTACGTGCAGGGCATGCGTCGAGCCCGGTGGATGTGGTGCTTCCCTGCCTCGACGAGGCCGACGCGTTGCCGTGGGTGCTCGGACGGGTGCCGCCCGGGTGGCGGGCGCTCGTCGTGGACAACGGGTCCGCCGATGGCTCGGCCGACGTCGCGCGCTCGCTCGGGGCCACCGTGGTGGCGGAGCCGCGGCGCGGCTTCGGCGCCGCCTGCCATGCCGGGCTGCTCGCCGCCACCGCCGATGTCGTGTGCTTCTGCGACTGCGACGCCTCGCTCGACCCCGCGCTTCTTGTGCCGTTCGTGCGCGAGGTGGCCTCGGGGACGAGCGACCTGGTGCTCGGGCGGCGCCGCCCCGCCGCGCGCGGGGCCTGGCCGCCGCACGCCCGCGCGGGCAACCTCGCCCTCGCCAGGATGCTGCGCCGCCGCACCGGGCTCGCGCTGCACGACCTCGGGCCGCTGCGGGCCGCGCGCCGTGACGCGCTGCTCAGCCTGCGGCTCGCGGACCGGCGCAGCGGCTACCCCCTGGAGATGGTGGTACGGGCCTCGGACGCGGGCTGGCGGGTCGTCGAGCACGACGTGCCGTATCTGCCGCGTACCGGGAAGTCGAAGGTCACCGGGACCTGGCGGGGCACCTGGCACGCGGTGCGGGACATGCGGGGCGTGCTCGCGGAGCCGGGTCCCGGTGCGGGCACCGTGGGTGCGGGTGGTCGTCGATGAACGATGACGGGCGCCCCACCCTTCTCGTCATCGCCAAGGAGCCGCGGCCCGGGCGGGTCAAGACCCGGCTGACCGCGCGCTTCACCCCCGAGCAGGCCGCGCGGCTCGCCGAGGCGGCGCTGCGGGACACCCTGGCGCTGGTCGCCGCGGTGCCGGCCCGGCGGCGGGTGCTCGCGCTCGCCGGGGCCCCCGGCCGCTGGCTGCCGCCCGGCTTCGACGTCGTACCGCAGGGCGCGGGCGGGCTCGACGAGCGTCTTGCCGCCGCCTTCGGCGCGTGTACGGGGCCGACGCTGCTGGTGGGCATGGACACCCCGCAACTGACCGGGGACCTGCTCGCGCCCGCGACCTCGGCGGGCGGCTGGGGGGACTGCGACGCCTGGTTCGGGCCCGCGGCCGACGGCGGCTTCTGGGCGCTCGGCCTCGCGGAGCCCGCGGCGGCGCCCGCGCTGCTGCACGGCGTGCCCATGTCGACCCCGCACACCGGCAGCGCGCAGCGCGCCCGGCTGACCGGGGCGGGCCTTCGGGTGCGTGACCTGCCGGTGGTACGGGACGTGGACACGCCGGATGACGCGCTCGCGGTGGCGGCGCTCGCGCCCCGCACCCGGTTCGCCGCGCTGCTCGCCGAGTTCCTGGGCCCTGCGGCGGTACGGGGCGGGAGCGGCGGCTCCGGCGGGGGCGGGGGCGGTCGATGACGGCCGTGCGGGGGCCCGGTGAGAGGAACTGGTCGGCGGGGCCCTACGCGCAGGCGCTGCGCACCGGGCAGGGGCCGCTGTTCCTGCGGCGCGACGACGGCTGGCTGCTGCCGCTCGACGTGGAGCGCTGGTGCGCGGGCCCCGACGCGGCCGACCTGTCGGTGCTGCGGCGCTGCCGTGGCGCGGTGCTCGACATCGGCTGCGGGCCGGGACGGCTGGTCGCGGAGCTGTCCGCGCGCGGGCACCGGGTGCTCGGCATCGACGTCAGCGAGGCGGCGGTGGCGCGCGCGGTGGGCATCGGGGCGCGGGCGCTGCGCCGCTCGGTGTTCGAGCCGCTGCCCGACGAGGGGGGCTGGGGCACGGCGCTGCTCATCGACGGGAACATCGGCATCGGCGGCGATCCCGGCGCGCTCCTCGACCGGGCGGCTGCGCTGCTCGCGCCCGGCGGGCTGCTCCTCGCGGAGGCGGCCCCGGTGGACGTGGACGAGCGGGTGGACGTGCGGGTCGAGGACGGGCGCGGCTTCGGCGGGGGCCCGTTCCCGTGGGCGCGGGTGGGCGTACCGGCGCTGCTGCGGCACGCGCGCGCGAGCGGCTGGGGCGCGGTGCGTCAGTGGGCGGTGGCCGGGCGGCCCTTCGTGGCGCTGCGCCGCCACCGCAGCAGCAGCCGTACGGCGAGCCAGAGCGCGGAGAGCGTGAAGAGGCCGGCGGTCATCAGCAGCCATCGGGTGAGGAAGCCGTCCGGGTCGAGCGTGGTCGCGGACGCGTAGTGGTCCGCGCGGCGGCCCGTGATCAGCGGGAACCACACCAGGAGCAGGAGGAGGGAGAAGAGGGCGGGGACGCGGATGTGGTTCAGCGGCGAGGGGGCGCCGCGGGGGGCCGGGGTGGGGATGCCGGTGCCGGTTCCGGTTCCGGTTTGGATTCCGGTTCGGATTCCGTTTCTAGTTCCGGTTCGAGAAGCTGGTCTCGGTTCGGCTCTGGTTGCAGCCGCGGGCTCGGGCTCGGTTCCGGCTCCGTCTTCTGCTTCCGGTTCTGCTCCAGTTCCGGCTTCGGCTTCGGCTTCGGCTTCGGCTTCGGCTTCGGTCACATCATCGGCATCGGCATCGACCGCGGCATCGGCTGCCGCCCCGCGCCGCCGGTCGAGTACGGCCCGTAGTGCGCGGTCCGCCGTCGTGTAGAGCGGGACCAGGGCCAGGTCGTGCAGGACGGCGGCGCCGACGAACCAGAGCGCCAGGGCGAGGCCGCTCTCCGCGCCGTCGAGCAGTCGGACGCCCGCGTAGCCTGCGAGCGCGAACGAGGCCAGCATGGCGAGGAGGTGGGCGGGGCCCTCCCCGTACCAGCGGCCTACGCGCCGGAGCAGGGTCCGCCCGGCGGACAGCGAGCGGCGGCGCCACCGCCGGAACGCACGGGCGGCGCGCGGGCGGTGCGGGGGCTCGCTCCCGGGAGGGGTGGCGCGCGGGGGGCGGTTCATGTGAGGTCTCCGAAGGTGAGGGCGGCCACCCACTTGGTGTTGAGGACGCCGGGGGCCGCGGGGACGATGACCCGGGCCGGATAGCCGTGGTCGGGGGAGAGGTCGGCGCCGCCGACCCGCAGCGCGAGCAGCGAGCGCGGGTCGTGCACCTGGTCGGCGCTGAGCGCGGACCTGCGGAAGGCGCCGCGGGCCTGAAGGGACTCGGTGACCACGCCTGTCCTGGTGCCGGCGCCGGTGAAGCCGACGAGGGCGCCGAGGGCGCGCAGCCGTACCCCGCTCCAGTGCTGGTCGGGCGTGGACCAGCCCTCGACGCAGGCGATCGGCAGCGCCGCCCCGTGCTGCTCCATGGCGAGGAGCTGACCGCGCGTCAGCCGTACCGTGCCGGAGGGGCCCCTGAGGGTGAGGTGCCAGGGGCCGTGCATGTCCTGGGGGCGCAGGCCCACGGCGGCTGCCGACTTGTTGACCTGGAAGCCGTTCGGTCCCGGGCCGGGGTCGGTGCCGTGCGGGGCGAGGGCGGCGAGGCGGCGCAGCGGGCCGCCGATGCTCTGCCCCACGGTGGTGACGAGCAGCAGCAGCGAGGCCCCGCCGACGGTGGCGAGCGCGCCGCGCCGCGACATGGTGGGCCGCGCGGGGCGCGGCGAGGCGAGTGCGGCGGGGTCGGCGGGGTCGGCGGGGTCGGCGGGGTCGGCGGCGTGGCCCGCCCCGGCGGGGTGTCCCGTCTCGGCGGTGTGCCCCGCCGTGCCGCGCCGCAGGCCGGGGTCGCGCAGCACCCGCAGCGCCTGCGGCAGCCGCAGCGCGGCGTGCGCGAGGAACGCGGCGAAGAACACCCAGGCGCCGTAGAAGTGCAGCGGGTAGAACGAGCCGGGGAAGACGTAGTCGAGCTGGACGTTGAGGATGCCGGTGGTGAACTCGAAGAGGCCGCCGCCGACGAGCAGCAGCAGCGAGACCCGTTCGAGCGCGTGCCCGAGCGAGCGGGCCGGGGGCAGGGTGAACAGCTTCGGCACCACCGACCACAGCTTCGCGAGCAGCACCGGGACCAGGGCGACGCCGAGGGTGACGTGCACGCCCTGGGTGAGCCGGTAGAGCCAGTGCGGGCGGGTGGGCCAGGAGAAGAGGTAGAAGCCGAGCAGGCCCTTGTCGGGCGTCTTGTCGTTGAGGCCGTGCGCCAGACCCGGGCCGTACGCGGCGTACGACAGCAGCCCTGTGACGAAGAGCACCGTGATCCCGAGGAGCAGCACCACGCCGAGCACCGAGGTGAGCCAGGTGCCGCGCAGCGGGCTGCGCCAGAAGGCGGGCGAGGTGGGCAGGCGCTGATCCCTGAGGTCGACCATGGGCCGACGGTAGGACGGGGGAGCGGGCCGTGGAGCGCAGCGACCCATGACGAATCGCTGACGCCTCCCGAGGATCTGACGGTTGTGTGACCCCTGCACGCGCCGGAGCCCCGGGCGGCCGGTGACGGCCTAGCGTGCCAGGGTGATCCCCACCCAGTCGGCCGCGGCACGCGACCGTCCAGAACCACCCGCGCCCCGGTCGAGGGGCGGGCGCCGGGACCTGGTGACCGCCGCCCTCGCGGTGGTGTTCTTCGCCGCCGCGGCCGTCGAGGGCCGCGGGATCGAGGACTCCGCGCACACGCTGCACCTCAACTGGCCGCCCGTCTTCGCCTACTGGGACCCGCACTGGGGGCCCGGCACCCCCCTCGCCGCGGCCGTGGCGGTGGCGGTGGTCCGGTACGGGCCGCGGGCCGCGCGGCGCCTCGGCCGACGGGGGCTGCCGTGGGCGGTGTGGGGCGCCTCGATGGCGTGGACGTGGTCGCTGGCGCTGGTCGACGGCTGGGACCGCGGCGTCGCGGGCCGCCTCGCCAGCCGCTACGAGTACCTGCGGTCGGTGGACCGCTTCGGCGACCCCGGGGCCGCGCTGCGGGACTTCACCCACCACATCCTGCTGCACACCCCCGACCCCTGGCCCGCGCACGTGGCGGGGCACCCGCCCGCCGCGGTGCTGACCTTCGTCGGGCTCGACCGTATCGGCCTCGGCGGCGGTGGCTGGGCCGCGGCGTTCGTGATCACGGTGGGGGCGTCGGCGGGGGCCGCGGTGCTGGTCACGCTGCGGGCGCTCACCAGTGGGCGGCTCGCGCGCACCGCGGCCCCCTTCCTGGTGCTCGCGCCCGCGGCGGTCTGGGCCGGGGTCTCGGCCGACGGCTACTACACGGCGGTCGGCGCCTGGGCGGTGGCGCTGCTCGCGCTCGCCGCCACCACCGGTACCGGGCGGCGCCGCGCGGTGGCCGCGCTCGGCTCCGGGCTCCTCTTCGGCCTGCTGTGCTACCTCTCGTACGGGCTCGTCCTCTACGCCGCGATGGCGGCGGCGGTGCTGCTGCTCACCCGCACCGCGCGCCCGCTGCCGTGGTTCGTGGCGGGGGCGGCGGTGGCGCCGCTGTGCTTCACGCTCGCCGGGTTCGACTGGTGGGAGGCGTACCGGCTGCTGGTGACCCGCTACAACCAGGGCGCGGGCGGCGAGCGCCCGCAGAGCTACTTCCTGTGGGGCAACCTCGCCGCCGCCGTGCTCCTCTCCGGGCTCCCCGCCGTCACGGGCACCGCCCGCGCGGTGTCCTCGGCGCCCGGAGCGGTACGTGCCTGGTGGCGCGGGGCGCCCGACGCGCGCGGGCGCCTCGTGGTGCTGGTGCTCGTGGGGCTCGCGATGATCCTGGTCGCGGACGCCTCGGGGATGAGCAAGGCGGAGACGGAGCGGATCTGGCAGCCGTTCACGCTGTGGCTGCTGCCCGCGGCTGCGCTGCTGCCCGAGCGCGGGCGGCGCGGCTGGCTGGCCACGGGGGCGCTGACGGCGCTGCTGGTGAACCATCTGCTGTTCACGGGGTGGTGAGGCGCGGGCCCCGGCGGGCCCCGGCGGGCCCCTGGCGGATGCCACTCCCTGGCGGGTACCACCCCCGGCGGGTGCCGCGGCATAGGTGGCGCGCAAAGGGGGACCCGTCGGGGCGCCGGGGGCGAGCGGGAGCCCCGGAGGGACGGAGAGGAGCGCGCCCATGGCCCACGCGGCACCCACCACCACACGTACCGGACAGACGGCACGGCGGCCCGCGGGCGGCGCGGACGCCCGGCGTGGCGTGCGCCCCGGCTGGCACTGGCCCGCCCTGCTCGGGGTCGCGTACGGCCTGTGGGCCTTCGCGATCAACCGCCATGGCGGGCCCGTGACCTGGCAGAACATCCTCTTCGGCATCGTCGGCGCGCTCGTCTTCTGCGCGGTGTGCCTCGCCCTCCACAAGGCGGCGCCCCGGCTGGCCCCCGAGGTGCGCGCCGCTTCCTGGGCGGTGTTCCTCGGCGCCGCCTTCGGCTTCCTGTACGCGCAGAGCAACCACTCGATCTGGCGCACCTGTGTGATGGGCCTGATAGCGGGCGGCAGCACCTTCGTCTGGGCCTACTACGTGTACGAGAACGTGACGCCGCCCTGGCGGCAGCGGCAGGAGCGGCGCCGGGTGGAGTGACCCCAGGGGGCAGTCCTGGGGGAGCGGTCCGGGCCGGGCTCACAGGCGCCGTACCACCTCCTCCACCGTCAGCCCGCTGAGGCCCGCCGTGCCGCCCGGGAGTGCCGGGCGGTCGACCAGCGGGCCGGGGCCGCCGTCGCGGCAGCCCGCCACGATGAGCCGTACCCGCAGCTCCTCCAGAAGGTCCGCGGCCTCGACGGCCGAGGGCGCCTCGACCACGCAGCCCGGTATCTCCGGGTACTCGGCGCGCCGCACCCAGGTGCCGCTGTCGTCGACCACGGAGGAGAACACCGCGACATGGGGCACCGCGAGCAGCCACCGCACCCGCTCCTCGAAGCCGCCGTCGGGGCCCGCCGCCCCGTTCACACCCTCGTGGGCCGCCATCACACGCCTCCCTCTCCCCCGGTGTCCCGCCATGGATCGACCGTCACGTGCACACAGTCGGCGCCCGCCGGTTCGCCCCCGGTGGCACGTATCGCCCGGTCCACCTCGGCGAGGCCGAACGAGCGGCTGCACATCGCGCCGAGCCCGTGGCGCTCCTCGGCGAGCACCGAGACCGCCCACTCGACGGCACGGTGGCTGTGGCCGCGCACCCCGCGCAGCGACAGGCACTTCCACTGGGCGGCGCGCAGCGGCAGCCCGTCGGCGGTGTCGGGCGCCGTCGACATCAGCACCGTGCCGCGCTGGCCCGCCATGGCGACGGCGGGGCCCAGGGTGGCCGCGTCGCCGCGCGCCGTGTCGATGACCAGGTCGACGCCCGCGCCCCGGGTGAGGTCGGCCATCGCGGCCACCACGTCGTCGCGCTCCGCGTCGAGCGTGAGGTCGGCGCCGAGGCGGCGCGCCAGGTCGAGCCGGTGCCGGTCGCCGCCGAGCCCGGTGACGGTGACGTGGTCGGCGCCCGCGAGCTTCGCGGCGAACGCGCAGGCGATGCCCTGCTGCCCGGGGCCGAGCACGACCACCGACGTGCCGGGCCGCGCGCCGCCCTCCAGCACGGCCCACTCGTAGCCGTTGGACACCGGCAGCGCGAGCGCGAGCCGCTCGGCGGGCACATCCTCGGGCACCCGGTGCAGCACCGAGTCGGGGTGCAGGTAGAGGTACTGGGCGTAGCCGCCCCAGAGGGCGGGGGCGACGGTGACGGGGGTGCTGCCGTAGCGGATGCCGCCGCCGCGCGAGTCGGTGGCGGCGCAGTAGCGGTAGTCGGTGGTGCGGCAGCGGTCGCAGTGGCCGCAGGGCAGGTACTCCTCGACGGCGACCCGGTCGCCCTCCGCGAGCCCCCAGCGGCGCGCGGCGCCCGCGCCGAGCCGCACCAGGCGGCCCACGTTCTCGTGGCCGAGTATGCGGGCGGGCGCCGTGCGCGCGTAGCCAGCGACGTCGGTGCCGCAGACGCCCGCGGCCTCCACCCTGAGCAGCCCCGCCTCGTCGCCCACGTCGGGCAGCGGGAACTCGCGCAGCTCGCTCCTCCCGGGGGCGACCGCGACGCTGGCGAGCGCGGTGGTCACATGCGGCATGGGCTGCCCTCCGTACTGGTACGCGGCGCGTCCAGGGGCAGCCCCCGGGCGACACCGCGGCGGTAACGGCCGAGCCTGGCGGGGCTGTTGACGCACAGCACGCCGGACATCCGGCCGCTCGGGTCGGTGTGCACGGCGACGAAGCGCCGCTCCTCGGGGCTGCCCTCGACGAGGTGCGCGGTGCCGGTGGGGCGGCCCGCGTACTGCACCTTGGTGCCGTACTGGTCGGACCAGAAGTAGGGGACGGCGGTGAAGCCGGGGGCCGCGGCGCGGCCGAGGAGCAGCGCGCGTGCGGCGGCCTCGGCCTGCTCGACGGCGTTGCTCCAGTGCTCGACGCGCATCGCGACGCCGTAGCGGGGGTTGTACCAGCGGGCGACGTCCCCCGCGGCGACGATGCCGTCGGCGCCGAGCGCGGTGCAGGTGGCGTCGAGGAGGACGCCGTCGGTGGTGTCGAGGCCGCTGCCGGCGAGCCAGGCGGTCCTGGGGACGCTGCCGACGGCGGCGACCACGACGTCCGCGGGCACCCGGCCGCCGTCGGCGAGCGCGAGCCCGTACGGCTCTACGGAGGCGACGGCGGCGCCGGTGCGCAGCGTGGTGCCGTGGTCGCGGTGGAGCGTGGCGAGCCGGGCGCCGAGCCTTGGCCCGAGGGCGCGTTCCAGCGGGGTCGCGGCGCTCTCCACCAGAGTGACGTCGAGCCCGAGCGCCCGGCAGCTCGACGCGATCTCACAGCCGACGAACCCGGCGCCGACGACGGCGACCCGGGGCGAGGCGCGCAGCGCGCGGCGCAGCGCGAGCGCGTCCTCCACGGTGCGCAGCACGAACACCGGGGGCAGTCCCTGGCCGCCACGCAGCACCGCGGGGCGGCGGGGCGCGACCCCGGTGGCGATGACGAGGCCGTCGTAGGTGAGGGCCCTGCCGCTGTCGAGGGTGAGGGTGGCGGCGGCCGGGTCGAGGGCGGTGGCGTGGGTGGCGAGGATGAGTTCCGCGTCGAGCCCTGGCGCCGCGCGCAGCCTGGCGGACTCGGCTTCCGCGCCGGTCAGTACGGCCTTGGAGAGCGGGGGGCGGTCGTAGGGCGGGAAGTGCCGTTCGGCGCCGACCAGGGTGAGGTGGCCGTCGTAGCCCTGGCGGCGCAGCGCCTCGGCCGCGCGGAGACCGGCGAGCGAGGCGCCGACGACGACGATGCGGCGCGGCGCGCGGGGGGCCATCTAGGCGCCGTCCCCGGCGGGTCCGATGCGCAGGGCCTCGACGGGGCAGCGGCGCGCGGCCTCCTCGACGGCCGGGCGCCGCGACTCGGGCGGGTCCTCGTCGAGGAGGTGGACCACGGCGTCGTCGCCGACCTCGAAGACCTCGGGCGCGGACTCCTCGCACTGGCCGTGCCCCTGGCACAGCGGCAGGTCGACCTCGATCCTCATGCGCGCTCCCCCGTACGTGCCGTGCTCGCACCGGGCGGCGGGTCCGCGGGCGCCGTGGCTGCGGGTGCCGTGGCTTCGGGCGCCGTAGCTACGCGTGCCGGGTCCGCGTAGAGCGCCGGGTCCGCGCGGCGGCTGTCGCCCGTGGCCGCCACCCAGGAGGTCTCCTTGGGCAGGACGACGCTGGTGGAGCGGACCCGGTGGGTCGCGGGGTCGAGCCCTGGCGGGGCGGCGCCGGACTCGGCGAGCGCCCGCGCCCCCGCGAGCAGCCGCCTGCGGGCGGCGATGATGCCCGCGTCGGCGCTGCCCAGGTGCTCCTCGGAGCGGTCGACGACGGGGCCCATGCTCTCCTGCATCGCGGAGTCCTGCATGGCGATGCCCGCGATGCCGCTGTAGGAGACGTCGGCCTTCTGGAGCACCCGGCTGATCTGGTAGTCGTTGTCGGCGTTGCGCACCGGGTCGAAGGTGCCGGGGATCAGCTCGGCGTGGATGTGGCCGCCGGTGCGGTAGTAGTCGTACTGCTCCTTGCGCAGGGGCTCCTCGGGGACATAGCTGATGTTCCACGTGAAACAGGTCTCGTCGTCGACGGGCACCCAGGCGTGCGCGGCGATCGGCTCGTGCTCGTCCCTGGGCACCATCGTGTACCAGGGCATGAGCCACTGGGTGATGCGCCAGTAGTGGTCGCCGGTGTCGGTCTCACGGCGGGCGCCGAGGAGGAGGCCGTAGCCGGTGGGCTCGACGAAGAACTTCGGCGACCCGGTGGCGAGGTGGCGGCGCGGGCCGCGGGTCTGGTGGGTCCACGGGGGGCTCCACAGCGGGGCGTCGGAGTGCAGGAACGACACGTGGCTGGAGTCGAGTCCGCCCTCCATGGCCTGGAGGTACGAGCAGCGCTGGCGCCGCTTGGAGACGTAGCGGTGCGCGTCGGGCAGCATCGCCCACTCCAACTCGGGCAGCTCGGGCTGGAGTTCGGGCGGCCCGAGGTAGACCCAGACGATGCCGCCGCGCTCCCTCGCGGGGTAGGCGCGCAGCCGGATGTGGTGCTTGAACTTGCTGGTGGGCGGCTCGTTGGGCATGTCGACGCAGTGGCCCTCGCGGTCGTACTTCCAGCCGTGGTACGAGCAGCGCAGCCCGGTGGTGCCGTCGCGGGAGTCCTCGCTCTCGGTGCGGCCGTAGAAAAGGGAGGCGCGGCGGTGGGCGCAGAACTCGCTGAGGACGCCGACGGCGCCGTCGTGGTCGCGGAAGGCGACGAGGCGTTCGCCGAGGAGCTTCAGCCGCAGCGGGGGCGAGCCCGGCTCGGGCAGTTCCTCGCCGAGCAGCGCAGGCACCCAGTAGCGCCTGAGCATGTCGCCCATCGATGTGCCCGGGCCGACCCGGGTCAGCAGCTCGTTGTCCGTGCTCGACAGCATCCGCGTCTCCTGGAGTGGTGTGCCGGGGCGGGCGTGCGCCCGGGGTGCGGTGGGGTGTGCGTGGCCCGTCCCGTGCCGGTTCCCGCGGGCGGGTGCCGGGTGTCTGCGGCGGTCGCGCGGGGCAGAGTGCGCCAGGTCGGGGCCTGGGCGGGTGACGGCGCGGTGCGGCGGGCGGGTCCCCTGGGCGGGGCCCGGGGGCCGGGGCCGTGCGGCGCGTCGGCGGCCGTTGTCCGGTCGACTGGCGCCCGTCGGCCTATCGCCTTGTGATAATCTCACGATCACTGAGTGATTCTCAGTGTTCTCCGGCTCTTCCGCCCTGTCAAGAGGTCGCCCGATGCCCCGAACCGATCCCCCCGACGCCGAACGCCCCGCCGGCTCCGACAGCGCGCGCCGCATCCTGGAGATCCTGTTCGCGTTCACCGAGCAGCGGCCGCGGCGCACCGTCAAGGAGCTGTCCGCCGACCTCGGCATCCCGGCGCCCTCCGTGCACCGGTACGTCGCCCTGCTGCGGCAGATGGGCCTCGCCACCGACACCCGCAAGGGGCTGTACCAGCTCACCCCGCGGGTGCTGCTGCTCGGCAGGGCCGCCAGGACCGCGAACACGCTCCTCGAACTGGCCGCGCCCCATCTGGCGGGGCTGGCCGCCGAGTTGGACGAGACGGTGCTGCTCGTGCAGTTCATCGCGGGCCTCCCGGTGTGTGTCGACCGCTGTGAGTCGAGCCGGGTGCTGCGGCTCTCCTTCCAGCCCGGCCAGATGCTGCCGCCGCTGCGCGGTGCCAGCGTGAAGGTGCTGCTCGGCGGCCTCACGGCGGACGAGCGGCGGGCGTACGTGGACCGCATCGTCCGCCAGGGCCAGGCGGCGCCGCCCCCCGACGACTGGGAGCGCGAGGTGGAACTCGCCGGGCGGCAGGGCTGGTCCACCAGCACCCAGGAGGTCGACGAGGGCGTGTGGGCCGCCGCCGCGGCGGTCCGCGAACACGGCACCGTCGCCGCCTCGGTGTCGGTGCCGTGCCCCGAGTTCCGGCTCACGGACGACGGGCGCGCGGCGATCCTCGCCAGGGTCCGCGAGACGGCCGACGAACTGTCGGCCGCCCTGGAACGGCACGGTCCGGCCGACGGCACCTGAGCCTGAACCAGGACCGGCGACGCGCCGTTCCCCCTGCTCCCCTGGCCGCCGAGGCGTCGCCCCTGCAAGGCGCCTCAGAGGCCCAGAAGCCGTTCGGTGTTGCCGTGGAAGATGGCCTCCTGCTCCTCGGTCGTGAGGCCGATCTCCTGGAGGTTCTTGATGGTGGCCCTGATATAGCCGGGGCCGCGCTCGGGGTCGTAGGGGCTGTCGGAGCCGAAGAGCACGTGCTCCGTGCCGTAGAAGTCCACACAGCACCGCAGCGCGTGCGCCGCGCCGAACATGGCGGTGTCCGCGTACATCATCCGGAAGTACTCGACGGGCCGCTTGCTCAGCTCGTAGCCGGTGACGTCGGCCTTCTGCGACTCGGGCGTGCGCGCGCCCAGTTGGTCCCAGCCGGGTCCTACACGCCCCGAGAAGTGCGGGACCATGCTGCCGCCGTGGTGGATGAGCAGCTTCAGCTCGGGATGGCGCTCAAGCACCCCGGAGAACACGATCCTCGCCATGAACGCCGACAGGTCGTACTCCCAGCCGAACGTCCACCAGATCTCGAACTTCGAGCGGTCCTCGCCCGGGTAGTCGTTCCACTCCGAGCTGCGGCACGGGTGCACCTGGAGCAGCTTGCCAAGCTCGGCGGCGCGCGCCCAGAACGGCTCGAACTCCGGCTTGTCCATGGGCTCCGAGTGCACATGGGTGTATATCTGCGCCCCGAGCGCGCCGAGTTGCCCGACCGCGTAGTCCAGCTCGGCGACCGCCGCCTCGGGGTCGTCCATCGGCACGCACGCCATGAACCCGGCGAAGCGGTCCGGGTGTTCCGCGACCAGCGCGGCCATCGCGTCGTTGCCGATACGGGACATCTCGCGGGAGACCGCGAGGGAGCCCAGGTCCTCCACGGGCGGCGCCGCGATGTTGATGATCTGCCGGTACTCCTCGCCGAACTCGTCCATCTGCCGGAAGCGGACGTCCATGTCGTACAGGCAGGGGATGTGGGAGACCCGCTTGCGCAGGTTCGCGGCATGGCGGGACGAGTCGAGTTCG
Organism: Streptomyces sp. NPDC050560; assembly: GCF_044457285.1. Classification (NCBI taxonomy): domain Bacteria; kingdom Bacillati; phylum Actinomycetota; class Actinomycetes; order Kitasatosporales; family Streptomycetaceae; genus Streptomyces; species Streptomyces sp. NPDC050560. The sequence goes on from NZ_JBITGT010000007.1 coordinate 402,664, forward strand.
AAGAACCGCCGGTAGTACGGGGCGGGCATGATGTGGCAGAAGGCGTCGAGCTTCTTCACGAGGGGGTTCTCGCTTTCTCGGGGAGCCGCGGGGCGTGGACGCTGGGGTGCGGGGGCCGCCGCGGCGGCGGGCGCGGACGTGCGCCAGGCCGTGGGAGCGGCGTCGGCCGCCCGGCGGGCGGGACCGGCCCGGCGCCCCACGGGGGCGGCGCGGCCCTCACCGCCGCTCCACCGCCCACGGCACGACCGCGCGCTCCAGCTCCCGCAGCAGCAGGCTGGTGGCGATGCCGATGAAGCCGAGCACGAAGAGGCCGACGTACATCGTCTCCACGCTGAACAGCTCCCAGGAGTGCTGGATCATGTAGCCGAGGCCGTCCTGGGCGCCGACGATCTCCGCGATGGCGACGAGCACGAGCCCCATGCCGAGCCCGAGCCTGAGCCCGGACAGCACCAGCGGCAGGGCGCCGGGGAACGCCACGTAGCGCAGGTACTGGGCGCGGCCCGCCCCGTAGTTGCGCGCCACGTCCACATACGCGGACTGGATGCCGAGCACGCCCGCCATGCAGTTGAGGACCACGGGGAAGAACACCCCGATGGCGACGAGCACCCACTTGGACGCCTCGCCGAACCCGAAGATCAGCAGCAGCAGCGGCATGATCGAACTCTTCGGGATCGGGTACAGCATCGAGATCACCGGGTCGAGCATCAGCCGCAGCGGCCTGATGAAGCCCATCCCGAGCCCGATGACGACCCCCGGCACCCCGCCGACGACGAACCCGATGAGGACGCGCCGCACGGTGACATACGTGTCGTAGCGCAGCGTGCCGCCGGAGCCGAGCTGCTTCACGAACTCCTGGAACACGGCGCTCGGCGCGGGAAAGAACCGCTGGTCGACGAGGCCGGTGCGGGCCAGCACCTCCCACAGGGCGAGGAAGAGCACCGGCGAGAGGAAGGTCAGCAGCCGCTCCTGGGCCGACGCGGAGACCCGTACACCGCGGGCGCGCGCGGTCTGCCTCCGTACGATCCGCGCCCCGTCGCCCGCGGCGGGCGCGGCACCGGTCGCGGCGGTGGTCTGACTCATCGCGCGGCCCCTTCCGCGGCGGCCGCGGGGGCCGGGGCCGTGTCGGCGCCCGTCGCGGTGCCGGTGCCGGTGCCCGCGGCCGTGCCGGTGCCGGTGCCCGCGGCCGTGCCGGTGCCGGGCGGTGCGGGCGCGCCCGGTTTGAGGGCGGTCCAGATGCGGTTGATGAGGTCGCCGTAGTGCGCGTCCCTGCGCAGCGAGAGCACGTCGCGCGGGCGCGCGAACGGCACGTCGAGCACGGTGCTGATCCTGCCGGGGCGCGGGGTCATCACCAGCACCCGGTCGGCGAGCGTCAGCGCCTCGTCGAGGCTGTGGGTGATGAACACGACCGTCTTGCGCGTCGACTCCCAGAGCTGGAGCAGCTCCTGCTGGAGGGTGAACTTGGTCTGCTCGTCGAGCGCCCCGAACGGCTCGTCCATCAGCAGGATCTCGGGGTCGTTGGCGAAGGCGCGGGCGATCGACACCCGCTGCCGCATGCCGCCGCTGAGCTGGTGCGGATAGGAGTCGGCGAACCTGGTCAGGCCGGTGCGCTCCAGGTAGTGCCCGCTCTGCCGGGCCCGCTCGCGCCTGCCGATCCTGCGCAACCGCAGCCCGAACTCGACGTTCTGACGCACCGTCATCCAGGGGAAGACGCTGTCGCCCTGGAGGATCATCGAGTTCTCCGGGCGGGCCGGGTCCTTCCTGACGATGGTGACCTCGCCGTCGTCGTGCCGCTCCAGGTCGGCGAGGATGCGCAGCAGCGTGGTCTTGCCGCACCCCGAGGGCCCGACCACGGCGAGGAACTCGCCCTGGCGCACCTCGAAGCTGAAGTCCTCGATCGCCGTGACGTCGTGGCCGCCCGCGACGAACCGCTTGCGGACGTGGCTGAGTCCGATCTTCACCGGCCGCTCGGCCGAGGTGCCCTGCGGCGCTGGTCCGCTCGGCATGGGTGGGCTCCTTCGCTTGTCAGCAGTGGGCGTGGGCCGCGGCCTTGACGTAGTCGAGGTCGACGAGCTTGTCCGCGGGCACCGTCCGCTTGATCTCGCCGAGGTTCCTGAAGGTCTCCACGGTGTGCTCGATGCTCTTCACGTCGGGCACGGCACCGTCGAACAGGCCCGGCGGATGGGCCTTTTCGAGCACCTTCACATCGGTGTGGGTGTAGTCGGCCATGATCTCCATGACGGCGCCCCTGTCGCCGCCGTCGCCGCCCCCGCCGCCCTTCTCCGCCTTCGGCTTCGGCGCCATGGCGGCCAGGTAGTCACGGGCGCCGCAGACGTACGCGTTCATGAACGCCTGGGCGAGCTTCGGATTCGCCTCCGACCAGCGGGTGTTGTAGAAGATCGTGGCGTCCTGCTCGTCCGGGGCCACGTCGTAGGCGGACTTCCAGGGCACCGCGTAGCCCTTCTGGACGGCGAGGGCGGCGTTGGGCTCGCTGAGCCAGGCCGCGTCCACCGCGCCCTGGTCGAGGGCGACCGTCACATCGGTCGAGGCCATCGAGCTGAGCTGGTCCTGCGGCTTCGGCAGCCCGGCCCTGCGCAGCACGTCCACCACGCTCGCGTACGGGGCGGTGCCGACGGCCGTACCGACAGCGATCTTGCGCCCCCGCAGATCGGAGAAGTCCTTGATGCGCCCCGCCAGGTTCTTGCGGACGACGAACTGCTGGGAGCCCAGGTCCTTCGACGGAAACGAGCCCTTGTCGGCGGTGATGACGAGCGGGGTGCCGCCCGCCACCGCGTTGACCAGGCCCGCGCTGAAGGCGCCGCCTCCGACGTCGAGGTCGCCCGCGGCCATCGGCGCCACCATGGCGCCGCCCGAGGCGAACTTCTGGATCTTCAGCGTGATACCGGCCTTCTTGAAGTAGCCGCGCTTGTCCGCGATGGCGATCGGGGCGTCGCTCATCACCCCGAGCAGCCCGATGTCCACGCTCTGGCCGCCGCCGCCCGCCGTGGTGTCGTCGGCCTTGCGCGGGTTGGCAGGTTCGAAGCCGCCCGCGATGACCGTCAGCGCGGCCGCGGTGACGACCACGGCCACGGTGGTACGCCGGACGAGCCGGCCCTTTCCGTGGAGCGTCTGGAACACGGGTCCCCCTTCACGCCACGCCTGCGCACGGGGCGGCGGCGGGCTGGAAGTCGGAGTAAGGGGTGTGGAGAACGGGGTGCGAGGTGCGGGTGGAGACGGAGATGGAGCACGGGTGCGGGTGCGGGTGCCGGTCGCGGCGGGGGAGGTTCCCGGGAGGCCGACACGGGCCTTGGGACTCCACATGGCGATAACGCCGAACTCGCTCTGTGCAAGCATCGTTCTCCGGGCGCCGTGGGGGTGTCAACCCTTGTGCACGGTTCGCCCGGATCGGCCGGTCATCGGGCCGCAGGCGTGCGCCCGGTGGGGAGGGGGCACGTACGGCGGGGCGACACGGTCGCTCCCGGGGACGCGGGCTCAGTGCGCGTAGCGCTCGCGCAGCTCCGACACCACTCCGAAGACCGCCGCCGTGAGCGGCACCGCGAGGAGCATGCCGAGGATGCCGGCCACGGTGGCGCCCGCGGTGATCGCGAGGAGCACCGCCGCCGGGTGCATCTGCACGGTGCGGCTCTGGATGACCGGCTGGAGTACGTGCCCTTCGAGCACCTGCACCGCGAGCACCACCCCGAGCGCCCACAGCGCGATGGCGAAGCCCCGGTCGGCGAGCGCCACCAGCACGGCCGCCGTGCCAGAGACGAACGCGCCGAGATACGGCACGTAGGCCCCCACGAACACCAGCGCCCCGAGGCCGATCGCCCCCGGCACCCGCAGGACGGCGAGGCCGACGGTGATACAGAAGGCGTCGATCAGCGCGATCAGCGTCGTGCCCCGCATGAAGCCCTCGACCGCGCGGAACGCCCGCCGGGCCATCGTCTCCACCACGTCGGCCCTGCCGCGCGGCGCGAGCGAGCGCAGCGCGCGCATCGCGCGCCCGGCGTCGCGCAGGAAGAAGAAGACGAGCAGCAGCGCGAGCACCGCCGTCGCCACCGTCTGCCCCACCAGGCTGATCCCGTTGATCACCCCGGAGGCCGCGCTGCCGCCGAACCTGCCGAGGAGCTGCTTGGCGTTGTCGGTGATGTCGTCGAGCGAGGTGCCCGGCGCCCCGACGTGCCGCGCGACCGTGTGCACCGCGTCCCGTACCGAACGCAGGATCTGGTCACCGGTGTCGATCAGCGAGCTGACCACGACGTACGCCACCGCGCCCACCGCGGCGACCACCGCCGCACAGGTGAGCCCCGCGGCGAGCGATACGTTCAGCCTGGCCGCGACCAACCACCGGTAGAGCGGGCGCAGCAGCGCGGTGCCGAGCAGCGCCAGCAGGACCGGCGTCACGGCGGCCTTCAGGGTGACGCAGAGCCAGATCCCCACGGCGGCCACGCCGGTGGCGAGCAGCGCGAAGGCACACCAGGCCGCCGCACGCTGGATGGCCGGGGGAAGCAGAGACACGCCCCCATCCGAACACCGTCCCCCCACGCCCGCACGGCATTCACCCCCGAGAGGGTGAGCCGCCCCCTGCCCGACACGGCCTCGCATCCCGGGCACCCGTCCTCCACGGGCACCGTTACGGAGCCGGGCCGCGGGGGTAGCTTGGCCCGGTGACCCAGATCTTGCCGCCCGGTGGTGCCGCGCTCGACGCGGGTGAAGCGGATGCGCGCTGGGCGGACGCCTGGCGTCCCGAGCAGGCCGCCGAACGGCTGGACGGGGTCGGCGTGCCCTGGTGTGTCGCGGCGGGGTGGGCGCTCGACCTGTTCCGCGGGGAGCAGTCGCGCCCGCACGGCGACCTGGAGATCGCGGTGCCCGCGGCGGCCTTCCCCCGGGTCCGGGACCGCTTCCCCGAGTACGCCTTCGACGCGGTGGGCTCGGGACGGCTCTGGGCGGCGCCGACGGCCGAGGCGCTGGAGGCCACCCACCAGACCTGGCTACGGGACCCGGCGACCGGTCAGTTCCTCCTCGACGTGTTCCGCGAGCCGCACGAGGGCGATATGTGGATCTGCCGCCGGGACGAACGGCTGCGGCTGCCGTACGACGCGATCATCGAGCGGACGGTGGACGGAATCCCCTATCTGATCCCGGAACTGGTACTGCTCTTCAAGGCCAAGTGGACGCGCCCCAAGGACCTCACGGACTTCCACGGGGTGCTGCCGCTGCTGGACCGAACGCGCCAGGACCGCCTGAGCGAGTGGCTGGAGCGCGCACATCCCGGACACCCGTGGCTGGCCGAGCTGACATCGCGGCAGGAGACCGTCGGCTAGCTCCCGGCGAGGACAGCGCCTCCGTCCACGGTGAGCACCGTTCCGGTGACGAAGCCGTTCTCCATCAGGTACAGGTGTGCTGCGGCGATCTGGTCGGCCTCTCCTGTCGACTTGGTGAGCGTCTTCTCGGCAAGGGTCGCGAACAGCGCCGCCCGCTGCGGCTCGGGGACCGGGTCCCACAGCGGCGTGCGAATCGCCCCCGGCCGCACCGCGTTGACACGTATCGGGGCAAGCTCGGCGGCCAGTCCCCGCGTCAGGCCCTCCGTGGCGGCGGCGGCACCGGCGGCGAGCGCCGCACCGGGCGCGGGGCGGACGGCGACCGTCCCGGACGTCAGCACGATCGAGCCCCCCGGCCGGACGCGCCGCGCCGCGTGCTTGACCGCGGTGACCGCCCCCCAGAAGCGGACCTCGAACAGCTCCCGGGCGGCGTCGAGGGGCAGGTCCGCCAGCGGTCGCGGACGCACCGTGTCCCCCGCCGTGTAGACCAGGTGGTCGAACTCGCCGACGCGGTCGGCCAGGGCGGCGACGGCAGCCTCGTCGCGGGTGTCGACGACGGCCCCGTCGCAGGTGTCGGGCAGCTCTGCGAGCGCGGTCTTCAGACGCTCCTGGTCCCGCGACGCGATGGTGACCGCCGCCCCGGCCGCCGCCGCGGCGCGGGCCGCGGCAAGACCCATCCCGGAACTGCCGCCGATGACGACGATGCGCCGACCTGAAAGAACCATGGTGCCTACTCCTCTGCCACGAAGGTGATGACTCACTGAGACATCAGAATAGTAGCGGTGATGACCCACCGAGTCATCACTCGTTAGGATGGCAACCATGCCGAGATGGGACCCACACGCCGAAGACCGGCTCCGCGAGGCGGCGCTGGAGCTGTTCCTGGAGCATGGGTACGAGAACGTCACCGTCGCGGAGATCACCGAGCGGGCCGGGCTGACCCGGCGCTCGTTCTCCCGTTACTTCGCGGACAAGCGGGACGTGCTGTTCGCCGGTTCCGACCGGCTTCCGGCCGTCCTCGCCCGCTCCGTGCGGCACGCCGACGACACCCTCTCGCCCTTCGAGGCCCTGCTCGCCGCCCTCCTGGGCGTCGCCGACGGGCTGGGCGACCAGGCCACGCTCGCCGCCCAACGGCGCGCGGTCGTCAGGGCCAGCCCGGAATTGCAGGAACGGGGACGTACCAAGTTCGCCGCCGTCACGGCCGCGGTGGCGGACGCGCTGCGGGAGCGGGGCGCCGCCGAGTCGCAGGCGACGCTGCTCGCGGAGGTCGGCGTCGCCATCTTCCGCACCGCGTTCGAGCGCTGGACCGACCGTCCGGACGGCGTCGGTCTGCCGGCCCGCGTCGGGGAGGCGGCCGCCGAACTGGCCACCGGCCTCGGCACGGTGGACTTCACCACGCTGCCCCGCCCGTGACACGGCGACCTGGCACCCTAGACAGGCAGCGCCCATTTCGGCCCACGCGGTGAGTGGAGCCAGACCTCCTGGGCGTCCGGAGTGATGGTCATTCCGAACTCGCTCAGGAACGGCGAGCCGTGACGCTGCCACGTAGTGACCGAGTCCTCGACGGCATTCCAGAGGTCAAGCGGTCCGCGCTGGACCACCGTCCAGCCCTCGCCACTGGCGGCCGAGCGGACTCGCGCCTGGGACCCCGTGGAAACGTCGAGCAGCACCTGCTCGGCACCCGCCCCGAGCCGTTCCGCCGAGGGCGCGGCGAGCTGCGCGACGAACCGACCGGTCCAGTCGTCGAGCAGGGCGGGGTCGATGCGGCTGGGTCGCTCATGCCCGGGCAGGAACTCAAACGGCCCGTGCGGTGGGTGGTCGTGGGGCCGGGCAATCATGAACGAGGTGTAGCCGGGCAGGAAGCGCCCCTGTGCGGTTGCGCCGTTCCCGACTGTGAGACGGACGAGTCCGTACGCGGCACCCCAGCCGGAGAGAGTGACGAGCAACGTGCCCCCGGTGGCGATCTGCTGGAGCAGGCCATACGGGACATGCCGCATCGAGCAGAACGCGATGACGACGTCGTACGGTGCTCGGTCGGGGCAGCCGCGCAGGCCGTCGGCCGTGATGAGCGTCGGAGCGTAACCCGCTTCGCCGAGAGCCTTACGAGCGCGCTCGGCCGCGTCCGCGTCGGTCTCGATCGAGGTCACGTTCCCTTCTCCGGCGACCTCGCAGACGTAGGCGGTCGAGAGGCCCGTTCCCGTGCCGATGATGAGCACGCGCTTACCACGGGCGATGCCGGCCTGCTCGATCATCCACAGAACAACGCCTGGCAGTGTCGAGGACGAGGTGGGGCTGCCTCCGGTGACAGGGCCGCCAGCGTTCTCGGCGAGTACTCCGTCGATCTGCGTCACCCACGTCTGATTCCGGTACGCGAGGCGTAGCCACTCGTCGGCAGGAGTGCTGTCGCGGCTCAGAGGTGTCCAGACCGTGACTCCTGGCGGTTTGCTCGGCTTGTAGACAGCGCTGCCGAGGAACACCTCGCGGGGGACGGTCCCGGCCGCGCGGCGTACCTCGGGGTCGTGCAGGACATCATCGGCGACGAGCCGCGCGACAAGTCGACGGCGCAGCTCGACGGCGGTATCCCGGGTCATGCTGTGTCGCCTTTCCGGAGAATGTCGGCGAGTGCATTCGCGATGGCGCGGGTTGTGCCCTCGTCGACGAACGCCCATTGTCCATTGGGGTTGCATTCGAGAAACCACCATCGGGCCGCTGCGTCAAGAGCGAAGTCGAAAGCGCCGAAGTGGAGCCCGAACGCATGAAGGAAGGCCCGTGCCGCATCACGCACAGGGCCCGGGACAGAGACGGGCGAGCAGGTGATCAAGCCTTGGTCCTGGCGCCAGTCAAGGTGATCGCCGTCGATGTCGATGCGGCTCGCAAACGCTTCCCCACCGACCATGGCCAGGCGGACGTCAGCGACCTTCGGCACGCAGACTTGGAAGAGGTGGGGGCACGACGCGATCGAGTCGTCGATTTTCCGCCCGGACGGCGCGCACCCAGACGGTTCGGTTTCGGCCGTCCTGGCATGCAAGGTGCACGCGGTGCACAGGCTTGTAGACCACTGTCCCGTGCTCGGCCACGAACTTGCCGGCATCCGCCGGTACATCGGTAATCAGGGTATCGGGGAGCAGGAAGCCCGAGCGGGCCGCAGTGGCGAGTTGAAGCGCCTTGTTCTCGGCGTCGCGGCTTCGTGTCGGGTGGTTGACGTACAAGGCTCCCGGAAGCGCGTGCAGCACCCCCATATAGCCGTGCCGGGACTGCTCGATCGCGAATCGCCGCTCAGCAGTCTGCGCCTCCTGCGGGCTGCCGAAAGGCGTCGGGCGGCGCCAATAGACGGAGCGGACGCCTGCCAGGTCGAGTCGCCGGGTCGAGGTGGTGATGTCACCGGTGAAGGCACCTCGTTCGATCCGGGCACTCATGTCGGCGGTCCGCGGAAAGTCGACGGAAGGGTCGAGCCGCACGGTCCGGACACCCCGGCCGTACAACTCTTTCAACACCAGGTCCGCTGTTACGTCACCAAGCGCGGTGACGACAAGAACCGGTGTCTCGACCATGTCAGTCCGAGTCACTGTCCTCGGTCAGGTCTTCGTCCGAGGGCGGGGGCGGATGGGGACCGCCGCCGTCGGACGATGTCGCGGTCTGGTTGGCGGTGGCCGTTCCGGTGCCGTGCCCGCCCATCTCAACTCGGTCGCCGTTCGCGTCAAGGTAGCGGGTCGTCTGCGTTACCGGGTCCAGCTCCGTCTCGACGTAGGGCACTTGGGAGATGTCGGGATACAGCGCCAGTCGCTTGACACCCCAGGGCACCGTGGGAGTGGGCACGTTTCTCCTTCACGACAGGTGTTCGTCGGGTGGCGCTGCCCATTCGGCCCGTGGACCGATGCATGGCCAATCCATTCCAGCGGTCAACAGATTCGAGGCCACGGGGGAGTTACGTCGAAGTGGGTACGGTTCCGCCTGGCAATGACCCACCGGCGACGACACAGTGTGACTGTACCGCTACCCAAACAGAGGATCAATGGTGATTCGCCGTTCGAGCGCTGGACCGGCCGTCCGGACGGCGTCGGGCTGCCGGGCCGCGTCGTGGAGGCGGCCGTCGAACTGGCCACCGGCCTCGGCACGGTGGACTTCGCCACGCTGCCCCGCCCGTGACACGGGGACCGGGCGCCGGGGGCGTCGTCCGTCGGCCGGACGGCGCCCCTTTCACGACGCCGCCTAGAGGCCGCCCTCGGTCATGCCGTGTACGGCGGGGATCGTGCCGAGGCGGCCCTTCTGGAAGTCCTCGAACGCCTGCTGCAACTCGGCCTGGGTGTTCATCACGAACGGGCCGTAGTGCGCCATCGGCTCCCTGATCGGGCGCCCGCCGAGCAGGACGACCTCCAGGTCGGGGGTGTGCGCGTCCTGCTTCTCGTCGGCGCGCACCGTCAGCGACGAGCCCGCGCCGAACACCGCGGCCTGCCCCGTGTGCACCGGCCTGCGGGCGGGTCCGACGGAGCCGCGCCCCGCGAGCACGTACGCGAGGCCGTTGAAGTCCTCCCGCCAGGGCAGGGTGGCCTCGGCGCCGGGGCGGACGGTGGCGTGCACCATCGTGATCGGGGTGTGGGTGATGCCGGGCCCCTCGTGACCGTCGAGGCCGCCCGCGATCACCCGCAGCAGCGCGCCGCCGTCGTGGGTGGTCAGCAGCCGGACCTGGCCGCCGCGGATGTCCTGGTAGCGGGGGTCCTTCATCTTGTCGGCCGCGGGCAGGTTCACCCAGAGCTGGAGCCCGTGGAACAGGCCGCCGGACGCCACCAGTTCCTCCGGCGGCGCCTCGATGTGCAGCAGCCCCGAGCCCGCCGTCATCCACTGGGTGTCGCCGTTGGTGATGGTGCCGCCACCGCCGTTGGAGTCCTGGTGGACGAAGGTGCCGTCAATGATGTACGTCACGGTCTCGAAGCCGCGGTGCGGATGCCAGGGGGTGCCCTTCGGCTCCCCCGGCGCGTAGTCCACCTCGCCCATCTGGTCCATCATGATGAACGGGTCGAGGTGCCGGTAGTTGATGCCGGCGAAGGCGCGGCGCACCGGGAAGCCCTCGCCCTCGAAGCCGGAGGGCGCGGTGGAAACGGCGAGCACGGGCCGCGGCACGGCGTCGGCAGGCGCGGCCACCCTGGGCAGCGCCAACGGGTTCTCGACGGTCACAGCGGGCATGGTCCTACCCCCATCTACTGGTGTCGCCCACTTTAGTTGAATAGGCAACTTCCTACCAGCCCCCAACAACGACCCCCCGGGATTGCTTCCCGGGGGGTCAGGGTCCCGCTGTGGGGGGGCGCCGGTCAGTCCCGCTCGGCTCCGTCGTCCCGGTCCGTGCCTCCGTCGTCCGGTTCTCCGCCGCCGGAACCCTCCTCGGCTGTCCCCGGCCCGTTGTCGAATGCCTCGAAGCCGGCCTCCAGGTTCTCCTCGAAGGCGCTCAAATCCACCTCGTCCGCCGCGTGCACCCCGGCGCCCTCGCCCGGCGTCCCCGCGGCGTCCGCCGCCTCGTCGTCGCCGGGGTCGCCCTCGCGCAGCTCGAACCAGATGCTCTTGCCCTCCCCGCGCGGCGACACCCCCCAGTTGCGGGCCAGCAGCTCCATCAGGACCAGGCCGCGGCCCGAGGACGCCATCTCGCCCGGCTGCTGCTTGTGCGGCAGGTCGTCACTGCGGTCGGTCACCTCCACCCGCATCCTGCGGTGCCCCTTCTCGCCGCTGAGCTGCGCCACCAGCAGTGCGTCGCCGTCGGTGTGCACCAGTACGTTCGTCAGCACCTCGGAGGCGAGCAGCGCCGCCGAGTCGATCTGGTCGTCGTCGGCCCAGTCGTGGAGCAGTTCGCGCAGTTGCTGGCGGGCGCTCGCGATCCGCTGCGGCTCCGCCTGCGCCACCGTCAGCGCGGTGCGCCGCACCGGCGCCGTGCGCTGCCGTGGGGCGCTGCGGTGCAGCAGCAGCACCGCGATGTCGTCCTCCCTGCGTCCCGTCACCGGCCCCGGCGGCCGCTTGTCCGGCCCGTGCACCGCCCCCACCAGGGCGTCGACCAGGCGTTCGAGGTCGCCGGTGCGGTCCTCCTCCATGGTGTGGCGCACCAGGCTCCAGCCGGTGTCGAGGTCGTGCCCGCCGTTCTCGATCAGACCGTCCGTGCACAGCAGCATCGTCTGGCCCTCCTCCAGCACGAAGCGCGTCGTCGGATAGTCCGAGTCGGGGTCGATACCGAGCGGCAGGCCGCCCCTGGTGGGCCGGTTGATGACGGTGCCGTCGGCCATCCGCACCGCCGGGTCGGGGTGGCCGGCGCGGGCGATCTCCAGCATGCCGGTGGCCGGGTCGGCCTCCACGTACAGGCATGTCGCGAACCGGTCGTCGCCGGGCTCCGTACGCCCCCTGCCCTCGGAAGAGCCGTGCGCCACCGACTCGGTGATCCCTGAGAGGAAGCGGGATGCCCTGGTCAGGACCGCGTCGGGGCGGTGCCCCTCGGAGGCGTAGGCGCGCAGCGCGATCCGCAACTGCCCCATCAGCGCCGCGGCCCGTACGTCGTGCCCCTGCACGTCCCCGATGACGAACGCGAACCGGCCGGAGGGCAGCGAGATCATGTCGTACCAGTCGCCGCCCACCTGGAGGCCCCGGCCGGTCGGCACATAGCGGGCGGCCACGCTCATCCCCGGCACCTCGGGGCCGAGCGTCGGCATCATGGTGTGCTGGAGCCCCTCGGTCAGCTCCCGCTGCGAGTCCGCGACGCCCGCCCTGCTCAGGGCCTGCGCCAGCATCCGCGCGACGGTGGCGAGCACCGAGCGCTCGTCGGGCGTGAACTGCACCGGGTAGCTGAACGCCGCCAGCCACGCCCCCATCGGCCTGCCGCCCTCGATCAGCGGCAGGAACGCCCACGACTTGCGCCGGAACTGCCCCACCTTCTGCCAGGCCGCCGGATACCGCTTGCGGTACTCCTGCGGCGACGACAGGTAGACCGCACGCCCGGTGCGCACCACGTCGACGCCGGGGTAGTCCGCGTCCAGCGGCATCTCGCCGACCGGGCTGTCGGGCTCGGCCCCGTGCCCATGGCTGCCGATCATGACGAGCCGGTCGCCCGTGATGCCGAACACCGCGAGCCCGTCCGGCGAGAAGCCGGGCATCGACAGCCGGTCGGCGACCTCCAGCACCTCCTGGGTCGACCTGGCCTCCGCGAGCGCGCGGCCCGCGTCCAGCAGGAACGCCTCGCGCGAGCGCCGCCAGTCGCCGGTGACCGAGGTGTACACGGGGTTGGGTCCCGGCGGCTGCTCGGCGACCTCCTGGAGCATCCCGATCAGCTCGTACGTGTTCGACGCGGGGTCGACGACCGGCCGCGACCTGCTCCGTACGACGCCCAGCTCGGTGCCGTCGGGATCGACCACCCGCAGCCGCCCCTCGGCGAGGGTGCCCTCGGCGATGGCGAGCCTGACGATGCCGTCGATCTCGTTCCAGTCGACCGGGTGGAAGCGGGCGCGGATGGTCTCCGTGGGATAGACCGCCGCCTCCGCCGGCAGCCCCAGCATCCGGCCCGCCTCGGCGTCGACCGCCACCGTCCCCGCGGTCTCGTCCCAGCGCCACATCCCCGTGACGAGCCCTTCGAGCACGTCGCGGACCGGCGGAAGACCCGGGCCGCGGAAGCGGTTCTCCGGCGGCGGCAGCGGGACGCCGGGGGTCGGGCGCGGGAAACGGGACCGCTCGCCGGAGGCGGCGGGACGCTCGGGCGAGACACCGGACGGCCCGCCGGGGCCGTCACCCTCGGAGCCGGAGGACCGGGCGGACCCGGGGGATTCGGAGGACCCGGGGGTTTCGGGGGATCCGGAGGGCCCGGGGGATTCGGAGGGCCCGGGGGATTCGGAGGGCCCGGAGTGTTCGGAGGATTCTGCGGGGGAGCCTTCCGGCCCGGCAGGTGCTGGATCTGCGGGGGAGCCCTCGTCGGCGCCCGCCGCGCCCGCCGCGCCCGCGGGGCCCACCACGCCCTCGGCAGCGCCCCCGGACCGAGGGGGCCCAGGGGGCCCAGGGGTGTCCTGTCGCCGCGCCGCAGCGGGGGCCGCGTTGCCCGCCGCGGGCGGGGACGCGCCCCGGGCAGCATCTCCGACCTGCGGGAGGGGATCTTCCGCGCGCACCGTTCCACTGTAGGAACACCCCGTGCGAGCGGCCACCGAGAGCATCCCGAAAAGCGATCAAGGTCCGGACGGTAACCTTGTCCATCGCCGGTCCTGACAAGGCCCGTCACGCACCGGAGCAGTGCGGAGGGACCCGTACACGCAACCCGAACGGACGTACCAAACACAGCGCACCACGGGCCCCGCCACGGGGCGCCCCGCACCGCCGGGCGCCCGTCCCGAGCCACCCACGGTCACAGACCCTGACGCGAAGACTGGATGAACGACGATGCATCGGTACAGGTCACACACCTGCGGCGAGCTACGCGCCACTGACGTCGGCAGCGACGTCCGGCTGAGCGGCTGGCTGCACAATCGCCGAGACCTGGGCGGCATCCTCTTCATCGATCTGCGCGACCACTACGGCATCACCCAGCTCGTGGCCCGCCCCGGCACCGCGGCCGCCGAGGAGCTGGACAAGCTCTCCAAGGAGACCGTGGTCCGCGTCGACGGCCGCGTCGTCTCCCGGGGCGCCGAGAACGTCAACCCCGAGCTGCCCACCGGCGAGATCGAGATCGAGGCCGCGAGCGTGGAGGTGCTGGGCGCCGCCGCCCCGCTGCCGTTCACGATCAACACCGAGGACGGGGTCAACGAGGAGCGCCGCCTCGAGTACCGCTTCCTCGACCTGCGCCGCGAGCGCATGCACCGCAACATCATGCTGCGCACCGCGGTGATCTCCGCGATCCGGCACAAGATGACCGCGCTCGGCTTCAACGAGATGGCGACCCCCATCCTCACCGCGACCTCGCCCGAGGGCGCCCGCGACTTCGTCGTCCCCTCCCGGCTCAACCCCGGGCGCTTCTACGCGCTGCCGCAGGCGCCGCAGCAGTTCAAGCAGCTCCTGATGGTGTCGGGCTTCGACCGCTACTTCCAGATCGCGCCCTGCTTCCGCGACGAGGACGCCCGCGCGGACCGCTCGCCCGGCGAGTTCTACCAGCTCGACGTGGAGATGTCCTTCGTCGAGCAGGAGGACGTCTTCCGGCCCATCGAGCAGCTCATGACGGAGCTGTTCAACGAGTTCGGCGGCGGCCGCGAGGTCACCTCGCCGTTCCCGCGCATCCCGTTCCGCGAGGCCGTCGCGAAGTACGGCTCCGACAAGCCCGACCTGCGGGCCAAGCTGGAGCTGACCGACCTCACGGACGTCTTCGCCGACTCCGCCTTCAAGGCGTTCTCCGGCAAGCACGTGCGGGCGCTCGCGGTGCCCGGCGTGCAGGACCAGCCGCGCCGCTTCTTCGACCAGCTCGGCGACTTCGCCGTCGCGCAGGGCGCGAAGGGCCTCGCCTGGGTGCGCGTCACCGACGACGCCCCCCAAGGCCCCGAGGGTCAGGGCGGTGTCCCCGCTCTCTCGGGTCCGATCGCCAAGTTCCTCACCGAGGAGGACGTGGCCGAGCTGACCAAGCGCCTCGGCCTCGCCCCCGGGCACGCGGTGTTCTTCGGCGCAGGCGAGTACGACGAGGTCTCCCGCATCATGGGCGCGGTCCGGGTGGAGGCCGCCAGGCGGACCGGGCACTTCGAGGAGGACGTGTTCCGGTTCTGCTGGATCGTCGACTTCCCGATGTACGAGAAGGACGAGGAGACCGGGAAGGTCGACTTCTCGCACAACCCGTTCTCCATGCCCCAGGGCGGCATGGCCGACCTGGAGTCCAAGGACCCGCTCTCCGTCCTCGCCTGGCAGTACGACATCGTGTGCAACGGCGTGGAGCTGTCCTCCGGCGCCATCAGGAACCACGAGCCCGAGATCATGATCAAGGCGTTCGAGATCGCCGGGTACGACCGGGAGACGGTGGAGCGCGAGTTCGCCGGCATGCTCAGGGCGCTGCGCTTCGGCGCACCGCCGCACGGCGGCATCGCCCCCGGTGTCGACCGCATCGTGATGCTGCTCGCCGACGAGCCCAACATCCGCGAGACCATCGCCTTCCCGCTGAACGGCAACGCCCAGGACGTCATGATGGGCGCCCCTTCGGAGCTGACGGAGGCCCGCCTCAGGGAACTCCACATCGCGCTGCGCAAGCCGCAGTAGGCCCCGCCGGGAGTGACACGGCGCCGGGGGCGCGGGCCGCACGGCCCGCGCCCCCGTTCGTGCCCCGCGGCGCCGCTCAGACGGGGCCGAGGTGGTTGAGGCGGGCGGCCTGGCGGGTGAGGTGGTCGCGCTCGGCGAGGTTGGGCGCCTTCAGGGCCGCCTCCGCGTAGCGCCGCGCCGCCCCCGCCGTGTCCCCGTCGCGCTCGTGGAGGTACGCCGCCACGGCGGTGTGCCGGGGCAGCCCCGCGTCCAGCCCCGCGAGCGCGGCGAGCCCGGCGCGCGGCCCGTCCGCCTCGCCGACCGCGACCGCGCGGTTGAGCAGCACGACCGGGCTGTCCGTGAGCCGCGACAGCTCGTCGTACCACTCCACGATCTGCACCCAGTCCGTCTCCCGGACGGTGGGCGCGTCGGCGTGCAGCGCCGCGATGGCGGCCTGGGCCTGGAACTCGCCGAGCCGGTCGCGGACGAGCGCGGCCTGGAGGATCTCGACGCCCTCGGCGATCGCCCGGGTGTCCCAGCGCGACCTGTCCTGCTCGGCGAGCGGCACCAGGCTCCCGTCGGGCGCGGTGCGGGCGGCGCGCCTGGCGTGGTGCAGCAGCATGAGGGCGAGCAGCCCCGCGACCTCGGGGTGGTCGAAGGCGGCAGCGAGCTGCCTGGTGAGGCGGATGGCCTCGGCCGCGAGGTCGATATCGCCCGAGTAGCCCTCGTTGAAGACGAGGTAGAGCACCCGCAGCACCGTCGCCACGTCCCCAGGCCGGTCGAGACGCACCCCGGACACCGTCCTCTTGGCACGGCTAATCCTCCCCCAGAGGGGGGACCCCCAGCCATGGTCGCCTCGGGCACCAGGTGGGCGTGGGCGATCTGGCGGGTAGTGAGCCCGCCGACGGCGCGCAGGGTGAGCGCGACCGTCGCCGACGGGGTCAGCGACGGGTGGGCGCACAGGAAGTAGAGCCGGAGCGTGTCGTCGGCGCCAGGCGCGGGACCCGCCGCCGGCTCCTCGTCCACGCGGTCCTCGCGCCTGCGGCGGGCGGCGTCCGCGCGCGCCGCGTCGAGGAATCGCCGCCAGGCCACCGTGACCAGCCACCCCTGCGGGTCCCGCGGGGGCTGTGACGGCCAGTCGCGTACCGCCTCGACGAGCGCGTCCTGCACGGCGTCCTCGGCCGCCGCGAAGTCGGCTCCGCGGCGGACGAGGATCGCGAGCACCCGCGGGGTGAGGCCGCGCAGCAGCGCCTCGTCGAAGGCGCCGGACGGCGGGTGCGCGGCCGTCGAGGCGGCGGGCCCCGGGTGCTCGGGCATGCGCGGGCTCACTCCGTGATGGTGGGCGGCTCGGTCAGGAACGGGCGCAGCTCCAGCCACTCGTGGATCGGCCGCCCGCCCGCGCCCGGCGCCGCGGACAGCTCCCCGGCCAGCTCGACGGCGCGCTCGCGGCTGTCGACGTCGATCACCATCCAGCCCGCGATCACGTCCTTGGTCTCGGCGAAGGGCCCGTCGGTGACGGGCGGCCTGCCCTCGCCGTCGTAGCGGACCCAGGTCCCCTCGGGGGCCAGCGCCTGGCTGTCGACGTACTCCCCGGTCTCCTCAAGGCGGGCGGCGAACTCGTTCATGTACGCCACGTGGTCCGAGATCTCCTGGGGCGTCCACTTGTCCATGGGGACGTCGTTGACCGACGCGGGCGCGCCGCGGTAGTGCTTGAGCAGCAGGTACTTGGCCATCGTGGTGCCTCCTCTGTGCTGGTGCGGCCCGTGTCCGGCCGCGTTCACAGCGGGGACGGAGCGGGCCTGCCGTTCTCGACACGGCCGGAGGATTTTTCTCACGCTCTTTTCCGCGGGCCCCGCGCCCCTCGCCCGCGGCTGCGGGTCCTCAGGCCCCCTGGGTGAAGGATTCCACCCCGAGTACCCGCAGGAAGTCCAGTTTCTCCGCGGTCTCGGAGCCGGGCTGCGGGCGGAACATGATCAGGCTGTTGCCCGTGCGGGGACTGAGGACCACGTCGCACTGCACGTCCAGGCGGCCCGCCCGCTCGTGCAGCAGGGTCTTGCGGGTCGAGGTCATCGCGGCGACCTCCCCGAGGTCCCAGAGGGCCCGGAACTCCGCGCTGCCCGCCAGCAGGTCCTTCAGCATCCCCCTGGCCAGCGGGTCCTTCTCGTGGCGGTACGCCGCCCCGCGGAACTGCGCCACATAGGTGCGGCCCAGGTGCTCGTGGTCCTCCGGCGGGTAGAGCGCCCGGCTCGACGGGTCCGTGAACCAGCGCCACACCGTGTTCGCCTCCCGGCCCGGGCGCTCCGCCCAGGGGCCGAGCAGCGCCACACCGAGCGGGTTCTGCGCCACCACGTGCCCGAGGTCGTCGTTGACCAGGGCGGGCGTGGTGACCAGGGCGTCGAGGATGTGCATCAGGCCCGGGTCGACGTAGCCGTGCCCGAGGAAGCCGGACGGCGGGCGCTGCCCCGCCACCACGTACAGGTGGTCGCGCTCGTCCGCCGAAAGCCGCAGCGCCCGGGCGAGCGCGGCCAGCAGCGCCGGTGACGGATTGGCCTTGCGGCCCTGCTCAAGGCGCTCGTAGTAGTCGGCGGAGACGTTCGCGAGCGCCGCCACCTCCTCCCGGCGCAGCCCCGGCGTCCTGCGCCGGGAGCCCGCCGTGAGGCCGACGTCGCCGGGGCGCAGCGCCTCGCGCCGGGTGCGCAGGAACCTGCCCAGTTCTGTGCTGTCCGCCATGCCACGCCTCCTCGCCGCACGGACCCGTCGGGGTTCGCGGTAGTTCGCGGTGTGCTCCGGGCACGCCCGCGCCTCAGTTGCCCGTGGTGAGGACCATACGGAAGCGGGCGCGCCCCGACAGCATCCTTTCGAGCGCGTCCGCCGCGCGCTCCAGCGGGACCTCCTCCACCTTGGCCCGCACCCCGGACCGCGCGGCGAAGCGCAGCGTGTCCTGGGTGTCCACGGCGATGCCCGACGCGTGCCCGCGCACGCTCCTGCCGCCGTTGACGAGCTGGAGCGGATTCACGTCGAGCCCCTCCGGGGTGGCGCCGAGCACGATCAGCTCGCCGCGCCGCCCGAGGCCCCCGAAGGCGTCGGACATCGCGGCGCTGTTGGTGACGGTCGCCAGCACCACCTTGGCGCCGCCGAGCGCGGTCAGCTCCGTGGCGACGTCCTCGGCGGTGCTGTCGATGTAGCGGTGCGCGCCGAACTCCCGCGCGGCCTCCGCCTTCTCGGCGCCGCGCGCGATGGCCACGGTGTGGAAGCCCATGGCCCGCGCGAACTGCACCCCCAGGTGCCCGAGCCCGCCGAGCCCGAGGACCGCGACGGTGTCGCCCGCCCGTGCGGCGCTGCGCCGCAGCCCGTTGTAGACGGTGATGCCCGCGCAGGCCAGCGGGGCGGCCTCGACGGCGGTGAGTCCTTCGGGGACCGCGGCGAGCGCCACGGCGGGCACCACCACCGAGTCGGCGAAACCGCCCGGGTAGGCGGCACCCGGGATCTGCACCTCGGGGCAGTGCACCCCGTCGCCCGTCCTGCACGCGTCGCAGTGCCCGCAGCTCCCCCCGTACCAGCCGACGGCGACCCGGTCACCGACCTCCCACCCGGGCACCTGGTCCCCCACGGCGTCGATGCGCCCGGCGATCTCGTGCCCGGTGACGAGCGGAAAGGCGGTGCCGGGGAGGTGCCCCCCGATGACCATGGCGTCGGAGTGGCACACCCCGCACGCCTCGACGGCGATCCTGACCTGCGCGGGCCCCGGCTCACGGGTCTCGGCGCGCACGAGCTGCGGGGCGGCCCCCGGCTCGGCGGTCTGCATGGCGCGGTGGGTGCGTGCGGTGGCGGACATGGGACTCCTCGGGGAGGCGCCGCGGCCCGGGTGCCGGGCCGCGCGACGGATTCTGGCCGTACGGAGGCGGCCGCCACCGTCACCCGGCAGCGACCCGCCCCCCACCACCCTCACGCCCCCGACCCCCCGTAACCACGTCCCACCGGTCCCCCCGTAACACGACCGGCCCACCCCGCCCGACCGGACGGCGGATTCCCCGGCCGGGGCCACCCCCTCCCAGCCGGTCACCGGGGCTACACCCCCAGCCGCCACCCCTGGGCCTTCTCGTGGGCGGACCAGAGTTGGGCGTAGCGGCCCTCGCCCGCGAGGAGGGACTCATGGGTGCCGCGCTCCGCGACCCGGCCGCCGTCGAGGACCACGATCTCGTCGGCGTCCGCGATCGTGGCCAGGCGGTGGGCGATGATCAGCAGGGCGCGGCCCTCGCCCAGCTCCGCAAGGGCCTCTCGTACCGCCGCCTCGTTCTCCGCGTCCAGCGCGGACGTCGCCTCGTCGAGGAGGACCACGGGGGTGTCCTTGAGGAGGGCGCGGGCGATGGCGACGCGCTGGCGCTCGCCGCCGGAGAGCAGGCCGCCGCCCTCGCCGACGCGGGTGGCCCAGCCGTCCGGCAGCCGCTCCACGATGCCGTCGACGCGGGCCCTGCGCGCGGCCTCCCGCACCTCCTCTTCGGTGGCGTCGGGGCGGCCGAGCCTGATGTTCTCCTCGATGGTGGTGTCCAGCAGGTGCACGTCCTGGAAGACCAGGGACACGGTGTCGAGCACCGCCTCGGTCCCCAGGTCGCGTACGTCCGTGCCGCCGATGGTCACCGTGCCCTCGTCCGCGTCGAAGAAGCGGGCGATCAGCTTGGTGACGGTGGTCTTGCCCGCGCCCGAGGCGCCGACCAGGGCGACGGTGGCACCCGGCGGCACCCGCAGGTCGACGCCGTCGAGCACCGGCTTGCCCGGCTCGTAGCCGAAGCGGACCCCGGTCAGCTCCACCGCGGGCGGTGTCGTGGCGAGCGGCGCGGGCTCGGCGGGCTCGGGCAGCGGGGGCTCGGAGAGGAACGCGTCGACGCGGTCGACGGCGGCGCGGGAGGCGTGCAGGGCGCCCGCCGCGCCCGCGACCACCGCGAGCGGCTGGAGGAAGTGCACCCCGAGCACCAGCAGCGCCACCGCGCGCGTCGGGGTGATCTCGCCGCCGTCGGCCAGCACGAGGCCGACGACGAGCACCGCGGTGAACGCGAGCTGGATCGCGAGCTGCCCCAGATGGAGCCCGGGCATCGCGCCGACGACCTGGCGGCGCATTGCGGTGTGCTGGGCGGCAAGCGCCTCGTCGAGGTCGCGGCGGCCGTCGGCGGCGGCGCCGCCCGCGCGCAGCACCGGCTGCGCCCCCGCGTACTCCACGAGCCTGGCCGCGGCCTCGGCGGCCGCCGCGTCGTGCTCGGCGTCGGTGCGCTCCGTCAGCCGCCGCGCCACCCGGAACACCAGCAGCACCACGGGCACCGTGACCAGCACGGCGAGCGCGATCCGCCAGTCGTAGCAGAGCAGGAAGACGAAGATGACGGACGGGGTGAGGACCGCGCCGATCAGGGTCTGGGCGAGGTGCGGGGTGAGCGCGACGGTGTTGACGCCGGGGCCGATGAGCCGTTCTAGCTGCCCGGTGCGCGGCCCGTCGAACCAGCCGAGCGGCAGCCGTACGGCGTGCGCCCCGATCCGCGCGTGCAGGGCGCGCCGCCAGGCGGAGGAGAGCCACAGCGCGCGCAGGCCCATGTCGTAGTGCGCGAACCAGCCGACGACGACGGCGCCCGCGAGCGGCAGCAGCCAGCGGGCCGCGGTACCGGTGTCGCCGGAGAGCAGCGCCCCGAGCAGCGGCACGAGCAGCCCGAAGGCGGCGCCCTCACTGAGCGCGTAGAGGGTGGTGGAGGCGAGGTAGCGGATCAGCAGGGGGCGGCTGTCGTCCCGCCCGACGATCCGCAGCAGCGTGGTGATCATGATGCCCTCCCGGTGCCGGCGGCCTCCGCTGCTGCTCCGGCGGCGTCGGCCGTGGCGTCGGCGGCGGCGCGTCCGGTCCGTTGGGCGCGCCACATGCGGGCGTACGTGCCGTCGGCGGCGAGCAGCTCCTCGTGCCTGCCGCGCTCCACGATCCGGCCCTCGTCCAGGACCAGGATCTGGTCGGCCGCGGTGACGGTGCGCAGCCGGTGGGCGACGACGAGCAGGGTGCGCCCCGCGGCGAGTTCCGCGAGCGCGTCCTGTACGGCCGCCTCCGACTCGGGGTCCGCGAAGGCGGTGGCCTCGTCGAGTACGACGACGGGGCTGCCGCCGAGCAGGGTGCGGGCGATGCTGACCCGCTGGGCCTCGCCGCCGGAGAGCCTGGCGTCCTCGCCGACCACGGAGTCGTAGCCGCGCGGCAGCGCCGTGATCCGCTCGTGCACGGCGGCGGCACGGGCGATGGCGCGCACCTCCTCTTCGGTGGCGCCGGGGCGGTAGAGGGCGATGTTGTCGCGCACCGAGCGGCGCAGCAGGACGACGTCCTGGAAGAGGAAGCCGATGTGCCGGTGCAGCTCGGCGCGTTCGAGGTCGCGGATGTCGACGCCGTCGAGCCTGATCGCGCCGCCCGTGACGTCGTGGAAGCGGGCGAGCAGCAGCCC
Source organism: Streptomyces sp. NPDC050560 (assembly GCF_044457285.1). Classification (NCBI taxonomy): domain Bacteria; kingdom Bacillati; phylum Actinomycetota; class Actinomycetes; order Kitasatosporales; family Streptomycetaceae; genus Streptomyces; species Streptomyces sp. NPDC050560. The sequence goes on from NZ_JBITGT010000007.1 coordinate 424,604, forward strand.
GAGCGTGGACTTGCCCGCGCCCGAGGGGCCCACGACGGCGGTGACCGTGCCGGGCGCGAGGGTGGCGCTGAGGCCGTGCAGCACCTCGTGGCCCGGGGTGTAGGCGAAGCGCACGTCGTCGAGTTCCACGACGGGCGCCCCCTCGTAGGGCGGCAGCACCCGCGGCTCCGCGACGGTGGGCTCGGGCGGCTCGCGCAGCAGCCCCGCGACGCGGTGCGCGGCGTCCCTGGCGGCGCGGCGCTTGTCCCTGGCCGTGTAGATCGGCGTGATCATGTCGAAGAGGCCGAGCGCGAGCAGCACGAACGCCACCACGTCGGGCGGATCGGTCCAGCCGAGCCCGGCGAAGCCGACGCCGCATCCCGTGACCAGCAGCAGTACGGTCGCGTGCGCGACGGTGGCGCGGGTGAGGCTGCGCTGCTTCACGAACACCCGCTGCGCGGCGTCGTTCGCCTCGGAGAACTCGGCCGCCGCGGCGGCGAACCTGCGGGGCGTCTTCGCCGCCTCGAACGCCTTGGCCACGGCGATGCCGCGGACGAGTTCGATGGTGGCGCCCGACAGCTCGGTGCGGGCGGCGGCGATGCGCCGCACCGGGTCGGCGGCGCGGGCCGCGAGCCGCATCCGCATGCTCTGGGCCGCCGCGACGACGGCGAGGGTCAGCAGCGCGAGCCGCCAGTCCGCCCACAGCAGGTAGACCGCGATGACGAGCGGCCCGGTGACGGCGGCCGCCATGTCGCCGCGGGCGTGGGCGACGGCGTGGTGCAGCGCGGAGACGTCGTCCTGCACCGTGGACTTGACCTTCGCCGACACGCCCCCGGCGAACCAGCCGAGCGGCAGCACCCCGAGGCGGTCCGCGAGCCTGGCGCGCAGCACCCGCGCCAGGTCCGCGTCCGCGAGGTGGCTGAGCAGCCCGGCGCCCAGGTAGAGCAGCAGCCGCAGCGCGAGCAGCGCGACGGCGCTCCAGGCGATGGCCCACAGGTGGTCGTCACGCCCTTCGAGGAGGCGCCGTCCGATCTCGACGACGGCGACCATGGGCGCCACCGACAGCGCGACGGCGAGCGCCTGGAGCACGGCGGCGACGTTGACGCGGGTGCGTACCGGGGCCTGGAGGGCGGCGAGGTCCTGGGCCGGGGTGGGCTCCGCGGGGTCCCCGGCCGCCGTCTCCTCGCCGCCGTGCGCCGCGGCGGGCCGCTCAGCCAATGGCTCCGACCGCCTTCTCCAGCTTGGGCGTGATCGCGTCGAGGCCGTAGGGGATGCTCAGCACGGAAGGGAAGCCGAGCGAGATCGCCGTGGGCATGTCGAGCGCGATGTACGAGCCGCGCTGTACCGACTTGAGCTTCTTGAACAGCGGCTTCGCCTCGAACTGCTTGCGTTCCCCGTCGGACTGGAACGTGAGGATGGTGATGTCGGCGTCCAGCAGGTCGAGGCGCTCGGGGGACACCTCGGACCTGCCGGGCGTGGCGCTCTCCGGCAGCGCGGTGACCTTGGGCGACAGCTTGATGCCGAGCTGGCTGAAGAAGCGGGCGCTGGCGTCGTCGGGGCGGCTCGTGGTGAAGACCTGGTTGCCGACGACGGGGCCGAAGGTGGCCGTCCTGCCCTCGAACTCGGGGTGCTTCTTCTTGACGTCCGCGATCTTCGCCTTGACCTGCTTCACCAGCTCGTCGGCCTTGTCGCGCTTGCCGAGGATGTCCCCTGCACGCTGCGTCATGACCTCCCAGCCGTCCTGTCCGACACCGGCCTTGTAGCTGAGGGTGGGGGCGAACTTGCTCAGCTTGGGGTAGTCGTCGGCGAGTTGGTAGTCGTCGCTGGCGAGGATGAGGTCGGGGCGGGCGGCGGCGACCTTCTCGACGGGCATGCCCTTGACCGTGTCGATCAGGGTCGGCTTGCCGGTGGGCTTCTGCCAGGGCGCGAGGCCGCTGGGGAAGACCGCGTTCTTGGCGATCAGCACCAGGGGGGCGCCGAGCGCGAGGGCGAGGTCGGTGTCGCGGAGGTAGCCGCAGGCGGCGACCCGCTTGGCGGGCGCCTTCATGGTGGCGGAGCCCTCCTTGCCCGGCACGGTGACCGGGAAGCCGCTCGCCGAGTCCTTGCCGTTCTCGGCGTCCTTCGCCGCCGTCGACGAGCCGCCCTTGCCGCTGTCGCCGTCCCCGTCGGAACAGGCCGCGAGCAGCGCGGCCGCCCCCAGCGCCCCGGCGCCGCCCAGAAAGCCCCGCCGTGAGAATCCCCGACCGTTCATGTCCCCACCCTCTCGCGCGCGCCCTCACCCCGACGCGCCTGCGTGTGCGCCCACCCGACGGGCAGGCTAAGGGTAGGCTAACCTGACCACGCTCCGGCAGGAGGGGGTGGGTTACGGGGACCCGGCAGCGCACCGGCGGGTCCCGGGGGAGAAAAGGGCCCGCAGGGCGTGGGCACGGATCGGTCGTCCGCACCGGTCACCGCCCCTCGGGCCCCTTGCTACGCCTGCCAGTCGGCCAGCAGGGCCGTGTACAGCTCCGCGTCGGTCAGCTCCTTGGGCGTCGGGCCCGCGTGGAAGAAGGACGCGTTGTCCGCCTTGAGCCTGCGCAGGTAGTCGAAGCCCTTGGAGTCCTCCTCGCCGAAGGCGACGAACTGGAAGAACAGCGGGTGCGACGACGCGTCCGCGAGGGCCTGCGTGGCCGGGCCCTTGGTGTCCGGGGGCCCGTCCGTCTGGAAGACGACCAGCGCGGGGCCGGTGGCGCCCGAGCGCTCGTAGTCCGCCACCACCTCGTTGACCGCGCTGTGGTAGCTGGTACGGCCCATCCGCCCGAGGCCCGCGTGGAGTTCGTCGATCCTGCCCTCGTACGCGTCGAGCGTCAGCTCGCCGGTGCCGTCCAGCTCCGTGGAGAAGAAGACGACGTGCACGGTGGCCGCCGCGTCGAGCTGCGCGGCGAGCGCGAGCACCTGCTCGCCGAGGTTCTGCGCGGAACCGTCCTTGTAGTACGGGCGCATGGACCCGGAGCGGTCCAGGACCAGGTACACCCTGGCTCTGGCACCGGCAAGACCCCGCGCCTCAAGCGCGGCACCGGCCGCCTGGTACGGGGCAAAGAGCGCGGAGGCCCGGGACCGGACCTCCGCAGCTTCCACGGCAGGCTTCGCCTCGGCCTCGGGCTTCGCTTCTGCTGCGGGCTTCGCCTCGGCTTCGGGCTTCGCCTCGGCTTCGGCTTCGGCTTCCGGCGCAGGGGCGGGCTCGGCGGCGGGCTTCGCCTTGGCCTTGGCCTTCGGCGCGGGGGCCGGGGCGGGCTCCGGCTCCGGCTCGGCGGCGGCCTCGGCCGCGGGCTCGGGGGTGGCAACGGCCTCCGGCGCGGCGGGCTCCGGCTCGGGGGCCGCCTCGGCCGGTGGCTCGGGGGCCGCCTCGGCCTCCGCCGCGGGGGCAGGCTCTGCGGCGGGCTCCGGCTCGGGAGCAGCTTCCGGTTCGGGCTCCGCCCCGGCCTCCGGCGCGGCAGGCGCCACCTCCGCTTCGGGCGCCTCCGCAGCCGCAGCCGCAGGCTCTTCCGTAGCCGCAGCCGCAGGCTCGGCTTCGCCCCCGGCGGGAGCCGACTCCGCAGCCGGAGTCTCCGCGACCGAACCGTCGGCCCCGGCCCCGGCTTCGGCGGCCGACGCCCCGGGGGCGGCCTCCGCGGCGTCCGCCGCACCCCGCTCGCCGCCAGGCGCCGGCACCGCCACCTTGTCGAAGGCAGCCGCCACCAGATCGTCGGCCGCCGCCCCCGAGTCCTCGCGTGCCCTGGGGACCGAGGGCTTCGCGGTGTCCGCTCCGGCGGCGGCCCCGCTCTCCGCCGCCTCCTGCGAAGCCCTGGCCTCTGGTACGAGCGGGGCGGCAGCGGCGTCCCCGTCCCCCTCGGCCTTGCGCGACCGCCCGAACGCGTTCCGCAGGCGATTCAGAATGCCCATGTGCGCAACCCTTCGCATGAGTTGTTTCCCGTAATCCCTGGCCAGGACGGACACGTAAGGTTAGCCGCCACCGACCCCGATCTACTGAAGGGGCGCGAAGCCTCGCGACCGCCGAGGCGACGGTACCGACCCGCGGCGCTCCCGCCTCGCCCGCGTCACGAATTCACCCCGTGTTCACACCCCAGGGGGCACCCCATACGGGCTCCGGAAGAATCCGAGGTGCCGGGACAACGGAGCGTACGCGCCCGTAACCCGCCACACTTCCCTTCACGGAGCAACCGGAAGGAGCCACACCGTGGCACCCGCACGAAGGGCGAGGACGACACTTGCACCACACAACGCCACCACAGGCACGGCCACCACAGGCAAAGACCTCAAGGACGCACTCTGGAAGGCGGCGGACAAGCTCCGCGGCAGCATGGACGCCGCGGAGTACAAGCACTTCGTCCTCGGTCTGATCTTCCTCAAGTACGTCTCCGACGCGTTCGCCGAGCGCCACGCGTCGCTGCCGCCCGCCGCGCCTCCCGCCGCCATCCCCGTACCGGACGCCGACACCGGCACGGAAAGCGGCGCGGTGCCCGCGGCGGAGCACGCGTTCCGCGGCCCCGACGACCCGGCCGCGTACACCGGTTCCGGGGTCTTCTGGGTGCCGCCCGGGGCCCGCTGGGAGGCCATCACCCGGCACGCGGACGCCTCGGGCCGCGGCGGCGAGCCCGTGGGACCGCTGCTCGACACCGCGCTGCGCGCGATAGCCGCGACCAACCCGCCGCTCGCGCACGCCCTGCCCGTCGACCTGTTCACCGTGCGCGGCGTCGACAACCGCAGGTTAGGAGAGCTTGTCGGTCTGATCGACCGGATCGGCTTCGGGGACCAGCTCGCCCCCGACGGCCGCAGACGCAGCGCGCGCGATGTGCTCGGGGAGGTGTACGAGTACTGTCTCGCGCGGTTCGCCGCGGCCGAGGGCCGCAGGGGCGGCGAGTACTTCACGCCCGCGTGCGTGGTGCGGCTGCTTGTCGAAGTGGTCGAGCCGCGCCCTGGGGAGCGGGTGTACGACCCGGCGTGCGGTTCCGGCGGGATGTTCGTGCAGGCCGAGAAGTTCATCGAGAGCCACGGCGGCTGCACCGCGCCCGAGATCACCGTCCACGGGCAGGAGCTGAACCAGCACACCTGGCGGCTCGCCGGGATGAACCTCGCCATCCACGGCATCGCCGCCGACCTCGGCAGCCGCTGGGGCGACGTCTTCCACGACGACAGGCACCCCGGTCTTCGCGCGGACGTCGTGATGGCGAACCCGCCGTTCAACATCTCCGACTGGGGCGGCGAGCAGCTCGCGGACGACCCGCGCTGGCGCTACGGCACCCCGCCGCCCGGCAACGCCAACTACGCCTGGCTCCAGCACATGGCCGCCAAGCTGGCGCCCGGCACCGGGCGCGCCGGGATCGTGCTGGCCAACGGCTCGATGAGCAGCGAGCAGTCGGGCGAGGGCGCCATACGCCGCGCGATGGTCGAGGACGACGTGGTGGCGTGCATGGTGGCGCTGCCGGGACGGCTGTTCCGCTCCACCCAGATCCCGGTGTGCCTGTGGTTCCTCGCGCGCGACAAGAGCCCGCGCGGCGAGGCGGGCTACACGGACCGCAGGGGGCAGATCCTGTTCATCGACGCGCGGGGCCTCGGGGAGATGGTGGGCCGCACCGAGCGCGAGCTGACCCCGGGGGACATCTCCCGTATCGCGGGCACGTACCACGCCTGGCGCGGCACCCCGTCCGCGCGCGAGAGACGCCTGGCGTACGAGGACGTGCCCGGCTTCTGCCGCTCGGCGGGCCCCGAGGAGATCCGGGCGCACGACTACGTGCTCACCCCGGGGCGCTATGTGGGCAGCCCCGAGCCGGGGGACGCCACGGACGACGGCGGGGCCGCGGAGGACGCGGTGGAGAGCATCGCGCGGCTGCGCAAGGAACTCTTCGCGCACTTCGAGGAGTCGGCGCGGCGGGAGGCCGTCGTACGCGCCCAGTGGGGAGGGATCGGTGGCTGACACCGCGCGTGCCGGGGCCGCCGCGCCCGGCACGCTCCCGCACCCGCTGCTCGGCGAGGTGCCCGCGCACTGGACCCGTACCACGCTCGGCGAGGTGTGCGAGCCCGACGGCGGGATAAGGACGGGCCCGTTCGGGACGATGCTGCACGCCTCCGACTATCTGCGGGGCCCGGACGCGGGCCGCGGGGTGCCGAGCGTGATGCCCGCGAACATAGGGGACAACCGCGTCGTCGAGGACGGCATCGCCCGGGTCGCCGAGGCCGACGCGGAACGCCTCGGGCCCTACCGGCTGCGCGAGGGCGACATCGTGTACGCGCGCCGCGGCGACGTGGAGCGCCGGGCGCTCGTACGGCCCCCGCAGGAGGGCTGGCTCTGCGGCACGGGGTGCCTGCGGGTGCGCCCCGGGCCCGCAGCGGAGCCCGGGTTCCTCGCGTACTACCTGGGCCATCCCGCGGTACGGGCCTGGCTGGTGCGGCACGCGGTGGGCGCCACGATGCCGCACCTCAACGTGCGGACGCTGGCGCGGGTACCGCTCGCGCTGCCGCCGCGCGCCGAACAGGCCGCGATAGCGGGGCGGTTGGCGGCGCTCGACGCCAAGACCGAGATCAACGACACGATCTCGCGCACCTATGAGGCGCTGCTGCGGGCGGACTGGGCGGCGCTCGGCGCCGACGCGCCCGGTGGGGACGGGCTGATCAGGGCGGACGAACTCGTGGAGTTCAACCCGCCGTTGGCGCGCCCGCCGGGCACCGACGTGCCGTACGTCGACATGGCGGCGCTGCCCACGGCCGCCGCCCGGGTCACCGCGCGCCCGGCGCGGCGGGCGGCGGCGGGGGCCAGGTTCAGGAACGGCGACGTGCTGTTCGCCCGGATCACGCCCTGCCTGGAGAACGGCAAGACGGCCTTTGTGGACTTCCTCGCCGACGGCGAGACCGGCACCGGGTCCACGGAGTTCATCGTGCTGCGGGCGCGCCCGGGGGTGCCGCAGGCAGTCGCGTATCTGCTGGCGCGCAGTCCGCGCTTCCGGCAGTTCGCGATCTCCGCCATGGCGGGGTCCTCCGGCCGCCAGCGCTGTCCCGCGGGCGCGCTCGCCGGGTACCTGCTGCGCCGTCCCGAGCCCGCGGCGCTCGCGGCGCTCGGCGTCCGCACGGCCGGGGCGCTCGCCCATGTCAAGGCGCTCGACGAGGAGTCGGCGCGGCTCACCGCCCTGCGGGACGCCCTGCTGCCGCGGCTGCTGACGGGCCGCCCGGTGGCGCGGGACTGAGCCCGCGGGAAACGGGGGCGACGGGTCCCGACGGCCGCCTGGGCGGGGGGAGTTCAGGCGGCGGGGGCCCTGCCGCCGCGCGCCGCGGGGGGCCTGCCGTCCCGTGCGGCGGGGGGCAGTTCGCGGGGTGCGGGCGTGAGCAGTCCCTCGCCGCCCGGCGCCTCGGGCCCACCCGGCGGGCGCCGCAGCCAGTCCCGGTACGCGGGGGCCTGCCAGGCGGCCTCCCAGTACGCCTCCTCCAACTCCTCGTACACCAGGTCGATCTCGCCCTCGGTGCGGGCCGCCACCATCAGCCGCACCCCGAGCGGGTCGCCCTGGAGGGGCCGTATCACCAGCTCGGGCCGGGGCCGCGCGGTGGGCTGACTGACCGTCACCACCTCGCCGGTGGCGGCGAGGGAGTAGGCGGTCAGATAGTCGCCGTGCAGCACCGGAGGGTCGATCTTCGCCTCGCGCAGCACCCGGCACAGGCCGTCCCACTCGCCGTCCACGGTGGAGTCGATCATCCAGCGGTCGTGCGCGAGGTCGGCGAGGCGCACCTCGCGGTGGGCGGCGGCGGGGTGGTCGACGCCGAGCGAGACGAACTGCGGCTCACGCTCGACCAGGACCCGGGTGCCGAGGCCCGGCGGGATGCGCAGCGGGCTGCCCTCCACCTCGTGGACGAAGGCGACGTCCAGCCTGCCGCCCTCGACCATCCGCAGCAGCGCATTGGCCGACACGTCCATCTGGAGCGTGGGTTCACGACGCGGCGGCCTGGAGCGCAGCCGCCGCAGCCAGCCGGGGATGGCGCGGCTCGCGGTGGCGCCGATGCGCAGATGGGGCCCGGCGGCGCGGGCCGCCGCCGCCCTGGTCTCGGTGATGAGCGACGCCAGCTCGGTGACGAGCGGCCGCGCCCTGCTGAGCACCCCCCGGCCGAGCGGCGTGGGACGGCATCCCGTACGCTCCCGCGCGAACAACTCGCCCCCGAGGGCCTGTTCGATGCGGCGTAGCTGGGTGCTCAACGAGGGCTGGGCCATGCCGAGTTCACGGGCCGCCTTGTGCAGGCTCCCGGTGTCGGCGATGGCACACAGCACGCGCAGGTGCCTGACCTCAAGCTCCATGGCTGTCGAGCGTAGGCGCGCGGCGCCCCCGGCACCAGACGGTCCGCGCGCCGCGCGCCAAGGCCCGTTCCCCTTGCGGCACTTGGGTCTACGCGCGTGCAGGAGCCGGTGCGCCGGGGGCCGTGGGAGCCGGTCGGCGGGGGCCGCGCGGGGGTGGTGCCGGGGGCCGGGCGAGGGTGGCGCGCGGGGGGCGATAGGCCCGTGCTATCGCCAGTTGCCATCATCCGCAGGGGCGCCGGCGTCCCGGACACTCCTGCTTACCGACCGTTCTCACCCCCACACACGGAACGAGTAGGAGCCCCCCATGACGAAGAAGCCCTCGAAGAGACTCGTCTCCCTCGCGCTCGGCGTCGGCCTCGCCGCCGCGGCGCTCGGCACCGCCGTCCCGGCGAGCGCGCAGCCCGTGCCCGGCGACTCCCCCGCGCGTGCGGGCGTGGTGTCGCACTTCACCAAGGGCTCGGAGAGCGCGTCCGCCAACAAGGCGCTGTTCGAGTCCATCCTCAAGACCGTCGCCAAGAAGCAGGCCGCCCACCCCGACCTCAAGTCGGTCACCGTCACCTACGACGCCTCGGGCGCGCCCAGCTTCCAGTCGGTGATATCCACCGCGGCCTCGATCTGGAACGGCTCGGTCTCCAACGTCCAGCTCGCGCCCGGCGGTTCGAACGCGGACTTCGCCTACTACGAGGGCAGCGACCCGTCCGGTTCCTACACGTACTCCGACGGCCACGGCCACGGCTACGTCTTCCTCGACTACGCGCAGACCCAGCAGTACGACTCGGTCCGCGTCGCGGCGCACGAGACGGGCCACGTACTCGGCCTGCCCGACACCTACGACGGCCCGTGCAGCCAGCTCATGTCCGGCGGCGGCCCGGGGCCGTCCTGCACCAACCGCTACCCGGACGCCACGGAGAGCGCGACGGTCGAGCAACTGTGGGCCAACGGCCTGGAGAAGGCGCTCGACAAGCTGAACAAGGTGCACTGAGCCCACCCCGCCGCCGGGCGGGCGCCCACCGCGGCGCCCGCCCGGCCCGGGCGCACAGACCCGGCCTCCCCCGGCTGCCACCCCCCACCGGCTGCGGATCACCGTCCTGGGTGCTCCCCGCCGAGCGGGCGGCCTGGGGAGGCCGGCTCCATGCGCGGCCCCCGCGGGCCCGGGTCAGTCCGCGGCGCCCCCGGAGCGCAGGGTGACGTCGGCGACCAGGGCCCGGTGGTCGCTGCCGCCGAGCCCCACGAAGCGGGCGCCACGTACCGAGAAGTCGTCGCTGAGCAGCACGTGGTCGATCTGTGCGCCGAGCGCGGGCGCGGTGCGCGCGGGCCAGCTCGGCGTCCTCGGGTGCCCGGCGAGCCGCGCCGCGTCCCGCAGCCCCGTGTCGAGGACGTGCCGGAACGCGGAGTGGTCCTGGCTCGCGTTGAAGTCCCCCGCCAGCACCGTCGATTGCCCGTCGGCCGCCGCGGCCCAGTCCCGCAGCGCGCCGAGATCCCGCCGCCAGACGCCGACACCGTGCGGCGGCAGCGGGGGCACCGGGTGCGCGAGCTGGAGCCGCACCGGGTGCCCGCGCACGTCGGCGACCGCGCCCGGCATGCCCAGGGTGCCCCCGACCCCGCGCGCGGCCGTGAGCCTGAGGGAGCTGAGGATCAGCGAGCCGTGCGAGGCGCGCCCGTCGTCGCCCGCCGCGGCCCGGTGGGGGAGGCGGTCGTCCCCCAGCGCCTCGTCGAGCCGGTCGGCGCAGGCGCGGTCGCACTCCTCGACGAAGACGAGGTCGGGGTGGTCGCTGCGCACCAGCCGCGCCAGGTCGGCCGCCGCCCGGCCTGCCTGGAGGTTGGCGGTCACCACCCGCAGCGCGGCGACCGGCGCGCCGCGCGCCTCCGAGACCTTCCCGTACGGCTCGACGTACCAGGCGAGCACCGCGAGGAGCAGCACGCCCCACAGCAGCCCGAGCCGCCACCGCGCCAGCGCCGCCACCAGCAGGCCGAGGCCCGCGGGCGCGAGCAGCCACGGCCAGCAGGCGAGCAGTTGCGGTACGGGGGTGAACGCGTCGGTGTCGGCGGCCCTGCACGCCACCACCGCGCTCACCGCCAGCAGCGGCAGCGCCGCGAGCACCCGGGACGCACCGCGCCCCGCACCGCCCGCGCGGCCGTAGCCGTCCGCGGTGTCGTCGTCCTGAACCACCCACGCCCCCCGTGCGCTCGGTCCCTGCCGGCCCTGTCCCCGCCGGTCGCCCGCCCTCGCCGGTACGGGGCCACCCGCATGCTGCCTTACGGGGGCCGCGGCGCCCGGGGGCGGGGGGCCTGCGGGGCAGGGCGCGGCGGGGTCAGGGGGTGAGGTTGTCGGCCGTGACGGGCTCGGGGGGCAGTTCGGGGGCCGTCGGGTCGGCGCCGCGGCGCCTGGCGCCGTACCGCTCGAAGCCCCAGGTGGCGGCGGCGACGGCGGCCCCCGCGGCGAGGATCGCCCAGGAGGTGAGGCGCAGCGGGGAGGTGAGGGCGTCGTAGACGGCGCCCGCGGCGGCGCGCGAGACGTCGGGCGGCAGGTCGGCGAGGGTGAGGCCGCGGCCCGCGGCGACCGCGCCGAGCAGCGCGGCGGCGCCGAGCGCCATCCCGAGCGCGGTGGCGGCGAGGGCGCGGCGGCGCCGCAGGGCGAGCAGCACCCCGAGGACGGCGAAGACGGCGGCGGCGGCCGGTGCCCACACGCTGAGCACTCCTGCCATGGAAAACCCCTTCCTGGCCACCGCGAGTTCGCTGCGGCGCAGCACGGTGACCTCCATGTGGGTCACGGGGATACGGTTCGCGAAGGGCACCCCGCGCCCCATGAGGTCGCTGCGCACCCGTGCCGTCACCGGGGCCAGGTCCACCCGGACGGCCGCGTCAGCGCGGCCGCGCAGTGCGCCCGAGACGGCGTCGTGGGCCGCCTGGTTGGCGGTGATCCAGGCGGTGCGGAAGGCGGGGGTCCCGGTGAAGGACCAGGCGGCGGCGCGCACGAACCGCTCCACCGCGTGCCGGGGCGGCGGCGGTCCCACGGCGCCGCCCGCACCGGGCGTGAGGGTGGGGACGACGGTACGGGTGACGGCGTCCGCGACGTCCGCGCGCACCGCGGGGTCGGTGGCGAGCGGCGCCATGACGGCGACGTAGCGGTCCTCGCGCCCGACCTCGTGGACCGCCCAGCCGGAGACGAGTCCGGCGGGGAGCAGGACGCAGGAGAGCGCGATGAGGGCCCTGGTGAGCAGGGAGCGGAGGGCGCACGGCACGTCTTCAAGACAACCTTCGCCAGGGGGGCGCGGCGAAGGGAAGGGGGCCGAGCGGGTTACGGGGCGTGTCGGCCCGGGGCGTGCGGGGGCGGGAGCCGCGCCCCGGGGCTCGGACGGCCGTCGTCCAGGCCCCGGGGCGCGGCCGGGAAACCGGGAGATGCGGGGCGGCCGGAAAAATACGGAGGCGGGGCGCCGGGTGCCGGTCGCAGAATGCGGGGCATGCCGCTGCTCGTACCGCTGACCATCGCCCCCGGCTCGCTGTCGGGCACCGCACAGCCCCGGCTGCCCCTCGCCCCCGGCGCCCTGCTGCGCCCCTGGCGGCTCGACGACGCGCCCGCCGTGCGTGCCGCGTTCGACGACCCGCTGATCCAGCGGTGGCACCTGCTGCGGCTCGACTCGGCGCCCGAGGCCGAGGGGTGGGTGCGGGACTGCCGGTCGACATGGGAGCGGGAGGCCGCGGCGCACTGGGCGGTGGTCACGGCGGCGGACGACGCGCTGCTCGGCCGGGTCGCCCTGAAGGGCTGGGACGCCTGGGACGGCTCGGCGGAGATCGCGTACTGGATGACTCCCGCGGGGCGCGGCGCGGGCCTGTGCACGCGTGCGGTGCGGGCGGTGACGGAGTGGGCGTTCCGCACGGCGGGCTTCCACCGCGTCCAGATCGTCCACTCCACCGCGAACGTGCCGTCCTGCCGGGTCGCCACGAAGGCCGGCTATGCGTGGGAGTCCACTCGCCGCGCGGCCGCCCGGCATCTGGACGGCTGGCACGACATGCACGTACACGCCAGGACGGCGGACGAGGGCTGACCCGCGGCGCGTCCCGCGCACCGCGGCGCGCGGCGGCCGGGCCGCGGCGCGCCCCCCGCGATAGCCTGGCAGCCGCCCGGCCCGGCGACGCGGGGCCGCGGGGGACGTACGGGAGCCGAGGAGGAGCCAGCATGGGGGAAGAGCCGGACGGCACACCGGTGCCCGACACCTCGCAGGCGCACCCCGCGCGGGTGTACAACGCGTGGCTCGGCGGCAAGGACAACTACCTCGTCGACCAGGAGGCGGCCGAGCTCGCCGCCACCGCCAACCCGGGCATCGTCCCCGCGGTGCGCGCGAACCGCGCCTTCCTCGGCCGTGCGGTGCGCACCCTCGCGGTCGACGCCGGAATCCGGCAGTTCCTTGACATCGGCACCGGCATCCCCACCGCCGACAACACCCACGAGGTGGCCCAGCGGGCGGCGCCCGAGTCCCGGGTGCTCTACGTCGACAACGACCCCATCGTCCTGGCGCACGCCCGCGCCCTGCTGGTCAGCCATCCGCGGGGCGCCACCCGGTACATCCAGGCCGACCTGCGTGACGTGCCGACGATCCTGGCCGCCGCCGGGACCGATCTCGACCTGACGCGGCCGGTGGCGCTGCTGCTGGTGGCGGTGCTCCAGTACGTGCGGGACGCGGACGACCCGTACGGGATCGTGCGGCGGCTGCTGGACGCGCTGGCGCCCGGCAGCCACCTGGTGATCTCGCACCCGGCCTCCGACATAGCGGGCGACGAGGTCGCCGCGTCCATGCGCGTGTACAACGAACGCGCCGCGGAACACGCCTCCGCCACCCCCCGCACCCACGACGGCGTGGCCCGCTTCTTCACCGGCACCGAACTGCTCGCGCCCGGCGTGGTGCAGCTCCCCGACTGGCGCCCGGAACCGGAGACACCGTCGCCGGGGCCGCTGCCCATGTGGTGCGGCGTGGGCCACCTCGCCCGCTGACCCGCACCACCGCGCCGGGAGCGTCCCTACGCCAGCAGCTCGGCGACCTGGTCGAGTTGTGCCCGGGTGAGGGGGCCCTTCAGGAGGGCGCCCGCGCTGTCCTCGGCCTGGGCGGTGTTGCGGAGCGGCGGACCGCCGCCACGGACTCCTCGTCGTCGACCCTGCCCCACCCGAGCGGCTGGGAGGCCGACGATCTGGACCACCTGCCACAGGCGCCACGGCACACCGAGTTGATCGACGGAGCCCTGATCTTCATGGTGTCGCCGCAGCGGTCGTGGCACTCCCGGCTGGTGGAGAACCTGACCTTCGTGCTGCGGCGGGCCCTCCCCCCGGGGTACGAGGTCGAGCGGGAGATGACCGTCCGCCTCGACCGCAGCAGCCGCCCAGAGCCGGATGTCGTGGTGGCCACGGTGGCCTACGACCCCGACCGCACCTGGTACGCGCCGCAGGACGTCGCGGTGGTGGTGGAGGTCGTCTCGGAGGAGTCGGCCGACCGGGATCGCTCGTTGAAGCCGTTCAAGTACGCCCGGGCCGGTATCCCGCACTTCTGGCGGGTGGAGGACGAGAGCGGGCGGGCCGCGGCGCACACCTATGAGCTGGACGGCATGACGCGCTCGTACGTGGCCACCGGTATCCACCGCGGCACGCTGAAGGTCGGCGCACCGGAAGTGCTCCGGGTCGATCTGACGGCCCTCGTCCCCTGAGCCCGGCGCGCCCATTGGGCTAACCGAACTGCACCGACCGCTTCGCCAATCCCATCCAGAAGCCCTCGACCGTCGTGCGGGCCGCGCCCGCCTCGCCCGTGGCGTCCGCCGCGCCCAGGGTGACGAAGAGCGGGGCGAAGTGTTCCGTGCGGGGGTGGGCGAGCCTGCCCGCGGGTGCCTTCGTCTCGAAGTCGAGCAGGGCGTCCAGGTCGCCCGCGGCCAGCGCCTGCGCGCCCCAGGCGTCGAACTCGGTGCTCCACGACGGGGTGCCGCCCTGGCGCAGCGCCGCCAGGTTGTGGGTGAAGAAGCCGCTGCCGACGACCAGGACGCCCTCGTCGCGCAGCGGCGCGAGCCTGCGGCCGAGCGCCATCAGGCGGGCGGGCTCCAGGGTGGGCATCGAGAGCTGGAGCACCGGGATGTCGGCCCCCGGGTACATCTCGACCAGCGGTACGTACGCGCCGTGGTCGAGGCCGCGTTCCGGCGCGTCGCCCACGGGTGTGCCGGGCCCGGCGAGCAGCGCACGCACCGACGCCGCGAGGGCGGGGGCGCCCGGGGCGTCGTAGCGGACGTCGTAGTAGCGGTCGGGGAAGCCCCAGAAGTCGTGGACGAGGGGGACGGTCCTGGTGGCGCCCAGGGTGACCGGGGCCTCCTCCCAGTGCGCCGAGACCATCAGGATCGCCGCGGGGCGCGGCAGCGCCGCGGACCAGGCCGCCAACTCGCCCGGCCACACGGGGTCGTCGGCGAGCGGCGGTGCGCCGTGGCTCAGGTACAGCACCGGCATGCGGGACGGGTCTGGCACGGCGGACTCCCCTCGGTGGCGGACGGATGCGGGCCCGCCGACCAGATTACCTGACTTGTTGAGCATTCAAGTAGATCCGGAAGGGCGGTCGCCCGGTGGGCATCACCGCGTGTCCGCAAGCAGGCGCCAAACGTGACGAAGGGCGGCCGGGGGCCGCCCTTCGCGCGCGCCGGACGGGCGCGTCAGCCGTACATGCGGCGCATCGAGAAGTCCACCATCTGCTCGACGGCCTTCGCGTCGAACACCATGCGGTGCTCGCCCTCCATGTCGAGGACGAAGCCGTACCCCGTCGGCAGCAGGTCGATCACCTCGGAACCCGTGATCACGAAGTACTTCGAGTCCTTGCCCGCGTACCTGCGCAGCTCCTTCAGGGACGTGAACATCGGGATCACCGGCTGCTGGGTGTTGTGCAGCGCGAGGAAGCCGGGGGAGTCGCCGCGGGGGCAGTACACCTTGGAGGTGGCGAAGATCGCCTGGAAGTCCTCGGCGGCCATCGAGCCCGTGGTGAACGCCCGTACCGCGTCCGCCAGGGACGGCGGGGACGGCTCCGGGTACAGCGGCTGCTGGGGCACCTCCCCGTAGGACGGCTGAGCGCCGTAACCGCCGGGCATCTGCTGCTGAGACTGCCCGTACTGCTGCCCGGCAGCCGTACCGGCCGCGTGCTGGTCGTAGCCGTACATGCCGCAAGGGTACCGAGCCCGCGGGCGCCGCGGGGGCGCGGGCGCGGGGAGGGAGACCCGTCACACTCCGCGGTGCGGGGTTGCGTCTTATTACCGGCGGGTAGCATCATCGTAGCCACCAGCCGGTGCCAGAGCGCGCGCACGACGCCGATCGCGCGAGCGCTGTGGGTTTACCGCCGCTCTGGCGGCCACTGACACAGTGGCGGGGACCCGTCTTCCGACACCAACGGAGCCGTTGCCATGGGCCACTACAAGTCGAATCTCCGCGACATCGAGTTCAATCTCTTCGAGGTCCTCGGCCGCGACAAGCTGTACGGCACGGGCCCGTTCGCGGAGATGGACGTGGAGACCGCGAAGGACCTGCTGACCGAGCTGGCCAAGCTCGCCGAGAACGAGCTGGCGGAGCCCTTCGCCGACGCCGACCAGAGCCCCCCTGTCTTCGACCCCGAGACCAACACCGCGCCGCTGCCCGAGACGTTCAAGAGCGCCTACCGCGCCTACATGGACGCCGAGTACTGGCGGCTGATGCTCCCCGAGGAGATCGGCGGCACCACCACCCCGCCGTCCCTGATGTGGGCCAACGCGGAGCTGGTGCTCGGCGCCAACCCGGCCCTCTACATGTACTCGACCGGCATCGGCTTCGCCCGCATCCTCTTCGAGGAGGGCACCGAGCACCAGAAGCGCATCGCCGAGGTCGCCGTCGAGCACCGCTGGGGCGCCACCATGGTCCTCACCGAGCCCGACGCCGGCTCCGACGTCGGCGCGGGCCGCACCCGCGCCGTCCCGCAGGACGACGGCTCCTGGCACATCGAGGGCGTCAAGCGGTTCATCACCTCGGGCGAGCACGACCTGGAGGAGAACATCCTCCACTACGTGCTGGCGCGCCCCGAGGGCGCGGGCCCCGGCACCAAGGGCCTGTCCCTCTTCCTCGTGCCCAAGTACGACTTCGACCACGAGACCGGCGAACTCGGCGAGCGCAACGGCGTCTACACCACCAACATCGAGCACAAGATGGGGCTGAAGGTCTCCAACACCTGCGAGCTGACCTTCGGCGAGCGCCACCCCGCCAAGGGCTGGCTGATCGGCGAGAAGCACGACGGCATCCGGCAGATGTTCCGCATCATCGAGTTCGCCAGGATGATGGTGGGCACCAAGGCGATCTCCACCCTCTCCACCGGCTACCTCAACGCCCGCGACTACGCCAAGGACCGCGTCCAGGGCCCCGACCTCGCGCAGTTCATGGACAAGACCGCGCCCAAGGTCACCATCACCCACCACCCCGACGTGCGCCGCTCGCTGATGACGCAGAAGGCGTACGCGGAGGGCATGCGGGCGCTGGTGCTCTACACCGCCTGTGTGCAGGACGACATCGCGGTCGCGACCAGGGAGGCGCAGGGCGAGGACACCTCGCGGCTCGACGCGCTCGGCGCCCTCAACGACCTGCTGCTGCCCATCGTCAAGGGCTACGGCTCCGAGCGCGCCTACGAGCAACTGGCCCAGTCCCTCCAGACCTTCGGCGGCTCCGGCTACCTCCAGGACTACCCCGTCGAGCAGTACATCAGGGACGCCAAGATCGACACGCTCTACGAGGGCACCACCGCCATCCAGGGGCAGGACTACTTCTTCCGGAAGATCGTCCGCAACCAGGGGCAGGCGCTGAACGGACTCGCCGAGGAGATCAAGGAGTTCCTGGCCGTCGGCACCGGCGGCGAGGAACTGGCCCCCGCGCGCGAGGCGTTGTCCCGCGCCGCGGTCGAACTAGAGGCCATGGTGGGCACGATGCTCACCGACCTCGCCGCCACCGAGCAGGACGTCAGGAACATCTACAAGGTCGGGCTCAACACCACCCGGCTGCTCATGGCCTCTGGCGACGTCGTCGTCGGCTACCTGCTGCTGCGCGGCGCCGCCGTCGCCACCGAGAAGCTCCAGACCGCCGCCGCCAAGGACGTCGCCTTCTACCAGGGCAAGATCGCCGCCGCGAAATTCTTCGCCGCGACGGTGCTGCCGGGCGTCGCGACCGAGCGGCTGATCGCGGACGGCGTGGACCTCGGCCTCATGGACCTGGACGAGGCGTCCTTCTGAGCCACGGCTCCCCCTGACCACGGGGCGGGGGCCGCGCCCGCCCCGTGCGCCCTCCCCCGCGCCGTCGGCGCCCCGGCGGGCGCGCCCCTCAGGGCGTCGTGCGCGTCCCCCATGCGCGCACGGCGCCCGCCCCCGGGCCCACGGCCCCGGCAACACGCGCCGCCCCAGGCCCCGCCCCCGCCCCACGCAGCACCCGCGGCCCGGGGCCCGTACCGCCGCCCGGCGCACCGCCACCGCGCGCCCCCCAACGGCCCGCATATGCCCCCGGTCTCGGACGCCGGGCGCAGGGCGCCCCGCGCACCGGCGAGCGGGATCGCCTTCGCTGCCGCGCTGGTTAGGCTGGCCGTATGCCTACCACTCCTCGCTTCGACCGAGGCCACAGCGACGACCTCATGTCCTTCCTGACGGCCGGGCCTTCGCCGTACCACGCCGCGGCGGCCGCCGCGGAACGCCTGGAGAAGGCGGGCTTCCGGCAGCTCTCGGAGACCGACAGGTGGGACGACACCACCGGCGGCCACTACGTCCTGCGCGGCGGCGCCCTCATGGCCTGGTACGTGCCGCCCGGCGCCCGCGCCCACACCCCGTACCGGATCGTGGGCGCCCACACCGACTCGCCGAACCTGCGCGTCAAGCCCAGGCCCGACTTCGGCGCCCACGGGTGGCGGCAGATCGCGATGGAGGTCTACGGGGGGCCGCTGCTGAACTCCTGGCTCGACCGCGACCTCGGCCTCGCGGGCCGCCTCAGCCTGCGTGACGGCAGCACCAGGCTCGTCACCGTCGACCGGCCCCTGATGCGGGTGCCGCAGCTCGCCGTGCACCTCGACCGCAGCGTGTCCAGCGACGGGCTCAAGCTCGACAAGCAGCGCCACCTTCAGCCGCTGTGGGGGCTCGGCGAGCCCCACGAGGGCGAGTTGATCCGGTTCGTGGAGGACGCGGCGGGGCTCGACGCGGGCAGCGTCACCGGCTGGGACCTGATGGCGCACCCCGTGGAGCCGCCCACGCGCCTCGGCCGCGACCGCGAACTGATCGCGGGCCCCCGCATGGACAACCTGATCTCCGTGCACGCCGGCACCGCCGCGCTGCGCGCGGTCGCCGCCCCGGGCGCCGAACTGCCGTACATCCCCGTCCTCGCCGCCTTCGACCACGAGGAGACCGGCTCCCAGTCCGACACCGGCGCCGAAGGCCCGCTGCTCGGCACCGTCCTCGAACGCTCCGTGTACGCGCGCGGCGGCGGCTACGAGGACCGGGCCCGCTCCTTCGCCGGGACGGTCTGCCTCTCCTCCGACACCGGCCACGCGGTCCACCCCAACTACCCGGAGCGGCACGACCCGACGCACCACCCGGTCGCGGGCGGCGGCCCCATCCTCAAGGTGAACGTCAACAACCGCTACGCCACCGACGGCGGCGGCCGGGCAGTCTTCGTGGCCGCCTGCGAGCGCGCCGGGGTGCCCTACCAGTCGTTCGTGTCGCACAACTCGATGCCGTGCGGCACCACCATCGGCCCCATCACCGCGGCCAGGCACGGCATCACCACCGTCGACATCGGCGTGCCGATCGTCTCCATGCACAGCGCGCGCGAGCTGTGCTCGGCCGACGACCCCCACATGCTGGCCGGTGCGCTCGCGGCGTTTCTGGAGGGCACGGACGCCAGTTGACGAACCGGGCCGCATGCCCGCGCCCCCGCCGGGTACCGGAGGCGAGTACACACAAGCAGCCACACCGGACAGCACGGACGGAGGCGGGAGCCATGGGTATAGGTGGATGCATCGTCCTCATCGCTGTGGGCGCCATCCTCACCTTCGCGACGGACTGGGACCTCCAGGGCGTCAACGTCGACCTCGTCGGCATCATCCTGATGGCGGTCGGCCTCATCGGACTTGCGATGTTCAGCAGCATCGCGCGGCGCAGGCGCGTCGTGGTGCCGCCCGCCCAGACCATCGTCGAGGACGACGGGCACCACCACAGCGGTCACGGCTACATCGACGGCGGCCCGGGCGGCGGGCCCTACGGCGGCTGAGAGCAGCCACGCCCCGCCACCGGCACACCGCGGGCCGGGGCACAGGACCACCACACGAGCATGCGTCGGGTCCCTCGCGGGCACAGCCGCGGGGCGCCCGACGCGTCAGCCCGCGCCGCCCGTGGCGTCCGTGGCGTCCGTGGCGTCCGTGGCGTCAAGCCCCGCGAGCACCAGCGGCAGCCGGTCAGCGCCGCCCGGCGTGAGACGTACCGGAACACCCCAGTCCTGCTGGTGCACATGGCAGGCGGGGTACGCGGCGGCGGTGTCGTCGTCGCAGGACGCGGCCATCGCCGACACATGCAGCACGCCCCCGCCCACGACCGGGTCGAGGACCAGCTCCCTGGACAGCTCGGGGCCCGTCCCCGCGCCCGACGCCAGCAGTTCGGGCGGGGTCGCCGAGACCAGGAGCCGGGTCGCGGGCCCGTAGCGGGTGTCCAGCTTCTGGCCCGCGGGCGCCTCGAAGACCACGTCGAGGCGGAGCGCCCCCGGCGCCACCCGGGTCTCCTCGCGCCTGGTGCGGTGCGCCACACCAGGCACCCGTACCGCCTCCTCCGGCAGCCGCAGCCGGGTCAGCCGGTGCCGCGCCGACTCCACCACCACGATGTCCGCGCCGTCGACCAGCGCGTCCGACGGCTCCCGCAGATCCGTCGCCAGCGTGGTCACCTCGCCGGTGGCCGGATCGTAGCGGCGCAGCGCGTGGTTGTACGTGTCACTGACCGCGACCGAGCCGTCGGGCAGCGCCGTCACCCCCAGCGGGTGCTGGAACAGCGCCTGCGCGGCGGGCCCGTCGCGGTGCCCGAAGTCGAAGAGCCCGGTGCCGACGGCGGTGGTCACGGTGCCGTCCGCGGTGACGGAGCGCAGCGCCGACGTCTCGGAGTCCGCCACCCACAGCCGGTCGCCCGCCGCGGCGAGCCCCGACGGCTGCGCGAACCACGCCTCGGCCGCCGGGCCGTCCACCAGGCCCTCGTTGGTGGTGCCCGCGGCCACCGCGACGGTGCCGTCCGCCGGGTCGTAGGCCCACAGTTGGTGCACGCCCGCCATCGCGATCCACACCCGGCCGCCGAAGAGCGCCACGTCCCACGGCGACGACAGCGCCACCTCGCGGCCGGGGCCCGCGGCGGGCGCGCCCTGCATCCACTGCCGCCCGGTGCCCGCGAGCGTGGTCACCTCGCCGGTGCCGAGGTCGACGCGGCGCAGCGCGTGGTTGACGGTGTCCGCGACCACCACACCGCCGTCCGGCAGCAGCGCCAGCCCTTGCGGCTCGCTGAACGCGGCGCTCCCGGGCGGTCCGTCGGTGAAGCCGCGCAGCCCCGAGCCGATCACCCGCACCACACCCGCGCCGTCCGCGCCGTCCTCCCCGGCTTCTCCGGCTTCGGAGGCTTCCGCCAGCTCCACGAGCCGGTGCCTGCTGGTGTCGGAGACCAGCACGGTGCCGCCGGGCAGCGCCAGCGCCTTGCCGGGGAAGCGCAGCCCGGTGGCGACCGGCTCCGGCGGCACATACGGTGCGTCACCGCGCCGCAGCGTGCCCTTGGCGGCGTGCTCCGCCTCCAGGTCGGACACCAGGCGCTCGATGGCGTGCGCGTGCCCCTCGCCCGCGTGCTGCGCCACGATGTAGCCCTCGGGGTCGATCACCACGAGCGTCGGCCAGGCACGTACGGCGTACTGCTTCCAGGTGGCCAGATCCGGGTCGTCGAGGACCGGGTGCCCGACCCCGTACCGCTCCACGGCGTCGACGACGGCGCCGTGCTCGGCCTCGTGCACGAACTTCGGCGAGTGCACCCCCACGACCACCACGGTGTCCCGGTGCTTCTGCTCCAGCTCGCGCAGCTCGTCGAGGGCGTGCAGGCAGTTGATGCAACAGAAGGTCCAGAAGTCCAGAAGGACGATGCGGCCCCGCAGGTCGGAGAGCCGGTAGCCGGTGCCGCCGGTGTTGAGCCAGCCGCCCCTGCCGACCAGTTCGGGGGCGCGTAGCCGTGCGCGTCGTGCCATAAAACAAGCCAACCACACCTCGCTCCCCGCGATTCCCCGCGCGGGCCGCGGCCCGCGCGAAGGGCGTTTCCGCCTCCGGTTCGGGGAAGGGGTGCCCTATGAAATATGTCGTGCGGGACCGGCTCTTCGGAATCGGTGAGGACTACTGGATCGAGGACGAGCACGGCCGCAAGGTCTTCCTCGTCGACGGCAAGGCGCTGCGGCTGCGGGACACGTTCGAGATCAAGGACACCCAGGGGCGGGTGCTGATCGAGATCAAGCAGAAGATGCTCGCGGTGCGCGACACCATGGTCATCGAGCGCGACGGCGACAAGCTGGCCACCATCCGCCGCAAGTGGCTCTCGCTGCTGCGCCACCACTACCGGGTGGCGATGGTCGACGGGACCGAGCTGGACATCAGCGGCAAGATCCTCGACCGCGAGTTCGCCGTCGAGTACGACAACACGCTGCTGGCGCACATCTCGCGGCGCTGGTTCCACATCCGGGAGACGTACGCGGTCGACGTCATCCCGGAGGAGGCCGACCCGGCGCTGATGATCGCCATCGCGGTCTGCGCGATCCATCTGGCGGAGAAGGAGCGGGAGGACAACGACTAGGGCGGCGTACGCCGCCGGAGCGGGGGGGGGCGGGGCGGGCCTGGGGGCCCGATGGTCGAGGCCCGGTGACCCGGTGACCCGGTGACCCGGTGACCGAGGATTCGGGTGGCTGAGGGCCCGGTTACGCGGAGCCCGCGGCCAGGGCCTGGGGCCCCGAGGCCAGTGGTTCGAGCCGGAGGCTGGTGGTTCGAGCCGGAGGCCGGTGGTTCGGTGGCCCGGTGGCCGAGGACCGGTGCCGCTGAGGCGGCGCCCCGGTGGCCGGAGGCCCCGAAACCGGAGGCCCGTGACCTGATGGCCGCAGGCCCCGGTGACCGCAGATGGCCGGAGGCCCCGGTGACCGAGGACCGGTGTCCGTGAGACCGGGGGCCGGTGGCCCGGAGGCCGGGTGGTCGGGGCTGGCGGCGCCGGGCCGAAGCGGTGGGGGCGGCTCAGTGGCTCAGGGCGCGCCCCCGCGCCTCACAGCACCCGGTCCCGGAGGACCGGGAAGCGGTCGCGGGCCGTGGCGGCCGCCGTGGGGTCGAAGTCGACCGTGAGGACCGTCTCGCCGCCGTCCGCCTCGGAGAGGACCTCGCCCCAGGGGTCGACCGCGACGCTGTGGCCCGCCTGGGGGATGCCCGCGTGGGTCCCCGCGGTGCCGCAGGCCAGCAGGAACGCCTGGTCCTCGACCGCCCGCGCCCTGGCGAGCAGGCTCCAGTGGGCGCGGCGGCGCTCCGGCCAGCCCGCGGGGACGACGAAGGTGTCGGCGCCCGCGTCCACCAGGCCCCGGAACAGCTCGGGGAAGCGCAGGTCGTAGCAGGTGGCGATGCCGAGGGTGGTCTCCGGCATGCGGACGGTGACCAGGTCGTGCCCCGCGCCCATGAGGACGGCCTCGCCCTTGTCGAAGCCGAAGCGGTGGATCTTGCGGTAGGAGGCGGCGAGGTCGCCCTCGGGCGTGAACACCAGCGAGGTGTTGTAGAGGACATGCCCGTCGTGCACCGGGGCGTCCGCGGCGCCGGGTGCCGCGTCGGCCTCCCCGGCGGGGACACGCTCCGGGATCGAGCCCGCGTGCAGCCACACCCCGGCGTCACGCGCCGCCTTCGCCATCGCGTCGTAGGTCGCGCCGTGCAGCGGCTCCGCCTCCGCCGCGAACAGCTCGTAGGCGAACGCGCCCGTCGTCCACAGCTCGGGGAGCACGACGAGATCGGGGCGCTGCTCGCGGCTTACGTCCGCGATCATGCCGGATACCCGGTCTCTGCGGGATACGACCGATTCGTTCTCGTCTACGGCGATCTGGAAGAGGGAAGCGCGCACACTACCACCGTCCTGGCATGAGAGCCGTCCACGCGGGCCTACGATCGTCACACGAAAGCACTGCCGGGGTGCCTTCGGGCAGCGTACTGTGCCAGTCCGGGGGATACCCCGGACCCCCGCCCGATGAACCGCCCCCACGCCGTACAAGCCCGAGCCGTCAGCGCCCACAGCCAGTCGTACGTTCCAACGCCCGAGGGGTCCCGTGAGTCTCCATCCCAGCCTTCAGACCTATGCCGATGCCTGGACCCATTCCGTGGAGGCGATAGCCGAGCTGGTCGGGCCACTCGCGGAGGGCGAGTGGAACAGGCGGACACCCTGCCCCGGCTGGTCGGTGCGGGACATCGTGTCGCATGTGATCGGGCTCGACAACGAGATGCTGGGCGACCCCCGGCCGATCCACACCCTGCCCCGGGACCTCTACCACGTGACGAACGAGCAGCAGCGTTACATGGAGATGCAGGTGGACGTGCGGCGGCACCACACGGCGCCGGAGATGACCTCCGAGCTTGAGTACACGATCATCCGCAGGAACCGGCAGATCAGGAACGAGAACCGCAAGCCCGACACCCTGGTGCGCGGCCCCCTGAGCACCGAGATCACCCTTGAGGACGCCATGCGGCGGCGGGCGTTCGACGTGTGGGTGCACGAGCAGGACCTGCGCTGGGCCCTCGACAGGCCCGGCAACCTGGACTCCCCCGGCGCCCTCGTCGTACGGGACATGCTGCTTGAGTCGCTGCCGCGCACCGTCGCCAAGCGGGCGGGCGCCCCGCCGAACTCGGCGGTGGTCTTCGACGTGCACGGCCCGGTGGAGTTCCTGCGCACGGTGCGGGTGGACGCGGAAGGACGCGGCTCGGTGGACAGCGCGCCCTCGCTCGGCCCGCTGGCCTCGATCGGCGTCGACTGGGAGACGTATGTGCGGCTGTCCTGCGGGCGGATCACCCCGGAGGCCGCGGCAGAGCACGTCAAGATCGAGGGCGACCAGGAGCTGGCGACCGCGATCCTGGCGAACATGACGGTCACCCCCTGAACCGTCCCCGCCGAGGACATCGCGCACACGCGGCGCCGGCCACGGCGGCCGGCACACGGAAGGACCGGGCCGGGGAGCACGCTCCCGCCCCGGTCCTCCGCCCGTTTCCGCACCCCTGAGGCCGCGTCACACCGGTCGCCCCCGAGCGGGCAGGGTCACACCGGTACGTGCACCTTCTCGACCCTGCTGCGCACCAGGCGTTCGCGCTCCAGCCTGGCCGCCCGGCCGCGCAGCCGCAGGATCTGGGAGGCGCCGAGCGCTTCCAGCAGGAAGACGAAGGAGAACGCGACCCGGTACTCGCCGCCGGTCGCGTCCAGCAGCACGCCGATCGCGAAGAGCGTGGTCATGGAGGCGACGAAGCCGCCCATGTTGACGATGCCGGAGGCGGTGCCCTGGCGGTGCGGCGGGTTCGCCGGCCTGGCGAAGTCGAAGCCGATCATGGACGCGGGCCCGCAGGCCCCCAGCACCGCGCAGAGCACCACGAGCAGCCACAGCGGGGCCACGCCGCCGGGGTAGAGCAGCACCGCGGCCCAGGTCAGCGCGGTCACGGCGGCGGTGCTCAGGGCGAGCGGCAGCCTGGCCGCGTGGTGGCGCTGCACGATCTGCCCGTAGACGAGGCCGATGACCAGGTTGGCGGCGACGACCACGGTCAGCAGGTTCCCGGCCGCGGCCCGGCTCAGGCCCTGCGCCTCGACGAGGAACGGCAGCCCCCACAGCAGCAGGAAGACCATCCCGGGGAACTGAGTGGTGAAGTGCACCCACATCCCGAGCCTGGTGCCGGGCTCCCGCCAGGCCGCGGCGATCTGCGCGCGGACACCGGCGCCGCCGCGCGCCTGCCCCGGCCCGGCGAGCGGCCCTGGGCGTGCGCCCGGCGGGTGGTCCCTGAGGAAGAGCGCCACGAGGACGAGGACGACGGCCCCGGCGACGGCGCTGCCGCCGAAGGCGGCGGTCCAGCCGACGCCGTGCAGCAGCCGGGCGATGACCAGGGTGGAGACGAGGTTGCCCGCCATCCCGGCGAGCCCCGCGAGCTGGGCGACGAGCGGGCCCCTGCGGGCCGGGAACCAGCGGGTGCCGAGCCGCAGCACGCTGATGAACGTCATGGCGTCGCCGCAGCCGAGCAGGGCGCGCGCGCCGAGCGCGGTGCCGTACGAGGGGGCGAGCGCGAAGCCGAGCTGCCCGACGGTGAACAGCACCGCGCCGAGCGTGAGGATGCGCTTGGTGCCGTACCGGTCGACGAGCAGCCCGACGGGTATCTGCATGCCGGCGTAGACGAGGAGTTGGAGGATGGAGAAGGTGGAGAGCGCGGAGGCGTCGATGTGGAAGCGGTCGGCGGCGTCGAGGCCCGCGACGCCCAGCGAGGTGCGGAAGATGACGGCGACGAAGTAGACGGCGACACCGATCGACCAGACCGCGACGGCGCGCCGCCCGCCCGGGGGATCGCCGGGCAGTGAGACGGCAGCGGAGGCGGGAGGTGTCATCGGTCGTCGCCCCTGGCGAGCGCCGAGACCCAGCTCACATGGCGGTCGACGGCACGCACGGCCGCCTCCGCGTCGCCCGCCTTCAACGCCCTGAGGATCTCCTGGTGTTCCGCGAGGGTCTTCGCGATGCGGTCGGGGTGCGCGTTCAGCACGGCGACGCCCATCCGCAACTGGCGGTCGCGCAGCCGGTCGTAGAGCCGGGAGAGGATCTCGTTGCCGCCGCTGCGGACGATCTCGGCGTGGAAGGTGCGGTCGGTGACCGCGGACGCGGCGAGGTCGCCCGCGGCGGCCTGCTCGCGCTGGGTCTCCAGCAACTCCTCAAGGCGGGCGATGAGTACGGGGGACGCGGGGACGGCCTTGCGGGCCGCGTGGGTCTCGACGAGCTGTCGGGTCTCGACCACATCGGCGATCTCCTGCGCCGACACCGGGAGCACCAGCGCGCCCTTCTTGGGGTAGAGCCGGATCAGCCCCTCGACCTCAAGGCGCAGCAGGGCCTCGCGCACCGGGGTGCGGGAGACCCCGACGGCCTCGGCCAGTTCGCCCTCGGTCAGCAGTGTGCCGCCCTCGTAGACGCGGTCGAGCACTCCCTCCTTGACGTGCCGGTACACGCGGTCGGCCGCGGGCACCTGTTTGACGGCGGCCGAAGCCCCGGACCCTCCACCAGAAGACATGCGCACAGGATAGATACAACAGCCGGAGGGCCGCGTTCCCGTCCAGCATCCGGTACGACGGGACGTCAGCCGCCGTACGCCGGGCATGGGACCGCCGGGGCCCCGGCGAACGGGGCCCCGGCGGGCGGACCTCACCCGGGGGAGGAGGCCGCTATCCCCAGGCCAGGAACCGCTTCGGCTCCTCCAGCACGGCGGCGACGTCCGCCAGTACGCGCGAGCCGAGTGCGCCGTCGACCAGGCGGTGGTCGAAGGAGAGGGACAGGGTGGTCACCTGACGGGGCTTGACCTTGCCCTTGTGGACCCACGGCTGGAGCTTGATCGCGCCGACGGCGAGGATCGCCGACTCCCCGGGGTTGAGGATCGGGGTGCCGGAGTCGACGCCGAAGACGCCGACGTTGGTGATCGTCACCGTGCCGTCCCGCATCGCGGCAGGTGACGTCCTCCCCTCGCGGGCCGTGCCCACCAGGTCCGCGAGCGCCTCGGCGAGCCGGGGCAGGGTGAGGGCGTCGGCGTCCTTGATGTTGGGCACGATCAGGCCCCTCGGGGTGTCGGCCGCGATGCCCAGGTTCACATAGTGCTTGTGCACGATCTCCTGGTTGGCCTCGTCCCAGGCGGCGTTGATCTCGGGGTTGCGCCTGATCGCGAGGAGCAGGGCCCTGGCGATGAGCAGCAGGGGGTTGATCCGCAGCCCTGTGAGGCCGTAGTGGTCGGCGTCCCGGCGCAGTTCGTCGACGAGCTTCACCGTGCGGGTCACGTCCACCGTCACGAACTCGGTGACATGCGGCGCGGTGAACGCGGAGCCGACCATGGCCTGCGCGGTCGCCTTCCGCACGCCCTTGACCGGGACACGGGTCTCACGGGCGCCGGGGGCGGCGGCAGCCGGGGGCGCGGCGGGCGCCGGGGTCTCGTCGGCGGCGGGGGCGGCGGGCGCGGGCCCGGCCGCCGCCGCGTGCACGTCCTCGCGGGTGATGATCCCGCCGGGGCCCGTGGGGGCCACCGCCGCGAGGTCCACGCCGAGGTCCTTCGCCAGCTTGCGCACCGGCGGCTTCGCCAGTGGCCGCTGCCCCGTGGCGGGGGACGGGGCCCCGGTCCCGGCGGGGGCGGCGGGAGCCGCGGGGGCCGCGGGAGCCGGAGCCGGAGCCGGAGTTGGGGCCGGAGTGGGGGCCGGGGCCTGGCGGGCCGGGGGCTCGGGGGCCGTGGGGCGTGCGGCCTGCTGATCCTTGCGGGGGCGGCGCCTGGTGGAGGTCTGGGAGACGCCGTAGCCGACCAGTACGGGCTGGCGGCCCTCGGGCGCCGGCTCGGCCTCCCCGCTCTCCCCCGAGCCGCCGGACTCGGCGGGCGCGGCGCCGCCGCCGACGTCGACCGAGATGATCGGCTGCCCGACGTCGACCGTGGTGCCCTCCTCGAAGTGCAGTTCACGCACGACGCCGTTGTACGGGATCGGAAGCTCCACGGCGGCCTTGGCGGTCTCCACCTCGCAGACCACCTGGCCGTCGCTGACGGTGTCGCCCGGGCGCACATGCCAGGAGAGGATCTCGGCCTCGGTGAGGCCCTCGCCGACGTCGGGCATCCGGAACTCGCGCACGGACGCTGCTGTCCTCGTCGTCACAGTCGTCACGACCCCTCCTCAGTACGCAAGCGAGCGGTCGACGGTGTCGAGTACCCGGTCGAGACCCGGCAGGTACTCCTCTTCGAGGCGGGCCGGGGGGTACGGCGCGTGGTAGCCGCCGACCCTGAGCACGGGCGCCTCCAACTGGTAGAAGCAGCGCTCGGTGATCCGCGCGGCCAGCTCCGCGCCTGTGCCGAGGAACACCGGGGCCTCGTGCACCACGACGAGGCGCCCGGTGCGCGCGACCGACGCCTGTACGGCGTCGAAGTCGATCGGCGACATCGAGCGCAGGTCGATCACTTCGAGGGACTTGCCCTCCTCCTCGGCAGCCGCCGCGGCCTCAAGGCACACCTTCACCATCGGCCCGTACGCGGCGAGCGTCAGGTCTGTGCCGCTCCTGGCCACCCGGGCGCCGTGCAGCGGCGCCGGGATCGCCTCGGGGTCGACCTCGGCCTTGTCCCAGTAGCGCCGCTTGGGCTCGAAGAAGATCACCGGGTCGTCGCTCTGGATGGCCTGCTGCATCATCCAGTACGCGTCGGACGCGTTCGAGGGCGAGACCACCTTCAGGCCCGCGACGTGCGCGAACAGCGCCTCGGGCGACTCCGAGTGGTGCTCGACCGCGCCGATGCCGCCGCCGTAGGGGATGCGGATGACGACCGGCAGCTTGACCTTGCCGAGCGAGCGCGCGTGCATCTTCGCGAGCTGGGTGACGATCTGGTCGTACGCGGGGAACACGAAACCGTCGAACTGGATCTCGACCACCGGGCGGTAGCCGCGCAGTGCGAGGCCGATCGCGGTGCCGACGATGCCGGACTCGGCGAGCGGGGTGTCGATCACCCGGTCCTCGCCGAAGTCCTTCTGGAGCCCGTCGGTCACCCGGAACACCCCGCCGAGCTTGCCCACGTCCTCGCCCATGACGAGGACCTTCGGGTCGGCGTCCATGGCCCTGCGCAGCGACTCGTTGATCGCCCTGGCGAGCGGAAGCTTCTGCCCTGCCATGATCAGATCACCCCTTCCCCGGTGCGCGACTGCCCGTCCGTGCCGCCCGCGCCATCCGTACCGCCCGCGCCGCCGTCGTCGGCCGGCTCGTCGCTCGCGAACGAGTCCTGGTACGCGGCGAACTGCGCCCGCTCCTCGTCCACCAGCGCGTGCCCGTCCGCGTACGCGTGCTCGAACATGGCGAGCGGGTCGGGCTCCGGCATGTTCCGTACCGCCTCCCGTACCCGCTTTCCCAACGTCTCGCTCTCGGTGTCGAGTTCCGAGAAGAACGACGCGTCGGCGTGGCCCGCCGACTCCAGGTGGCCGCGCAGCCGCGCGATCGGGTCCTTGGCGCGCCACGCCTCGTCCTCGTCGGACGAGCGGTAGCGCGTGGGGTCGTCCGAGGTGGTGTGGGCGCCCATGCGGTAGGTGTACGCCTCCACGAGCGCCGGTCCCTCACCACGACGCGCCCTCTCCAGCGCCCACCGGGTCACGGCGAGGCAGGCGAGGACGTCGTTGCCGTCGACCCGGACCCCGGGGAAGCCGTAGCCGCGCGCCCGCTGGTAGAGCGGCACCCGGGTCTGCTTGTCGGTCGGCTCCGAGATGGCCCACTGGTTGTTCTGGCAGAAGAACACGACGGGCGCGTTGTACACGGCGGCGAAGGTGAACGCCTCGGCCACGTCGCCCTGGCTCGACGCGCCGTCGCCGAAGTAGGCGATGACGGCGGAGTCCGCGCCGTCCTTGGCGACGCCCATGGCGTACCCGGCGGCGTGCAGCGCCTGGGAGCCGATGACGATCGTGTACAGGTGGAAGTTGTTGCTCTTCGGGTCCCAGCCGCCGTTGTTCACGCCGCGGAACATGCCGAGCAGATTTGTCGGGTCGACGCCGCGGCACCAGGCGACGCCGTGCTCGCGGTAGGTGGGGAAGACGTAGTCGTCGTGCCCTGTGGCGCGGCCCGAGCCGATCTGGGCGGCCTCCTGGCCGAGCAGCGAGGCCCACAGGCCCAGTTCGCCCTGGCGCTGGAGCGCGGTGGCCTCGGCGTCGAACCTGCGGGTCAGCACCATGTCCCGGTACAGGCCGCGCAGCTCCTGCGGGGTGACGTCCGCGACGTATCCCGCGAACTCCGCGGGGGTGGGGACGGTGCCCTGTCCGCCGGCCCCGGCCCTGCCCTTCGCGGCGGTGCGGCCGCCGGACTTGCCGCGGGCGCGGTGTTCGCGGCGCTGCCCCGAGGGGGTCAGCAACTGGACCAGATCGGGGTCCTCGCCCGGTGGCTTGCCCGCGTCGGTGCGCTTGCGCGTCCCCCGCGCGGCAGTGGTGTCCACGGTCACGTGTGCTCCTCCGTCGTTCCGGCCCCCGGGGTCGCCGGGGACTGGCCATCCCTCGGGCTCCTGGTGAGCCCGCGGGAGCGGTGCGTCCGGTCCCGGGCGTGCGCACGGGGTGGGTGCGCCCCGCCGGAACAGACGCGAGGGTGCTCCGGCGAGTGCCCCGCGAAACGCACGTTACCCAGTGCGGCACATATCCGCGAAACCCCGTCTGACCTGCGTTTTTGCTTGGATATCCAAGTAAAGTCGGGGGACGCGGAAATGCCGCTGGTCAGGGCCCTTCGGGAGGCGCCGGAACACGGGCACGGTATCCCGGCCGCGGCGGGGGATGGAACGGCTCGACGGAACCAATCGGGGGCGGGGGTGGCGGCCGGAACCACCGCGAGCGATCATCGAAACGGCACGCGTGGGGTGTGGGTACCCGTGGGGGCGGGGGGTTGTCATGGACTGCACAAGGGGGCGCCGGGGGGCGCGGGGGCCGGGAGTGCAAGCGCCGGGGGTGCGGCGGATCGCCGGAGCGGGCCTCCGGGCGGGGCGGCCGGGCGGGAGCCGGGGTTTCGTGGCCGCGGACCGGCGCCGAGCCGGGCCGCTCCGTTGCTTCGCCGCCCGCCCCGGGCGGCTACTCCTCGCTGCCGCCGGGGCCGCCGTTCTGCTGGGTGCCACCGCCGTCGTCGGAGCCGCCGTCGTTGCCCGGGGGGTCGGTCGGCTCGTCGGGCGGGCTCTGGTCGCCGGTGTCCGGCGGGGAGTTCGTCTCGGGCGGGTCGTTGTCGGACGGCGCCGAGTGGGTGGGCTCGCGGGTCGGCTGCCCCGAGTCGGTGGCGGAGGGGGTGTCCTGCCCGTCGCCGGTGTCCGAGGGCGAGGGCGGCCACTCGCCGGTGCCGGTGGAGCCGTCCCCGGAGTCGGTGGCGTCGTCGCTCGGCTGGTCGCCCGGGTCCTCGCTCGGCTGGTCGTCCTGCGCCGAGTGGCTGGTCGAGGGCGAGTGGTCGGTACTCGGCTTGTGGTCGCCGCCGCCCGTGCCGCGCAGCGCGAACGCGACACCGGCCGCGATCACCACGATGGCGACGAGCGCCGCGATCCACAGCCGCCCGCCGCGGCCCCTGCCGCCCCGGGCCCCGCCGTCGAAGCCGCCGTCGTCGGGGCGCGGCTGGCGCAGCATCGGGCCCGGGATCTGCGCCGTGCCCGAGTCGTGCGGGTGCGGCAGCGCGGTGGTGCCCGCGACGCCCATCGCGGGGGTGCTCGCGCCCTCGTGCATGTCGACGGGCCCGGTGTTCCAGGTCCCGGTGTGGCCGCCCTGCTCCTGGAGCATCTGGAGCGCGTACTGCACCAGGCCCCGCATCTCCTCCGCGGTCTGGAACCTGTCGTCGGGCTCCTTCGCCAGCGACCGCATCACCAGGCCGTCCAGCTCGGGCGGCACCGCGGCGGCGACCTGCGACGGCGGCACCGGGGCGTCCTGGACGTGCTGGTACACCACGGAAAGCGGCGTCTCACCGGTGAACGGGGGCCGCAGCGCCAGCAGCTCGTACAGCAGGCAGCCGGTCGCGTACAGGTCGGAGCGGTGGTCGACGATCTTGCCGAGCGCCTGTTCGGGGGAGAGGTACTGGGGCGTGCCCATGACCATGCCGGTCTGGGTCATGGTGGTGGACGCCCCGTGCAGCGCGCGTGCGATGCCGAAGTCCATCACCTTCACCGCGCCGGTGCTGGTGATGGAGACGTTGGCGGGCTTGATGTCGCGGTGCACGATGCCGTGCTGGTGCGAGTAGGCCAGCGCGTCGAGCACCCCGGACACGATGATCAGCGCCTGCTCGGGGCCGGGCGCCTCCGCGGTGAGCAGCAGCTCCCTGATGGTGCGGCCCTCGACCAGCTCCATCACGATGTACGGCACCGTGGCGTTGCCGACGACGTCCTCACCCGAGTCGTACACGGCCACGACCGCATGGTGGTTGAGCCCCGCGACGGACTGTGCCTCGCGGGTGAAGCGCGCCTTGGACACGGGGTCCTCGGCGAGGTCGGAGCGGAGCAGCTTCACCGCCACGGTCCGCCCGAGCCGTACGTCCTCGGCGGCGAACACCTCGGCCATGCCGCCCCGGCCGAGCCTGCGGGTGAGGCGGTAGCGGCCGTCGCCGACCAGACCGCCGTTCCCCCACATCTCCGGCGCATCGGACATACCGCCGCCAGTCGCCTCGGGGTCGGAGGGCCCCTGAGCGCGCTGCGTCTGTGCCATCGGTCCTCGCCGTCGTTTCTGCCCGCGGCTGAGCGGGTGGTTGGGCGGTCGTACAGCTTTCCTGCGGTCCCCTCGGGCCCACGCTACAGCCTTCCGGCGACGCCCCGTCCCGTCCCGAGCCGCCCCATGGGGCGGGACGCGTCATCCAACCGGGTCCGGCAGCGGCGCGCAAATCCCGTTCGCGCCACGGCCCCTGGCAACCCGCCACACCGGCGTCCCAGGACCCCCCGCGAAACGGCTT
Organism: Streptomyces sp. NPDC050560; assembly: GCF_044457285.1. Classification (NCBI taxonomy): domain Bacteria; kingdom Bacillati; phylum Actinomycetota; class Actinomycetes; order Kitasatosporales; family Streptomycetaceae; genus Streptomyces; species Streptomyces sp. NPDC050560. The sequence goes on from NZ_JBITGT010000007.1 coordinate 457,591, forward strand.
CCTCACCTGTCGTAGGCGTGCTGTAACGCTTCCGCGACGCTTCTTGCCCGTACGGTCACGGAACGGGCACCGAGCTTGACGTGTCAGGGGCCTGGGGCAGACTGGCCGGGTATACGGCAATCGATCACCACCCGCGGGCGCATCAAACCGGACTGCCCGCCCGCGTCAATGGGGGACAGAGAAACATGAGCCAGGACGGTGTGCAGGGCGGCCAGTCCGCCGGGCGTGCGGTGGCCGGCGGCCGTTACCAACTGCGGGACCTCCTCGGCGAAGGCGGCATGGCCTCCGTCCACCTCGCCCACGACACCGTGCTCGACCGCCAGGTCGCCATCAAGACCCTGCACACCGAGCTGGGCCGCGAGCAGGCGTTCAGGGAGCGCTTCCGCCGTGAGGCGCAGTCCGTGGCGCGGCTCGCCCACGCGAACATCGTCTCCGTCTTCGACACCGGCGAGGACGTGCTCGACGGCACCACCACCCCGTACATCGTCATGGAGTACATCGAGGGCCGCCCGCTCGGCTCCGTGCTCGACGAGGACGTGCGGCAGTACGGGGCGATGCCCGCCGACAAGGCGCTGCGGATCACCGCGGACGTGCTGGCGGCGCTGGACATCAGCCACGAGATGGGCCTCGTGCACCGCGACATCAAGCCGGGCAACGTGATGATGACCCGGCGCAACGTGGTCAAGGTCATGGACTTCGGCATCGCGCGCGCCATGCAGTCGGGCGTGACCTCGATGACCCAGACCGGCATGGTCGTCGGCACCCCGCAGTACCTCTCCCCCGAGCAGGCGCTCGGCCGCGCCGTGGACGCGCGCTCCGACCTGTACTCGGTCGGCATCATGCTGTTCCAACTGGTCACGGGCCGCCTCCCGTTCGACGCCGACTCGCCGCTCGCGATCGCGTACGCGCACGTCCAGGAACAGCCGGTGCCGCCGTCCTCCATCAACCGCTCGCTGCCGCCCGCCGTGGACGCGCTCGTCGACCGGGCGCTGCGGAAGAACCCGGCCGAGCGCTTCCCGAACGCGGAAGCGATGCGCAACGAGTGCCTGCGGGTGCTCCAGTCGCTCCAGCCCGCGGCCCCGAGCATCGTGCCCGGCGCCCCGACGGGCAACGGCAGCGGTGTCGGCTCCGCGGTGTTCCCGCCGCTCGACCAGTCGGGGCAGAACGCCGCCCCTGCCGCCCCTTCGACGGGCACCCCTTACCAGCAGCCCGGGTACGGCTACCCGACCCCCGCCCCCACGCCCGGCTACGGCTACCCGCAGCAGCAGAACTACCAGACGCCGTCGCCGTACGCGCAGGGCTCCTCGACGCCGCCGCCGTACACGATCAACCCGGCCACCGCGACCTCGGGCGCCTCGGGGGGCAGCGGCGGGCGCAAGCGGAACACCCCGCTGATCGTGGTCTCCGTGGTGGTCGCGCTCGCCGCCATCGCGGGCCTGATCACCGCGCTGACGCTCAGCAGCGGCGGCGACGGGGACAAGAAGGACGAGTCGAAGAACAGCGCGTCGCCGTCCGTGGTGCCCGGCCACCGCGGCCCCGACACCACGAAGACCATCGACGCGGACAAGTGCACCGACCCCGAGGAGTCGTACAACGACGAGACGAAGGTCGAGATGCCCGACTTCGTCTTCAAGAACTGGAAGTCAGTGCAGTCCTGCCTCCAGGCCGCGGGCTGGAAGTGGGACAAGCGGGACTACGACGAGGCGGTCTACGGCCAGGACACCGTGATGCGGCAGTCCCCGAAGGCCGGTACGGACTTCGACCCGAAGAACCCGCCGGAGATCCAGTTCGACATCTCCACGGGCAATCCGCCGCAGTAGCCCCCCGGGGCCCGGCACAGGGCGCCCCCGGAAGCCACCCGCTGCTGCGCGGTGGCCTCCGGGGGCGTTCTGTCTGCCGGTCCGCGGGTCCGGGAGCCGCCCCTCCTTGCCGGGGCGGCCCACGCGCCGCTACAGGTACGGTCCTCCGATCCTTCCCCCGTTCGCCCTGGGGTCCTCGGGCTCGTCGCCGCCGACACCGGGCGGCAGCGCCCGCCGCATCTGTTCGAGCTGGGCGCGGGCGGCCATCTGCTGGGCGAACAGCGTCGTCTGAATCCCGTGGAAGAGCCCTTCGAGCCAGCCCACGAGCTGCGCCTGGGCGATCCGCAGCTCGGCGTCGCTCGGCGTCGACTCCTCGGTGAACGGCAGCGAAAGCCGCTCAAGCTCCTCCACAAGCTCCGGCGCGAGACCGTCCTCAAGCTCCTTGACGGAGCTGGAGTGGATCTCCCGCAGCCGCTGCCTGCTCGCCTCGTCCAGGGGTGCCGCGCGGACCTCCTCAAGGAGCTGCTTGATCATGCTGCCGATGCGCATGACCTTCGCGGGCTGCTCGACCTGGTCCGTCACCGGCACCTCGTGCGAGCCGTCCTCATCTCCGCCGCCGCCGAGCGCCATCCCGTCCTGGCCCACGACCAGGACCTTGGGATTCTCCTGCGCCTTCTCGTTCCTCGGCATCTCCATGCGGCCATTGTCGCGCACCCCGCCCGACCCGCGCGGGGGCCACCCCCGGGGCCCCGCGTTCGGCCTCAGGACCAGCGCAGCCGCAGCCCCAGCAGGCCGAGCCCGAGGCCGACCAGGACGAGCCCGACCCCCAGCGGCAGCGTCCCCGCCCCGCGCGGCCGCCCGGAGACGGCGGCACGGCCGACGACGGCATCGGACCCGGCGGGCGCGGGGGGCTTCGCGGCAGGGTGCTCCGTGGCGGGGTGCTCCGTGGCGGGCGGTCGCGGTGACTGCCCGGGGCCCGGTGCGACGCGGCCCGCTCCCGGGACGCCGCTCGCGCGGGAGCCGCCGGGCTCCGGGGCGGCGCCCGTGGGGCCCTGGGGCGCCTGCCAGAGCGCCGCCGTCAGGACGAGCGGCACGGCGAAGGACCGTATCCACAGCCCAGGAGCCATCGCACCAGCCTCCGCCGCGCCCGCCGCCGCCCCCCGGTGCCGCACGGCACCCGCCCCACCGTGGCACGCCCGGCCGCCCCCGGCACGCGCACCGGGGCCGGTGGGGCGACCCGGGGGACGGCCGGAGGCATCCGGAAGGACACCCGCTGGCATACGAAGGGGGGGCGCTGCCTTCGGCCGCGCCCCCCTCTTCGCCGCTGCGCCGCAGGTCAGGGCGTCAACAGCACCTTGCCGATATGCCCGCCGTCCTCCAGGACCCGCTGGGCCGCGCCCGCCTCCGCCATCGGCATGGTGCGGTCGATGACGGGCTTCACCTGGCCGCTGCCGACGAGCGGCCACACATGTTCCCGTACGGCCGCCACGATCGCCGCCTTCTCCGCGAGTGGCCGGGCCCGCAGCGAGGTGGCGGTGACGGCGGCCCGCTTGCCCAGCAGCGCCCCGAGGTTCAGCTCGCCCTTGGCGCCGCCCTGGAGGCCGATGACGGCGAGCCTGCCGTTGACGGCGAGCGCCTGCACGTTCCGCTCCAGGTACTTGGCACCCATGATGTCGAGGATCACCTCGGCGCCCGCGCCGTCCGTCGCCGCCTTCACCTCGGCGACGAAGTCCTGCTCCCGGTAGTCGATCAGCACATCGGCGCCGAGCTGGGCGCAGCGCTCCAGCTTCTCCGGGCCGCCCGCGGTCACCGCGACCTTCGCGCCGACGGCCTTGGCGAGCTGGATGGCCATGGTGCCGATGCCGCTCGCGCCGCCGTGGACCAGTACCGTCTCACCCGGCCTGAGCTGGGAGATCATAAAGACGTTCGACCAGACGGTGCAGGTCACCTCGGGCAGCGCCGCCGCCTGTACGGTCTCCAGGCCCTCGGGCACGGGCAGGAGCTGGCCCGCGGGGACCGCGACCTTCTCCGCGTAGCCCCCGCCGCCGAGCAGCGCGCAGACCTCGTCGCCCTCGGCCCAGCCGGACACCCCGGGGCCGAGCGCGGTGATACGGCCCGCACACTCCAGGCCGGGATAGGGGGAGGCGCCCGGTGGCGGGTCGTAGAAGCCCTGCCGCTGGAGGATGTCGGCGCGGTTGACCGCGGTGGCCGCCACCTCCACCAGGACTTCGCCCTCCGCGGGCTCGGGATCGGGGACCTCGGCCCAGACAAGCGCCTCGGGTCCGCCGGGCTCGGGGATCGTGATCGCATGCATGGGCGTGAGGCTACTCCCCCGCGATACGGCGGATGTCGGGGGCGATCTGGGCCGGGCGGCTGGTCCTGACCAGGGTGATCAGCCGGTCGGTCGGCTGGAGCCCGCCGATGGAGTCGTCGTCGTAGCCGAGCACCCGGTGGCCGCGCACCACGCTGATGACGAGGTCCCCGACCTCCCGGACGCGCGAGCCCACCTCGGGCTTGGTCACCGGGCGCTCCACCAGGTCGAGCCCGGTGCCCTGCTGGATCAGGTCCTCCATCACCATGCCCGCGCTGGGGCTGAGCACCGAGAGCCCGAGCAGCCGGCCCGCGGCGCTTGCGCTGGTGATGACGGCGTCGGCGCCCGACTGCCGCAGCAGGGGCGCGTTCTCCTCTTCCCGGACCGCGACGACGATCTTGGCGCCGCGGTTGAGCTGCCGGGCGGTCAGGGTCACCAGGACCGCGGTGTCGTCGCGCTGGGTGGCGATGATGATCTGCCGCGCCTTCTGGACCTCGGCGCGCAGCAGTACCTCGCTGCGGGTGGCATCGCCGAGCACGCCCGCGTACCCGTCATTGGTGGCTATCTCCACCGCCTTGAGGTTGGGGTCGACGATCACCACCTGGTTCTTGCGGAGCCCGCCGGTGCAGACGGTCTCGATCGCCGAGCGGCCCTTGGTGCCGAATCCGACGACTACGGTGTGGTCGCGCAAGGAAGACCTCCAGCGGCTCTGGCGCCACTCCTCACGGGTGCGCTCCGTGAGGACTTCGAGCGTGGTGCCGACCAGAATGATCAGGAACATCACCCGCAGAGGGGTGACGACCAGGATGTTGACGAGCCGGGCGCCGTCGCTGACCGGGGCGATGTCGCCGTAGCCGGTCGTGGAGAGCGTCACGGTGGCGTAGTAGAAGGCGTCCAGCAGATCCACCGAGTCATCGGCGTTGTCACCGTAGCCCGCGTGGTCGGCGTAGACGATGAGCGCGGTGACCACCAGCACCAGCAGTGCCAGCAGCAGCCGCTTGGCGACCTGCCGCAGCGGCTTCTGCACCGCCCGCCGGGGCAGCCGCACCGGATGCGGTGTGACCTGCTCCTCGGCCCGCCTGGCCATGGCGTCATGGCCCGGAAGTTTCACGTGAAACACTCCCCGCTGCCGGTCTTCCCGGCGCCCGTCCAGGGCAGATCGAGCACGGCCAGTTCCCGCCCGGCGCCGGCTCCGCCGGGCGGGACGACCGCGAGTCCGTCGGCGACCGCGATGCCCCGCAGCATCGCGGGGCCGTTGTAGTGCAGCGGCACTGCCCGCCCGTCGCTGAGCACCACCGGCACCAGACGGGTGTCGGCGGGGTGCCCCTGCACCGGGTCGCGCAGCACCGCGGTGCGCCCGTGGGGCGACCTGCGTCCGCGCAGCCCCCGCAGCAGCGGTGCGGCCAGCGTCACGAGGCCGGAGACCGCGGCGAGCGGATTGCCCGGCAGCCCCACGAGATGGCGGCCCCCGTCGAGGCGGGCCAGCAGCATCGGATGCCCCGGCCGTACCGCGACGCCGTCCACCAGCAGCTCCGCGTCGAGGGCCCGCAGCGTGGGGTGCACATGGTCGACGGGGCCCGAGGCCGTGCCGCCCGTGGTGATCAGCAGTTCGGCGTCCGAGTCGGCGACGGCCCGCAGCAGCTTCCCGGCGTCGTCGCCGAGCCGGTGCACGGCGCACACCTCGGCGCCCAGGGCGCGCGCCCAGTGCGGCAGCATCGGCCCCAGCGCGTCCCTGATGAGCCCGGCCCTGGGGATGCCCTCGGTCAGCAGCTCGTCGCCGAGGACCAGCACCTGTACGCGGGGCCGGGCCAGGGTGAGCAGTTCGTCGTAGCCGGTGGCGGCGGCGAGGCCGAGCACCGCGGGGGTGATGGTCGTACCGGGCGGCAGCAGCGGCTCCCCGGTGTGGCACTCCTGGCCGCGGGGCCTGATGTCCTGGCCGTGGCCGACCTCCCGCAGCGCGTGCAGCCGTCCCCGGTCGTCGGCGTGCCCGTGCTCGCTGCGCAGCACGGCGGTGGCCTCGCGGGGGACGCGGGCCCCGGTGGCGATGCGGACCGCGTCGCCGTCGACGAGCGGTGCGGGTTCCGCGCGGCCCGCGAGCAGGTGTTCGTCCCGCAGCTCCCAGGGCCCAGGGCCCGCGACCGCCCAGCCGTCCATGGCGGAGGTGTCGAACGGCGGCAGGTCGGTGAGCGCGGTCAGCGGCTCCGCGAGTACGAGCCCGAGCGCGTCGTCGAGCGCCGTGACCGAGGGGGCGCCCTCGGCCGCCGACCAGCCGCGCTGCCCGGCACGCGCGGCGATGCTCCGCGCCTCGGGCCAGGGCATGTCGCCGTGGTGGGGCGCGGGGCCGCCGCCCCTCGGGGGCGCGCCGGGGGCCGGGGCGGGGGCGGTCCCCGTCGCCGGGGGCCCGGGGGCGCGGGGGTCCGTCATCCGGCGTCCGGCCGTTCTTCCCGGCCGTCCTCCTCGCCCCAGCGCAGGGCGAGCCGCGCGGCCCTGCCCGCGGCGTCGGCGACGGCCTCGGGGCCGCCGCCCGCGGACGCCGCCGCGTAGCCGACGAGGAACGCCGTCAACGGGGCCGCGGGGCGCGCGACCTCGTGCGCCGCGTCCCGCGCCAGGTCGAGCAGGACCGTGGTGTCGACGTCCAGCTCGATGCCGAGTTCGTCCTTGACCGCTGTGATCCATTCATCCAACACGTGCCCATGCTCCCTGATCCTCGACCGTGCGGCGGCGATGTCCTCCCAGGTGTCGCAGTCGAACGAGGCGAGCGGTTCTGACATCCTGACGAGCTTCAGCTCCCCAGTGAGCAGCCGCAGCGGGAGCCCCGTCAGGCCGCCGTGCTCGGCGGCGAGCAGCGCGATCTCGCGGCGCAGCGGCTCCGCCCGGTAGGCGGCGACCAGCGGCTGGTCCCTGCCGTCCGGGTCGGTGAGCACGGCGCCCTCCGCGGGCGGCCCGTCGGGCGCGTCGGGTGACGGCGCCTCAAGTCCCGTGAGCAGCCGCCGTACCGTAGCGGCGTCGAGGAACGGCAGGTCGGCGGAGAGCACCACGACCCGCTCCGCGGCGGTACGGCGCAGGCCCGCGTGGAGCGCTGCCAGCGGGCCGCTGCCCGGCGGGTCCTCGCGCGCCCACTCGACGAGGCGCGCGGTGGGTCTGCGGCCCCCGACGACGACGGTGGTCCCGGCGCCCGCGGCCGCCGCCAGCACCCGGTCGAGGAGTGCCCTGCCGCCCACCCGCAGCCCCGGCTTGTCCGCGCCGCCGAGCCGCTTCGCGCCGCCGCCCGCCAGGACCACGGCGTCGAACGCCGGGGGCGCGGCGGCGGGCCCGTGCCCGGCCGCCGGGGCGGGCGCGGTACGGCCGTGGGGGGAGCCGCCCGGTGCGGTGCCCGGGGTGCGGGGCGCTTCGGGGCCGCCCCGGGGCTCATACGCGGTCATGCCCCGAGTATGGGTCCCAGGAGGATCTTTGCCACCCCCGTAAAGGTCAACAACCGTCCCTGAACCCCGCCGACGGTGCGCGTTCGCCGCCGGGGCACCCCGGTGTGGCGGCCCCGGCACATGCCGTTCGCCGGCCCGGGGCGGCCTTCACGGGTGGCGCGCCGGGGCGGCCCTCACAGGTTGCGCAGGAGCACCGCCGGCTGCTCGACGCAGTCCGCTATGTAGCGCAGGAAGCCGCCGGCCGCGCCGCCGTCGCAGACCCGGTGGTCGAAGGTGAGGGAGAGCTGCACCACCTGACGCACCGCCAGCTCCCCCTCGTGCACCCAGGGCTTGGGGGTGATGCGGCCGACGCCGAGCATGGCGGCCTCCGGGTGGTTGATGATCGGGGTGGAGCCGTCCACGCCGAACACCCCGTAGTTGTTCAGCGTGAAGGTGCCGCCGGTGAGGTCGCCGGGGGAGAGGGCGCCGTCCCTGGCCGCGCCGGTCAGCCGCCCCAGTTCCTCGGACAGCGTCTGCACGTCACACAGGTGGGCGTCGCGCACCACGGGCACCACGAGGCCGCGCGCGGTCTGCGCCGCGAACCCGAGGTGGACCGCGCCATGGCGGACGACCTCCCCTGCCTCCGTGTCCACCGACGCGTTGAGCTGCGGGTGGCGGGCGAGGGCGGCGGTGCAGATCCTGGCGAGCAGCGCGAGCACGGAGATCTTCGGGCCCTGGGCGGCGTTCATCGCGGCGCGGGTGCGCATCAGCTCGGTGGCGTCCGCGTCGACCCAGCAGGTGGCGTCGGGGATCTCGGCGCGGCTGCGGGTGACCCGCTCGGCGAGGGTGCCGAGCACCCCGCGCAGCGGGACGCGGGTGTCCTCGCCCGCCGCCGCGCGGCCCGCCTCGACGGCCCGCGGCCCCGGCGCCGCGCCGCGCGCGCCGGGCGCCCCGGCGAGCGGTCCCGTGGCGGGGGGTGTCGCGCGGGCCGCCGCGCTGCTCGCGGCGCGCAGCGCGTACTCCACGTCGGCCCGCAGGATCAGCCCGTCGGGCCCCGAGCCCGCCAGTTCGCGCAGGTCGAGGCCGTGGTCCCGGGCCAGCCTGCGCACCAGCGGCGATATCACGGGCACCGGGCCCTGGCCCGAGGCGTCGTCGTCCCAGTCGTCCGCGCCGGACGCGGGCCCCGGGGCGGGGGTGTGGCGCCCGGGCGCGGGGCGGGGCAGTGCGCGGGCGCCCGGCGGCGCGGGGCGCACCCGGGGCCGGCGCGCGGGCGCGGCGCTGGTGCCGTAGCCGACCAGTACGTTGCCCGAGCCCTCCTCGGCGGCGGGAGCGGCGGCGCCGGGCTGCGCCGTGTCGCCCGCCCCTGCGGCGGGCGGGTCCGTGGCGGCGGGAGGCGGGTACGCGGCGGCGGGCTCCCGGGCCCCGTCGCCTCCCGGGCCGCCTTCCTGGGCGTCTTCCTGGGCGGCGCCCGTACCACCGCCGTCGCCCTCGACCGTGGTCTTTGCGCCATGCTCGGCCCTGTCGCCCACCGCGACGGTCAGCAGCGGCGCGCCCACCGGAAGCTCCGAGCCCTCCTCGCCGAAGCGGGCCGTGACCACGCCGCCGTAGGGGCAGGGCACCTCGACCATCGCCTTGGCCGTCTCGACCTCGACCACCGGCTGGTCGACGTCGACGACGTCGCCGACCTCCACCATCCAGCGGACGATCTCGGCCTCGGTCAGTCCCTCCCCCAGGTCGGGCAGCCTGAACTCCAGGCTCTGCATGTCAAAGACCTGTGCCATCAGCCTTCCGCCTCCCACTGGAGCCGCGCCACCGCGTCCAGAATCCGGTCGACCCCGGGCACATGGTGCCTCTCCAGCATGGGCGGCGGATACGGAATGTCGAATCCCGCCACCCGCAGGACCGGGGCCTCCAGATAATGGAAGCACCGCTCGCCCACCCGTGCCGCGATCTCCCCGCCGGGGCCGCCGAAGCCGCCCGACTCGTGCACCACCACCGCGCGGCCCGTGCGGCGCACCGAGGCGCACACCGTCTCGTCGTCGAACGGCACCAGCGAACGCAGGTCCACCACCTCCAGGTCCCAGCCCTCCGCGCGGGCCGCCTCCGCCGCGTCAAGACAGACCGGCACGGAAGGACCGTAGGTGAGGAGGGTCGCGCTGCGGCCACGGCGGCGTACGACCGCGCTGCCGAGCGGCGCCACCGGGTCCGGGTGCTCCGGGTCCCATACGGCCCTGGACCAGTAGAGCCGCTTCGGTTCGAGGAAGACGACCGGGTCGTCGGTGGCGATGGCGGCCCGCAGCAGGCCGTAGGCGTCGGGGACGGTGGCGGGGGTGACGACCTGGAGGCCCGGTGTCGCCATGTAGTACGCCTCGGAGGAGTCGCTGTGGTGTTCGACCCCGCCGATGCCGCCGCCGTACGGGATGCGGATGGTGAGGGGCAGCGGCATGGCGCCGCGGGTGCGGTTGCGCATCCGGGCCACATGCGAGACCAACTGCTCGAACGACGGGTACGCGAAGGCGTCGAACTGCATCTCGACGACGGGCCGCAGCCCGTACATCGCCATGCCGACGGCGGCGCCGAGGATGCCGGCCTCGGCGAGCGGGGTGTCGGCGCAGCGCTCGTCGCCGAACTCCTTCGCGAGTCCTTCGGTGATCCTGAAGACACCGCCGAGGGTGCCGACGTCCTCGCCCATCACATACACGGCGGGGTCCGCTGCCATGGCGTCCCTGAGGGCGCGGCCGAGGGCGCTCGCCATCGTCGCCGGTTTCGTCACCGCGGCGGTCGTCATCGCACGCCCTCCCCCGCGGCGCCGCCGCCGCCGTCCGGCGGGGCGCCCGCCGCTGCCTCGCCCGGGGTGTCCCCCGCGGCCTCCGCCTCCGCTTCGATTTCCGCCCGCAGCAGCGCGGCCTGCTCGCGGAGCTGGGTGGTCTGCTCCGCGTAGACCTGGGCGAACAGGTCCGCCGGGTCGAGCGGCGGGTCCTCACGCATGCGGTCCCGCAGCCCCGCGGCCAGTGCCTCCGCGTCCTCGGCCACCCGCCGCAGGCCCGCCTCGTCGATGAGGCCCTGCCCGGTCAGCTCCCGCTCCAGCAGTGTGACCGGGTCGTGGGCGCGCCATGCCGCCACCTCCTCCTCGTCCCGGTAGCGGGTGGCGTCGTCGGCGTTGGTGTGGGCGTCGAGCCGGTAGGTGACGGCCTCGACGAGGGTGGGGCCGCCGCCGCGGCGGGCGCGCGCCAGGGCCTCGGTCAGTACCTCGTGGACGGCGACCGCGTCGTTGCCGTCGACCAGGCGGCCCGGCATGCCGTATCCGACGCCCTTGTGGGCGAGGGAGGGTGCCGCGGTCTGCTTCGCGAGGGGGACGGAGATGGCGTACCCGTTGTTCTGCACCAGGAAGACGACGGGGGCCTTCCAGACCGCCGCGAAGTTCAGCGCCTCGTGGAAGTCGCCCTCGCTGGTGCCGCCGTCGCCGACGAGGGCGAGCGCCGCGACCTCGTCGCCCTTGAGGCGGGCGGCGTGCGCGAGGCCCACCGCGTGCGGGAGGTGGGTGGCGAGCGGGGTGCAGAGGGGGGCGACGCGCTCGGAGCGCGGGTCGTACCCGGTGTGCCAGTCGCCGCGCAGCAGCCCGAGGGCCCGCACCGGATCGACGCCGCGGGCGACGACGGCGAGGGTGTCGCGGTAGCTGGGGAAGAGCCAGTCGCGCTCGGCGAGGGCGAGGGCCGCCGCGACCTGCCCGGCCTCCTGGCCGGTGCTCGACGGGTAGACCGCGAGGCGGCCCTGGCGGGTGAGGGCCGTCACCTGGGTGTTGAACCTGCGGCCGCGCACCAGCTCCGCGTGGAGCGTGCGCAGCAGCGCGGGATCGGCGGCGCGGGCGGCCTCGGTCCCCAGGACGCGGTACGGCGCCGCGTCCGGGAGCAGCGGTCCCGGGTCGACGCGGGGCGCCCAGGCGGGCGGGCCCTGGCGGCCGGTGTCCCGCTGCTCCATGACGGGCGTACTGTGCCTCTTCACCGTGTGCACCTCCTCGTGGACGGGTCTCCCCAGGGGAGCGGGCGGAGGCCGCGCCACGGCGCAGCGCCTCACCTACCGATTGTTCGGTCGACGACGCATTTTGGCTACATGCACCCTCAGCCTGTGGACAAACGGTTCTGCACAGCCTGAGATGGATGCAGTGCGTCCATGGTAGAGAGGTGGGGGGACATGGCACCTGAACAATTGGCCGAGGACCCGGGCGAGGAGCGCCAGGGGGGCCGGCCGCCGCGGGGCCGCCGGGGCCGCGGCGACGAGCCGCCGGGTGACGAGCGGGAGGCGGGCGCCGCCGAGGAGCCGCAGGACCCGGGGCCGCCACGCCCGCTGGACTCGATCGACCGGGACATCCTCCAGATGCTCCAGGCCGACGGCCGTGCCTCGATACGGTCCGTGGCCGAGCGCGCCCATGTCTCCCGTGCCAATGCGTACGCCAGGATCAACCGGCTCGTGGAGGACCGGGTGATCCGCGGCTTCGGCGCCAGGATTCACCACGAGCGGGCCGGGAAGGGCGCCTCCGCCTACATCACCCTCAAGATCGTGCAGAACTCGTGGCGCACCGTGCGCCGCGAGCTGACCGGCCTGCCGGGCGCCACCCATATCGCCCTGGTCAGCGGCGACTTCGACGTGCTGCTGCTGGTGCACTCGGCCGACAACAGGGCGCTGCGCGAACTGGTCCTCACCCGTATCCAGGCCATCCCCGAGGTCCTGAGCACCCGCACGCTGCTGGTGTTCGAGGAGGAGGACCTGGAACCGGAGATCTGAGCCGGGGTGGGGCGGGCCGCGTCGGGAGGGGGAGCGGGGCGGGCCGCGTCAGAAGGGGGAGCGGCGCGGGCCGCGGGCGGTGCCGGGGCCGGAGTCTTGCGTGCCTTTGCCGGTGCCGGGACCGGGGCCCTGCCAGTCGTGGTCCGCGCGGAGGTGGGAACCTGCGCCCCGCGTGCCGCGGCCCGTGCCGGGATAGGGCCCCCGTCTGCGCGGGCGGGCGCCGCCCGGCTGAGGGCCGTGCCGGGCCGTGGGAAGCCCCGGTCCCTCAGGTGGTGCCGGGGGCGCGCAGGCCGTCGAAGACGAGGCTCACCACGGCGTCCGCCACCTCCGTGTCGCGGGCCGCGCCGCCGCCCGGCCGGTACCACTCCACCAAGGAGTTGATCATCCCGAAGACCAGCCGGGTGGCGAGCCTGCCGTCGACGTCGGAGCGTACGTCGCCCTCCGCGACGGCCGCCGCCAGCACGTCGGCGACCCGGTGGTCGAACTCCCTGCGGCGCTCCAGGGCCCAGCGCTCGGTGCCGGTGTTGCCGCGCACCCGCAGCAGCAGCGTCACGTACGGCAGCTCGGCGGTGAGCACCTGCACCATGCGCCGGGTCACGTACTCAAGACGCGCCGAGGCGCGGCCCACGCGCGCGTGCTCCTCGTCGAGGATGGCGAAGAGGCCGTCGAGGGCGCGGCTGACCGCGCGCCGCAGCAGCTCCTCCTTGCCCGACACGTGGTGGTAGATCGACGACTTGGAGATGCCCGCCGCCCGGGACAGGTGCTCCATCGACGTGCCGTCGTAGCCGCGCTCGTTGAAGACGGCCACGGCCACCTCAAGGAGCGACTGCGGGGTGTACGTGTCCCTCTTGGGGGTCGCCATCCGTCCCTCACCTGCCCAGCTCGCGCTTGTAGTCCAGATGGCCGCGGCGCGACAGCCACGGCGACGCCCCGTAACGCCCGCCCGGGTAGGCGTCGTTCAGACAGCTCAGCGTCTGGCCGACCCAGCGCGCGCCCAGCTCCGCGCCCCAGGCGAGCGGCCCGCGCGGGTAGTTCACGCCGAGCCGCATCGCGGTGTCGATGTCCTCGCCCGTGGCGATCCCGCGGCCCTCGGCGTCGAGCGCGAAGTCGGCCAGCATCGCGACGGTACGGGCGACGATCATGCCGGGGGCGTCGTCGACGACGCTGACGTCCTTGCCGAGCCGCTGGAAGAGGCCGACCGCCGCCGCCAGGTCCGCCGGGTCCGCGTCGTCGCCCGCGGCGAGCGCCACGCGCGTGCACGCGCGGTAGTCGAGCGCCAGGTCCACCAGGACCGCGGGCCCCGTGACCTCGCCGGTCGCGGTATCCCCCTGGGTGACCGACAGCTTCGCGCCGTGCGGCAGGGCGACGAAGGAGTCCGCGTAGTTCGGCGTGCGGTCGCGCTCCGTCTCGATCCCGGCCTCCGCCAGCATCTCCACCAGCACCCGGAGCGGGCCCGTGGGGCGGCCGTGGACACCTACGCGCGCGGGCGGCGCGGTGGGCGGCTCGGTGCGCGGCGCGGGCCGCTCGGCGCCGTCCCCGTACGCGTACCAGCCGCGCCCCGACTTGCGGCCGAGCAGACCCGCCTCGACCAGGCGGCGCTGCGCGGACGAGGGGGCGAAGCGCGGGTCGTGGTGGAACGCCTCCCACACAGAACGCGTCACCGCCTCGTTGACGTCCTGCCCGATGAGGTCCATCAGCTCGAACGGGCCCATGCGGAAGCCCCCGCTCTCGCGCAGCACCGCGTCGATGGTGGCGGGGTCCGCCACGTTCTCCTCGTAGAGCCGCAGCGCCTCGGCGTAGAAGGGGCGCGCGACGCGGTTCACGATGAACCCGGGGGTGTCGGCGCAGCGCACCGGTGTCTTGCCCCAGGCGCGGGCCGTCGCGTACGCGCGCGTGGCGGCTGCCTCGTCGGTGGCGACGCCCGAGACGACCTCGACGAGGGGCAGCAGCGGCACCGGGTTGAAGAAGTGCAGCCCGACCAGGCGCCCTGGCTCGCGCAGCGCCCCGCCGATCGCGGTGACCGACAGGGACGAGGTGTTGGTGGCGAGGAGGCAGTCGTCGTCGACGATCTCCTCAAGTCCGCTGAGCAGGGCCCGTTTCACATCGAGCCGCTCGACGACGGCCTCCACCACGAGAGCTGCCGCCGCGAGGTCCGCGGGCCGCTCGGCCGTGCGCAGCCCGGCGAGCGCGGCGTCCCGTTCCGCGGCCGTCAGGCGCTCCTTCTCGACCAGCCTGGCCAGCCGCGCCGCGATGCCCTCGGCGGCGGCCCTGGCGCGGCCCTCCGCGCTGTCGTGGAGCAGGACCTGGTGGCCCCCCAGGAGCGCGACCTGCGCGATTCCCTGGCCCATCGTGCCCGTTCCGACGACCGCGACGGCGCTTCCGGCATCGAGTCCTGTCATGGCCGCGATCCTCCCGCACGGGTTTTCCACAGGTTGGGCGGGCCCCCTTGTCCCGACCGATCGTTCGGTTACTCTAACCGTGTCCGGACGTTCCCGCCCAGCTCGTTCGACAGGACAGGACCTGAGAGCCGCGTCACCCGAGGAGTTGGTCCCGCATGGCAGCCACGCTCACCCCCGCCCAGCTCGCCGAGAGGCACCGTGCCACGCTGGAGAGCGCCCTGGAGACGATCGGCACGCGCGCGTACTGGTCCCCCCACCCCGAGCACCCGAAGGCGTACGGCGACGGCAGCCTCAGCCTCGCGGAGGGCAAGGCGGCGTTCGACGCCCTGCTGGGCACCAGGCTCGACACCGGCCAGCCCGGCACGGACGACTGGGTCGGCGGCGAGGTCTCGCCCTACGGGCCCAAGCTCGGCATCACCTACCCCCACCCCGACCTGCGGGTGCTGCTGCCCGCCATGCGCGCCGGCCTGCCCGCGTGGCGGGACGCGGGGCCCGAGACCCGCGCCCTGGTCTGCCTGGAGATCCTGGCCAGGATCAGCGCCCGTACGCACGAGTTCGCGCAGGCCGTCATGCACACCACCGGCCAGGGGTTCATGATGGCGATGCAGGCGGGCGGGCCGCACGCGCAGGACCGCGGCCTCGAAGCGGTCGCCGTGGCCTTCGGCGAGCAGACCCGCGCCCCCGCCGCCGCCCGCTGGACCAAGCCGCAGGGCAAGCGCGACCCGCTGGTCCTCGACAAGCGCTTCACCCCCGTCCCCCGCGGCATCGCCCTGGTCATCGGCTGCAACACCTTCCCGACGTGGAACGGCTACCCGGGCCTCTTCGCCTCCCTCGCCACCGGCAATCCGGTCCTGGTGAAGCCCCATCCGCGCGCGGTGCTCCCGCTCGCCCTCACCGTGGCCGTCGCTCGCGACGTGCTCGCCGAGGCCGGCTTCTCCCCCGACCTGGTCGCCCTCGCCGCCGAGCACCCCGACGAGGGCGTCGCCAAGGCCCTCGCCGTCCACCCGGACGTCAGGATCATCGACTACACCGGCTCCACCGCCTTCGGCGAGTGGCTGGAGACCCACGCCCGCCAGGCCCGCGTCTACACGGAGAAGGCGGGGGTCAACACGGTCGTCGTCCACTCCACGGACGACTACCGCGGCATGCTCGCCAACCTCGCGTTCTCGCTGTCCCTCTACAGCGGCCAGATGTGCACCACCCCGCAGAATCTGCTCATCCCGCGCTCCGGCATCGACACCGACGCGGGGCACCGCACGTTCGACGAGGTCGTCGCGGACCTCGGCGCCGAGATCGACGCGCTCCTCGGCGACGACGCCCGCGCCGCCGGCCTGCTCGGCGCCCTCGTCAACGCGGACGTGAAGGCCCGGCTCGGCGGGGCCGCTGAGCTGGGCGACGTCGCGTTCGCCAGCCGCGAGATCACCCACCCCGAGTTCCCTGACGCGGTCGTGCGCACCCCGCTGATCATCCGCGCGGACGCCGCGGCGGGCGACGCGGACGCCCCCTACCTGGCCGAGTGCTTCGGCCCCGTCTCCTTCGCCGTCGCCGTCGACTCCGCAGAGGACGCCGTGGCGCTGCTGCGGCGCACGATCGCCGAGCGCGGCGCCATGACCGTCAGCGCGTACACCACGTCCGACGAGGTCGCCCGCGCCGTCGAGGAGGCGTGCCTCGACGAGTGCGCCCAGCTCTCGCTGAACCTGACGGGCGGCGTCTACGTGAACCAGACCGCCGCCTTCTCCGACCTGCACGGCTCGGGCGGCAATCCGGCGGCCAACGCGGCGCTGTGCGACGCGGCGTTCGTCGCCGAGCGGTTCCGGGTCGTGGAGGTCCGCCGCCCGGTGTAGCCCGCCGCCTCAGGGGCGCGGCGCGGCCCCCGAGGACCAGTGGAAGAGCGCCATGGCGGCGCTCGTCGCCAGGTTGTAGCTGGACACGCGGGGGCGCATCGGCAGGGACACAAGGCGCTCGGCCCGGGCGCGCACCGCGGGCGAGAGGCCCGAGCGCTCCGAGCCGAAGGCGAGCACGGCGTCGTCGGGCAGCGCCACGCCCCGGATGTCGTCGCCCTCCGCGTCCAGCGCGAACAGCGGCCCCGGCGGCAGCGCGTCCGGCTCCACCCGCTCCACGGGCGTCGCGAAGTGCAGCCCGGCACCGCCGCGTACGACCGCGGGGTGCCAGGGGTCGAGGGAGCCCGTGGTGGCCACCCCGGTCACCCCGAGGCCCGCGGCGAGCCGGACCACGGCCCCGGCGTTGCCGAGGTGGCGGGGGTTGTCCAGCAGCACCACGGGGGCGGTACGGGGCAGCCGCGCCAGCGCCGCCAGGTTCGCCGCGCGCGGCGGGCGCAGCGCGAGCGCCGCCACCCCGGTCGGATGCGGCCTGGGCACCAGCGACCGCAGCAGCGGCTGCGGCGTCGGTACGAGGCGCGCGGCGAGCACATCGCGCATGTCGGGCGCCAGGGACCCGGCGAGGTCGAGCGCGGCGGGCAGGTCGGCGGCGAGCGCCACCGGCACCGTCGCGCCGAAGCGCAGCGCGTGCTTCAGGGCGTGGAAGCCGTCGAGCAGCACGGCCCCCTGCCCGGCAAGCCGCCGCCAGAGCCCCGCCGCGTCCTCGGCGCCGTCCCCGGCGGCCATGGACCGCCCGTCCCACTCCCGCTCGTCGTGCATCCGCGCAGCCTATGCGCGGCAGGTCACC
This sequence comes from Streptomyces sp. NPDC050560, assembly GCF_044457285.1. Classification (NCBI taxonomy): domain Bacteria; kingdom Bacillati; phylum Actinomycetota; class Actinomycetes; order Kitasatosporales; family Streptomycetaceae; genus Streptomyces; species Streptomyces sp. NPDC050560. Next base: position 474,968 of record NZ_JBITGT010000007.1, read on the forward strand.
GCCCGGCGCCCGCCCGGGGGGCCGCGGGCCCCGGCACGGCCTCCGCTGCGCCGCCGCCCGGCTGCGGCTCCGCGCCGCGCCGCCCCGGGGGCGCGAGCCGGTCGCGCGTCCGCAGCACCGTGCGGCCCGCCCAGGTCAGGAACGCGGTCGGCAGGAACACCGCGTCGGCGGCGATCATCGCCATCGAGAAGAAAGGCAGCCCCAGCGTGATCGCGATGACCAGGTGCTCACACATCATGATCACCAGCAGTACGTTCTTGACCTTGCGGTTAAAGAGCGTGAACGGGAACGCCACTTGGGCGATCACGGTGCCATATGTGATCAGCAGCACCACGATGCTGAACGCGCCCAGCGCGTCGGACAGCGCGGGCCACGGCGAGAAGTAGTCGAGGTGCAGCGGGTAGTAGACGGCGGTCCCGTCCTCCCAGCGGCCGCCCTGGATCTTGTACCAGCCCGCGGTGGCGTAGATCAGACACGCCTCCGCCATGATCACGACGAGCCCGGCGTTGTGCGCGAGGGTCGCGACGATGTCGAGCAGCAGCCGCGGCTCCCCGTCGGGCGCCCACCGCCCGGCGGCCCACCACAGCCCGTGCCCCACCCACAGGCCCCAGAGGACCAGCAGCCAGCCCCAGCCCAGCGTGCCCTCGAAGCTGAGCACCAGCAGCGCGAGGCCGAGCACCCCCCACAGCACCGGGCCCGCGTCGGCCGACGGGCGCCCGCCACCCGCGCGTGCCGCGGCGGCACGGCGCTCCCTGCGCGCGTCCAGCGACCAGACCCGGCCGCAGCGGGTGAGCACGAGGTAGATCGACATCACATGCAGGACGTTGTCACCGCCGTCGCTCATGAAGATGCTGCGGTTCTCCAGCGACAGCACGCCCAGCATGAACAGCACCGACATCGCGCGCGTGTGCCAGCCGACGAGCAGCAGCGCCGCCGACACCATCGCCAGCGCGTAGACGACCTCGAACCACACCTGGGCGTCGGTCCACATCAGCGCGGTGAAGGCGCCGTTGCCACGGATGAACTCGTGCGCCATGGACCAGCTCCAGGGCGCCTCGGGCCCGTACAGCTCCTGGCGGTGCGGGAACTCCCGTATCAGGAACGCCAGCCAGGTCAGCGAGAAACCGACCCTGACCACGGCGGACTGGCGGGCCCCGAACACCGTGCCCGTGATGCGGGAGATGGCGCCCCGCACGCGCTGCTCGACGCCGCTCACCGTGCCTCCGCCGGGGTGCGCACGACGTTCTCCCCGCCCAGCGGTACGTCCGCGGGGCCGACGTCCCACCAGGGCAGGGTGCGGTAACGGGGCTTGGTGTCGACCTGCTTGCCCGTCCAGTCCGGCATCTGCACATTGGTCGTCATCGAGCGGACCTGAACACGTTCGATCACTCCTCCGGCGCCCTTGGCGCTCCCGGCGCCCGTATCGCCGTCGTCGGCGTCGTCGGCGGTGTCGCCGATGCGCGAGAGCCGCATGACGAGGATGCGGCGCAGGTACTGCTCGGAGAGCCGGCCGCGCGATCCGACCGGGCGGTTGTCGCTGTCGTGCGAGGACGTGAAGAACTCCCAGGCCCTGCGGAGTTCGTTCTGTGTGACATGGCTCGGCAGCGGGTTGTGGTCGATGTCCGCGGCGTCCTGCGCGGTCAGGTCGTACCAGCCGGAGGTGGTCCTGTCACCGGCGTCGGACGCCCGCACGGTCCGAACCTGCACATGGATGTTCTGTTGCAGCGGATCGGGCGCGAAAAGCTTCCAGTTCTGCTCGAACTCCGGGTATATCCAGTTGCCGACGAGGTCCCCATGCTGCTGGGTGAGCGTGTTCGACGGCGCCACGTGCAGGAAGACGAGCGCCAGGTGCACCAGCACCCCGACGGTGACCACCGTGAGCGCCAGCACGGCCACCATCCGGTACCGGAAGGACAGGCCCTCGATGCCGCGTGGGGGGTCGGGCGGGGGATCGGGCGGGGTGCGCGGGTCGGAGGGGTCGGTGTCCGCGGCGTCGGGGGCTTCGGCGGCGCCTGTTCCGTCCGCGGGGTCCGCGGGGTCCGTACCGCTCGTGTCGCTCGTGTCGTCCGGTGGTGGCCCGGGCGAGCGGGGGCCTGGCGGCCGGCCCACGGCGCGCGCGCCGGTTCCGGGGGCCTCGCCCGCGCCGTGCGCGCCGTGCGCCTCGGGTGCTTCGGGTGTTTCGGGTGCTCCCTCCGCCCCGGGCAGCTTGTCCGCCCCGGGCGCCGTACCGGCCGTACCGGCCGTATCCCCGGTGTCCTCGGCCGCCGCCCCGGCGTCCCGAGCGCCCTCGGCGCTCCCGCCGTACGAGTCCATCACGCCCCGTTCCGTCCCCGGTGTCCGATCCCGGTCCCGTCGTGGTCCGCCGTCGTCGTGCCGCCAACGGCACGCGCCGACCCTATGGGGCGGAGCGCCGCGCGGGCACACCGGCGGTGTCACGGGTCCCGGCCGTGCGCGGGACCGGCGGCGGGCACGCCCGCGTCGCACCAGCACCGTACCGACCCGGGGCCTCGCGGCGGGGGCCGGGCGAGTTATCCACAGGCTTGACACCGTACGGACCCGTAACTGACCATGAGAGCAGACCGAACGATCGGTCGGTAGGGATGGCGAGCACGGCGACCGAGGGGACGGCATGACGACATCAACCACCCACCGCGCACCCCAGACACCCCCCGGCGCCCCCGACCCGGCGGGAGAGGCCGTCTTCGAGGCCACCGTCGCCGCCGACGAGCGCATCGAGCCCCGCGACTGGATGCCCGACGCCTACCGCAGCACCCTCGTCCGCCAGATGGCCCAGCACGCCCACTCCGAGATCATCGGCATGCAGCCCGAGGCCAACTGGATCACCCGCGCCCCCTCCCTGCGGCGCAAGGCCATCCTCATGGCCAAGGTCCAGGACGAGGCGGGCCACGGCCTCTACCTCTACAGCGCCGCGGAAACGCTCGGCACCTCCCGCGACACCCTCCTCGACCAGCTCCACAGCGGCCGCCAGAAGTACTCCTCGATCTTCAACTACCCCACCCTCACCTGGGCCGACGTCGGCGCCATCGGCTGGCTCGTCGACGGCGCCGCGATCACCAACCAAGTCCCGCTCTGCCGCTGCTCCTACGGCCCCTACGCCCGCGCGATGGTCCGTATCTGCAAGGAGGAGTCCTTCCACCAGCGCCAGGGGTACGAGCTGCTGCTCGCCCTCTCCCGGGGCACCGAGGCCCAGCACGCCATGGCCCAGGACGCCGTCGACCGCTGGTGGTGGCCCTCCCTGATGATGTTCGGGCCGCCCGACGACGAGTCGTCCCACTCCGCCCAGTCCATGGCCTGGAAGATCAAGCGCCACTCCAACGACGAACTGCGCCAGCGCTTCGTCGACATCTGCGTCCCCCAGGCCGAGGCCCTCGGCCTCACCCTCCCCGACCCCGACCTGGTCTGGAACGAGGAGCGCGGGCACCACGACTTCGGCGCCATCGACTGGACCGAGTTCCGCGACGTCCTGAAGGGCAACGGCCCCTGCAACGAACAGCGCCTCACCCAGCGCCGCCGCGCCCACGACGAGGGCGCCTGGGTCCGCGAGGCCGCCACCGCCCACACCCGCAAGCACACGGCCGCGGCCGCCCAGCGAAAGGCACCCGCATGAGCGACACCCGGGACTGGCCCCTCTGGGAGGTCTTCGTGCGCTCACGCCGCGGCCTCTCCCACACCCACGCGGGCAGCCTCCACGCCCCTGACGCCGAGCTGGCCCTGCGCAACGCCCGCGACCTCTACACCCGCCGCGGCGAGGGCGTCTCCCTCTGGGTCGTGCCCTCCGCCGCCATCACGGCCTCCTCACCCGACGAGAAGGACCCCTTCTTCGAGCCCGCCGCCGACAAGCCCTACCGCCACCCCACGTTCTACGACATCCCGGAGGGAGTGAAGCACCTGTGACCACCACCGCGCCCCCCGCGGCCCTCGCCCTCGGCGACGACGCCCTCGTGCTCTCCCACCGCCTCGGCGAATGGGCGGGACACGCCCCCGTACTCGAAGAGGAGGTCGCCCTCGCCAACATCGCCCTCGACCTCCTCGGCCAGGCCCGCGTCCTGCTCTCCCTCGTCGGCGACGAGGACGAACTCGCCTACCTCCGCGAGGAACGCGCCTTCCGCAACACCCAGCTCGTCGAGCAGCCGAACGGCGACTTCGCCCACACCATCGCCCGCCAGCTCTACTTCTCCACCTACCAGCAGTTCCTGTACGAGGGCCTCGCCACCGCCGACCACCCCCTCGCGCCCCTCGCCGCCAAGGCCGTCAAGGAGACCGCGTACCACCAGGACCACGCACGGCAGTGGACGCTCCGCCTCGGCGACGGCACCGAGGAGAGCCACCTGCGCATGCAGACCGCCTGCGACGCGCTCTGGCGCTACACCGGCGAACTGTTCCAGCCCCTCGCGGACCTCCCCGTCGACTGGACAGGACTCGACAAGACCTGGCTCGACAGCGTCGCCGCCACCCTCACCCCGGCCACCCTCACCGTCCCCACCGGCCCCCGCACCGGCGCCTGGACCGCGGGCGCCGGACGCCAGGGCCTGCACACCGAGCCCTTCGGACCGATGCTCGCCGAGATGCAGCACCTCCACCGCAGCCACCCGGGAGCCTCCTGGTGACCGGCGCCATGACCCCGCTCGAAGCCGAACTGCACCGCCTCGCCGGCTCCGTACCCGACCCCGAACTCCCCGTCGTCACCCTCAGCGAACTCGGCATCGTCCGCGGCGTCCGCGCCCCCGGCCCCGACACCGCCGAGGTCGAACTGACCCCCACCTACACCGGCTGCCCCGCCATCGAGACCATGGCCGACGACATCGAACGGGTCCTCCACGACCACGGCATCCCCCACGTCACCGTCCGCCGCGTCCTCACCCCGGCATGGAGCACCGACGACATCTCCCCCGAAGGCCGCCGCAAACTCCACGAAGCGGGCATAGCCCCACCCCGCCCCCACACCCCGGGCAGCCCCGTCACCCTCACCCTCGGCCCCACCCGCACCACCGACGGCACCGCCCCCGACGCCGGGCCCCCGCTGCGCTGCCCCCACTGCGGCTCCACGGACACCGAACTGCTCAGCCGCTTCTCCGCCACCGCCTGCAAGGCACTGCGCCGCTGCCTCGACTGCCGCGAACCCTTCGACCACTTCAAGGAGCTGTGATGGCCCGCTTCCACCCGCTCCGCGTGGCGGCCGTAGAACAGCTCACCGACGACGCCGTCGCCCTCACCCTCGCCGTCCCGCCCGCTCTGCGCGACACCTACCGGCACCAGCCAGGACAGCACCTCACCCTGCGCACCCGCGACACCGACGGCACCGAGATCCGCCGCACCTACTCGATCTGCTCACCCGCCCCCGGCCCCGAAGGCCCCACGGCCCTGCGCATCGGCGTCCGGCTCGTCGAGGGCGGCGCCTTCTCCAGCTACGCCCACAAGAAGATCGCCCCCGGCGACACCATCGACACCATGACCCCCGCGGGACGCTTCACCCTCACCCCCGCGCCCGGGCACTACGCGGCCGTCGTCGGCGGCAGCGGCATCACCCCCGTACTGTCCATCGCCGCCACCCTGCTGCGACAGGAACCGGAGGCCCGCTTCTGCCTCCTGCGCGGCGACCGCACCACGGGCTCCACGATGTTCCTCGACGACGTCGCCGACCTGAAGGACCGCTACCCCGACCGGTTCCAAATCGCCACGGTCCTCTCCCGCGAACAGCAGGAGACGGGACTCCCCTCGGGCCGCCTCGACCGCGACCGCCTCACCGCCCTGCTCCCCTTGCTGCTCACCCCCGAGGCGATCACCGGCTGGTACCTCTGCGGCCCCCTCGGCCTCGTCCAGAACGCCCAACGCGCCCTGCGCGACCTGAAAGTCCCCCGCACCCGCGTCCACGAGGAGATCTTCCACGTCGACAGCGCTCCACCACCGCCGCCCGCCGACACCGCCCCCACCCGGGGCACCGTCACCGCACGCCTCGACGGCCGCTCGGGCACCTGGCCGCTCCACGAGGGCGAAACCCTCCTCGAAGCCGTCCTGCGCAACCGCCCCGACGCCCCCTACGCCTGCAAGGGCGGAGTCTGCGGCACCTGCCGCGCCCACCTCGACTCGGGCGGCGTCCGCATGGACCGCAACTTCGCCCTCGAACCCGAGGAGACCGACGCCGGATTCGTCCTCGCCTGCCAGTCCCGCCCCACCACCGAGACCGTCACCCTCGACTTCGACCGCTGACCGCCCCCGCCCCGGGGCACGGCGCCGTCACACCACGGCGCCCGGCTGCCCCTTGTCGTCGACCACGGAACGCCCCGACGCCTCCCACATCTGCATCCCGCCGTCCACGTTCACGGCGTCCACACCCTGCTGCACCAGAAACGCCGTCACCCGCGCGGACCGCCCGCCGGAACGGCAGATCACATGCACCTTGGCCCCCTCGGGAGCCGCATCGGCAAGCTCACCGGAGCGCTCGGCGAACTCGCTCATCGGGATGTGCAGGGCGCCCTGGGCGTGCCCCGCCTCCCACTCGTCGTCCTCACGGACATCCAGCAGAAAATCTCCGTCCACGACGTCGCCGACCGCGACCGTGGGCACACTTGATCCGAATGGCATGCCCCCGACGCTACCCGACCCGCGGACCCCGCCCGCTCAGCCCAGCAGCTCCGCAAGCTCCGCCTCACGCTCCGCGACCTGCGCGAGCAACTGCTCCGCGATCTCGTCCAGCAGCCGGTCGGGATCGTCGGGAGCCATCTTCAGCATGGACCCGATCGCGCTCTCCTCCAGCTCGAACGCGACCACAGCCAGCAACTCCCTGCGCTGCGCCAGCCATTCGAGCCGCGCATACAGCTCCTCGCTGGGAGTCGGCCCCGCCTCCTCTGACCCCGAAGACCCCGCCGCCCACTCAAGGGACAACTCGCGCAGCAGTTCCTCGTCCCCGCGCTGATAGGCCACGTTGACCCGGGCGATGAACTCGTCCCGCCGCTTGCGCTCCCGCTCGTCCTGCGCCAGGTCGGGATGCGCCGCCCGCGCCAGCTCACGGTAGAGCTTGCGGGCCTCGTCGCTCGGCCGCACCCGCTTCGGCGGCCGCACCGTCTGCTCGGTCAGCATCGCCGCAGCCTCGGCCGACAGCCCGTCGCCGTCCATCCAGTCGTGGAACAGCTCGTCGACCCCCGGCATCGGCAACACCCGGGCCCGCGCCTCCTCGGCCGCCCGCGCATCCTCGGGATCACCACTGCGCGCCGCCCTCGCCTCGGCTATGCGCGCCTCCAGCTCATCGAGCCTGGCATACATCGGCCCGAGCTTCTGGTGGTGCAGCCGGGAGAAGTTCTCCACCTCGACGCGGAACGTCTCCAACGCGATCTCATACTCGATCAACGCCTGCTCCGCCGCCCGCACGGCCCTCTCAAGCCGCTCCTCGGGCCGCTTACCGCCCCCGGCGGCGGGGGTGTCATCTTCGGTGGGGCCGGGGGTATCGGCCGCGTCGGGGGCTGAGTCCGGGTCGGGGGCTGAGTCCGGGTCGGGGGCTGAGGTGTCGGCGGAGTCCGGGGCGTCGGTGGCGGTGGCGTCGTCGGTGGATGCAGCGGCGTCGGCCGGTGCAGCGGCATCGGTGGGGCTGGTGCCGGTCGTGGGAGAAGCGTCGGCGTTGGGGCCGGGGGCGTCGGTGGGTACGGCGGCGTCGGTGGGCGCGGTGGCGTCGGCCGGTGCAGCGCCGTCGTCGGGCTCGGCCGCGTGGTCGGGGCGGGCGGCGTGGCTGGGACGGGTTTTGCCCGCGGGGGCGCCGCCCCCGGTGACTCGGCCGTCCTCGGAGGAACCGGCCGCCTCGCCGTCCCCCGAACGCCCTCGGTGCCGCCCCGCGCGTCCACGCCCGGCGCCCGCCGCTTCGGACCGCTCACCGCCCTCGGCGCGCTCCTGCGAGGCTGCACCCGACGGCTGTGCCTCCGGGCGAGCGCCCTCAGGGACCTGGGACTGGCTGGACTCGGCTTCCGGGCTCGTCACTCATCCAGACTAGAGGCTCCGTTCCCCAGCAGATGCCAAACGGGAGGGGAGGGAGGGGCGGAAGGGGCTGGGGGGGAGGGGGGCCCGCGCCCCCCCCCCCCCCCGCCCGCGCCCCCCCCCCCCCGCCCGCCCCCCCCCCCCCCCCCCGCGCGCCCCCGCCCGTGGCACCGGGCGCCGCCGCGGCCGCAAGGCCAGAACGAGTCGAGCACG